>JAJCXO010000214.1 GCA_029263395.1 Acidobacteriota bacterium | reverse complement strand
TAACGTAACGCAGGCCGATGATGCCCGCAAACGGCGCTCGAATTTTGGTCTTGAGCAGCCGCGCCTCGATCAGTCGCTGCTCGGAGCGCAAGACATTGAGCTCGTTGAGCGCCAGTTCGTACTCTTCGCCACTGATCACCCCTTCGTCGCTCAGCTGCTTCTTCTGGGCTTCCCGTCGTTCGGCCAATTGCACCCGAAACGTGGTGCGTTCGAGCTCGGCTTGCAGCGCGTCGTCATTGATTTCGAGCAGCACCTGTCCGGCGGCGACTCGGCTACCTTCACGGAACACAATCGCTTCGATCTTGCCGGCGATCTCGCTCACCAGCTCCACGTGCTCGTTGGCGCGCACCGTGCCGGTGGTCGACAGCCGTTCCGTCAAGTGCTGTGGAGTAACGTCCAGCACCGCCACCTTCAGCACGCGCTGCACCTCGGCGGCCGGAGCTGGTGCCGCGACATCGCCGCGAGTCTTCAGCTTGGGGGCCGCCAGCAATGCGACAATCGATAAGGCAATGAGTATGCCGAGGATTCGTTTCACAGGTCTGGTCCCAAAAAAGGTAGATCCCAAAAAGAGTTAGGTCGGATCTTACGTCAAGTTTCAGTAGCTCTACTGTACCCACGTGATACGGCTGCGGCCGGGGTTCGGAGGTAAAACTCTGGTAAACCCCTGGCCAGCGCCTGAACCCTCCTCCGATCTGCCATCTCGCGGGAAGTCTGAAGGGTGGTAGCGGCGCTAGTGTGTCGGTAGCGATCACAGGTCCGCGGCGATCACAGGTCTGCGCGACTACAGGTCTGCGCGATTACAGGTCTGCGCGATTACAGGTCCGCAGCGATGACCTCGAGGATCTTGTCCAGCACCAACCGGTACCCTGCCCAATTCACGTGGCAACAATCGTCGACGTAGAGGACTCCCGAGACATCCTCATAGAGCATCGTCAGGTCGGTAAAAGCGACTCCTCTGTCCTGGAGTCTTTGCCCAGACTCCCACAGCCTGGGATAACCTGCGGCCACACCTTGTGCCGCATTCTGCGCTTCGTTGATCGCGATGCGTCGTTCTTCGGCGCTCAGAGGCTTGGATCCCTCGACATATTGGTTGGGCTGGAGGAAGTGGTAGTAGCGAATGCCGTGGGCATCACACAACGCCTTCATTTCGACCGAGCTGCGCTCCCACATCCCTGCCAGGTCGCGATAGAGCAGGTCGTCGCTGGCGACAGGGTGTTTAGGGCCGAGTGCTGTGAACGAGGTTGCTGTCTTCTCAGTGCACCGAGTGATTTTCCTGCGGTGTTCAGCGGCGTGTTCGGCTCCGAGTTTGTCGACAACAACCTCTTGGAGCTCGGCTTGGCGGTTGAAGGGTTGGTCTCGAAGGGCTTGTAATGGCTCCATGAGGTCTTTGGGGAGGTTTGCTCGTTGTAGGCATTTCAAAGATCCCTGGGTGAGCATGAAGCGCGAGGTGCCCACTGCCGACCGATCGACTTCCTGGCGAGCCGCGAGGACTGAAGCTGCGAGTCGCTGATCGACAACCCGCCAGATCAACGACAACAAAGCACTGCGATAGAGACTGTGGTCGAGCAGCTGGCTCGCCCGTCGTTTGCGTTCACTGTCGAGATACTCCATATACCCGACCTTTCGCACCGCCTCTGGGTCGAGCGTCTTCTGAGCCTTCAGGTGCCACATGCGCGGATAGAACGGATTGACCCCTCTAGGGATGTTTTCTCCCGGAGGCAGAGCCACTTCATTGAAGCCGTCGATATTGATGACAATGTCGAAGCGGGCGCCGAGGGACAGCAGGTAGGCGAGCGTCATCAGTTGTTGCGGCTGCTTGTAGCCGCCTTTGCTGAAATTGACCGTGACGATTTTCCGGTTACGGATTCCCAAGCCTTGCGCGATCTTCTCTCCGCCGATTCGCAGGCTCTGTTGATGCACGCCGAAAGCAAAGGATCCACCGAAGATCCCGACGATCAAAGTGTCAGAGTCCTGCCATATCTCTTCTGCTGCATCGCCCGAACGGAATCCCAGTTTGGACACGTTGCCGGTGGGATCTCGGTCCGGGTCCAAGACGACGCCGATATAAGGATGGATCACCTCAGCCTGAGGAGCACCGGAAAGCCTGGGAGCTTCAGCGGACGGCTGAGCAGTCGCCTGCGGGCCGGCAACAACCGATTCGGCTAGGCTTTTGACGCCACTCGGCGAATAGAGGTGTCCGTATTTGATGCCGGTTGCCGCGACGGCGAAGAGTTCAACCGCTGCCCAGGTGGCTACCACCATCAGGCAGTAGAAGATGACAGTTTGGACTCGAGCCCTCATCGGTGAAACGCCTTCAAGATAGGTGAGTCGCCCACGCCGAGACGTGCCGGAAAAAGCTCATGGCAGCTGCAGCTCGAACTGCATCAACAACGTGCGTTGGATATCGCTGAAGTTGTTGTCCGATAGCAGGTAGATCAAGGTTTCACCCTGTGGCCCCAAGTGAGTAGCGATGGCTTCCATATTGTCGGTGGTTGCTGGCGGCTCGATCAAGGCTAGCTCAGCGGGTTCGATCCGGGCCTCGGGCTCGAGTTGGCTCGCCTCCAGAATCGACAGCCGGATCCTGTTACCCGTCGACTTATGGAAGCTGCGCTCCAGCAAGAGGACATCTCCCGAAGGGAGCAGAGCAGCGCCGGTGGGCAAGAAGTCCTCCCGCGTGACGAGGGTCAGCAGGCGCCAGTCGCCAAGCTCGGGATGGCCGATCCAGCCGATCATGTCGCCGGTGATGGTGCGCAACTCTTCGGCGAAGGTCAGTAAACGACCGTCGGGTAGCAGGACGAAGGCTTCCATCCCTTTGTTGGGTTGCGTCGGGATGATCGCGGGAGGAAATGGGAAGGGTTGCGGCAAACTGTTGAGTGGCGGCTCGCCGTCGGCTGAGTGTCGAAACAATGCCAGGCGATGGTGGCGTTCGAAGCTCACCAGGAAGCCTCTTCCTGGTAGCTGCTGGATCTCTTCGGCGTCGCGTCGCTCCCAGGCGGCAACCGGTTCTCCGTCATCGTCGCACAGCCGGTCCATCCGGCCGTCCGTCAGCCCGGCGAGAGTGCCGTCTGCTGTCAGCTCCAGGGTGGCAGTCAGCCAGTGGCCTTGATCGGAGATGGCAGTGAGTTGACGATTGTCGCCATCGATCACCAGCCCCGAAAAGCCACCAAAGGATGGCCAGTCGGACGTCAGGGAAAGCCCAGAGCGGTAGAGCAATCGCCCGATTTGACGGCGACTTGGGCTGTCCTCGAAGAGCTGTACAGGTGCGCTGCGGATCTCGATCGCCTGCCCGGTGAATACGGGTTTGTCGGCGGCCGCGAGTGGCGCGACTGTGGGAGGCTTGACCGTGATGGGCTCGACAGCACAATGGACAACCGTGAACGGTGCCATCACGGCACAAGCGACGCAAAAGCGGAGAGTAGGCGCTCGCATGGAGGCTGCACGATACCGCATTGCTGGGTCGGGTAGCGAATCTAGCTCGATCTTCGGGTTAGACTGCGGTCAAAACCCTGGAGGACGCTTCGATGCACCGACGCTTCGCGCTTCGGCTGAGCCTGATCAGCCTCGTTCTTGTCAGTCTGTCTCTGCCGGCCATGTTTTGGGCAGACTCGGTTTACGCAGATCCGACCGACGCTGCCGGTTCCGCGGAGACGCGATCGTCATTCCAATCGCTCGAATGGCGTGAAGTTGGACCTTACCGTGGTGGTCGTTCGGCGGCGGTAGCGGGTATTCCGGGGGATCGCAATGTGTACTACTTCGGCGCTACCGGCGGCGGGGTGTGGAAGACACTGGACGGTGGCAAGACCTGGAAGCCGGTGTCGGACGGATCCTTCGGCGGTTCGATCGGTGCGGTGGCAGTCTCCTCCTGGGACCCCAATGTGGTTTACGTCGGCGGTGGTGAGAAGACACTGCGTGGCAATGTCTCCCACGGTGACGGCATGTGGAAGTCGACGGATGCTGGCAAGACCTGGACCCACGTCGGCTTGCCAGAGTCGCGTCACATCCCGCGCATTCGCATCCATCCTCGGGATCCGGAACGGGTCTACGCTGCAGTACTTGGCCACCTCTACGGTCCCAACCCGGAGCGCGGCGTCTACCGCAGCCTCGATGGCGGCGCGACGTGGCAGCGCATCCTCCACGTGTCAGACGGTGCTGGCGCTGTCGATCTCGCGATGGATCCCACCAACCCGCGGATCCTCTATGCTGCGTTATGGCAGGTGCATCGCACACCTTGGAGTCTGGAATCTGGCGGTGAGGACTCGGGGCTGTGGAAGTCGACCGATGGCGGCGACACCTGGAACGAGCTGTCGGACAAACCTGGGTTTCCCCGTGGACCGCTCGGGATCATCGGCATTGATGTCTCGGCATCCAACCCAGAGAATCTCTACGCCATTGTGGAAGCCGAGAAGGGTGGCGTTTTTCGCTCCAAAGACGGCGGTGACACCTGGGCCAAGGTCAACGACGAGCGCAAGCTCCGTCAGCGCGCTTGGTACTACACTCGTATCTATGCCGATCCGGCGGACGAGGAGTCGGTGTATGTCGTCAACGTGCGGTTCCATCGCTCGAAGGATGGCGGTAAAACCTACAGTACGATCGATACACCGCATGGTGATAATCATGACTTGTGGATCGATCCCAACGACCCCTTGCGGATGATCGAAGCCAACGATGGCGGCGCCAACGTCTCGTACGATGGTGGCGCTACCTGGTCGGTGCAATCGAATCAGCCGACGGCGCAGATGTATCGGGTATCGACGGACAACGCCTTTCCCTACCGCCTGCTCGGTGGCCAGCAAGACAACTCGGCGGTCCGTATTCGTTCACGCTCAGCCTTTGGGGGGGCGATCGGGCAACGTGATTGGGAACCGACCGCCGGCGGCGAGAGTGGTCACATCGTTGCCAAACCGGACGATCCCGACATCGTCTACGGCGGCTCCTATGGCGGTTTTCTGGTGCGCTTTGATCATCGCACCGGTGAGCGCCGGGTGGTCAATGTTTGGCCCGACAATCCGATGGGGTGGGGTGCGGCCGATCTCACCTACCGTTTCCAATGGAATTTCCCGCTCTTTTTTTCACCCCACGATCCGAACCTTCTCTACGCTGCCGGTAACGTGCTGTTCGTCAGCCGTGACGAAGGCGCCAGTTGGCAGCCACTCGGTGGTGATCTCACCCGCAACGACGCTGACAAGATGGGGCCGTCCGGTGGCCCGATCACCAAAGACAACACCAGCGTCGAGTATTACGGCACGATCTTCGCGGCGCTCGAATCACCCCATGAAGCCGGCGTGTTGTGGGCTGGCACCGACGACGGGTTGATTCAGCTGTCGCGAGACGGGGGTAAGGAGTGGGCTGATGTCACCCCTAAAACGCTCCCCGAGTGGACCCAGATCAATGCCATCGATGCCCACCCCTTCGAGCCCGGCGGCCTGTATGTTGTCGGCACACGCTACAAGCTCGATGACTTTACGCCGTATCTCTTCAAGACGGTTGACTATGGCAAAAGCTGGCAACGCATCGATCAAGGAATCGACCGCTTGCACTTTACCCGTGCGATCCGGGCCGATCCCGATCGCCGGGGTCTGTTGTATGCGGGCACCGAGAATGGTGTGTATGTTTCTTTTGACGACGGTGCTGGCTGGCAATCGTTACAGCTCGAGTTGCCGATCGTGCCGATCACCGACATGGCGGTTAAAGAGCAGGATTTGGTGGTTGCTACTCAAGGGCGTGGTTATTGGATCCTGGACGATCTCACGGTTTTGCATCAACACAAGCCGGACCTGACCGAGGCGGCGGCGCACCTCTTCGAGCCGACTACGACCTTTCGTCTGGCCGGTGGTCGGTCCCGTGGAGAACCGGTCAACGAAGGTAAGAACCCGCCTTCGGGGGTTGTCTTCCACTTTCTACTCGCCGAAGAGCCGGGCGAATCAGCTAGCGACCCTTCAACCGAAGCTGAGGCCAAAGGTGAGCCAGCTGCTGAAGCCACCGAGGAAGCAACCGACGAGGAAGCGACCGGCGCAGACGCGAGTGGCGTGGAAGAAAACGGCGGTCCGGACAACAACGTCCAGCTCGAAATTCTCGAGCAAGGCGGCGCGGTGATCCGCACCTTTACTCGCAAACCGAAGCCAGGTGAAGAAGAGGACACCAAAGAAGATTCCGAAGTTGACGATCCACGCCAGCTCGAACTGAAGGCTGGTGGCAATCGATTCGTCTGGGATATGCGTTATCCAGGCGCGCGGAAGTTTCCTGGAATGGTGCTGTGGAACAGCGGTCTCGAGGGCCCTAAAGCAATTCCTGGCACCTATCGAGCACGCCTCACCGTCGGCGAATGGTCGGACGAGGTGTCGTTCGAGATCGTGCCTGATCCACGCACGTCCGCCAGCCAGGAAGATTTCCAGGCACAGTTCGACTTCCTGATCGCGGTGCGCGACAAGCTCAGCGAAACTCACGACGAGATCGGTCGACTGCGTGATGCCCGCAACCAGATCGAAGCCCTTGGCAAACGGCTCGAGAGTCGATCAGAGAACGAAGGTTCCGAAGTCGAGGTTTTGGTCGACGCCGGTAAGGCGCTGGCAGAACGTTTGACTGAGATCGAAAAAGCGCTTTACCAGACCCAGAATCGCAGTCGACAGGATCCGCTCAACTTTCCGATCCGCCTCAATGACAAGTTGGCTGGCCTGCTGGGTGTCGCGGCGGTTGGTGATCGCCGGCCAACCCGCTCGATGCTCGCCGTTCGAGATGAGCTCACTGTCGCGATCGACGTCGAGCTTGCCAAGCTGCAATCCATCTGGGAGACGGATCTACCGGCCTACAACACCTTGGCCAGCGAACATGCGGTGGATCGGGTGCTGTTGAAGGAGCTCGAGAAGTGAATGGCTGGCCCTTAGCTAGATTGCATCCAAGAACGCCTACTGTCCGGTCGCCCCATGTGGACTGCGCGCACGGCTGCGTAACTCGCCTCGACGCCTTAGACTCCGGCAAGCCAATTGGTTACAATAGTTTGGAGAGACGTGGTCTGTCCTCTTGCTCATACATACTCGCCGCGTGCTCGCTCCACAAGGGCCTCCATGGAAGGCGAAAAGCGGGTTCTGGATGGACTCTAGCTAGATCCCGCCCACAAACGCATCGAGAGCTCGGTCGATTCTGTGGGCTGCGCAGCAGCTCCAGAACTCGCCGGATCTCTGGTAGTTTGCCTAAGTCCTTTTTGTGCCATCGGATACGAGATGACAACAGGTGCGAGGCTCAAACATGCTCGCTGCTTGCTCGCTCCACAAGACCTCCCTCACCGTGCCGAAAATGGCAAAACGGGACGGGATCTAGCTAACGAGAGGGTGTGAGACTCGGAGTTATTCGGAGCCTAGAATAACGTTCGGAATGCCTTGGTCACGCAGCATCTGATTAAAGGCTGGCACGCTGCGATCACGTAGCTTCTCGAAGCTGCGACGATGGGTCATGAACTCCTTCTCCAGCATGCGGAAGACCTCGAGCTGCTGGTCGGTGGGAGGGTAGTCCGCCCGCATCAGGCTGCGGGCCAGATAGCCCAGGCGTGCGTAGAGCAGGCGTTTCCATCGCAGGGTGTCTTGGGACGCCTGGGTCAGTCGTAGGTCGAAGAAGTGACCTTCGAGCTCTTCGAGCTTCATCGTCAAGGCACGTGTCGCGGTCATTACGGATTTGGTCTCGGGGCGGTCGACCAGAGAGCTGTCTGTCAGGCGGGCCTCGAGATCAGCGAGTCGTTTGCGAGCCCACTCGAGCTCGTTGATCAGCTTCGCGGACTCCTCGATCATCGATCGCAATTGCATCACCAGGTCGAGTTGAGCCCGGATGTCGTCTCGGGTGCCGACCGAGTGGGGGTCTTTCAGCACGGTGAGTTGGCGTGTGGTGGTGATATCGCCAACCTCGAGCTTCACAGTGTAGACCCCGGGCGGCGCCAGGACGGAGAGCCGCCCGCCGTCGATCAGCCGACGCCAACCGCGGCTAGGTATCTCGACATGGGGGTTTTCGGCCGGGTGGTTGCGCAGCTTCACTTCACTGGTTTTATCGGTCTCGAGGTCCCAAAAGATCCGCTGGATGGCACCGTCAGCGGGTGACAAGTCATCCAGCGTGCGAACGACCTCCCCAGCAGCATCGAGAATAGTGAGCTTCGGTTTGGATTTTGAGTCCCCATCGTCTGCTTCAGATGGATTTGCCGTTTCGCCAGCATCTTCCGAGTCGGTTTTTGATGCCGGCCCGAGGTAAACGTGCAGCGACGCACCGTAGCTGGGATTGTCGCCGGCTGCTGGATCTTCCGGCTGCATCATCGGCGCTTCACGTCCATGAAATCTGTAGGCTGGACGGGGTGCGAACAAGAACGGCTCGTCTTCGAGATCGTTGAGATTGACCTGCTGCAAGGGAGTCAAGTCGTCCAGAATCCAGAATCCACGGCCGTAGGTAGCAACCACCAGATCGTTGAAGTGGTCCTGGATCGTCAGCCAGTGGACCGGAGCGTGCGGCAAGTTCGACTGTAGAGCATGCCAACGTTCGCCGTCGGAGAACGAAACATAAAGGCCGTTCTCGACCCCCAGATAAAGTAGACCAGCTCGCCGTGGATCCTCACGGACGCAGTGGGCATAACCGACCACACTCGGCGGTATACCATCGCTGATTCGGCGCCAGGATGAACCATGGTCCGAGGTTTTGAAGACATAGGTTGCGGTATCACCGAGCTGGTGGCGATCGACGGTGAGGTAGGCGGTGGCGGCATCGTGACGGGATGGTTCGATGTTGGAGATGGTGCCGCGTGCGGGCAAGGCAGGCAGATTAGCGGTGACGTTGGTCCAGGCGCCGCCGCCGTTGCGAGTGAGTTGGACTTGGCCGTCGGTGGTGCCTGCCCAGATCAAACCGGGTTCGATCGGTGAAACTGCGATTGCGAAGACGGTGGGTGACACGGTCGGACCGGCGTCATCCAAGGTAAGCCCGCCGGTACGCTGTTGGAGCTCGGGGTCGTCTGTGGTGAGGTCTGGGCTGATGATGGCCCAGCTTTGACCGTCGTCAGTGGATCGGTGTACATACTGGCTGCCGACGAAAACCTGCCGCGGGTCGTGGGGCGAGACAGCGATCGGAAAGGTCCACTGAAAGCGGTATTCGAGCTCAGCCGCCGGCCAGCTCTCGGCGGCGTCGGGCCACACACTGATGTCACGAACATGGCCGGTGCGAGCGTCGAAGCGTTCGAGGATACCGTCGTAACATCCGGTCCATACAGTGTTGGGATCACCAGGACGTGGGATCGCGAATCCTACCTCACAACCCCCGACCGAGCTCCAGGCGCCGATCGGGATCGTGGCGCCGGTCAGGGTGTTGGACGGTCCACGAACCGCCGGCCCATCTTGGCGGTTGCCGTAGACAAAGTAGGGGATCTGGTCGTCGACGTTGGCGTGATACATCTGGGCGATTGGCAGCTGGGGACGAAACCAGGTTTCGCCACGGGTGGTGGAAATCGATACGCCGCCATCATGGCCAACAATCATGCGATTTGGGATCTCTGGGTCGATCCAGATGTCGTGGTGATCCCAGCCGGCCTGGTCGTCCGCGGTCGACGTCAGACCACCGTCGAGGGATCGGCTGTGCCGCACCGCCATGAAGTGGATCTCGTCGGCATCATCGGGGGCGGCCAGAGCTCGAGTGTAGTAGAGCGGCCGTTGCATCAAGGTATTGTCAGCCGAGGCCAAGCTCCACGAGTTGCCGCCATCGTCGGAACGCCAGAGTACGCCTTGGAAGTCGTCCATCGGCGCGAAGTCGCGATTTGAATTGGTCTCGATCAGAGCGTAAATGCGCTGCGGGTTGTCCGCCGAAATCGTCAGACCGATCTTGCCCCATGGCGGCTCAGGAAGGCCGTTGCCTTCGAGTTGTTTCCAGGTGTCGCCGCCATCGCGGGACATGTGAAGGCCGCTTTGCGGGCCGCCACTCTGTCGACTCCAGGGGCTGATGTGAATCTCCCACAGGCCGGCAAAGAGAATTCGTGGGTTGCTGGGGTCCATCACCAGGTCCGAAGCGCCAGCGTGTTCGCCGACGAAGAGCACCTGTTGCCAGCTCTCACCGCCATCGACAGTACGGTAGACGCCACGTCCTTGCTGCGGACCATATCCGTGGCCTAGGGCGGCGGCATAGACGATCTGTGGGTTGGTGGGGTGGATCAACACCCGGCCGATCCTGCCGGTGGCATCGAGTCCCATATGGCGCCAGGTTTCGCCAGCGTCCTCCGATTTGTAGATGCCGTTGCCGATCGAGATATTGGCGCGGATGAAGGTTTCGCCTGTGCCGGCCCAGACGATGTTCGGATCCGATGGCGCGACGGCGAGCGAACCGATCGACGATACCGGTTGGTCGTCGAAGATCGGCTGCCAGTGGACGCCACCATCAACGGTCTTGAAGATGCCACCAGACGCCGCGCCGACATAGTAGATGTTGTTATCGCCAGGTACACCGGTGACGGCGATAACACGATTACCCAATGGGCCGATGTGCCGATACTCGAGGTTGGCGAACAGCTGCGTCACCGGGTCCTCGGGTGGCGATACCTCGCTGGTTCGAACAGGGTTTTCGGCGCTGTCGGTGCCGTCATCGGACGAGCCTGTGCCGCTTGCTGCCGCGATCGAAACCGTTGGATCTACTGGCATGGTGGTTGGCGCTTGGGCGCTCACCATCGGAGTTGCCAGAGTTGTTAGTATCGCCGCGATCCACATCCGGCTACCTTGCCACCGTCGCCGCATCAGACTCTCCTAAATATGCCCTGAGACCTTGAATGGATTGGATGGAGAGTAGCATGGCGTCAGGCTGCTTGGGTTAGTATCAAGCCAACTCAGAATCGTTTTTGTCCTCCTGGGAAGATCTGGATCGAGGTGTTTCGATCAAGTGGAGGCTGTCTATTTTCAACAAGAAGGGGCGACGCTATGTCCATGATGAGTGAATTCAAGAGTTTTGCGGTGAAGGGAAACGCCATTGATATGGCAGTGGGTGTCATCATCGGAGGAGCTTTCGGAAAGATCGTGAGTTCGTTGGTGAATGATGTGATCATGCCACCCGTTGGCAAACTCATCGGAGGCGTGAGCTTCAAAGAGTTGTTTGTCAATCTTGGAGAGGTCAACTATGCAACTTTGGCAGAAGCCCAAGAAGCTGGAGCCGCAACTCTCAACTACGGTAACTTTCTACAGAATGTCTTCGACTTCCTTATTGTTGCTTTTGTCATCTTCATGATGGTCAGGAGCATTAACAACGCCAAAAAGAAAGAAGAAGAGAAACCGGCGGCACCAGCTGAACCGAGCGAAGATATTCTCTTGTTGCGCGAGATTCGCGACAACTTGAAGAACGCTTGACGCGGACCTACCTAACCAAACTCTTCGGCGAAGATCCGTTGTAAGACGGTACCGTCGGAACGGTTCGCGAGGGCGTTTTGGACGCCTTCGCGTAGAACTTCGTCATCGCGATGAATCGCGAGAGCGACAAGAACGTGGGTAGCCTGCTCTTTTGATCCGGTTTGTAGCCGATCGAGCAGAATGTCTAGCGCTGCCTCTCGTCGCAGCATCGAGAGGCAGATCAGCAGCGTTTGCCGCAAGCGGAACTCGGCGCATCGTTGGTAGCGTGCGTCGAGTAACTCGACAGCACCTTCGAGGCGCGACTCGCCGAGAGCAAGAGCTGCCGTCTCGACAATCGCAGGATCGTCTTTGTCGAGGAAGCGGGCGACGAAGGGCAGTGAGCGCTGCGGTGCCAAGGCGAGTAGCCCGGTGAGTACTTCGGTGGTCACTTCGGGTTCGGTATCGCCGAGGTGCGCCTTCAGCCGCAGCAACGGTTCGGCTTCCGGCCGACCCGAAGCCCCTAGTACCCTAGCGGCAACGAGTCTGGCATGGACTTCGGTGTCGACCAACAGTTCGGTCATCTCCAGGCCAAGGTCGGGATGTCGAGACACCAGCAGACCTTCGGCGCTCGCCGCACGCAGTGGTACCGCGGTATCCACCGGCGGTCCGTAGGCGGCTTCGAGCTGGCGATGACGGACACCGAGCAAGTAGGTGTCATCCGCTCTGACTTCGAGTTCGACGAGCGCTCGTGCGATCGCAACCTTGGCGACACAGCCTTTGTCGGTGCGTACCGGGTCGGCCATGAAGCGGTCGAAAGCCGCCGTCAGTGAGTCGACGAGCTCATCGTGACCGAGCTCCGCAGTGAGTCTGGCCGCTTTGGCCACGAGGTATGGACTGCGTTGTTTCAGACTCTTTGTGAGTCCCAGTCGAGCCACCGCTGGATCTGGCTCTCGCCTCAGTTTTGAGAGTTCGGCGAGTTGGTCTTCGAGGGGCGGGTGTTTGGCCATAGCTCGACGTTACCATCGGCGACTGGCGAGTGGTACGTTGTGTCGCGGTCGTCTAGTGGTCAGCGATCGAGTCTCCGAGACTGGGACAGGCCGTTGGGCTATGATCTTTCGTTGACAACATCATTGAGTCAGCTCCAGGAGGTCTCCCCGTGCCTGCAAGATCGAAGAAGCTTTTGATCGCCGTTGTGGCTGTTGTAGGACTTTTATTGGTGGCCGTGTTGGCGGTCTTATTCACTGAGTTCGATTCACCCAAGCTCGGACGTCTTGCTCTCGATCAGATCGGTGACAGCGTCGGGCTGGAGCTCGAAGCAGAGGGATTTCGACTCCATCTGCTGCGGGGTCTCGAGTTGCAGGGAGTGAAAGCCAGTGGCCTGCTTGGGGACGATGCAATGCACGCGTCGATGGAGCGCTTGGTACTAAAACACCGTCCCAAAGACTTGCTGAGCGGAACCTTGACGGTAACCGAGGTTGTCCTCGACCAGCCCCGCATCGAGCTGACTTCCGCAGGGGATGCGGGCGCTGCCGTCGATACATCGAACGCGGTCGGGTCTGAGGTTGAGGCATCTATGACCGACGAGGGTGGCGAGAGCTCTGGCACGTCGCTCGATCTGGCGATTTCTCAGATCCGGTTGAACGACGGTACGTTGATCCAACGGGTCACAACCGATGGTGTAGCCGAGACGACCGAGGTGCGGGGGCTGAACGTCGAGTTGCATGATTTGAGGTTCAGCTCCGATGCGGCGGCGAATCGTGCCGTCGGTCAGGGGGAAATCCACATTGATGAGATTCTGCTCGGGCCTTCCGCGGCGGTCAAAGCAGCAGAGTCGGGAGACAGTGACGAGTTGACGGTGATTCGCGATCTCGAGATCGATCTCACGGAGTTGGGCTTTGCACCCGGGGATCCGGCGAGTCTTGTCGGTGCCAAGATGTTGGGCGAGTTGAAGATTGCGGAAGCAATTTCGGGAGTCGACAAAGCGACAGGCATCGGTGGTCAGCTCGAGTTGGCGGAGGGCCAGTTCAAAGTCCAGGAGTTGAACTTGACCGCGCCTCAGGGCCCCTTACACGGCAACGTGGAAGCGGATCTCGCGGTCGAGCCGATGACCTATGCAATGCGTCTGCAGGGTGATGCGCTGAGTACCGAGACGATCCTGGGGCTCGGTACCGGAAACAAGCTTGGCACCAGCACCTTCGTTTTCACGGCGTCGGGTACCGGTTCGGATATGGACCAGCTGGTGGGTAGCGGCAAGTTGACCTTCAACGGTGGTGAGTTGCCCGACCATCCGATTTTGGTGCAGGTTGAGCAGTTGCTCGGTAACGCCGCCCTGGTAGGAGCCGGCTTCGACGCTTTTCCCGTTGAATTCGATATCGCAGCGCAGCGTGTGAATCTAGCTGAGTGCGAGTTGCGAGTCGGCCCGATCTCTTTGACCTTGGGAGGGTGGGTCGATTTTGCTGGACCGCTCGAAATGAAGCTCTCGGTGCTGACACCGCGGGAAGGCCTGGCGATCAAGGAGATCCCGATCGAAGTGTTGGACGCACTGGCGGAAGCGGACGGGCGCATCAACTTGCCGATGTTGATCAACGGCACCGCCGACTTGGCGAAGGTGGTGCTGAACAAGGACTTCCTCAAAAAGGCTGGGCAGGGCTACGTCCGTAAAACCGCCGAGCGCGAGCTCACCAAAGCCTTGACTGGACTGTTCAGCAAGAAGAAGAAAAAGGAAGGCGACCAGTAGCTACTGGCCAGTGAGTCCAATCAGGCACCCACCAGCTCGGCTTCGGCTAGCTGGCTTGCTTTCTGCTTACCTTCGGCGTGCCGCCGACCTGCCAAGATCGACTTGTCGAGGCGTTGTCGGGCTTCGTGACCAACTTTGTCGAAAATCTCGATGCGGTCGATGCCGATATCCTTGAGTTCGGTGGCGAGAGCGTCGAGTACAGGCTGTAGGTGGCTGAGTACGGAATCCAACCGCCGATGCAGCTGTAGAGCGAAACCCTGGCCTTGGTCTTCGGCGTTCAAATGCAAATCGCTAAAACGGTCTTCGAGATAGATGTGATTGAAGCCGAGGTGACGGGCTTCGTCGAGCAAGATGCCGTCGGCGACGTCGCTCAGGATGGGATCGAGATCGAGTCGGCGGAACTCTTCCATCAGCTTCTTGGCCATGACTTCACTGACCAAAACCCCGGCGAGCCATTCGGCGGGCTCTTCCGCGACGATTTGGCTCTGGAAGAGGTAGCCGGCGGGAAAACGTCGAATCGGCATCGGCTGGCGGTCGATGCGATCGTAGAAGATCGTGAACAGCTCGGTGTGACGGGCTTCGTCCACCGCCCAGGTGGTGAGGTAGAGCTGGCTCTCGACCTGCGACATCTTACCGAGGATCGGAATCAGGCCAGACACCGAATAAAGGGCTGCCTGTTCACCCATCAGGACCGGGGTCAGAATACGACCGAGCTGATCCTTGAGGTGGTTGCTGGTGATACGTTGTGGGGTATCCCACTTGATATCGGTGGCCGACCATTGCGAGCGCAAGGCCTTGTGCCAGATTTTCATCTGCCGGGTCTTCGAAAGATCGGGCAAGACTTTGTAGATTTTCATTGGTTCTCCTTGAACACCGTCTCCACAGTGAACACCGTCTCCATAGTGAACACTGCCCCCACAGTCTACCCGAGAGTCGCTATCCAAGACATGTTGCAACTTGACACGGTATGCAATCTATGTGTAGATACACCTATTATGTCGAGTAGACCCGTGCCAAACACCCCCATGCCGCCGAGTGCGCTGGCTCCAGCGGCAACCATGGCCGAGATGTCTCGTTTGCCCAAGGACTGCGCGAGTTTTCACCTGCGGCGGGCCGATCGGGTAGTGACGCAGTTGTACGACGAGATGCTGCGAGAGTCTGGGCTCAAGTCGACACAGTTCACGTTGTTGTCGGCGATTCGACTGAACGAGCCGGTCGCGATCAACTGTTTGGCAGATCGCATCGTGATGGATCGCACCACATTGACCCGCAACCTCCGGCCACTGGAGAAGGAAGGGTGGATCACGATCCATCCTGGGAAAGAAGACCGTCGCGTCCGAGAAGTGTCGCTCACTGAAGACGGGCGGCGGGTCCAGGAGCGGGCATTCCCACTGTGGCAAAAGGCCCAGGATCAAATCACTGATCGCCTCGGCGCCGAGCGCCTTGACCACCTACTGAGCCACCTGGTGGCCACGGTCGAAGCCATCAGAGACTAAAAGATTTAGCATCAGGAACTATAAAGTTGGTGAATATAGGTGTACCTACACGTTGTGCCTGGTTCCTCTAGGGAATGCTTCGAGAAGTCGGTCGGTCTCGTGGGCTGCGTTCGAGGCTCCGAACTCGCCGGGACGTCCTCGAGACCCATCACTTTTAGGCATGGAATGGCAAACAAGACTCATACATTGAGCCAGCTCAAACACGCTCGCCTCGACCTCGTTCCACGAGATCTCCCTCGTTGGACCGAAGTGCGGGAGTAGCCAGCTCTCATCGTTTCAGGAGTAACGCATGCATGACGATCAGCAACAGACGGCAAAGAAGCCACTGCGCCGCCTAGTCTGGATCCTTCCTACCGTTGCCGTGGCCATACTGGTTTTGTCTGCGGTGACCAGCCGCAAAACGGACGCGTCGGATGCTGATGACGAGATCAGTCCGCTACGTGTCGCCACTCGCATCGTTCACCTCGAGCCGCAATACGAGGTGGCGCGTTCGTTTGTCGGCCAGGTCGAAGCAGCACGATCCAGTGACCTCGGCTTCGAGCTTGCTGGGCTAGTTGACCGGGTGTGGGTTGACGAGGGTGATGCGGTCAAGGTTGGGCAGCAGCTGGCGAGCCTCGATCGCCAACGTCTGCGCTCACGGCGCAACGAGCTCGAGGCCAGTTTGGAACAAGCCCGCGCCGGCATGGATTTGGCGAGCGCAACCTACGATCGTGTTGCCGAAGCGGCGGAGCTGGATGCGGTTGCTGATCAAGAATACGACGAAGCCAGGCTCTCGCTGAGAACCCGCGAAGCGACGGTTCGTCAGCTCGAAGCACAAATCGAATCGGTTGACGTTGAGATCGCCAAGGCGGTGCTGAAGGCTCCCTATGCGGCGGTGGTCGCGGCGCGTTGGGTCGACGAAGGAGAGGTGCTGCCGGCCGGGCAACGGGTCCTTCGGTTGATCGAAACGAGTCGGCTCGAAGCTCGTATCGGGGTGACGCCTCAACAGGCGGCGGCATTGTCTCCCGGCGACGCAGCGACGGTCATCGTGCGCGGCCAATCGCTGGCGGCGAAGGTGAAGGCCATCCTGCCCGAGCGGGAGGTTCGCACCCGAACGATCTCGGTACTGCTGACGTTTGCCGACCAGTCTCCGGTCCGCAGCGGGGATCTGGCCGAGCTCACGCTGGCACAGCCGGTGGCGGAGGCGGGTTTCTGGCTACCGTCGACAGCGTTGAGTGAGGGAGTCCGTGGGTTGTGGTCGTGTTTTGTCGTCGAGTCGGATGCCGAGCGCGCGGGGCACTATCGCATCGCACGCCGCGACGTGGAAGTGCTGTACACCGAGACCAATCGAGTGTTTGTCCGCGGCACCCTGAGGGATGGCGAACAATTGGTCACCTCCGGGGTCCACCGATTGGTGCCCGGCCAGCAAGTCGAGGTTGCCGAAACGTCATGAATACCCTCTTCTATCGCAATCGTTACCTGCTAGCCCTGTCGATTACGGTGCTGCTGGTCGGCGGTCTGTCTGCAATCTTCACCTTGCCGCGACTCGAAGATCCGCGGATTTCGAATCGTAACGCGGTGATTGTGACCGTGTTACCTGGGGCTTCGGCAGAACGGGTCGAAGCCTCGGTGACCGAGATCTTGGAAGATGAACTGCGCGAGCTGTCGGAGATTGATGAGATCACCTCGATCTCTCGCACCGGGGTCTCGTTGTTGACCGTAGCGTTGCAGGGCAGGATCACGGACACCGAACCGGTGTGGGCCAAGATTCGGGACAAATTGGCGGATGCCGAACGGCTGCTGCCGTCGGGAGCGACGGCACCCAACTTCGACGAAACCCGCGCCCCACCGGCCTTCACGATGTTGGTTGGCCTAGCCTGGGTCGACGATACCGAGCCACAACCGGCGATCCTCAAGCGTTTGGGGGAGGAGCTGGCGGACCGGCTGCGCAACGTCAAGGCCACCGATATCGTGCGGATCTACGGCGAGGCTGAGGAGGAGATTGTTGTCCTCGTCGATCCCGACGAGATGGCCGCGTTAGGCCTCCGAATCGGAGATATCGGTCAACTCATCGCCGCTGCGGATGCCAAGGTTCCAGCTGGCGCACTGCGCGGATCGACGAGCGATGTCTTGATCGAAGTAGCCGGCAAACTCGATTCCGTCGAGCGTATCGCCAGCATTCCGCTGCGCGGCGGAGCGGACGGCGAGTTGCTACGCCTCGGTGACTTGGCGACGATCCAGCGGGCACCGCGGGAGCCACGCAGTGAAATGGCGCTGGTCGGCGGGCGGACGGGAGTGTTGATTGCGGCGCGTGTCGAAGCCAATCAGCGGGTCGATTTGTGGGCTCGGGACGCCAACGCAGTGATCGATCAATTCGAGGACGAACTGTCGGGCAGTGTAGGTATCGAGCGGGTGTTCGACCAGAGTCACTACACCTTGTCGCGTCTCGGGACGTTGATCAAGAACCTGATTCTCGGCGGCATCATTGTGGTTGGCGTGATTCTGTTCACCATGGGCTGGCGCTCAGCGTTGTTGGTGGCGGCAGCGGTACCGCTGTCGGCTTCGGCGGTGTTATTCGGCCTGAATCTTTTTGGCGTGCCGTTGCATCAGATTTCGGTCACCGGTCTGATCATCGCGCTTGGTCTGTTGATCGACAACGCCATTGTGATGGTCGAAGAGGTGCATCACCGAATGCGTCATGGCTCTCGGCTCGAGGCGATTGCTGGCGCGGTCAACCATCTTTTTGTGCCGTTACTGGGTTCGACGTTGACAACAATCATCTCGTTTCTGCCCATCTTTCTGCTCAGTGGCAATGTCGGCGAGTTCGTTTACACCATTGCGGTGAGTGTCATCTTGGCGCTGGTGTCTTCGTTCACCATCGCGATGACGATCCTGCCCGCTCTGGTGGGAGTTTTCGGGCGTGTAGCAGAAGGTCGTGAGACCTGGTGGCGAACAGGCTTTTACAGCCCTCGCTTGGCGGCGGGTTTCCGGCGTGCGGTGACCTTGGCAGTGCGTCGACCGGTGCTGGGTTTGATCGCAGCCGCGATCTTGCCGATGGTTGGGTTCGCTTCGGCTGCCGGCCTCGAGAACCAATTTTTCCCACCGGCTGATCGCGACCAGTTCTACTTGCAAATGTGGCTGCCTTCCGAGTCGTCGATCGTCGGTACCCGGGCTCGCGCTTTGGAGGTTGAAGGCATCCTGCGTCAGGACGAGGCGATCCGCCGAGTCGACTGGATGATCGGCGGCAGTGCTCCAGCGTTCTATTACAACATGTTGATGAATGAAGACGGTGCCGCCAATTACGCTCAGGCCCTCATCCATGCCACCGACTACGAGGCCATGCGGCGTTCGATTCCACAGCTACAAGAAGATCTCGACGCTGGCTTCCCTGACGCCCAGATTGTGCTTCGACTGCTGGGGCAAGGGCCGCCGGTGGACGCTCCGATCGAGATTCGGCTTTATGGGCCTAGTCTCGACCAACTGCGAGAACTGGGAGACGATGTGCGGCGGCGGCTGATCGAGCTGCCGGAGGTGATCCACACCCGCGCCACGTTGGCGGCGGGGGAGCCCAAGCTAGAGCTGCGCGCTGACGAAAACGAGGCTCGGCTCGCCGGTCTCAGCCTGGTTGAGGTTGCGGCTCAGCTCGAGGGAGCGCTCGAGGGGCGGGTTGGTGGCTCAGTGCTGGAAGAGACTGAGAACCTACCGGTACGCGTCCGGTATGCCAACATCGAGCGGTCGAATCTCGACAAGATCTCAGCGGTCAACCTGCGTCCCAGTTCGCCCGGCGAGGGTTGGGTGCCACTCAGTGGGCTCGGTGAGTTGGAGCTCACGTCGGTCTTGCGGGGTATCCCACGGCGTAATGGCGAGCGGCTGAATACCATCAAGGGCTACCTGCTGGCTGGTGAGCTGCCACCGGAAGTGACTCGGCGTTTTACCGACCGTCTCGCTGAGCAGGGTTTTGAGCTGCCGCCTGGGATGCGGATGGAATTTGGCGGCGAAGCTGAAGAGCAGGGTGAAGCCATCGCCGATCTGTTTACCTATGCCCCGGTGCTGTTGGTGCTGATGGTGTCGACGATTGTGTTGTCGTTTCGGTCCGTGCGTTTGGCTGGTCTGCTCGGGATGGTGGCTATCTTGTCCGCGGGTCTCGGGGTCCTGGCAATCTGGATCGCGGGTTTCCCCTACGGCTTCATGGCGCTGATCGGTACCGCGGGTTTGATCGGGGTGGCGATCAACGATTCAATTGTCGTGCTGGCGGCGATCCGTGCCCATCCGTCAGCCGCCTCGGGCGATGTCGAGGCGGTTGTCGACGAAGTGATAGGTACCAGTCGTCACATCTTCTCGACCACCTTGACCACCGCTGGCGCCTTTCTTCCGCTGCTGCTGGCAGGCGGAGTGTTGTGGCCGCCATTAGCAGTAGTCATCGCCGGTGGGGTGGTCGGTGCCACCTTCCTGGCGCTGTTTTTTGTACCGGCAGCTTATGCGTTCATGCATCCCGACAGGACTACATCACGAGCCGAAACGGTCGATTCCCTGCATCTTGCGACGGAGGTGGATTCATGAGCTTTGGTGTTCGGTGGATGCTCGTCCTGTGTTGTGGTGTGGTGTTAGGTTGTACCGTGGGCCCTGACTATCAGACCCCGATCGAAACCGCTCCCACGGCCTGGGTGACACGCGCCGAGGAACGGGTGGCACCGGGCGGTGAGATCCTCATCGAGTGGTGGGCCAGCCTCGAGGATCCAATCCTCACCGATCTGTTACAGCGGGCGGTGGTATCGAACCATGATCTTCGCATTGCCGAGGCGCGAGTGCGGGAATCCCGAGCCTTGCGCCGTGCGGCTTTCAGCAAACATCTACCCAAGATCGACGGTTCAGCCGCCGCCACCCGTTTCCGCCTGAGCCGCAACGGCGTCGGTGTCGGCTCGGCGGCGGCCGAGCAGGGTCTGGTCAATCTAGAGGACGACTTCTACCAGCTTGGCGTCGACACCACTTGGGAGCTTGATCTTTTCGGCGGCATCCGGCGGGCAGTTGAGGGTGCGTCGGCACGCCTGGAGGCGGTGGCGGAAGAACGCCGCGGGATGGTACTGAGTATTTTGGCAGAAGTGGCGGCAAGCTACATTGAGGTACGCGGTGCCGAGCGCCGTCTTGCTGTGGCCGAAGACAATGTGCGTATCCAGCGTGCGACCCTGGATCTGGTTGCCAACAAGGTCAAGGCGGGGTTGTCGCGGCGCCTGGAGTTAGAACGGGCGAAGGCGTTGCTCGAGACAACACGCTCGGCAATCCCTGCGCTCGAAGCTGCCAGGAGCACGGCCTCGTACCGTTTGGCGGTGCTTTTGGGTGAGCAGCCAGGGGCGCTCAACGCCGAGCTGTCGGCCGTGCGTCCGGTGCCCTTACCACCGGCGCTGATCCCGTTGGGGCTACCTTCGGAACTGCTGCGACGCCGGCCCGACGTGCGGGCTGCCGAGCGTCGGCTGGCGGCGTCCACAGCCGAAATCGGCGTCGCCGTGGCGGAGCTTTATCCGAGATTTCTGTTGACCAGTGCGGTGGGGCGGGAGAGTGGCGTAGTGTCGGATCTGTTCAAGGCCGGCAGTGGCAATTGGCTGTTACAGCCGAGTCTCAGGTTACCGATCTTCCAGCGCCGGATCCGGGCCAACATCAAGGCTGTGGAGGCGCGATCGGAACAGGCCCTGGCCATCTACGAGCAGGCCGTATTGTTGGCTGTCGAGGAGACCGAGTCGGCTCTGGAACGTTACGCTCGGCAGCTACAGACCCGTGGGCATCTCACTGCCGCAGTGGCTGCTAGTCGTCGGGCGGTGGATTTGGCGGATGTGCTGTATGGGCGTGGACTGACCGACCAGCTTACGGTGTTGGACGCTCAACGGACCTTGAACGATGTCGAAGATCGATTGGCGGTCAGTGATACGGCGTTGGCGTCGGGAGTGGTGCTACTTTACAAAGCACTGGGTGGTGGCTGGGAGGCTTTCGAATCGGTCGAGCAGGAGCCAGGAACCTTGGAGCAGGCCGCACCTTGATTGCCTCCCATCCAAGAAACGAGTCGACGGTGTGGTAACTTCGGCCCTTCGATCTACAGGAGGATCCGACGATGACGACCGCGACGATGAGCGCGCCCAAGGTAGCGGGCATTCCGCAGCATTCCGAAGCCGAGGGAGCAATCGCCGAGAGCCCTCGCGAAGAGCTCGACAGCGCGCTCGGCGACCTGCGATCGAAACAGGAGGAGTGGGCCCAGCTCGGTACTGCCGATCGTCGGGCGATTCTCGGTGAGCTGATTCGTGACACTTCGAAAGTCGCCGGCCGATGGGCCGAGGCGTGTCGGAAGGCGGAGGGTATTCCAGCGGGTACGTCGACCGCCGCCGAAGAGTGGTTGGCCGGCCCTTACATGGTGTTGCGCAATCTGCAGTTGCTCGAGCGTGCCTTGACCGATATCGAGCGCCACGGTCAGCCGCGGATTCCCGGGCCGGTGAAGACGCGGTCGAACGGCCAAGTGACAGCGCGAGTTTTCCCCCAGACCGCCTATGACCGCATCTTCTACACCGGGTTCTCGGCAGAAGTCTGGATGCAACCCGGAGTGTCTCGCGAGTCGCTGCCCGAGACCCAAGCGGTGGCCTACAAGACTGAAGCGAGCGGTAGCGTCAGTCTGGTGCTTGGTGCAGGCAACGTGTCCTCGATCGGTGCCATGGATCTGCTCTACAAGTTGTTTGTCGAGAAACAGGTGGTGATCCTCAAGATGCATCCCCTCAATGCCTATCTCGGCCCGATCTTGGCCGATGGTTTCCAGGCGTTGCTCGATTGGGGTGTTCTGCGAATTGTCTACGGTGGTGGCGAGGTTGGTGCCTATCTGACCCACCATGCCGAAGTCGACGATATTCACATCACTGGCTCCGACAAGACGGTGGAGGCGATTGTCTTCGGGCCGGGAGCGGACGGTGCGGCGCGTAAAGCGGCGCGCCAGCCCAAGCTCGACAAGCCGATCTCCAGCGAACTTGGCAATGTCTCGGCGGTGATTGTGGTGCCCGGCCCCTGGTCGGCGAGTGACCTCGAGTTTCAGGCTGAGAACCTGGTTTCGATGCTGACCAACAATGCCGGATTCAACTGCAATGCGTTGCGGGTGATCGTACAGCACGAGAGTTGGCCACATCGTGGCGAGTTGTTGGCGGGTGTCCGTCGGAACCTCGCCCAGGTAGCGCCCCGCAAGGCCTATTATCCCGGCGCCGAGGATCGCCATACTGCCTTCTTGGCTGCCCATCCGGAGGCCGAGAACTTCGGTGCTGCCGGAGAAGGTGAGTTGCCATGGACACTGATCTCGGGGCTGTCAGCCGATGCCGAAGACGAGATCTGTTTTCAGACCGAAGCCTTTTGCGGCGTAGCTTCCGAGACCGCGCTGGCCGCGCCCTCAGCGGCGGAATTTGTCAACCGTGCGGTGGAGCTCGCCAACGAGCGCCTGTGGGGAACCCTCAACGTCACTCTGCTAGTGCATCCCAAGTCGATGGCGGATCCGACAGTTGCCCGCGCCGTCGATCAGGCGATAGCCGATCTACGGTATGGCACGATCGCGATCAACTGCTGGGCAGCGGTTGGCTACGGTCTAGTGGTCACACCCTGGGGAGGCTTTCCAGGCCATGATGTGTATGACATCCAGAGCGGTGCCGGGGTGGTGCATAACACTTTGATGTTCGATCAAGTTGAGAAATGTGTCGTGCGGGCACCCTTCCGCATCAACCCCAAGCCGATGTGGTTCCCGAGCCACAAGACTGCCCTCGAAGTGGCGAAGAAGATTACTTATTTTGAGGCCGAGCCGTCTCCCTGGAAGCTGCCAGGGATCTTCTGGGAGGCTTTGCGCGGCTGACTGAGGGGGATTTGTAACTCAAACTCGCCACTGGCGACGCAGACCCCTCACCCCCGCCCTCCTGTCCCGCCCACCCTTCACGCCCACCCGGGAGATGGAGAATCAGAAGGGGTGTTCGGTCGTTATTGGCTGGTCTCTAGCTCCAGCGAGCCGACATCCTTCAGCAGACGCTCGAGGTCGACGGTGTCAAACGGATCATAGAAGCCGCGAATACGGCTCTGATCGTCGACCAAGACGAAGCGGTTGCTGTGCAGAATCGGCCCGTCTTCGGCAGCACCGTCTTCGGCAGCACTGTCGTCTGACGGCGAGTCGTCGACTCCGAGCAGGAAACCCTCTCGCGACAGGGTGTGGATGGCCTGCTTGTCGCCGGTTAAGAAGTACCAGCCGTCGCCGGCGCCGTGGGCCTTGGCATAATTTGCCAGCACCTCCATCGTGTCGTGTTCAGGATCGACGGAGAAGGAGGCGATACGCACCGGTGAGTTGTCACCGAGAGCGTCGGCGACGTGCTTCATCTGTGCGGTCATGCGTGGACAGATGGCAGGGCAGCGGGTGAAGATGAAGTCGGCGATCCAAGGTGCGCCGAGCAGATGGTCACGGGTGACCTTCGAGCCGTCGTAGTGGGTGAACTCGAAGTCAGGAACCTGTGCGATCACAGGTAGGGGCGCCGAGTGGCGCTGGCGGGATACCAGGCCGGCGCCGATCAAAACCATCACTGCCAACACAGGTAGTGTCAACAACAGCCAGCGTCCAGCTGGGTTTCGAGCGGGCGATTCCTGCGCCTCGACGGGCGAAGGGGGCGCGGACGTCATGGCTCGCAGTTATTGGCGGAAAGCCTGGTCGGCCACCATCAACAACAACACGACCGGCAAGTAAACGACCGAGGCCAGCAAGAGCCGTCGTGCCGCACGGGAAGTGTGCGACATGCTGAAGGCGACGCAGTAGCCGAGGAAAGCCATGCCGAGCAGCAACGCTCCGAAGAAGTAGGGCCAGCCAGAAACGCCGAGAGCGCTTGGCAATAGGCTCACCGGAATCAACGCTGCGGCATATAGCATCATTTGCCGTGCGGTGCGTGGCCCCGAAACGTTGCCCAGGGTCAGCAGAGGAAAGCCACCACGTTCGTAGTCCGCACGATAGATCCAGGCGATCGCCAGGAAGTGTGGCATCTGCCAGAAGAACAAGAGCCCGAACAGTGCCCAGGCCAGGGCAGTCAACTCGCCGGTAGCGGCGGTACAGCCCATCATCGGAGGTGCGGCGCCGGGTATTGCCCCAACCAGGGTCGCTAGCGAGCTCTTCCGCTTGAGCGGCGTATACACCAGCACGTAAGACGCCAACGTCAAGGCACCGACTAGTCCGGTCAAAAGGTTGACCGCAAACGACAGGTAAAAGGCGCCGACCGCCGATAGGGTGAGGCCAAAGACCAAGGCGGCCTCCGGTGCCAAACGGCCTGCTGGAATCGGTCGGTTGGCGGTGCGCCGCATGCGGGCGTCGGTGCGCCGCTCGATCACTTGGTTGAGTGTCGAAGCGCCGCTGGCGATCAGGGCCGTGCCGAGCAGAGTATGCACCAGCGATTCCCAGGCGAGAGGTCGCGGTGAAGCCAGCAGAAATCCCGCCCCGGTGGTCAACGCCACCATCAACGTAATGCGCGGTTTGGTCAGTTCCATGAAGTCGGCCCACTGTGAGCCTTGGTTCATGGTGGTCGCGTCTGCAGACAAAAGAGCCCCTGGAATACGTGTGGGTTGGAGGTTGGACCAAGTTGGATGAATTTGATCCGATCGCAGTCTAGCAGAGGCTGGCGGACTTGGCTGACGGAACTTGGCACTTGGCTTTTGTGAGCAACCCCGTGGCGTTGTTAGGCTCTTGTTTCCTGGATGTTGTTGCTCGCCGGAATGTCGGTTACTCGCCTAGAGTCCAGATGTAGTCCCTGAGCGCGGACGCCACCCGCCGCGGGTCGGAGAGAAAGGCGTGTAGTTCGTCTTCAGAGGCGAAGAGGCGACGCAGACGCTGTCGTTCGACGGCGAAGATGGGCGTGTGGATGGAGCCGATCAAGAAGGAGGAGTCGAGGTTGGTGTCCGAGTCGGCGAGAAAGTTGGCCGGCATCGCGGTGTGTGGTGACTCGGCGTGGGGATCGAGGATCCATTCGACAACCCAGTCGGGCCGTAACCGTTGACGGGCCAGGTGATAAGCCGGGGCAGGCTGGGGCGTCTGCTGGAGCTCGAGACCGCTCTCCGGGCTCTTGTCGCCGTGGCAGCTGTCACATTGCAACATGTTGAAGACAACGCCGCCGACGGCCAAGTCCACCGGTGCGAAGTTTTTGGCCGACAAGCCGCCAGGAATAGCACCGTCGTCGGCCAAGAGCTGGCGGCCATCCCGTGCCGCGAAGTAGCGCACTAGCGTGTTGCGCTCTGCGACACTCAGCCCAAAGTTCGGCATGCGGGTTGTCAGCCACGGTCGTAGGCTGAATCGGGCTGGATCGGCCAGATAGCTGAACAGCCACGGCGCGCTCAACTTGGCACCCGTATGCGTCAGGTCTGGGGCCGGGCCTCGATGGGGTGTTGGGTTGGTCGGATCGGTTGTGGGCTCGATCAGGTGGCAGGCTTGGCAACGATACCGCTCGAGGATCTGCCGGCCTGCTTGCAACGCCGCCGCTTGTGGATGGCTCGGCGCTGCCAGGTGGTTGGGCGTTGGTACGTCCAAGCTCAGCAGTGCGACGGTTAAAGCTCTCGTCTGCTCCTCGTCCAGAGTGTAGCTGGGCTGATGCGCCGCCGCGAGCCAATCCTGCAACGGGAGATCGGTGGCTAGCTCAGCAAGCCTTGGTGCCGATGGGGCGTCCTCGAATCCAGGGATCCGATGACAACCAGAGCAGCCACGACGCCGAATCGTCCGTTCGCCGAGGGCGTCTCCTCGTTGGCGCTCGCTCATTTCATCGAGCGTGGCCTGGCTCGCTTCCAGTGTCATCTCTTGCTCCAACAGGTCCAGCAGGAGGGCGTCTCGGATCAACGGATCGACGGTAGGTAATGTTTGCCGCTCCCAGTTTGGATCGTGTTGCTCGATCAAGAATGCGGTCAAGTCGGCGGCTTCCTGCCGTTCGAGTCGCAGGTTTGGCATCGTGGTTTCTGGGTGCAGCGACCGTGGATTCAGTAGCCAGGCGAAGAGCCAGTCGGCTGAGACTTTGCTGCCAATTCCAGCCAACAGGGGGCCGGGGCGGGTTTGGGCCGCGTCCGGGGACAGGTCGAGGCGATGGCAAGCATCACAGCCGATGTTCAGGAAAAGCTTTCGGCCGGTCTCGCGGTCGCCGTCTGGTGCCGGCGCAAGTGCTTCCTGTCGGGAGGTATCCCACAGGTAGCTAATCACGGCACGGATCTCTGCTGCACGGCGTTCGGGGGTTTCGCTGGCCTGGTTATGGCCGAAAGCATCAGGACGGTGAGCTCTGGCTTGGTGTTCTGGTGTCGCGTCGAGCCAGCGATAGACCCAATCGGGTCGAGTCTTCTCGGCGATGTGATCGAGCGGCGGCCCAGTCGGATGTCTGCTGATGTCATCGCGACCTGAGTCGTTTGGCGCCTTGAGATGACAGCCGAAACAGCCGAGGTCGGTGAGCAGCCGCTGGCCCCTGGCAAGCTCCGGCACGCTGTTGGTTTGTTGCCGGTCACTATGGCAGCGGCCGCAGGCAGCCGCGGTGAGATCGAGAGGCAGGATCAACTCGGAGGACGAGGACTCGCTCCAGCTCCAAGCTCGTCTCCAGGCCTCCGCCTCCTCGTTCGAGGTGGGTGTGTGGCCAGCGCGGTTAAAGTCGATGGCGCGCCCCTCCCCGCCGTGACAACTGCTGCAACCAAAACGGGTGTAAGGGTGCGGTGAATCCTCAGTGACAAAAAGCTCGGGTTTTGGATGAGCGTGCAGCAGGGGTGGCCAGCCGTCGTCTTCGAAGCCGACGCGGGTCGCACCTAGGTGACACGTCACACAGCGGTCGATGTGGGGTTCCCCGCCAACTGTGCCCGTTGGAATCGAAATCTGGTGGACCGAAGCGGCGGGCGTGAAGAAGCGGGTGAGTGGCGTCCACGGACCCACCTCGAGCTCTGCAAGCCGTGACTCGAGAGTGTCGATGGGAGCCCTGGCCTCGGCTAGGGCCTTGCGGGCAGCGATCAAATCGGACTGAACGGTTGCCAAACTGGCTTCACGATGGGTGATGAATTCGTCGAGGCTCTCGATCTCCATGCGGGTTTGACGCAGCAGCTGTTCCAGTTCGACGGTGACGTCACTGGCTGCAACCCTGTTTTGTGCCTCGATCGTGTTCTGTGCCTCGACCCAGGTCTGTGTCTCGACCCCGTCTTGTGGTTCGACCCCGGTCTGTGCCCGGACCTTGGCTCTCTGCCGACGAACCGTTTCGAGTTTGGCCTGGAGACGGCGCTGGCGCTGGCTAGCAGCTCGTGCTTTGCCACGGAAGAGGCGCAGATCGTGCTCGAGCTCGGCGATCTCGTCACGACGAACCAGCAGCTGATCTTGCTGGGTTTTGATCGCTGCCTGCAAGCCGTCGAGAGTTTCGCTCTGTGAGCTGCGCAGGGCCTCGAGTTCCGCGGTGAGCGTTTTGTGTTCGATATCCAACAGCACAGCTTGCAACTGTTTCCAGGGACGGTTGTTGTCGATCATCGCCAGGGCGACCAGCGCGCCTGCCAGGATCGCGGCGCAGAGTAGGAGTGTTCTCGAACGCATTAGAACCTGAACCCGAGCTCGGGAAGGTTGATCCAATAGCGGATATCGAACAACCAATGTGCGTAGATCTTGACCGGCACCAGGGTCAGGGCAAGGACCCAGACGACGGCGACATAAAAACGCCAGGTCCCCATCGCGTCTCGATATCGGAGAAAAACACCGCGGGTGATCGACCAGCGCGTGAGCTGGAGGGGCAAGAGCACCAGATAACAGAAGAGCAGTAAGAACCCTGGCAACTCGCGTAGCCACCAAGAAGCCGGCTCGAGCATATGCAGCACACCAACCCACAGGGCTTCGGACACGGTCTGAGACGGAGTGGCCGCAGCGGGCGACGAACTGCGAAAGAAGCCACCGAGCACGATCGGTAGGAGCCCCAGGAACAGCGCAATGAAGAGGAACAATGCTCGCCGACGTGCAGGGCCGGATATACCCGTCGTCCGTAGCCTCGGTAACATCAGGAGGCCGCCGAAACACAGCAGCGGCAAGGCGAGGTGAGACCACCAGGGGTCGAAGGTGGCACGGACCTCTTGCCAGCCGATGAGAAACCAGGGAGCTCGCGCTTCTGAAGACGCGGTTTCTAGAGACACGGCTTCTAACCATCCTGTAGCCGGCGCTCCGAGGGGAGCAGGGATCAGGGCTGCCGCTGAGATAATCAACAGTAGGGTGACTGTCGCCGCGATCAAGTCTGGGTCGCGAGATCTTTCGTCTGCAGGATCGATTGCGTCTGCCGGCTCCGAATGCCGGGTGAGGTCAGGGGGATTCGCCAACCCCCTGACCCGCCGCATCTCCCACCACAAGACGGTGAAGGTCGCCATCACGGCCACTACGATCGGTAGGCGATCGGGATGGAGGATCAGGCGTCGTGACGGCTCGTTCGCCAGTCCGAGCGCCAACCCACCCGCGGTCAGCGTCCATAGAATCGCGCCGCCCGAGAGCGTCCACGGCCATCGCGACTCCCGTGCGGCGAAGAACAACAACAAGGCCAGCAAGAGGACAACCGGCGGCGACGCGACCAGGTCGACGAACGGTGCCAAAGTCTCAGACCGGAGGGTATCCATCGTCGTCAATTACTGTGTTGGCGCCGACTGTGTTGGCGCCGACTGTGTTGGCGCCGACTGTGTTGGCGCCGACTGTGTTGGCGCCGACTGTGTTGGCGATGACTGTGTTGGCGATGACTGTGTTGGCGATGACTGTGTTGGCGCCGACTGTGTTCGCCGACGGTACCCGAGGACGACGGCGGTGACGACAAGTGGCAGCACGAGGCAGTGCAAGGCATACACCGTGATCAGGTCGACCGGGCCTGAACTTTCGGCGAGCGGCTGTGAGCCGTCAGCCATCGTGGTGGGCTTCAACAAATCAGGCATCCAGCCGAAGGTATTGGCGTCCCAAGGCAGGATGTGCCCGGTCACAGCAAGCGCCAACGTTACAAGCATCACGATGAGAACGACTGTCCACTGGTTGCGGTGCCGGCGAATGCCGAGCAAACCCACCTGTAGGACAGCCAGCCAACTGACGATGACGACGGCGTGCGAGCCCCAAAAATGTAAACCCCGCACAAACCCCAGGCGGCTGACTTCGCGGAGCTCGACGAGATCTAAATAGGCTGTCTCCGCGGTAGGGCGGTAGGTGAACATCAGTAGGATGCCGGTTAGCGCCTGGAAGACCAGAAGGGTTGGTGACAATCGACTGAAGATCGTCGAGGAGTCCGAGGTCTCTGGTGGTATTGGCTGGTCGCCAACGACCGCAGGCAGCGGCTCTTCGGGAGGAATCAGAACGTCTGGCGACTCACCGGCAGGCGACCCACCGGCAGACGACTCGTCGACAGACGACGCATCAACAGCTGAGACGGCCTGCAGCTCGCCAGGCATTCCCGCTGCAGCGCCTGGGTTGGCGCTCCTCAAATCTGAACCTCCTTGAAAATGTGAAACCATTGTCGCACCTTAGCAGGCAACTGCAAAAATCAGACGATCCGAAGAGTGGCGTTGTTGGTCTCGTGGCAAACATCGTCCGCTAGCGAAACAAGAAACTCGTTCGGCCCGTAGTACGCCCAGCAGCCCGCAGTCGGCGAAGCTGTTTTAGTCAGCGAGGAATTGGACCATGCGTCAAAAGAATCAAGTTCCTGGGTGTGTCAAATACGGCTGCGTAGGCTGTTTATCGATCATGGCCCTGGGTGTGGGTCTGATTTTCCTGGTCAGTGCGATCCATCTGTCCTCGGAGCCCGAGGATCCGCGTCCAGAAGTACGCCAGGCTGAACACGACTTGCCGCCAGCCCCCGACCTACCGGGTTATCCCCTGAACGACGCGCCCGAGATACCTCAGGTGTTGCCCTTGCCGGAGCTCGAGGACTTTCCGGAACCGGCGACCCGCGCCGGCCGTATTGTCTTGGATCTCAAGATGGGTGACTTCACCATTCGTCCCGGTCCGGCCGGAGAGCCGATCCGGGTCGAAGCCGATTACGATGCCAGCTCTTTCGAGCTCAGTGAAACGTTCACACCGTCAGAAGATGGCGACTGGACTTACGAAGTTAGCTTCGGCAGTAAACGAGGGTGGCTGGGGATGATCCTGGGGGGTGGGCGGCACAATGTCGACAACGAAGTCGAGCTGATCATTCCGCGCGGCTACCCGGTAGATATCGTCGGTGAAGTGGGGATGGGCGAGCTGGAAGCCGATTTGGGAGGCCTGTGGATCCGGCGAGTGGATCTGGAGTTTGGCGCCGGGGATCATTTTATCGAGTTCCGAGATCCCTTGCCCTTTCCCATGGAGTCCTTCCGTACCGACGCTTCGATCGGTTCCGTCGAGGTAAGAAACCTCGGTGACGCGAGTCCGCGTTCGGTAGAGATCGATCATGGCATCGGCGAGCTGTTCTTGGATCTCAAGGGGGCTTGGCGGGGAGATTCCGACGTCGAGATCGATTTTGGTATCGGCGAATGTCGCCTCTGGTTACCGGACGATATCCATGTCGACATCGATCGTGCCTCGGTCTCGATCGGCGAGAGTTCGATCGACCCCCCGAGCGGTGATGCGATTCCGGCGGATGCCCCAACCATGAGAATCGAGATGTCAGGCAGCGTCGGCGAAGTCAGAATCGAGTATTGATCAAGGATCGACCGTCTTCAAGGATCGACTGTCATCAGTCGACGGATAGGACGCTGGAACAAAGCGATGGTGATGCCAGCAGCACTGCTGACCACAAACACCCAAAAGAAGATCTGCGCCATCGACAAGGTTTCGGTTTTGCCGGCGAGCTGGCCAGCAGTGAGGTTGCCGAGTGAGATCGACAGGAACCACAACCCCATCATCTGGCCGGTGAACCGTGCGGGAGCCAGGCGACTGACCGTACTCAGCCCGACCGGGCTCAGGCACAATTCGCCACAGGTGTGCAGCAAGTAGACCACCACCAGCCAGCCGAGGCCCACTTTGGTGCCTTCGGCGGCGATATTGGCGCCAACGGTGAGGACCGCGAAGCCGGCGCCCAGCAGCAGCAGGCCAAGCGCAAATTTGACCGGCACTGCGGGTTGACGCTTGCCTAGGCGTAGCCACAGAGCGGCAAACACCGGCACCAGCAGGATCACAAAGGCCGAGTTGACGAACTGAAACCAACTGGCGGGGAACTCCCAACCGAGGATCACACGGTCGGTCAGGTCGCGGGCGAAGAGGTTGAACGACGAACCACCTTGTTCGAAGCCGGACCAGAAGATCCATGAGAACACAAACAGCAAGGCGATGGCGCCGAGACGTTGTTTTTCGCCAGTGTCGAGGCCACCGGCTGCGAACATGTAGGCGAAACATGCGATTGCGAAGCCGGCGATGATGATCAGAGTGGCGTTGGCCAACTCGACAACGGTGAGGGGCAGCCAACCCGCTGCCAGCAGTCCTGCCAATCCAGCCATCGCCACCAGGCCTCCGGCCAGCCGGCGGTAGATTTGTTGTCGGCGTCGGTTCTCGGCGGCGGGTTCAAAGCCGGACGGGATCATGATGCCGGCCCGGCCAAGGTGTTTGAGGCCGGCGACGTATTGCACCAGGCCCAGGATCATCCCGACACCGGCGGCGACGAACCCCAAGTGCCAGTCGATTTCCTCACCGAGGTAGCCGCAGACCAACGGGGCCAGGAAGCCGCCGATATTGATACCCATGTAGAAAATCGAGAATCCGGCATCCCGTCGTTCATCGGTGGCGCTGTACAACTGGCCGACGATGGTGCTGATGTTGGGTTTGAGCAGGCCGGTACCGAGCACGATTAAGACCAAGCCAGCATAAAACGTAAAGAGACCGGGGACTGCCAGCGTAAAGTGCCCACAGGCGATCAGCACCCCGCCGTACAACACGGCTCGCTGTTGACCGAACAGACGGTCGGCCAGCCAGCCGCCGGGTAACGCGAAGAGGTACACTCCAGCGGTGTAGAGACCGTAAATAGCGCCAGCTTTGGCGTTGTCGAAGCCGAGACCACCTTCGGCGGCAGCACTGGTCATGAAGAGAATCAGCAGAGCGCGCATGCCGTAGTAGCTGAAGCGTTCCCACATCTCGGTAAAGAAGAGGGTTGCGAGGGCTCGCGGATGTCCGAAGAAGGCACGATCGCCAGGTGTTCCGCTGCCGGTGGGTGGGAGGGTGGTAGAAGCTGCGTTTTGCATGGGGGCTCCAGCTGTCTCTGAAGTGGCAGGTCTTGATTGAAACGACCTCGAGTGAGCAGATGTGGCGGCGGATGGGGGCCGAGCAGCGGTCAGAGTAGGCCAGAGCACACGGCAATGCTTGATCGAAGGTTTTAGACTTCTTTAAGAATGTTTGAAGGTGCCCAAGAGAGCGTTTCCGCCGCATTGGAGCCGGCCGCAGCGGCTGGCTTGGGTCAGCGTCCATTTGTACTCGCCGAATGGTCGATCGAGCCGACAGCGGGCACAGCGACCTGCGAGTCCCGGACGGTGCGGCTCGAGCCGAAGGTCATGGCGGTCCTCGTTTTCCTCGTCGACCGTGCCGGGGAGGTGGTGCCCAAGGACCAGATCCTGGACGAGGTCTGGCGCGGGACCTACGTCAAGGAAGTTGTGTTGGCCCGGGGCATCTCGGAGCTGCGACGGTTGTTGGGGGATGACGCACGTTCCCCGCGGCTGATCGAAACGTTACCCAAGCGAGGGTATCGGTTGATCGCCGAGGTGGTGCCTGTCGAACCGGTGCCCATCGAGCCGGAGCCGCAGCCAGAGTCTTCCAGGGCACTCGCGGCAGATCTCCCGAGGCAGCGTTGGTGGCCAGCTGGCTGGCGACCCACAGGTTGGCAGACCGCGGCGATCGTCACCGGGGTTGTGGCGTTGATCGTAGCGTTTGGGACAACACTGGACATGCTGTGGGCAAAGCCTCATCCCGATTCGATTGCGGTGCTGCCGTTCAGCAACTTCAGTGGGGACCCGGAGTCGGACTACTTCTCGGACGGCATGACCGAGGACATCATCACTGCCTTGTCGAAGGTACGCGAGCTGAAGGTCGTCTCACGGACATCCTCGATGACCTATCGAAACAGCACCAAGAGCCTGCCAGAGATCGGACGCGAGCTACGCGTTGCGTCGATTGTGGAGGGCAGTGTGCGACGGGAGAAAGATACCGTCCGTATCACCGCCCAGTTGATCGACGTCGCCACCGATCACCATCTGTGGAGTCACGACTACGATCGCAACCTCGAAGACATTTTTGAGATCCAACGCGATGTCGCCGACCGCATCGTGCGAGCTCTGTGTGCCGAGCTCAGTCCCCAGGAGCGTCGCGCTCTGGAACGACAGCCGACTCAGGAGGTGACCGCGCATGACCAATATCTACGTGGTCGCGAGGCTTATCTGCGGTATGAACGGGACGCCAACGAGTCCGCGATCAAGCTTTACACCGCGGCCTTGGCAGTGGATCCGGACTTTGCTCTGGCTGGTGCCGGACTGGCGAGTGCCTACGCGTTGCGGGTGGCCAACTATGGGTTCGGCCCGGAGTCGGCCGACTTGGCGTTGGCTGCTGCCCAACAAGCCTTGGCACTGGAACCGGAGCTCCCCGAAGCACATAAAGCTCTAGGGCTGGCCTACGCGGCCCAGGGGCGTTCGCTCCAGGCACGCTCGTCGTATCGCCGCGCCCTCGAGCTGCGTCCCGACTACGACGAGGCGATTCACAACATTGCCTTGTTGTTGTTTCAGCTCGGCGAGTGGGATGAGGCCGGTCGTTGGCAGCGTCGGGCAGATGCGCTGCGCCAGCAACTCAAATAGTCTGTTTCGACAGCGTGAAGGCTTGCTGCGGGAGGACGTAAGCCGTTTTTCCTACCTAAAAAAAATGGCTTGCCGTGAGAGAAAGTAAGCCGTTTTGACGGTGAAAATGGCTTGCCGTGGGAGAAAGTGAACCGTTTTGACGGTGAAAGTGGTTCGCCGTGGGAGAAAGTAAGCTGTTTCGACGGTGAAAATGGTTCGCCGTGAGAGAAAGTAAGCCGTTTTGACGGTGAAAGTGGTTCGCCGTGGAAGAAAGTAAGCCGTTTCGACAGCGTGAGAGGCTTGCCGTGAGAGAAAGTGAGCTGTTTCGACAGCGTGAGAGGCTTGCCGTGAGAGAAAGTGAGCTGTTTCGATAACGTGAGAGGCTTGCCGTGAGAGAAAGTGAGCTGTTTCGATAGCGTGAGAGGCTTGCCGTGGGAGCAAGTAAGCCGCTTCGACGGTGAAACAGGTTCGCCGTGGGAGCAAGTAGGCCGTTTTGACGGTGCAACTGGCTTGCCGCGGCCGGCCAGGTAGTTTTTGTTCGGCAGTGGGCACCCACAGCGAAAGCCCCGACGCTGAAGGCTGGCAGCGTCGAGTTGGACGTCCCAATCAACCGGCGAGCTGTTCACTCACCGCGTTGGGTACCGCTTTCAACAGCTCGGGGAGCCTGTCGGGCTCACGACCACCAGCCTGGGCAAAATCGGGGCGACCACCGCCGCGGCCGCCGACAATGCCGGCCAGGCTCTTGACCAGGTTACCGGCACTCAACTTGCGGTTGAGGTCCTTGGAAACGGTGGCGATGAGGGTGACTTTGTCCTCGGTGCGGGTGGCGAGTACAACAACGCCGGAACCGAGCTTGTCGCGCAGGGTGTCAGCCAGGTTGCGCAGCTCGTTGGTGGGTGCCTGGGGTACTTCGCGAGCCACCACGCGGATGCCGTCGACCTCGAGCTCTCCTTGAGCGGCGGTTTCGCCAGAAACCAGCTTGACCCTCAACTGAGCCAGCTCACGTTCGAGTTGTTTGACCTTGCCGCGCAGGGCGCTGACCTCTTCACCGGCACGTTCGGCGGGCACCGACAAGTGGTGCTCGACATCGGCGAGTAGCCGCTGCCGCTCACGCACCAGGTCGAGGGCACCCTCGCCAGTGATCGCTTCGATTCGTCGCACGCCCGAGGCAATACCGCGCTCCGAGGTGATCAGGAGTAGGCCAATTTCACCGCTGTTGCGGACGTGACAGCCGCCACAAAGCTCGAGGCTGAAGCCGGGAATCTTCACCGTGCGGACTTGGTCGCCGTATTTTTCGCCAAACAATGCCATCGCACCGGCCGCCACCGCGTCGTCATAACTCTGGGAGTGGATGTCGACGGCGACCGCGTTACGGATCCACTGGTTGGCCAGATCTTCGATCTGTCGCAACTCGTCAGCGGTCAGCGATTTGCCATGGGTGAAGTCGAACCGCAGGCGATCCGGGGCCACCAACGAGCCGGCCTGGCGAGCACCGTCGCCGACCGTTTGATGGAGTGCGGCATGTAACAAGTGGGTGGCGGTGTGGTTGCGTTCGGTCGCACGGCGGCGTTCGAGATCAACACGCGGCGTCACAGCTTGACCGGCGGTGAGCTCCCCCTCTTGGACCACGACGAAGTGGAAGATGGTCCCGGCGTTGTCTTTCTGCGTATCGTTGACGACGGCGCTGCCGCCGTCCCACTCGATGGACCCTCGGTCCCCGACCTGGCCACCGGATTCAGCGTAAAACGGTGTGTGATCGAGCACAACTACTCCGGTCTGACCAGCAGCCAAGGTCTCGACGGCGGTGGCGGCATCCTCTGCAACCGCGGCGAGGCGGAGGACGCCAGCCTTGGCATCAGCCAACAACTCGTAACCTTCGAACGGCGTCCCGACGTCACCCTCGTCACCGCTTCCGGCCAAGGCTTCCCGCAGGCTCGCGAGGCGTTCTTGCAATGCGGTAGTGGCCGTCCGCGAGCGTTTGCGCCGCGCTTCGAGCAGGGCCTCGAATCCGACCTCGTCGAGCTCGAGTTGTTCTTCTTCGGCGATCTCGCGCACGGCATCGAGTTCTTGGCCGTAGGTGTCGTAAAGCTGGAAGATTTCCTCCCCCGAGAGCTTTTGGGTGCCGGCGGCGCGGGTGCGATCGATCGCTTCCTGCACTCGGCGGGCACCGGTGGCCCGCGTCTGGAGGTATTTCTCCTCTTCTTCCAACACCGTTGCCTCGGTCGCCTTGCGGGTTTTCCCGAGTTCGCTGAAATGGGACCCCATGGTCTGTTCCAGCACAGGGACCAGGCGATGGAGGAATGGCTCTTCGAGGCCGATCCGCATACCGTGGCGCAATGCTCGACGCAACAGGCGACGCAGCACGTAGCCGCGGTCGGTAGGTCCAGGAATGACGCCATCCGCCAGCAGGAATGCGGTGGCGCGCAAGTGGTCGGCGATGACTCGCAGCGAGGTGTCGGCGCTGGCGTCACGGCCGTACTCGGTGCCAGCCACTTCGGCGGCCGTGCGCAAGATGTCGCGGAAGAGGTCGGTGTCGTAATTCGACTTCACGCCCTGCAGCACCGAGGTGACCCGTTCGAGACCGGCGCCGGTATCGATCGAGGGATTCGGCAGCGGGGTCATTTGACCGTCTTCGTCGCGATTGAATTGCATGAAGACCAGATTCCAGATCTCCAGGTAACGCCCGCTGTCATTGCCCGCTTCCCAGGATACTTTGGGCTGGTCCGGATCGAGATCGACAAAAATCTCGCTGCACGGTCCACAGGGGCCGGTTTTGCCCATGCTCCAGAAGTTGTCGGCAGCGCCACAGCGCAGGATACGATCGGCGGGTAGGGTCGAAATCTTGCGCCACAGGGCTTCGGCTTCGTCGTCCTCTTCAAAAACCGACGCAAAAAGATGTTCGGTCGGCAGTTCCCAGACTTCGGTCACCAACTGCCAGGCGAAGCGGATCGCGTCTTCTTTGAAGTAGTCGCCGAAGGAGAAGTTGCCGAGCATCTCGAAGAAGGTGTGGTGGCGTGGGCTGGGGCCAACGTTGGTGAGATCGTTGTGTTTGCCCGAAACCCGGAGGCACTTCTGCGACGTCACCGCCCGAGGATGTTTGGCTTCCTCGATGCCGAGAAAGGTGTTTTTGAACGGCACCATGCCGGCGTTGGTGAAAAGCAGGGTGTCGTCGCCGTGGGGTACCAGCGGTGCGCTTGGCATGGGGGTGTGGCCCCGGTCGCGGAAGAAGTCGATGAAGCTCTGGCGGATATCCTGGCTGTTCATGAGGTTCTCAAGACAACCCTTCGTCGAAGGTGTCGTCATTCCAAAAGTCGTTGTCGGAGTCTTGATCTTGGATCTCGCGAAGGACGGAGAAGATAGCACGCTTGGTGAATCCGCGGCCGGCGAGGTGGCGCGCTAGGGCGGCGCGATCGCGATCTTCCAATGGCCCGGATTGAGTGCGCGGTTTGCGTCGTCGCCAGCGTGCGGCAGCTTGACGGGTTGGCTCGCGGTCATCCTCGGGCACCAACTCCGCGAGGGTGTCGTCGATGATTTCCCGGGCCACGCCGCGTCGTATGAGGTCGCTGCGTAGTTTCATGCCGCCCACCGGCGCCCGGGCCAACTTGCCGCGGACCAGCTCACGGGCTGTTCTGGCGTCGTCCACTAGATTCTCGGACCGCAGGCGTTCGATCGTCGTGGCGATCTCTTCCGCGTCGTATTTGCGTTGACTCAGCTTGCGTTCGAGCTCGCGCTCAAAATGAGAGCGACGGCTGAGCAGATCGATGGCCTTGCCGTAGCAAGAAATTGGCCGGCGCAAGGCATCAGCCGCCGAGGCGTTCGATCTCGAACGGTGAATCTTCGTTCATCAGATCGTCGCCCTCGCTGCCCTGGATGGAATTCTCCATTTCTTCGCGGGCGACATCGGCGGTGAACTGGACGCCGGCTAGTTTGAGCTTGAACTCGTCTGGATTGGTCGCCCGTCGCAAAGCCTCTTCGACGGTGATCAAGCCGCCTTTGTAGAGAAAGTAGAGCGATTGATCGAAGGTCTGCATTCGGTACTGACTGGTGCCGAGCGAAATCTGCTCGCGGATGTACTTGGTCTTCTCTTTGTTCTCGATGCAATCACGGATGTACGGTGTCACCACCATCACTTCGGTGGCCGGTACACGGCCCATGCCGTCGGCCCGGGGCACCAGGCGGAGGGAGATGATCGCTCGCAACACCTGGCCCAGCTGGATGCGAATCTGCTTCTGGTGATGGGGCGGGAAGACCGCGATGATGCGGTTGATGGTTTCCGTCGCATCAACGGTATGCAGGGTCGAAAACACCATGTGGCCGGTTTCGGCGGCGTGTAGTGCGGTTTCGATGGTCTCATGGTCGCGCATCTCACCCACCAGGACAACGTCGGGATCTTGTCGCATGGCAGCGCGTAGGGCATGGGAGAAGCCGCGGGTGTCGACATCGATTTCGCGCTGATTGACCAGCGACTTCTTGTCGCGATGCAGAAATTCGATCGGATCTTCGATCGTGATCACGTGTTCGTTGCGGGTCGCGTTGACGTGATCGATCATCGCCGCAAGAGTCGTCGACTTGCCTGAGCCGGTGGTGCCGGTACACAGCACCAAACCTCGACGCTCGTCTGAGACCGTCTCGAGCACTGGCGGCAACATCAACTCGCGGATCGTTTTGATGCGGGCTGGAATGACACGCAAAACCAATCCCACTGCGCCGCGCTGTTGGAAAATGTTGCAGCGGAAGCGACCGAGCCCAGGCACGGAGTAGGCCAGATCGATATCGAGGTCTTCCTTGAACCGTTGTTTCTGGCGCGCATTCATTATGGAGTAACCCATGGCCAGGGTGTCCTCTTGCATCATGCGCTTGATCTCTTGCATCGGCTGGAGGTGGCCATCAACCCGAATCATCGGGTGGCTGCCGACTTTCAGGTGGAGATCCGAAGCCTTACGTTCTACTGCCAGCTTGAGCAGATCATTGATATTCATCGTGCCACACCTGCAAGAGATTTATCGGCGACATCGTGGTTGCGAAGACGCATACGGAGTCTGTTTAGATACAGAGTCATCCTAACATAGGGTCGTCACCTGACCCTCACCGCACCCTACTACAGCAACCTGGCCGCAATCGCGATGGCGGCGGTCTCGACGCGGAGGGTGCGCGGTCCAAAGGAGAACGCTCGGCACCCGAGCTGTTCGAGTTCCTCGAGTTCGCTCGGATCCCAGCCACCTTCGGGCCCAATCAGTGCAAACCCGCGAGATCCGTCGGTTCGACAGCTCGGGCCGACGGGCTCGGGTGCTTGCGGATCGAGGTAGATGCGATCACTCTGCTCGAGATCGGTGCCGAGGTAGGACCGCAGCGCGGTCCACGGTTCGACGCCACCAATTTCGGGTAACCAGGACCGGTGGCTCTGTTCGACGGCTGAGCTTGCGACCCTGCGCAGCCGATCGAGGCTTGCCGTGCCGTACTTTCTTGGCGTCCTAAGGGTCGAAAGAAAACGGATCGAGCGCACACCGAGCTCGGTGGTCTTCTCGACCAGCCACGAGGCGCGTTCGGGGCGTAATGCCGCCACAATCAAGTGCAGGTGGTAACTGGGCTCATGGGTTGGGGCGTCGGCGTCGAGTACCAGGGTGGCGCGTCGTCGGTCCACCTCCCGGACGTCAGCCCAGCGTGCATGCCCCTCGCCATCGACCACCCGCAGTTGCACTCCAGAGGCCAACCGTCGGGCTCGGAATAGATGGCGATAGGCCGCGCCATCGACGTCGACACTGTCCTGCTCGAGCTGCTCCGGCCGAACGAGCAGGGTGATCATGAGGTGATGGCCAAGGCTTCAGCTCTTGTTTGCCCTGGTGGCACGACGGCTGAAGAAACTGCGGACGCGTTCGAGCTCCTCGGTGAGGCGCCGCAGCTTTCGCTGCGGGTCAACCAAGGCTCCGCTGCGAGCATCGATCTCGAGCTCTTTACAGATGTCGGCCATTCGGGCGGCGCCAACGGTGGCGCTCGAGCCCTTGAGGCTGTGGGCTGCCTCTTTGAGTGCGTTGGTGTCGTTGCCTTCGATCGCGCGTTGGATTTCTGCCACCTGTTGATCGGTTGTGGTGAGAAATTTCTCGAGAATTTCACTCAGGACGCTCGGCCCGAGGAGTTCGAGATCGGTCCGTACTTTGAGATCGTCGAGGGATCTTTGGCTGGCGGTTCGCCGTCCAGCTGCAGGGTCAGCCCGCGCCGTGGTGAGGTTTCTGGTGTGGGCAGGAGAGGTCGGGGTTGGCTGTGGCCGTGGATCTGCCTGGGGAGCGCGGTGATCGGCGCAGCGTTCGAGTGCGGCCTGTAACTCTTCGGTCTGAATCGGTTTGCTGATGAAGTCGTCCATGCCTGCATCCAGGCACTTCGTCCGATCGCTATCCATTACTGCCGCTGTCATGGCAATGATGCGAGGCCTGTCGTGTTGTCCCCAACGTCGAAGGATTTTCCGGGTTGCCTCCATGCCGTCGAGCACTGGCATCTGGACGTCCATCAACACCACATCGTACTGTTGGCGTGCCAGGCACTCGAGGGTCTCTTCGCCGTCGGCTGCCAGGTCGGCACGGTAGCCCATGCGCCTGAGCATCAGCTGCGCCACCCGTTGATTGACGAGGTTGTCTTCGGCAACCAGGATCCGTAGCGGCAGTCGTTGGCTCAGGTGTCGATCGATCGATTGGTGACCGCTCTGCCGCGGTGGCTGTTGGCTGGCGGGATCCGCTGGCCGAGCTTGGACCGAGAAGGTGAAGGTCGAGCCTACTTCCGGCCGACTTTCGGCCCACAAGTCGCCACCCATCAGCTGGGCCAACCGGAGGCTGATTGCGAGACCGAGCCCGGTCCCGCCATATTTTCTCGAGGTCGAGGCGTCGGCCTGGCTGAAGGATCCGAAAATAGTCTCGAGTTGGTCGCGAGTGATGCCGATGCCGGTATCGCTCACCGCCATCTCGAGCTCTAGAGGATCGGCGGTGGGCTGTGGACACCGCACGTGGATGGTGATTTTGCCTCGTTCGGTGAATTTGACGGCGTTGCTCAACAGGTTGACGAGGATCTGTCGCACTCGCGTGACGTCGCCGATCACAACTTCGGGGCAGGCGCTCTCGACGACACATTCGAGTTCCAGCCCTTTGTCTTCAGCCTCGGCAGCGATGAGATCCATCGGGCCGGCGAGGCAATCACTGAGGTAGAAGGGCTGTTCTTCCATGACCAGCTTGCCGGATTCGATTTTCGAAAAGTCGAGAATGTCGTTGATCAACGCCAACACCGAATCTCCACTCGACCGAATGATCTCTACATGATTGGCAACCTCGGGTTCGAGGGTGCGATCGAGCAGCAGGCTGGTCAGGCCGATGATGGCATTCAAGGGGGTGCGAATCTCGTGGCTCATGTTGGCCAAAAAATCGCCCTTGGCGAGGTTGGCAGCCTCGGCAGCCTCTTTGGCAGCTTGCAGAGCCAACTGAACGCGCTTGCGGTCGGTAATGTCGGTTGCGATGCCCAAAATTGCTGACACATGGTCGTCTTCGACCAACGAGGTCAGGGTCACTTCTGCGTCGAGGTAGCCGCCCTGGCTTGTCGACAGTCGCAGTTCGAAGACAGGCGGATTGCCGACTCTCAGGGCTTGCTGGATACGCTGATCGACATGCGCCAGGTCTCGCGGGTGAATCAGGTGGGCCAACGGCTGGTCGATCCATTCAGCGCAGGTCCAACCGGTCAGCTTTTCAAAGGCTCGATTGAGCGATGTGATCGTCGAACCATCCGCCGACAGGCTCAAGATCACCACCGGAGCGGTTTGCACCAGGCGACGATAACGATCTTCGCTCTCTCGAAGCTTGTCCCGTTGGGAGGCAAGAGCAGCTGCGTCCAGTCCTGCTGGAGCTTGTTGGGACAACTCGAGGAGGGTGTGGATTCCGACCAGGAACTGCTGCCACTGCTCATCACCCGGCGCGTGTACACGGTCGATGCCGAGCTGTTCGAGTTGGTGGGCGATCAGAGGATGCAACATCGTTTAGGAGTCGATTCCTGCCTCGTCGATTTTCAAGTCGGTATTACTCGCGCCTGGGAGTCGGGTTTAGTCGCGACCGCGAGTCGGTTCTACTCGCGCCTGTGAGTCGGGTTTAGTCGCGACCGCGAGTCGGGTTTATTCGCGCATGCGAATCGGGCGGAAGAACGGCAGTTCGACGACTCGCGCTGGTGCCTGCCGTCGAGTGTAGTCGACCGTGACCTCCATCTGCAGCTCGTTGCCGACGGTTGCGTAAGGAGTTTTGACCGAGGCTAGTGCCAGGTACTTTTTGAGGGTTGTCGACCAGCAGCCGCTGGTAGCGCGGCCAACCTGCAGGCCATCACTGTAGACCGGGATGGCGTCACGCCAGGCGGTTGTCGGCAGGTCCGGCATGAGACCAGCTGCCATGTACAGGTCTTCCAAGGGCTCCCAGGGAATCTCGAGCCCAACGAGTTGCCAACCACTGCCCGACGCCTTTTCCCGTGCCAGCGCTTCGCGGCCGTTGAAGGCAGCCTTCTTCTTGAGCTTGACAGCCCAGCCCAGGCCGAGCTCGTAGGGAGACGATTTTTGCGATGGAATAAGAGCTTGATCGGCGGGGACATAGTCGACATCAATTAGGATGAAACCCGCTTCGATGCGGGCGATGTCGAGCGCGAGCAGTCCGCAAGGGGTTGCGCCATGACTTTCGCCGACATGCATCAAACGGTCCCAGATCTCGAGCGTTGCGGCGGCTGGTATCCAGAGTTCGTAACCTAGATCACCGGTGTATCCGGTGCGAGAGACGAGCACCGAAACACCACCGATCTCGACCGGCTTGACCCCGAAGAATCCAAGATCTTCGACGCCGCCGTTGGAGATCTCGTTGAGCAAGGTGCGCGAACGGGGACCCTGGACGGCGAGGGCGGCCATCTCGGCTGAGCGATCCTCGATCTTGAGCTGTAGCCCGGTGGCGTTGAGCGTCAGCCATCGGATGGCCGGCTCCGCCGCATTGATCTGGAAGCGGTCCTCGGCCAACCGCATGATCGTGCCTTCTTGCAGGATTTTGCCATCCTCGTCGCACCACGGGGTGTAGATAACTTGACCTACCTTGAATCGACGTGCGTTGCGGGTGACCAATCGGTCCACCAACGCGGCTGCGTCCGGGCCCTCCAAAGTGTACTTGTACAGTGGTGAGACATCGATCAGCGCCGCGCCATTGCGGATGGCGGCATACTCGGGCTGGTGAAACTCTTGATAGTGGTTTGCCGCGAAGAAGCCGGACCAGTCTTTCCAGCTCATACTTTTGTTGAGCTCGAACGTGCGCGGGAAGAATGGGGTGCCAGTCGCCATGACGAGTCCTCAGAAGTTACTGCATCCGCTTACAGCTCTATTGTAGTGCGACCGGAGCTCCTCGGCAGCACCGGCTCGAGCGACGGTGATCGCAGGGCCGACGAGCCCGTAAGTGGCGATCTCGTATACTATGCCGCTCTATGACCTTTCAGGCCAGCGGCAGTATCCGATAGGAATCCGTGCGTTCATGGCTAAGACTTACGACGCTGTGATCATCGGTGCTGGTCATAACGGGCTGGCTTGTGCAGCCTATTTGGCCCGTGCCGGACAGTCGGTTGTGGTGCTCGAGCGGCGTGATGTCGTGGGTGGTGCAACCGTGACCGAGGAGCACTATCCCGGATTCAAGTATTCGGCGTGTTCCTACGTGGTGAGCCTGTTACGGCCTCAGGTCATCAGTGAGCTCGACTTGCCGCGCCATGGACTCGAGATCCTGCCGCTCGACGGCACACTGACGCCGCTGCCGAACGATGACTACATCATGCGGTGGCACGACAGCTCGGAGACTCGCCGTGAGCTCGAGCGACATTCGTTGGCCGACGCCCACGCTTATGCCGAATTCGGCAACCTGCTCTACCATTTGGCACATGCGGTCAGGCCGATTCTCAGCATCGCGCCACCGGATCCAACTTCATTCAAGCCGAGCCAACTTCGACGACTGTTGGATGTCGGACGGCGGTTCGGGAGTAGTCGCGAGCATCTCTACGACCTCGCCAAGTTGATGACCATGAGCTCGGCGGACTTCGTCGAGTCTTGGTTCGAGACCGAAGGCTTGCGGGCGACGTTGTCGGCCAGCGGTATTATCGGCACCTGCCTCGGGCCACGGACGCCGAGCTCGGCTTACGTCATGCTGCACCATTACATGGGGGAACTGGATGGCCAGTTTCGAGCTTGGGGGTTTCCCCGGGGCGGCATGAGCGGGGTGGCGGAGGCGTTTGCCGGGGCCGCGAGGGCGGCCGGCGTCGAGATCCGGACCGAGGCTTCGGTCGCAGAGATCTTGATCGAGCGCGGTCGCGCCCAGGGTGTGGTGCTCGAAGACGGTGATGAGATCCGTGCTAGGACTGTGGTGTCGGGGGTCGATCCGAAGCTGACCTTCGAACGTCTCATGGCTGCTGAGCATCTCGACCCAGAGTTTCGTGAACAGATTGCTCGGTACAAGATCCGCGGCTCGTCGGGTAAGGTCAACTTGGCTCTCGATACCTTGCCGGACTTCACTTGTTTGCGGAAGTCCAAGTCCTGGACCGGCTATTCGACGGAAGCTCATCTCAAAGGCTCAATTTCGATCAGTCCTTCGATCGACTATCTGGAACGTGCCTATGATGACGCCAAATACGGTCGCTTTTCTCGACGGCCGTATATGGACATCCTCATCCCCAGTCTGATCGATCCGTCGATGGCACCCCCTGGCAAACACGTCATGTCGATTTTTGTGCAGTACGCACCCTACGAGCTTGCGGAGGGCACCTGGAACGAGCAACGCGACGCGTTTGGCGATGCGGTTGTCGATACTCTGGCTGAATACGCTCCGAACCTAAAAGACATCATCCTCCATCGACAAGTGCTGTCTCCCTGGGATCTGGAGCAACGGTACGGTTTGACGCAAGGCAATATTTTCCATGGTGAGCTGACGCTCGAACAATTGTTCTTTCTGCGCCCCGCGGCCGGCTGGGCGGACTATCAGACGCCGATCAAACAGCTCTATCTGTGTGGATCTGGCACCCATCCGGGGGGTGGCGTCATGGCCGCTCCTGGTCGGTTGGCGGCGCAGCGGATCTTGGCAGATCGCGTTTAGTTGGAGTGATTGGTGCGGATCGGAGTCGAGCCCGAGAATTTGGCCGAACGGGCCGTGCTAGCGATGGGACTGGTGCCGACTCCATTGTTGGCAACCCATCCAGTCTTGCTGTTGGCTCGTGCCATCATGGTCGCTACAAAGTACGGCATGTTCGAGGCCCTGACGTCCGGGTCGCTCGATGCATCAGACGTTGCGAAACGTTGTGGAACGCATTCTGGAGCGACCGAGACCCTCCTCGGGTCGCTGGCCAAGGCTGGTTATGTGGCGATGGATAGTAATCGATTTCTTCTGACCGCTCTGACGCGTAAATGGTTGCTCGAAAGCAGCCCGCGCTCTTTGCGCGATAGTGTGCTGTTTCGGTATGTGGAGTGGGACTGGATCGCACGCCTGGATGACTTTGTCGAACACGGCCAACCGCTGGATTTCCACGCCATGATGTCCGGTGACGAATGGCAGCTGTACCAGCGTGGTATGCGGTCGCTGGCGGCGCTCGCTGCGCCAGAGACCGTGCGTCGGGTCCGAGTCCCGAAGGATGCGCGGCGCCTACTCGATGTTGGCGGGTCTCACGGTTTTCTTTCCGTCGCCTTTTGTCGACGCTACCCGCAGCTTCGAGCCGAAGTTTTGGACCTGCCAGAGGCGGTCGAGCACGCCGCTCCTCTGTTGGGAGCTGAGGGCATGGACGATCGAGTAGTTCACCGGGTTGGAGATGCGCGGACCGAAGATATGGGCCACGAGATCTATGACGTGATCCTGTTGGCTCAGCTCGTGCACCACTTCGACGCCGCAACGAATCGAGATCTAGTCGCGCGTCTTGCCCGCAGCCTGCGTCCAGGTGGGGTTTTAGTTGTACAGGAGATCAGTCCGCGAGGCGAACGGAGCGGCCAGTTGGGTGGGTTGGGTAGTCTGTACTTTGCCCTGACCAGTTATGCTGGCTCCTGGAGTTTCGAAGAGATCGCTAGTTGGCAGAGCGATGCTGGCCTGGTACCCCGCAAGCCGGTGTGGTTCAGGACGTTGCCAGATACCGGTCAGCAGGTGGCGTCGAAACCGAGGTGAATCCTTATGGCTAGCAACTTTGACACCGTGATCATCGGCGCCGGACACAATGGCTTGGTGTGTGCCGCCACGCTTGCGCGAGCTGGCCGCTCTGTGCTGGTCCTGGAACGTCGGGAGATCGTGGGCGGCTGTGCCGTGACCGAGGAGTTTGTTCCCGGATTCCGTTGCTCTGCGACCTTTGCTGGGGTCGAGACATTTGATCCCACGATTGCAGATGAGCTGAAGCTGCAAGAGCATGGACTACAGCTCTTGCCGCCTGCCTGTGTCCTGGTTCCTCGGCAAGCTGGAGATGCCCTGTATCTGCCGCCACAAGGCGACGTAGTCGATGTTTCAGACTGGTGCGCCGCAACCCAGTGCTCGAATGCCGATGGTCAAGCGTTCGCGAAATTCGACGCCTTGCTTCGACGGCTGGGTGAGGCCTTTGGTGCAATCCTGGCGAAGCCATTGCCCGAGCTCGAGACGCCAGGGGTCGGTGGCATCCTCGAGCTGCTGCGGACGGGTTGGCTGTTGCGTCGACTCGGGACGCGGGAGTTTCGCGAGGCGATGCGTTTCTTGCCGATGCCGATTGCGGATGTTGTCGTCGAACGCTTCGAAAACGAGGCGCTCAGAGCGGCGATTGCTGCCGGCGGATTGACCGGTAGTTGGTTCGGCCCACGGTCTCCTGGCAGTGCCTTGAATCTGTTGTTCCATCGCGTCGGCCGGGGTCGCGGGGCCATTGGCTACCCTCAATTGGCGTTTGGAGGTACCGGGTCGCTGACCGATGCTTTGCGTAGTGCGGCCGAGGCTGCGGGGGCAACGGTGCGCACCGGTGCCGACGTTGAGCGTATCGTGATCGGGCGGGGCAAAGTTCGAGGAGTCAAGCTGGTTGGGGGAGAGGAGATCGGCGTCGAAACCGTGATTTCAAACGCTGATCCGAAGACAACACTTCTCAGCCTGGTCGAACCCCTAGAGCTCCAGCCTTCGTTTGTCCGTGCAGCGCAAAATTTGCGGTCTCGTGGCACGGTGGCGATGGTCAAACTCGCCCTGAGCGAGCTGCCTTCGTTTTCCGGCGTAACCGATGCTTCTATGCTGGCTGGCCGCATTCAGATAGGTGAGCATCTCGATGCGCTCGAAATGGCTTTCGACGCCACCAAATATGGTGAGCTTCCCCAGCGTCCTTATCTCGACCTGACCATCCCGTCGATTTCAGATCCTGGTCTGGCTCCTGAAGGGAAACATGTACTCTCTGCCTGGGTTCAGTTCCCGCCTTACCATCTAAGGGGTCGAGATTGGAACGATGCCAGGGGGGAGTTGGGCGACCTCGTTGTCCAGCGCATCGAAGACTATGCACCGGGTCTGTCGCGTCACATAGTCGACCGTGAAGTTCTCAGTCCACTCGACCTGGAAAAAAGGTTTGGCGTAGCCGAAGGCTGCATCTACCATCTGGAGCCGGCCCTCGACCAGTCGCTGTATTTGCGCCCGATTCCGCGCTGGTCGGGTTACCGCATGCCGATCGAGCAGCTTTACCTGTGTGGTTCTGGAACCCACGGTGGAGGTGGGTTGTCTGGGCTGGCGGGACGCAATGCGGCGCGTCAGGTGATCGAAGATAGCTAGAGGATCGTCCAAGCACGTGGGTTCTCCGGTCGCCCCCTGTGGACTGCGCACGCAGCTGCTTAACTCGACTAGAGATCCCGCCCCATTTGCCGCTTTCGGCTCAGGGAGGGAGGTCTTGTGGAGCGAGCAAGCAGCGAGCGTGTTTGAGCATGCGCACATGCTTGCCTCCCGTAGCCGGTGGCATCACAAGGACTGAGGCATGTTGCGAGAGATCCGGCGAGTTCCCGGAGCTGCGGCGCAACCCACAAGGCCGACCGAACTCTCGATACGCTCAGGTCAATCCTCAGCTTCGTCGACGATCCAGCCATCTTTCAAGTTGACGATGCGGTTGCCAAACGCAGCATTGGATTCGGAGTGGGTAACCTGCACAATGGTTGTCCCCTCGTCGTTCAGCTGCTTGAAGATCTCCATGATTTCTTTGGCCTGGCCTGAATGCAGATTGCCCGTCGGCTCGTCGGCAAAAATCACCTTGGGGCTCATGATGACTGCCCGGGCGACGCCTACGAGTTGTTGCTGGCCGCCAGAAAGTTGGTTGGGAAAGAGATCCTTCTTGCCCACCATCTGGAATCGATCGAGGATGTCGCAAACCATCGACTGGCGTTCGGCACGCTTAACTTTGCGGTAGGAAAGCGGTACCTCTAGATTTTCGTAGACGGTCAGATCGTCGAGTAGGTGGTAACTCTGGAAGACGAAACCGATATGTTGCTTGTGCAGCGCATTACGATGTTTTGGCTTCATGCTGTGGATAGGGTGAGACAAGAATTCATACTCACCCTCCCACTTGCTGTCCAGCATCCCGAGAATATGCAGAACGGTGGACTTGCCGGCGCCGGACGGTCCCATGACCGTCACAAAATCACCCTCCTCGATATCGAGGTTGATACGCCGCAGGACGTAGGTCCGGCCGTAACCCGTCTCGTAGAACTTGTCTAGGTTACGGAGCCGGATGATCGGCTGCATAACTTCAGGCCGCCGCGTCTTCCTCTTCAACGACACGGCCGTCGAAGAGTCGGATAGCGCGTTGAGCGTGGCGGGCATACCGCGGATCATGGGTGACCATACAGATCGTCGAGCCGGCGTTGTGCAGTTCTTTCATGAGATCCATGACCGCTTCACCGTTCGTCGAGTCGAGGTTACCTGTCGGCTCGTCAGCCAGGACAATCGAAGGGTCGCCAACGACTGCGCGTGCGACAGCGACACGTTGCTGCTGGCCGCCCGAAAGCTGGGCCGGATAATGCTTCATACGATGCGCCATGCCGACGCGCTCGAGGGCTGCTTGCACTTTGGCCTTCCGCTCTGCGGCAGGCGTTCCGCGGTAGGTCAGCGGCAACTCGACGTTTTCGTAGACTGTAAGGTCACCGATCAAGTTGAAAGCCTGGAAGATGAAGCCAACCTCACGATTTCGGATACGTGCTCGCTCCGACAGGGTCAGGTTGTCGACCGACTTGTTGTTCAGAGTGTAGGTACCGTCGGTCGGCGTATCCAGCAAGCCGAGGATCGAGAGCAGGGTCGACTTTCCGCAGCCCGAGGGACCCGCGATGGAGACATACTCGCCAGGGTAGATGACGAGGTGGATTCCGGCCAAGGCATGCGTTTCGACGTCCTCGGTGTAGAAGACTTTTTTGACGCCATCGAGATGGATGAGTGGTTCTGCCATGTCTATCTCCTGAATGCGGTGTTCGACCCTTCAGCTTGCTCGCTTTTCACGACTCGTTTCAAGGATTTGTACGGTTAACGTTGTCTTAGGTTGAGGTGTTATGTCAAGGCGAGTGAATCTCGAGTCAATTCAGTCTTGCACTCGAATCTCGGGATCATCGCCCCACTGACTAGAGTCGGACAAAATGACTTCATCACCAACTTCGAGTCCCTCGACGATTTCGACTGTAGTGACTGAGGTACGTCCCAGCATCACCTGAGTGATTTTTGCGATCTTGGTTTCTGGATCGATGACGAACAGCCCAACCAGGCTTTCAGCCTGACCATAAACTGGCCGATCAACGAACAATACGTCTTCGAGCCGTTCGATTTCGATGGTCCCGTCAACGCTGAGATCGGGGCGTGCTCCGCGGGGTAGTTCCCCTTGGAGCTCAATATCAACCGTCACAGTGCCCTGCTGCACAGCAGGATCAATGCGGGCCACTCGACCGATGATAATCCCGTTTCGGGTATCGATCTTGGCTACCTGGCCGATCTCGATATCCCGGGCTTGAGTTTGGTTGATCCGCAACTCGGCCTTGAGCTTGTCTGGGCGTGCGACCCGAGCGAGGCGGATGCCGGCGGTGACCTGCTCACCTTCTTCGACCGGAATCTCTTGCAGCACTCCGGGGATGATGGATCTCACCAGGAGAGAGTCGAGTTGACTCTTCCTTAGGTTATGCAGCGCCTGCTGCTGATCGACCTCGGTACGCTTGACCGACAGCTGAACCTTGATCGACTCGTTGGTCTTCTCGATACGCTTCTGCTCCATTTCGTAGCGTACGGTCAGCTGACCAGCCGTGAGCTCAGAGCGTCGCAACTGAATATCGGGAATCAGACCATTGTCGAATAGTTCGCGATCTGCTTCGACCTGCAGAAGAGCCCCCTCGTAGGAGGCCTTGGCGGCAGCCAGATTTGCCTGCTGGTCAAGCAGTTGGCTAGACAATTGAACCTCTAAGTCCAAATACTCTGCTTCGATGGCTCTTAGCTGAAGCTCGGCGTCTTGGGCCGCCTGCTCGAGCTCTGGATTCGTGAGCTCGAGAATGATTGTGTCCGGAGTCACTCGAGCGCCGGGATCGACGATAATCCTTTCGACTCGGCCGTCGGTTTGGGCAGAGATCCAGCGAATTTCTTCTGGCACGAGAGTGCCGTTACCGCGGACAGCCCGCAGCATTTCGCCGCGTTCTACCGTGTCGGTCCAAATCGAGCCGCGCTCGACGCTCCGAACCGCGGGGTCCAAGCTGTTGACAGCTACCGTGATGGCCAAAAGTCCGAGTGCGATACCGACGCCCGTGAGAATACGGCGTCGTTGAATGGCTTTTTTACGTGATGGTCGTTGGATGTCCATTGTGCACCTCCACTTGCCAACTTAGCAAAGATGATGCCTGGGTTCACTCTTTACTACGAGTCGAGCTGCTCGAGGTTGCGATAGCCTTCTAGTTCGGTTCTGCGAGGCGCTCCTTTGCCATGCTGAGCCGCCAGTGGTGACGATGGTTGTCCGCTTGCGGGACCTTGATATCCCAGATACGGACACCGCTGAGATGAGTTGTTCGATGCTGCGGTGCCAGGATTGTTTTAAGAGGCCCTGTTTTGTGTGAGGCCTTGTTCTGTGTGAGGCCCTGCTTTTTCTATGAGGACCCTCTTTGTGACAAGATATGTCTCCAGCCAGAGAGAATCACGTTCCAGCTTGTGCCGGTGCTCCTTGGGAGCGCAGCCTTGTGTTGAGATGCCCTCTAAGAGGCTGGTTGAAGCATGACAAAATCGACGAGGATTGCTAGCACATACTCTGGTGATGTCTACCATGTCCCGTCCGGCTGCCAAATCGAAGGCACGTTGACGGTACCGGGTTCGAAAAGCGTCACGCAGCGCTATTTCAATCTTGCGCTGTTGGGGCGTTTGCCTCTGGAGTTGCGGCGACCGCTGCTGTCGGAAGATACACACCTCTTTCTCGGCGCGCTCGAGGCTTGTGGTTTTGGAGTTGAAACTCGCGGCGAGGTGCTTCGTCTCGAGCCGCGAGCAGAGTCCTCGTCAGCCGAGATTTTCTGCGGCAATGGCGGGACGATGTTCCGTTTCCTGACGGCTGCATTGACAACCATTCCAGGGACTTGGACACTCGATGGTGTCGAGCGTCTACGCGAGCGGACAGTGGGGCCTCTGATTGATGCTTTGCGCCAATTGGGAGCAGAGATCAACTGTCTCCAACAGGAGGGCTTCGCGCCGCTTCAGATCACCGGTGGCAGTCTGCAGGGTGGGCGTTGTGTTCTGGATGCTGGCGTGTCGAGCCAGTTTCTATCAGCTCTGTTGATGGCTTCGTTGGTAGCGCCTCGGATTACTCAGATCGAAGTCGATGCTCTGACCTCCGAGCCTTACGTCGATTTGACCCTCGATGCGATGGCAGAGTTTGGCGGGACCGTCCATCGTGAGGGTAAGGTGTTTGAAGTCAGTCCGGGCCCCCTCAAAGCACCTGATGTCTTGGTCGAGGCAGATTTTTCCGCTGTGGCCTATCCGGCCGCGGCCGCCATGTTGAGCGGAGGAAGGGTACGAATCGAGGGCCCCAACCCGAAATCGCGCCAAGGCGATCGTCAATTCATCAACTTGCTCGAGCGCATGGGGGGTGTGGTCCGTTGGCATGCGGATGCACTGGAAGTTGGTGCGGGGCGCTTGCGAGCGATCGATGAAGACCTTTCGAAAACTCCAGATCAGGTGCCGACGTTGGCAGCCTTGGCTCCGTTTGCGGTCGGTACGACGCGGATTACCGGCGTGCCCCATCTTCGGATCAAGGAATGTGATCGGCTGAGTGCCATGGCTCAGGAGCTGGCTCGGGTAGGTGCAGAGGTTCAGGAGTTGGAGGATGGGTTGATCATCCCTGGAGTCTGGGCGAGCGCGGAGCCTCCACGAACACCGGTCAATGTCGAGACTCATGGAGATCATCGAATTGCGATGAGCATGGCGCTGGTAGGGCTGCGGCGACCTGGCGTCACGATTCGGAATCCTGCGGTCGTCGGCAAGTCCTACCCTGAATTCTGGAACGATCTCGATCGGCTGCTGGGGAGATAGAGAGCAGGTGCCGACACCGCACGCCGCCAGCGATTGGTCACGCACGTCCGAGAAGAAGGGCGCCAGCCGTGAGTTGCTGCATCCCGCATTGGACGGGGCGGCCGGGCTACCTCTGAGCCAAGTCCAGTTGACCGATCAGCAGTGCTTGGCAGTGGTCCTTCAAGGGGCTGCCTTGTGGGGGCATCTCGAGCACGGTGGATGGGTCCTGCCAACGGTTTGGGAAGAGGCTCGAGTCACCGTCTCTGGGCAATTGAAGGTAGGACCGGTGTTGGTTGGTCGTTCACCCGAGCTTGTCCAAGTTGTCTTGTTGCAGTTGTTGCGGCGATTGTTTCGGACTTCCGGAACGATTGCGGGCCGTGGGGAAGCTCGGCGTATTGCGCGGTTCCTGATGAGTCGCTGGCAGCAGATCTTGGCGCCCTTGACTGCCGACTCGGTGGTCGAGGAGCTGCTGGAAGCAGCGCCATTCCTTTGGGAGGAGTCTTTTGCTGACTCACGCAAGGCTTTGGTCGCGGAACATGTCCTAAGCGATCGGAGACAGGTCTGGTTGGTAGGGCCGGCGGTGCCCCGTCGGCGGGTACTCGATCGGAGTTCCGATCCAGTTGTTCTCTCTCAGACCCTGGCGAGCTCAGAAGCCTGGGATGTTTGGGATGGTTGGCGTTCGGGTTTGGACGCCCTGGAGCTAGCTGAGCGGCGTTGTTGGCGTCAGGCAATCGCTGTCTGGAGACGTCAGCCGCCCGAGGGTGAGGTCGAGGTCCTGACGTTCGCTCGATGTCTTTTCTCTTTAGGTCGCTATGGCCAGACGCTAGATGTATTGCGCCGTCAGACCAACGTTGACGCTAGGCTGCTGAGAGCCCAGGCGCAGCTTTTCCATGGAGATCTTGGGGCAGCTCATAAGACGATTAGAGAACTCAGCGGTATCGATCTGGACGGCAAGCAGCTCGTGGTCCTGGCAGAAATTGCGGTCCGCGTCTTGGCTGCCCGCCGCCAGCATAGCGAGATGGACGCATGGGTCGCGCGAGTGATTGCCGAGACCGAAGGTAAGTTGCGTCTCGAAGCCTTGATCGTCGCCGCAGGTGCGGCTTGGGATTGTAGGGATCCAGCCGCAATGGCTCGGTATCTCGACATGTCGCGAGCTGCGGCAGAAGAACCTGATCTCGGCTGGCGTTGGCATCAGATGATGGGCCTTTGGTCCATTGAAGAAAGAGATTGGTTGGTGGCGGTCGAGCATGTCAGCACCGCCTTGCGACTTTTTCGCCGTCGGCTGTTGCGTGCTGAGGCTGGGCGGCTATGGAGCGACTTGGCACGCAGCCGTGCCCATGCCGATGATCTCGCTGGCGCCGAACGCGCCGCACGACATGCCCAGCGTCTCTTGCAAGCTTGTGATGGTCCTAGTCCAACCACGCTTGCGCTCTACAATCTGGCTGAGGTACGTCTGCGTCGCGGGCGTCTTGCTGGTGTCGAGTCGATCCTCGAGCAGTCGATTGCGGAAAATCGTCGATCAGGCAATCAACGTGGGGTCATCCTGGATCTGGAACTCTGGGCTAGGCTCGATCTAGCTCAAGGGCGTGCCTCTGCCGCCTTGGCCCGGTGTCACGAGGCGCTGTCTCTGCTCGGACAGCCGGAGCACAAGGCGGATCGCCCAATTTTCGAACTGTTTGCTGCCCGGGCGAATGGCTGGCTCGGGCGGACTCAACAAGCGGCGGTGTGTCTCGAACGAGGCGGCGAGAGTGCCTTGCAAGAACTCGAACCCGAAGAGCGGCCAGCTGTCTGGGCGCTCGCCGGTCAGTGGGGCAAGTGTTCTCGAGAGGCCGCGGATACGCGCTGGGCCGGATTGTGGGCAGCTTTGGCTCTAGAGGAGCATCCGCCGTCTGCGGCATGGGATGGTTTGGATTCGCTGGAGCCATTTCGCGCCTCGCGGTTGGTATTTGACATCGAAGCGGTGATGGCCGGCGTGACGCCACCGCGGCGGCTCCGGCGTGCGATTGCCGCGTTGCGAAGGTGTGGTGCCGAATCTCTGGTGGCCAAGCTCGAAAGTAGTTCGATTAGCTACTGGCGTGCTCTCAATGAGTATCTTTCGAAGACGACCAAAAACGAGTCAGCGATAGTGGATCTTTTTATCAGTTGCGGATACAACGATGTCAGATTGACCTGGGGCAGGCCTGGGCAAGAAGAGGTCTTGATTCCGGGCAAAGGCGGCACCGAAAAACTCGAAGCACCAGTTGGCGGTGGCAAAGTAGTTCTGCGTGCAACAACCTTGGATCGTGTCTTGACGGCACTTTTTGCTTTAGTTCGTCGAGACGTTGCCTCTTTTGTGAAGGTTGGGGCTCCAAGGTCTCACAACGAGGATGGCAGCGGGATCATTGGAGAGAGTCCTGGCCTCGAGAAAACGCTGGCCCGACTGGAGCTGTTAGCTAAAGATGAATTTCCGATATTGATCCAGGGCGAAAGCGGAACGGGTAAAGAGCTTGTCGCACAGCGAGTCCACAAGGTGAGTGGTCGCTGCGAGGGTCCTTTTCTGCCTGTCAACTGTGCGGAGATCTCAGAAACTCTGACTCAATCTGATCTGTTCGGACACATCAAAGGATCGTTCACTGGAGCTGATCAGAATCGTGCAGGGGTCTTTGAGTCCGCACGAAAGGGCACTGTCTTCCTCGACGAAATCGGCGACCTGCCGGCGGCCGCCCAGGGTAAACTACTGCGCGTCCTGCAAGAGGGGGAGATTCGGCGGGTTGGAGAAAGCTTCTCTCGCAAAGTCGATGTCAGAGTGATTGCAGCAACCCATCGCAACCTCGAACGAATGGTGAGCGATGGAGGGTTTCGACAGGATTTGTTCTTCCGGCTCAAGGTCGCAACTCTCGAGTTGCCGCCGTTGCGAGAGCGAGGCCGGGATGTTCTTTTATTGGCAGATCACTTTCTTTCTGAAAAGCGCTCTGCGCATCTGACCGAAGACGCACGCCGAGTCTTGATGGCTCATACCTGGCCAGGAAATGTGCGAGAGCTGCGTAATGTCTTACAGGTAGCGGTAGCCTTGTCAGACGAGGGCGAGATTAGTGTTGAACACCTCGAGTTGCCAAAATCTACGGACGGGCGCAGGAGTGACTATCATCAGCTGATCGAGCAATACCGTCGAAGTTTGATTACTGAAGCGCTGACGGCCACAGATGGAAACAAAGCTGCTGCGGCTCGGCATTTGGGATTGACTAGGCAGGCGATGTCGTACCTTGTGAAGCAACTCGGGCTGAGTTGACCGGTGTCGAATTAGCGGCCGGTCGTGGAACCGTGATCCATTGCTCTGACATTTAAGCCCTTGCGCTGCGAGTGCTTTAGGACCTTGGTATGGCGCATGATTCGACCTGCGCTGATCGGCAAAAGTAGCTTGAAGAGTCCGTATACACACGGTGTCGGGGTTCACCCTGGTGTCTCCTTATTGTAAAAAAGGCCGTCTGCAGGCTCTCTGCTCATGAATGAGCAGTCGTCTGTTCCTGAGACTCAGTGGCTATGTTCAGGGCGTATTCAGTCTTCGTAAAACCTACCAAGGGAATGGCCCTTGCGATCGACAGGCCTATCTTCCGAACAGATGTTTGTCCTTCAAACCGACGTTCATCCCGAAAAAGTATCTATCCCTGGCCAGGTCTGCTCTTGGCGTAGTGGATCGTATTTCGGACGGCTCACTATCCGGTACGGTGAATCGTCGACGCCGACCAGGGATTTTCTATGCAAAGCTACAGGTTTGCCAAAGCTACAGGTTTGCCATAGATCGGCCAGTCTTGACATTCTGTTCTATGAACCCAATAATGTTCAAGGGCTTTATTCAATCAACTCTACGCACTCTCATCGAACGGCCAAATCGAATGGCCAAGGAGGCTTTACGACATGGCTCAGGCAGCCAAGCTTTTTACGCTAACGGAGGTGGCCACGAGGACCAATATCTCTATGCCGACTCTGCAGCGGTACAAGAAGCTCTACCAGAAACGGATTCCGTCGCAAGGCGTAGGCCGCAAACAACGTTATCCGGAAGAGGCGCTCGCTGTTTTCCTCGAGCTCAAGAAAGAGAATATTGGAAGACGTGGTCGTCCGAGAAAGAGCGCTTCTGCGGCGCCTGCTGCGAGTACGGTGAAGGCTGCGAAGAAGCCAGCTGCCGCAAAACGCGGTCGGAAGCCTGCGGCAAAGAAGTCACAAGAAAAGGCCTCTTCGTCTGAAGGGCTTTTGACGTTGACTCAGGTCAGCAAATTGACAGGGGTCTCTTATCCGACCTTGCTGAGGTATGTGAAGACCAATCTCGCTCAGATTCCACACAAGGGTACGGGTCGAGCGCGGCGTTTCAAGCCTGGTGCTGTGGCTGTGTTCAAGAGTCTCAGAGAGAAGAGTAAGCGCGGTCGCAAGAGCAAAGCAGCGTTGGCGGCTGCCGCTGGCAAGGCTGCTCCGAGTAAGGTAACGACGAAAGCGAGTGCGGGTCGTCGTCGCGGCCGACCGCCGAAAGAGGTTGATGCCGCCGATCTCGTGGCTCGGATCGTCGATCTCGAGAAAGCTATTCGCAAGTTGGAGAAAGTCTGTGAGAGGCAGCAAAAGCAGATAGAAAAGCCTTTTCGGGTTGTTCTAGCTCGCAAGTAAAGCCATCTCACATGGTCGCTAAAAGGGCCCCTCGTGCGCGAGGGGCTTTGTTTTTGTACTGTTTGCCGCTTGCTCAGACTAACTGCTCAAGTGATCCCATCCGTCTGCGGGCAACAGCTCTTCTCTATGGTCTCTCATGACGAATACGCCGGTTTCAATGACAGAGCCGATTCGGGTGCAGCAAAAGCGTTCTGGTGGCTTTAGTTCATGAGGCAGAGTGAAAAGCAAAACATAGTCTTCTCCGCCTTCGAGAGCGAGCTCCTTCCATTCGGCGTTGGCTAGCTCTGCTAATTCCTCGAAGTGGTCCGGAAGTGGCAGTCGGTCCAGGTGGATTCGAGCCCCTACACGACTGAGACGGCACAAGCGGTTGAGGTCTAAGGCCAGGCTGTCCGAAACGTCGATGACGGCGCCAGCGTGGCGACTGCCGAGCCATAGTCCCAACTCCAGTTGTGGCTTGGGCTGGAGGTGTCGGCGCACGGCTGCGGTTGCTGCTGGGGCGAGCCATTCGGGGATTTGTAGCTTCGTACGGTCGGTTGAAGATGTACCGTCGGCCCCAACGCCTCGTTGAAGCAGTCGCAGGCCAATAGCTGATTCGCCGACAGTGCCACCCAACCATACGTCTTCTCCGATGCTGCCAGCATTGCGTCGCAGCCAGCGCTGCGACTCTGGTTTGGCCCCCAACAGAGTCATGGTCATACTTACTTGAGGTTGGCGTGAAAGGTCGCCACCTGCAAGTTCGAGATCGAACTCCTCACAAGCTGTCAATAGAGCGTCGAAAAAGCGCCTATGATCAAATCCCTCAGGTGCTGACAAGGCGAGGAATGCGAACGAAGGTAAAGCACCCATTGCGGCGAGATCAGATAGGTTGACCGCAAGCAGCCGCCGCGCAAGGATTTGTGGATCCAGGCCTGAAAGGAAATGGACTCCTTCGATTTGACTGTCCATGGTCACCGCCCATCTCTCGGATCGCGGCAGAATAGCTGCGTCGTCTCCGATCCAGCGGCCACCGCTACTCGCAGAGCGTTCCCGTAACCATGTGATCAAGTCGTCTTCACCAGTCATATTGGATCCCAAAATGAGTCTTGCCTTGTTTGCCTGGGACCCATACGGTGGTCGCACAATCATTGCCTGGCAAGATCATGAACTGAGAAGCGAACAAGCAAACAGGGTCCTAGATTTTGTTGCGGCGCCACCCGATCAGTGCATGCTCGAGAACATCTTCCATAGTGTCGGCAAAGTGAAAGTCGAGCTTCTTACGGAGGCGCGGTGGAAGTTGAGTCGCGTCTCGTTGATTGCTCTGAGGAATGATTATCTTTTCGATTCCTGCTGCATGGGCGGCCAGCGCTTTCTCTTTCAATCCGCCGATAGGCAAGATGGCCCCTCTTAGGGTGATTTCTCCGGTCATTGCGACTTTGCGGTCGACTTTGAGGCCAGTCAACATTGAAAGGATTGCGGTAGCGATAGTGATACCTGCGGAGGGGCCATCTTTGGGAATCGAACCCGCTGGTGCGTGAACATGAATGTCGTGATGTGCAAAGAATTTCTTATCGTAGCAGCCTGTGGCCGACAGGGTGTGAGCGTAGGATAAGGCTGTTTGCCCAGACTCCTTCATAACGTCGCCGAGTTGGCCAGTGAGGTGCAGCTTACCGTCGCCGGGGACCGAGACGGCTTCGATGATCAGCAGGTCCCCTCCGTTCGCGGTCCACGCCAAACCGGTGGCGATACCTACGCGATGACGGTCGAGTAGCGACTCGTTGAAGTGTTTTGCTGGCCCAAGAAAACGTTTGACTTGTGGGGGCCGGATGGACAAGCTGACATTCTTTCCACGAGCTACTTTGACGGCAATCTTCCGGCATATTGCTGCAAGCTCTCGTTCGAGATTGCGTAGGCCTACTTCGCGTGTATGGCCTTGAATGATCTTCTTTAGGCCCTGCTTGGAGAAACGCAGCTGAGACTTTGTGAGCCCGTTTTCGTTCAACTGTTTGGGTATCAGGTGGCGTCGTGCGATTTCGAGCTTGTCCTGCTCTGTATAGCCGCTGAGTCTGATGATTTCCATTCGGTCGCGAAATGCAGGCTGGATCGGTTCGAGTAGATTGGCGGTAGTTATGAACAACACTGAGGAGAGGTCGTAGGCAACTCCAAGATAGTGATCGCGAAAACCAGAGTTTTGCTCGGGGTCCAGCACTTCGAGTAAAGCGGAAGATGGGTCACCGCGATGATTCATGCCGATCTTGTCGATTTCGTCGAGCATGAAGACTGGGTTGTTGGTCCCGGCCTGAAATAGACCCTGGATGATGCGTCCCGGCATCGCGCCAACGTAGGTCCGCCGATGTCCACGCACTTCGGCTTCGTCTCGAACTCCGCCGAGGGAGACGCGAACGAACTTTCGATCGAGAGCACGAGCGATCGATTTTCCAAGAGAAGTTTTTCCGACTCCGGGCGGCCCGACGAAACACAAGATGGGGCCCTTGGCGTCTGGCTTGAGCTTGCGAACAGCAAGGGTCTCGATGATCCTCTCTTTGACCTGGTCGAGGTCATAGTGGTCTACATCGAGCACAGCGCGTGCATTCTCGAGATCCAGATTGTCGGCGCTCGAGACACACCAGGGCAAGCCCGTCAGCCAGTCGAGATACGTACGGATGATGCTGTTCTCAGCACTGTCAGGATGAGACCTCTCGAGCCTCCGAATCTGCTTTTCCAATTCTTCGAAGGCGTCTTTCGGTAGATCTTTGTCCTTCGCTAGTTGTCTGTAGGTGGCGATCTCTTCGGCAAATTCGTCGTCATCACCTAATTCTTGCTGGATCGCCTTGAGCTGTTGGCGCAAGAAAAATTCTCTTTGGCTGCGGTCGATCTCCTCTCGAGCCTGCGATGAAATCGCAGCTTGCATGTCGAGCACTTCAACCTCACGATGTAGGTGCTCGTTGACCATTAGGAGTCGAGGGATCGGTTCGATCGTTTCGAGAAGCTTTTGAGCGTCTTCCGTGCTGAGGTCTAAGTTGCTGGCCGAGAGATCCGCCAAACGACCTGGGTCTTCAATATTCGCTGCTACGACCATGACCTCTGGCGAGATGTTCTTGCCGAGGTGAATCGCCTTTTCAAGGTTGTCTCGAACGTTGCGAACCAAGGCTTGTCCTTCAAGATCGAGAGGCTTGTCCTTTGCAGGATCAAGGCGTTGAATGCGACCCTTGAGAAAGGGTACGGTCTGGCTCAGGCTTTCTAGTCGAGCTCGGGCAAGACCCTGGACCAGAATACGAACGCGGCCGTCAGGTAACTTCAGCATCCGCATGATCATGCTGACGGTGCCAATTTCACGAAGTTGATCCGAGGGCGGGTCGTCGATACTCGGATCTCTTTGGGCTACTAGCATCACTAGGCGATCGTCTCCCAGAGCCTGGTCCACGGCCAGTACACTTTTCTCGGGTCCGAGCGAGAGTGGGACCACAATGTAAGGGAAAACAACCGCTTCTTTGAGCGGCAGAACCGGAATCACGTCGGGGAGTTTGACGTTATGGCTTTCGCCGAACGGAAGGTCGTCCTGGAACATCTACGTGGCCCCGTTTGCCCATGCCGGGATGTTCAACAGCCTGGCTACAGGGACGGCCCTATCAGTCGGCTGTCGAGGTAGGCTGGTTGAGGAGGCTTTGGACTTCGTCCACGAAGGCGCCGATATCCTCGAATCTGCGATAGACAGATGCGAAGCGTACGTAAGCGACTGGGTCGAGTTTGCGGAGCTCCTCCATAACCGTCGCCCCGATTTCCTGAGTGGAGATTTCGCGATCTTCTTTGAGATGTAGACGTTGCTCGATCAACTCGGCAATGTCTTCTTGTCTCTTCGCGGGAATGGTTCTTTTCTCGCAGGCCTTCATCAAGCCGCTCAGAAGCTTGGAGCGGCTGAATTCCTCGCGGCGGCCATCGGATTTCACGACGAGGTATGGGATGTTCTCAATTTGTTCGTACGAAGTGAATCGTCGACCGCATTCGAGGCACTCACGTCGCCGTCGAATCATGGCGCCGTCACGGCTCTCGCGCGAATCGACGACGCGGTCGTTGTTCTTCGAACAGAACGGGCAGTTCATGTCGTCGAGCCTCGACTGGGCACCCTAGGTGGAGCTATGCAAGGCGATATTGAGGCGTAAAAGGAATTCTTCGATCGATCCAGCTTCGCCGATATCGATGTGCAGGTGCCTCGCTTCATCGACGGCTTGGCGTTCTGCGTCTTCGATCTGAAGAGTCAAGGAGACGTGATGAGCTCGGCTGAAGTCTGCACGATTCAGTTTCATCCGGATGTCGCGGTTGATTTCGTGCTTGCCGTTGCCAGGCGAAACGATTTTTGGCGCGACGGCTTGGCGCCGGAGCTTTTCTAGTTCCTCGAGAGCGTCGAAGCCGGAGGATCGTCCTCGTGCTTTGCGCGGCGGAGCTGTTGGGCTGGCAGATTTGCCAGCAGGCTTGGGGTCTGCAGGTTGGGCCTTTTCTTCGACTCTCTCGGTTGGTCGAGAAGTTCTATCCTCCAGACCAGAGGCTGCTGCTGGGGTCTCAGGTTGAGTGCCTGTCGCTCTCAGCGGCGCTATATCGTCGGTATCCAGCGGTGGGGGAGCGGCTTCCGATGGTTCAGGATCCATCACCGCAGCCAATGGCTCGGATTCTTCACTAGTCGTCGATTCGGAATCTTCCAACAAAGTCGGTTTCGGCTCGGAAATCGATGCTTCCAGCGGTTCTTCCGGCGCGCCTGCGCGTCTTGCCTGCGAGTCACTCAGCGAAGTTGTCTTCGGCTCGGCAACTTCTAGCGCCGGTGGCTCCAAGTCAACCTCCACCGAGGCTTGCGAATCCCTCAACGCGGTTGGTCGAGGGCTTGCTGCCGTGGCTAGCCGTTGCTCGCCCACCGCTGTTGAAGCTGCGGGCGGCTTGGCCATGGTTGCCACGGAAGGCGACGGACTCGGTCTTTTGATCGGAGCAGCCCGTTGGGGATTCGGCGGCCGGGCTACCGGTGGTATCGGCCGCTTCGCAGCCCCTGCACCCGAGCCGTCGGGACGGCTCTTGGTCAGTCGCTTTTTCAGTGCCAGCAGAGTTGCCTTCGAAATCATCTTGAGAGTTTCGAAGACACCATCGCCATTAATTGCCGATGCCGGTATCGCAGGCCATTCTTGGCGGTTGAGAGCCTGATCCATCTCTTCGGAGGAGCAGATTCCCGGCAAATCCTGCTTGTTGTATTGAAGAACGACAGGGATGTTGTCGAGTGACAGGCCCATCTCCGCCAAGTTCTCTTCGAGATTCTGGAAGGACTCCGCGTTGGCTTGCAACATCGGGCGTTGAGAGTCGGCGACGAAGACGACGCCATCGACCCCCTTGAGCACGAGTTTGCGGGTAGTGTTGTAGAACACCTGCCCAGGCACGGTGTAGAGCTGGATGCGTGTACTGAAGCCAGCGATCGAGCCAACGTCGATCGGGAGAAGGTCAAAAAAAAGCGTACGATCTGTCTCAGTGGCGAGGGACACCATCTCGCCACGAGATTCGGTGGACGTATGCTCGAAGATCCATTGCAAGTTGGTAGTCTTGCCACACAAGCCTGGACCGTAGTAGACGACTTTTGCAGCCATCTGCATGGTGCTGTAATTGAAGAAGACCATGGCTGGATTCCCCTTGGAGGAATTGGGAAGCTTAGCAGTTGGTCTATAGGTGGTCAACGACAACTGCCGACGCTAAACTTCACAGATACAAGACTACAGTTGCGAGCATAAGGTACAATAGCCGGCTGCTGAAGAGTGGGTGAGTTCGTGCCTGGTTCTGCCGTGCGCAGCCTCAGTCTCGTGAAGTCCTCTCGAGAAGCCTTGTTCGCGACCAGGACGCTGGCCAAGGGAGCGTTTGGTCGAGAAGAGAACAAGAAACGGCAAGCTTCGACCGTCTATCAGGAGAACCGGTGTCACTCAACAGATCTGCGACGCGACTGGACATGGCTGTGGATAGCAGTTCGCTCAATCCGCGTGATCGGGAGATCCTCAAGGACATCATCTACACGCACATCCTCAGCGGGGAGCCAGTGAGTTCCCGGGCCGTATCGAAGCATGCCCAGCACAGCCTTTCAGCAGCAAGCATCCGTAATATCATGGCAGACTTGGAGGAATCAGGGCTTCTGGCCCAGCCACACACCTCGGCCGGTCGTGTTCCGACGGTTGCCGCCTATCGGTTGTACGTCGAGAGCCTGATGCAGATGCGTAAGATCTCGATCAACGAGCAGAGCTACATCGAGGACTACCTCCTCGACGCTTCGAACGACACCGACCATCTTATGAATGCCGCAACACACCTCTTGTCTGAGCTTTCCGACCAAGTGGGGATCGTGTTGACGCCTTCGATCGAGGAGATCTTTCTCAAGTCGATGGATTTTGTGTCCTTGGGGCCTAAAAGAGTCCTCTGTGTCATGGTTTCGACCACTGGATTTCTGGATCATCTCGTCATCGAAGTCGAGGAAGAGCTTTCTCGTGAAGAGTTGGTCCGGACAGCCAACTATGTGACTCACACCTATGCCGGGCAACGTCTCTCCGAGATCCGCGATCAATTACTGCAGATGATGGATGCCGAACGAGCGGATGTTGACCGCTGGCTCTCTGCAGCGATTACGTTGGCCAGGCGTGCGGTAGATGGTTCAGCGACGAAAGAGGTGCTGGTGGAAGGAACGACCAGCCTGTTGGACAAGCCCGAGTTGTCGGACCTCGGTCATGTCAGACGGATGCTCGACACGTTTGCCGACAAGGCACGATTGGTGAAAATGCTCAACAAGTGCCTAAAAGGTGACGGTGTTCGCGTGTTCATTGGTGAAGACAGCGACGTGACTTCGGAACTTGATTTCAGTCTTGTTGCGACGTCGTACGGTGTTGGAGAGACGACCCTGGGTAGTCTCGGTATCCTGGGCCCGTCGAGAATGGAGTATCCAAGAGTGGTTCCCCTGGTGCGCTATTTGGGTGAGACTTTGAGCCGAGCTCTGGCCTCTGGGAGTACCAAGTAGGAGTTTTCGCAGATGGACAAGCATCCGACCCAAGGCTCTGAGGCATCCGGCGTGACAGAGCCTGATCATGACGTGGCCGAGAATCATTATGAGCTCGATCTCGATGAGCATGCTCCGGCCGATATAGACGAGGTCTTCAAAGATGCGGTCGCAGCGGTCGATCGCTCGAAACAGGTGGATCCAGTGATCGACGATACCGACGAGATAGATGTAAAGGGCGCGAACGATGAGTCTCCAGACACGGAGTCTGATCGCAGCCGGCTCGAGTCTGAGACCAGTGGCTTGCGGGATCGCCTCATGCGGACGCTGGCTGATTTCGACAACTACCGCAAGCGATCAGAGAGGGAGAAGCAAGCTCAGCGTCGGTTCGCCAACTTTGACCTGTTCAAAGACTTCCTCGGCGTTCTCGACAATTTTGAGCGTGCAATGGAGTCTTCCGGAAGTATGGAAGACCTCAAACTCGGTCTCGAGATGATCATCCGGCAGCAGCAGGAGATTTTGCGTCGCCATGGGGTGAAACGAGTCGAAGCGACGGGCAAGCCATTTGATCCCAAGGTACACGAGGCCGTGGCCCGAGAAGAAAGTGCTGAGGTCGAGGTACCGATGGTGACCAAGGAGATGCAAAGCGGATATGTTCTGCATGATCGCCTGCTGCGTCCTGCGATGGTTTTTGTCGCGATGCCTGGTAGTAAGCCAGAAGATGATTCGGAAGGAGCTACCGACCAATCCGACTGACATGACGACCTGAAGGCGCCTGCGGCGCCTACTGGGTCCTTGGGGGGCACCCTGGTCATGGCCACCCTGGTCATGGCATCCGGAGCAGGCCCTGAGTCAGCAACATCGAGAGACGAAGCGCCGTGGGAAAGATCATCGGAATCGACTTGGGGACGACCAACTGTTGCGTCGCAGTCGTTGACGCCTTGGCCCCCAAGGTTTTGCCCAATCGGGAGGGCAGCCGCACAACTGCGTCGATTGTAGCCTTTGCCGACGATGACGATCGGCTGGTGGGCCAGATCGCCAAGCGGCAGGCTGTAACCAACCCGCAGAACACCGTGTTTGCGGTCAAGCGTCTCATCGGACGTAAGTACGACGATCCTGAGGTCCAGCGAGCTCGGGAAGTTCTACCTTTTGCGCTGTCGAAGGCTGAAAACGGCGACGTGAGGGTGTTGATCCGTAGTCGCGAATACAGTCCGCAAGAGATTTCTGCTTTTATCTTGACGGAGCTGAAGAACTTTGCTCAGGAGGCACTAGGCGAAGAGGTTGAAGAGGCGATCGTCACAGTACCGGCCTACTTCGATGATTCACAGCGACAAGCGACCAAGGATGCTGGCAAGATTGCTGGCCTCGAGGTCCGTCGAATCATCAACGAGCCGACAGCTGCTGCGCTGGCCTACGGTTTCGACCGAGATCAAGACGATCACACGATCGCGATCTATGACCTTGGAGGAGGCACCTTCGATATCTCCATACTCGAGCTTTCAAAGGGGATTTTCGAGGTTCGTGGTACCTCTGGCGATAGCTTTCTAGGTGGTGAAGATTTTGATCAGCGCATTATGGATTGGTTGATTACCGAGTTTCAGGCAGAGACTGGGATCGATCTACGGACTGATCGTATGGCACTTCAGAGACTCAAGGAAGCCGGCGAGCGCGCCAAGTGCGAACTGTCTACAGCTGAAGAAGCCGCGATCAATCTACCGTTCATATCCGCTGACGAGAGTGGCCCAAGGCACCTCTCGCGTACGTTGACACGGTCGCACTTCGAAGAACTGGTCAAGGAATTAGTGAACCGCACCGAGGGGCCTTGTCTCGAAGCGATGGAAGCGGCGGATGTTGATCCAGAGGATATCGACGAGGTGTTGTTGGTCGGAGGTCAAACTAGATCTCCAATCGTAATCCAGAGCGTTGAACGCATCTTCGGCAAGGCCGCCAATCGGGAAATCAATCCCGATGAGGTCGTCTCCATGGGTGCCGCGATTCAGGCGGGCATTCTGCGTGGTGAGATCAAGGATGTCGTATTGCTCGACGTCACTCCGTTGTCCCTGGGAATCGAAACGCACGGAGGTTTGTTTACGACACTGATCGGGCGTAATTCGACCATTCCCACCAAGAACACTCAGATTTTCACCTCGGTGATCGACAATCAAGACAAGGTCGAGATCCACTGTATGCAAGGTGAGCGCGAGATCGCGGCAGAGAACCGCTCTTTGGGACGTTTTGAGCTGGTTGGGATTCCACCTGCACCACGGGGAGTTCCGCAGATCGAAGTCACCTTCGCGATCGATTCCAACGGTATCGTCAACGTGTCAGCACGAGATCTCGCAACAAATCAGCAACATGGTATGGAAGTCAATGCTTCGAGTGGGCTCACCAACGAAGAAATTGATCGCTTGGTGAAGGATGCTCAAGAGTTCGCTCAAGAGGATGCAAAACGGCGCGAGTTGCGACGCTTCAAGAATCGTTTGGAAGGTCTGATCTACTCGAACGAGCGCGTCTTCGAACAGTTTCAGCATGCGGTCGGCGAGAAAGAGAAGAAGCGGATTCATCAATCGTTCCTGCGTGCGCGGATGGCTCTCAACGAAGATGAACGATCCGATCTCGAAGCCGCAATTTTCGATCTTAATACCATCTCTCAGAAACTTTCGCAGATCATGCTAGAGAAAACCGACCAAGCCGGCACCTGAAACAGGGCAAACACCTTGGATCCGCTATGAGCGGTCGACTGCGCAGGTCCTGAACCATCAGGTCCTACTCCAGCGTTCCGATCTTGTGACGTTCGGCTGATTTGCCGGGAGAATCCACCACTAATGGCCAGTAAACGCGACTACTACGAAGTCCTCGGCGTCGCTCGCGACGCCTCTCCATCGGATATCAAATCCGCCTACCGCAAACTTGCGGTGAAGTTTCACCCTGACCGGAATCAGGGCAACCCAGAAGCCGAAGAGAAGTTCAAGGAGTCGGCAGAGGCTTATGCTGTGCTGTCGGACGCCGAAAAACGAGCTCGCTACGATCGTTTCGGTCATCAAGCAGAACAGCCTGGTTTCAGCGGTTTCGATCCTTCGATCTTCGGCGATTTTTCGGACGTTCTAGGCGATCTTTTTGGTCTGGGCGGCGGGCGTCGACGCTCGTCCCGTGGGACACCGGGAGCCGACCTGCGGTATGACCTCAGCCTGACGTTCGAAGAAGCGGCCTTTGGGCGTGAGGTCGAGATCCGTGTCCCACGTCTAGAGACTTGCGAGACTTGTTCGGGCTCGGGCAGCAAGACCGGTCAGCTCGTTCCTTGTCGGACCTGTGGCGGCCAAGGGCGGGTGCGTTATACCCAGGGTTTCTTTTCGGTTGCGCGTCCCTGCCCAGATTGTGCCGGAGACGGCAAGATCGTCAGCGATCCTTGCTCGGACTGCCGAGGTGATGGGCGCACCGAACACGAACGTGATCTCAAGGTGACCATACCGGCAGGGGTAGACACCGGGATTCGCCTTCGGTTGCGGGGTGAAGGTGAGCATGGACGTCGCGGTGGTCCGCCGGGTGACCTCGATGTTCTCATTCAGGTAGAGCCTCATGAACGATTTGAGCGACAAGGTTCTGATGTCCATGAGCAGATCGAACTCAGCTATTCCCAGTTGGTGCTCGGGACTTCGGCCAAGGTCGAGAGCTTGCATGATGAAGAGACAATCAAAGTGCCGCCCGGAACGTCCCCCGGGCATGAGTTCCGGCTGCGGGGCAAGGGCATCAAGGATCTCAATTCCCATCATCGGGGAGATCACATCGTCCATGTGGCGTTGCGAGTGCCAAGGCCCAAAGATCTCGAAGAAGAGCACCTCGAGTTGCTGCGAAAACTTGCTAGTTTCGAAGGTGACAATGTCGAAGGCGCTAGCGTGCTCAGTAAGGTCAAGAACCTCTTCGGCTGATACCAAGTGACCGACTATGTGCTCCACAAGTTCTTATTGCCGTTAAACGTCGAAGGACAATTTGTCGCGGAGCTTTGGTCTCTCGGTGCACTGGGGTTCGAGTCGCACCCTGCGGATGGCGATAACGTGCGCCTCGATGCCTATTTTGGCTCACTCTCATCGTTGGCTGACGCGTTTGACTTGACTCCATGGCATCACCGTGGGGTGCGGGAGATGGGTCGCGAGCAGCTGTTGGAACGTGACTGGCTCGCGGACTATCGGGACACATCCAAGCCATTCGATGTTGGAAGAAACTTTCGGGTCGATCCGCGTGATGAGCAGGCGTCAGAGCTGGAGCAGCAGCGGAGTCAAGCCCCGCGGAGCGAAGTTGACGCCCCGTCCAGCTCAGACCGTCGAGACCTCAAGATCCCAGCCCGTACTGCTTTCGGAACAGGGAGTCATGAGTCGACTCGCCTAGCGGTCGAGTGGCTCGAGGCCGTGGACCTGAAAGGTTTGGCGGTGCTCGATGTAGGAACAGGCAGCGGCATTCTGTCGTTTGTCGCCGAGACGCTGGGGGCTCGTCGGGTGGTCGGTTTCGACATCGATGCGCAAGCCGTTTGTATGGCCAAGGTCAACGCTCGGCTCAACCAAGTCGAGCCGTTATTGTTTGCTGGTCGGCTTTCTGGCCTTGTTCGGAGACGGGAATTCGATCTCGCTTTGGTCAATGTCCTGCCGGAGAATATTCTGGGCGAGATGCCCTATCTTGCTGATCTACTCGAGCCTCGTGGGCGAGTGATTAGCTCTGGCAACCTGGTAAGTCGACGCGATGAGCTGCTTGCTCTCTGGGCGAAGTACGGCTTCACCCCTGTTGGAGAGAAGGTCGACGCTGAGTGGGCTGCGTGGTTGCTGCAGTTGGGTTGAAGCCCAAGTAGCCCACGGCTACGCAGACCCGCACTTTCCGACGACGAACTGGTCGAGCGCGAACAATAGTTCTTCACGGTTGGAATAGAGGCCCGGGCGATAGGCCCGCGAGCGGATTCCTTGCTGGGCCAACTCTGATACCTCCCAGTCCTGCCGATTGGTCAGATCCCAGAAATCTACCGCACTCGATGGATCGAAGCCCTCTCGAGCCAACTCATCAGGGTGGAATGACCATCGGCAGACGATTTCGGTCCGGTCGCAAGCTTGGGGCCAGAGGGTGAATGTGAGCATGTACTGTGGATGGAGGTTCAGCAGCAGGTTGGGCAGGATGGCATAGTAGTAGATGCCTCGTTGTTCATTCCTTCCGAGACCTGGCAAGGCGGCCCAGGGACTGGCTCCGTCTTGCGATAGTGTTGCGATACCTTCACGCAAGTCCATCCGTCCGCCCAGATAGGTCGGTTGTGGCGGATCGTTCTCGCCGCTCATATAGTGTGAAAGTTGTTGTAATTGCGGATGGAGTAGAGGGCAGTGAAGGCACTCTGAATAATTCTGAATGATCAGTTTCCAGTTGGCGTTGATCGAATAGACGATCTCAGCCGCCTGCTGCAGATGCTCCATCCCCCAAGGTTTGAACTTTTGCGGGAGGTCAGCAAGGTGTTCAGAAAGTGGGGCCGGATCGGCAGCGAAGTTGATGAAAACATGACCGTCCCAGGTATCGACAGCAACGGGTTGCAGCGGGTGATCAAGCAGACTGAATCCGCACGTCTTGTCCATTAACGGAGCGCTGATCAGCGTGCCATCGAAGCTGTAGGTCCAAGCGTGGTATGGGCACTGAATTTTGCCTGGCAACAAGCCGCGCCCGTGTTGACACAAGCGGGTGCCTCGATGTCGACAGACGTTGTAGAAGGCTCGTAACCCTAGATCTTCATCGCGTAGCACGATGATGCTTTCCGTACCGAGCTCGACAAGGAAGTACGAACCGGGCTTTGGAAGATGCTCGACGCGACCAGCATGAAGCCACATTCGATAATGGATCTTCTCCAGCTCTGTCTGAAAGTACTCCGGTGCAGTGTAGTGTCTCGCCGATAGGGCTCTCGTTCCGGATTCCAACTCTGGTCGAGTATTGGTGTACATCTGGCTGCCTCCATTTGAGGATGGATTATCCCTCATCTAGTGGCCAACTAGGGCGGGTGAGGCGATGTGGCAAAAAGGGTGAATTGCCGCAGAACCGTTGCCGATAGCGACCGCTAGGGACTAGCGGTCGTGAGCCGGGGATGAGTCGGCAGCGACATGTCCGCCTGCCGGTAACCCGCGTTGGGAAAGTTGCGTAGACTGAGGATACAGGCCCAAAAAGGGGGAGAAGATCTTGGCTGCAACAACCCAGAATCCGAGTTCTGAAACTGGTCGAAAGTGGGGAGGAAACGTCGAAATGACGCTACAGGCCATCATCGTCGACGACGAAGAGCTGGCCCGGCAACGGATCCGTGATTTGCTCAATGAGCGATCCGATATCCAAGTCAAGGCTGAGTGTCGCAATGGCAAAGCGGCGATCGATGCGATTCGGCAGCATGGAGCTGATTTAGTGTTTCTCGACGTTCAGATGCCGGACTTGGATGGTTTTGGTGTGATCAGGAAGATTGGTGCCGACAAGATGCCACCGGTGATCTTTGTGACCGCCTTTGACAAGTACGCGCTGCACGCATTTGAGACCAACGCTGTCGATTACCTTCTCAAGCCATTCGATCGTGACCGGTTTCAAAGCGCGGTCGACCGTCTCTTGGAGCGACACGACAAGCGACATATCCTGGAGATTGATCGCAGCGTTCACAAGCTTTTGGAACTGGCGGAAAATCATGAGCGTTATCCGGACCGATTGATCGTGCGGTCCTCGGGCAGCGTTTACTTCGTCAAGGTCGATACCATCGATTGGGTCGAGGCTTCCCGCAACTACATCAAGATTCATTGTGGTGGCGACGTGCATACGATGCGCGAGACGATGGCCAAAATGGAGAGTCGTCTTGATCCTGAGCGTTTTGTCCGCATCCATCGTTCGACCTTTGTGAACATCGACCGGATCAAGAAGATTGAGCCTGGCATCGGAACCGAGTCGATCATTGTGCTCGAAGATGGCGAACGTTTGATGGTTAGTCGCGCCTATCGGCGGGGGAAAGTTCGAGAGCTGCTGAGCTGACATCGAGTTTGAGCTGAACCGAGGTGGCTCAGGGTACCTGGTTGCCGGGCGCTTCAGCGAGCTTACAGACCGCAGTGTAGGCTTCGACGGCTCGGCGACCGATTGCTTCGAAGCTGTGGTGTTGTTCAAAGTAGCGGCGAACGTGCTCCCTAGAGGGCCGTTGAGCGTGCTTGGCTGCCTTCAGAATAGCTCGACTGAGAGCTCCCGTATCGCCTGGCGGCCACAGGCTTCCCATCGCTCCGTGGTTGGTCAGGACACGGAAAGTCGGGATGTCGGAGACAATGGGGATTGCGCCGCAGGCGAGAGCGTCGGCAACCGAGAAGCCGCAGCTTTCGCGCCGGCTGCCTTGGAGCAGGAAGTCAGCGCTGCTGAAGAGTGGTTCGATGTCGGCATAGGGGACCGTTCCTAGAAGCTCGACTCGGTGACGCAACGCTGAACTCGTTGCAATGCGTTGGCGGACCTCAGGCAGCAGGTCTGCCAAACGCCAGGCCATGTAAAGCCGCGCTCTGGGCAAGTCTGTGATGACACCCTCGAACCCATCGATTACAGTCAGGGGGTCCTTATTGGAGTCGAGATTTGCCGCCCACAAGAAAATCGGGTCGCCGTTGAGGCCGCTGGCAGCACGGGCACTCGACTGATTGGTCCATCGTAAATCGCTCGATCCCTCGAGAATCTCAAAGATCGGCTGCGAAGTTTGGATTAGCCCCTGGCGTAGCCATCCGTCAGCGAGGTCTCGGGCCGTAAAAAAGAACGCATCCACAGAGCTCAAACCCCATCGTTGGAGATGGCGAGCGGCGCCGACGTCGGGCTGTTCGCCATGATGCTGCAGAACGAGACGACTTGTCGCGTCGAGAGATCTGCGAAGAAACCTGGCCTGAGCTCCGTAGAGCAGACCGTTGAGATGGACGATGTCCGGCCGCCAGCGACAGACCGCTCGGTGTAGTCGCCATGGGATACGGCGGCGAGAGAGACGAGGACTAAAACGGCCCGCAACAAGTTCATAGTCGATATCCTCGAGATTCACCTTCACATCACGATGAAAACCCTGAAAGACCTTCACGTCGGCACCGGCCAGGTGTATTGCTCTGGCCCAGTTCGTCAGCGTCCTGAGGCCGGCAAGCGTTTGCTCAGGGGTTGCCTCATCCGAAAAATCCCCACCGTAATTGACCAGGGCGACACGCATGGGTGCTATTTTTGCTCCCGATCTGGGCAGTACCTTGGGCGAGGTGCGGCACTGTTTGTTGCTGAGACTTGGGAGTGGAGGAGTGGCGGGAGCATGGCAGCGTGTCAATAGCGGGTTGAAATTATCCCCGCGTCGCTATCCACGGTAGTATTTGTGGTGGCAACACGAGTGTGCGCCATTTCGATGCGTGTTGGCGATATCCGACGAGGGCGTCGGCTTCCTCAGGCCGACTCTACGTCACATCCACAAAGGAACACCATGAAGGTTTTCGAGATTCGCGACGGATTTGGTCTAGATCAACTAGTTGTTGGCGAGCGTCCACGCCCCAAACCGGGGCATGGTGAGGTCCTCCTCAAGATGAAGGCCATGTCGTTCAACTACCGCGATATCTTGATGGTCAACGGTCACTACAATCCCAAGCAGCCGTTACCGCTGATTCCGTGCTCGGATGGCGTCGGAGAAGTTGTCGAGACCGGTGAGCAGGTACGCGGATTCCAGCCTGGAGATCGTGTTGCGACACTCTTCTGTCAGAGTTGGGGTGGGGGAGAGCCGAACAAGACCAAGCTCGGCGGTACCCTTGGCGGCCCAATCGACGGAACGTTGGCTGAGTTCATGGTGCTGCCCGAGAGCGGGGTCGTGGCGGTTCCAGAGCACCTTACCGATGTCGAGGCATCAACGTTGCCTTGTGCCGCGCTGACAGCTTGGAGTGCTCTGGTCACCCAAGGAAACGTCCACGCCGGTGACACAGTTTTGGTGCAAGGCACTGGCGGTGTGTCACTTTTTGCTTTACAGATCGCCCGCGCCTTGGGCGCCCGAGTCATCGTAACCTCGTCCCGAGATTCGAAGTTGGAGACGGCTCGCAAGCTCGGTAGTTGGCACGAGATCAACTATGTCGAGAATCCGGCGTGGGGAAAGATCGTCAAGGAGATCACGGAGGGTATCGGTGTGGATCACATCGTTGAAGTTGGTGGTGCTGGCACGCTTCAACAAAGCCTACAGGCGATTCGCATCGGTGGGCACATCAGTCTGATCGGAGTCTTGTCAGGCACCAGGATCGACCTCAACATCCTGCCGATTTTGATGCAAAACGTTCGGATCCAAGGGATCTTGGTGGGTTCCCGTGACGGCTTCGAAGCGATGAATCGGTGTTTTGCCCAGCATGAGATCCGACCGGTGATCGATCGGGTTTTCCCCTTCGAGGAAGCCCGTGAGGCCCTGCTCTACATGTCAGGCGGTCGCCACGTAGGGAAAATCTGCGTTGAAATCTAGAGCCGAATTGATCCCCTATGCGTGCTAGTCCAACGCAAGCTTCAGGAAGACGTCTTCGAAAGGGCGATCGGGCATCCCTGCTTGTTGTCGGACACTCTCTGTCGTACCGTATGCTGTCAGACGACCCTGGCGCAGAATGGCAACTCGGTCACAGATGCGTTCTACGAATGACATGACGTGGGACGACACGACGAAGGTTGTGCCGGTTCGTGACATCTCCTCGATCCGCAGCCGCAGCCGACGCATGCTTTCGGTGTCCAAACCGTTGAGGGGTTCGTCGAGGAGTGCCAAGCGAGGGTTGCCCATCAAGGCGGCGATCAGACCAACCTTCTTGCGCATGCCGAGCGAGTATTCCCCGACCAAGACGTTGCGGCGGTCAGCGAGACCAAAATAGTCGAGCCAGTCTTGCCGTTCTGCGCGGTTGTCCAGATCTTTCAAGCCCGCTACTAGCTCGAGGTGTTCCCAGCCACTCAAGCGGTCATAGAGATGTAGCTCCTCCGGCAAGTAGCCGATCAGACGCCGAGCTTCGACCGAATGTTTACCGACGTCATAGCCGGCGATCCGTATGGTCCCCGAGTCGCAGGCCGTGAGATCCAGAATCGATCGGTACAAGGTCGATTTGCCAGCACCATTGGCTCCCAGCAGTCCCAAGATATCGCCATCGGCCTGCAGGCTGACGCCATCGAGGGCGAGCAAGGTGCCGTAGCTCTTCGAGACGTTGTCTACGATCAACATAGGTTGACTGGCGTCGGGCTTGCCCTCAGTCTGTTCTTGACTCGTCTGTGGTTCTGCGCTCATCGTTCGACCTCCACCAATTGCACGCGGCGACTAGCTCTGCCGGCAATCTGACCGGCCGCGTAGCCGTGGAAAATGAGCCACAGCCACCAGGCGTGGGGATAGAAGACGATCAATGCGGCCAAGGCCGAGGCGACGAGAGAGCCGAAAATCAACCCCAACACCGGCTGGGCCGCGATCTCGAACACGGCCAGGCCGAGAATCGAAGTGATGATCCATGTTGCTGCAAGTAGTTGCAGTAGGGCGATGCCCTTGGCGGTGGCCCCGAGATTAGGTGCCATCAGGAGGACGATCGATCCGAAACCCGCAGGTATCAAACCGAGCACGGCAGCTGTCCATAACTTGGCTTTCCAGATCTGCTCCAATTCGACGCCAGTCGTTTTCTCGATCCAGAATCGAGGTAGTTGGTGTTTGAGCAAGAACGGAACCAGGGCGACCATCGCCAGGACCGACAAACTGAATCCAGACACCGCAAGCCGCTGGCGCCACAACATCGGCAAGTTGTCGTCGAGCAACAGAGACAGAGCGAGACCTTGAGCCGTCACCGCAATTCCAGCCGCCAATACCACGGCCGGAGAAAAACGGCGTGCGACCAGGATAAGGTCACGGGTGATCTGAGCAGCCAGTGGGCGGGCGCCCAGCCAACGATGCAGCAGGCTTAAAACGTGTTGTGCTCCGAGCGTCTGGCGATGGTTTGACAACTGGCGTGCAATTCCCAAATTGGAACGGTGCCATCGCGTATAGAGGTAGCGGGTCAACAGGTAGAGCCCCAGAAGCTGGCCAGCTTGCGTCAGTGGCTTGTTCCAGAGGCTCTCGGTTGTTGGTGTCGAGGATGCCACGCAAGATCGTACAAGGGCTTCGATCTGAGCCGCCGGGGGTACCCAGGGTAAGAAGATCAGGCGGGCAAATGGTTGGTGTGAGCTGAGGCCTAGGGCTAGCAGCACCAACGCAGCCAGCAGGGTTGTGGCACCTCGAAAGGCGAAGCGCCATCGAACCGCGCAGAGAGCGGTCACCATGCGAAGCATGGCCAGCGCGCTTAGAGCGCTGAACAACCTCCAAGAGACCGAAGGCATGCTGGTGAGCGGAGGTAGCAGTCGTCCCTGAAGTACACCTGCTGCTGTCAGCAGGATGAGAAAGGTGGGCAACATCGCTGCCCATTCAGCTGCGAGCGAGACATGAAATCGAGCAGTTGAAGATACAGGTAAGACATCGAGAATGCTGGCACCGTCGCGAGCGGAATAAAGCTCACGAAACGTTGCGGGCAACCGAAGCACGAAGAGTAGCAGGCAGAAAGCCAGAATGTCGGTGATTGGCAGTCCATAGGGCTGCGTTGGCGATTCGACGAGCCGACTGATCGGAACGCGCAGATGGTCGAGATGACGGTGCAGCACCCAGAGTGCGCCCCCTACGATCACTGGACCAAGAAAGAAAAGCTCGAAGCTGTGGGCCTGGACCCAGCGGCCAAAGGCACGCAGGCGCAAGGTCAAGATGAGCTGGGTGGGTTGCATCAGGCGTCTCGAGTCCTTTCACCCGGGGCGAGTGCCGGGCTGCGCGGATCTTACGCCATGAGGAGAGCCTTGGCTCCCGCGGTTGATGCATCGCCGGGGAATTCTGCCCATTAGCAGTCAGGATGCCTGACTGGAGTGTCAGGCCTCCGTGAGGCCACCCATCACATAGAGCCTTGATCGAGTGGTTGAACCGACCGGGTCTGGTTCTGTTGCGATCCTGCTAACGCTCATGGGTGGCCTGTTAGACTCGCCTTTCGAACGGGCGGCGGCACCAAACTTTCACAAGCTGCTGCGCGTATGGACTGAGGACGAAACCCTCAGTCGGATAGTCCTACCCGCGATCGCGTCGACCGAACCAAGGAGCTCCCTTATGAAGCACTCCACCGTGCTGCATCATGCCACCGTGCTGCATCTTGCCACCGTGCTGCTAATCGCCGCAATGCTTGTTGTCCCGATGGCTACACTCGAAGCGGAAGAGAAATCAGCCCTATCCGCAGGATCCCGTGCTGAGGGCTCGCTTTCATCTGATCAGGTCAGTGCTGCGGTCCTGTCATCAATGGATCTGGAAGCCAAGCCGTGTGAAGACTTTTACCAATATGCCTGCGGCGGATGGCTCGAAAATACCGAGTTGCCTTCCGATCAAACTCGGTGGGCGCGCAGCTTTTCGGTTATCAACGAGCGGAACCGTGAATTTGTGCGCGAAATTTTGGAAGGTGCGGCGGCTGATCCAGGCGAGCATCCTGAACGTCGAATGATCGGCAGTTATTACGCCTCGTGTATGGATGAAGCCGCCATCGAGAAGGCCGGAACCAAGCCGTTGGCGCCGATGTTGGCGGAAATCGCCAAGGTTGAGGATGCAACCTCGCTGCTGCAGGTGACCGGCAAGCTTCATCGCCACTTCATTGGCGCATTGTTTCGTGCTGGGGTGCTGCCCGACTTCAAGGACCCTGACCTCAATATCTCGTTTTTCTTCCAAGGCGGACTAGGGATGCCGGATCGCGACTACTACGTCTCCGAGGACGCGACCAAACGGGAATTGATGGGGGCTTATGAACAGCACGTCGCCCGCATCTTTGGCTTGCTGGGCGACAGTGCGGAGCAGGCTTCAGCCAATGCGGCTCTGGTCGTTGCATTCGAGACTCGACTGGCAGAGACATCACGGCCGCGGGCTCAAATGCGGATTATCGAAAAGCTCTACAACAAGCTCGACATCAATGGTCTCCAGAAGCTGACGCCCAAGCTGCCTTGGAAGGAGTACCTATCCGCCATTGGTTACCCTGATGTCGTCGATATCAGTGTCGCAACCCCAGAGTTTTTTGAGACGTTGGAAAAGTTGGTCGCCGACACCCCATCAGCCACCCTCCAGAGCTATCTCCGATGGCACCTGGTCAACGGTACGACCAATATCCTCTCCAAAGACTTTGTTGACGCCAACTTCGAGTTTTTTGGCAAGAAGCTTCAGGGACAACAGGAGATTCGTCCGCGGTGGAAGCGTTGCGTCGGCGCAACCGAGAACGCCATCGGTCAGGCGGTTGGCAAACTATACGTCGAGCAACGGTTTGCTGGTGCCAGTAAAGATGTTGCTCTCGAGATGGTAAAGGACATCGAGGTCGCTTTCGAGCACAATCTGCCCGATCTGGCATGGATGGACGATGTCACACGGGAGCGGGCTCTCGAGAAGGCGCAGGCGGTCGGCAACAAGATTGGTTATCCCGACATCTGGCGCGACTACTCGGCTTTGAAGGTGGTTCGGGGTACCCATTTCTCCAATGCCATGGCGGCTCGTACCTTCGAGTTCGACCGGACGGCCAGCAAGATCGGTCAAGCGGTCGATCCGGAGGAGTGGCGGATGACGCCGCAGATGGTGAATGCTTATTACACGCCGCTACAGAACGAGATCGTGTTCCCCGCCGGTATTCTGCAGCCGCCCTTCTTCCATCGTGACTTTCCCGCGGCGATGAACTACGGTGCCATTGGAGCGGTCATTGGCCATGAGTTGAGCCACGGCTTCGACGATCAGGGGCGCAAGTTCGATCCACAGGGCCAGTTGCGCCAGTGGTGGGAAACGGCCGCGAGCGAGCAATTTCAAGTGCAGGCACAATGCGTCGATGATCTTTATTCGAGCTACGAGGTCGAGCCGGGGGTCAAAGTCAATGGCCAGTTGACCCTGGGCGAGAACATCGCCGACATCGGTGGTGTCAAGCAGGCTTTTGCGGCCTATCAGAGCAAAGAGAAGCGGCAAGGCAAATCCGAGCCTATGGTCGAGGGGTTGACCAACGACCAGCTGTTCTTTGTGGCCTATGGTCAAGTCTGGTGCAGCCTGGCCACCGACGAGCAGCAGCGGTTGCAGGTGACAACCGACTCTCATTCCCCCGGAAGGTTCCGAGTCAACGGACCGGTGAGCAACAATCGTAGCTTTGCCGAGGCGTTCAGTTGTGAGCCGGGAACGCCGATGAGTCCGAAGGACATCTGCGAGGTCTGGTAGGAGGTCTGGGTAGGTCTAGCGTTTCATTTCCCGGCGCAGCCACAGCTTGGCGGTCTGCCAAGAGCGCGTGATGGTTGGCCGGGATACTTGCAACACTTCGGCAACCTCACGCTCGGTGAGTCCGGCGAAGTAGCGCAGCTCGACGACTTTTGCCATTCTTGGCTCGAAAGCTTCGAGGGCTGTCAGGGCTTCATCGAGAGCCAATATATCGACATCGACATCGAGCGCCTGCTCGGGCGCCTTGTCCAACGGCACGACGACATCGGTCGGAATCCGTCGACCAGCCTGCTTCCGGCGGGCATGATCGATCAAGATGCGGCGCATGGCGATGGCCGCGGTGGCAAAAAAATGCCGACGATCGTTGTAGCGGGGCTGCTCGCCACCAAACAAGCGCAGATAGGCCTCGTGAACCAGCTCGGTTCCCAGCAAGGAGTGCCCTGAGCGTTCTTTTCTCAGGAACAAGGCCGCTTGTTTCCGTAGCTCGTCGTAGACGATCGGCAGAATTTCTTCGACTACGTCGGGGCTATAGGCTTCGCCCTGGAGAATCTTGGTGACTGTTGACTGTGGATCCACCATCACTAGCAGAACGGTATCAGATCACGTACCGGTCGGTCGGTCCAACCGTCAGGATTTGCCAGATGCCCGGATTGGCGGTGATGGTTCTACGTCAGCTGAGCTCGTCGAGACCGGACCAGGTTTCTGCGCTATCGTCGAATTCAGGTAATCCAGGTTGAATGCCGCGAGCCTCATTGATTCGCCAGCTCCACAAGATTGACCATTTCAGGTAAGTGCCATAAGCCTGTAGCAGGCAAAAAACCAACCCTCGCATGCCGTCGAGAACGCCGAGTTGGAGAAAATAGGTGCGTAGGAATCGCCAGCAAGATCGGCCCAGTACCGCCGAGAGGCCGGGACGTTTGCCGTCTTTCCAACCCTGGGACGCCCCCCAATGGCTGTACTTGACGATCCGCAGGACATAGGTGTGGAAGTCCTCCACCATGTAATGGTCCATGCGTTTGCGGAGCAGGGGAGCTGGCCCACGAGTCTTCATATCGGCATGGACTCGTCGGTTGGGGTAGCGGCCGGCCCCTTGTTTCAATAGGCGGATGACTTGATCGTGCTGCCAGCCCGAGAAGCGAATGACCTTGCCTAAGAAATAGACCCGTCGCCGAATGGTGTAGGCGTCATAAACGGGATTGTTGGCCAGCAGCTTCTCGATCTCCTTACGCAGCGCAGGTGTACAGCGCTCATCAGCGTCGAAGATCAGGATCCACTCGTGCTGAGTCTGGTCCATAGCCCAGTTTTTCTGGGCTGCCGAGCCATAGTAGGTCCGTTGGACGAATGTCACTCCGTCGTAGCTCTGGACAATTTCTGGGGTGCGATCCGTCGAATAGGAGTCGACCACCAGGATTTCGTCACACCACAGCAGTGATTCCAGGCAGGCGGCGATATTGGCCTCTTCGTTGAAAGTGGTCACCACCACTGAAATGCCAGGACGGTCCGCAGATTGGGCTTGCTTGGGCATAGTTTCTCCTCGCGCCTGAATTGTAGAGCCTTTAGGCCGGCGGGCAAACCCGTCGTTGCAAAGGACATCCTTCGTCGTGTCGTCGAAGGCGTCGGTGGTTCCTTGATAACCGGTCGAGGCAGTCGCTAAACTCACGCTCGGCTTGGGCCAACCATCTCGTGAACCTGCTATCTCGCGATACCAGTAAAAAGATGATCGACGATGGTGAGCTTGACGAAATCAACTCTACTTTCCAAGATGAGCGGAAGGACCCGGGAGAATGATGATGCGTGTCAAAAGATTGAGGGTCTTGCTGATCGTCGGCGGTATCCTTTGTGGGCTTGCGCCGGATGCTACCGCTCTCGAAGCAAAAGGCTGGGCCATTTACGGTGGTATCTACGATACTCGGGGCGATGATCGTCCCGAAGTTGACGATCGGCCCTTGGAAGCTGGTCTCGAGTACCGTTGGCCGGCGCTCGAGCTTCCCAAGCTCTCGAGTAAGCTGTCGCTCAAACCTACGGCCGGCTTGGCCGCTACCGAAGATGGTAATGCCTGGGCCTATGGTGGTCTGCGTCTCGATGTCCAGCTCGGCAACAAATGGGTGATGACGCCACAATTCAGCATCGCGCTTTATGAGGATGGTGACGGCAAGGATCTGGGTGGTGTTTTGGAGTTTCGGTCAGGTTTCGAGATGGCTTACCGTTTCGATGGCGGACAACGTCTCGGCCTGCTTTTCTACCATCTCTCGAACGCTGGTTTTTACGACCTGAATCCGGGTTCCAATTCGCTGGTCTTGATTTGGGGTTTTGGGCGCTGATCCTCTAGTGTTGGATGCATGCTGGCTCGTGGAGTGTTATCCTGGGTGTTCGACCTGTCGGGTGGCTGAGTTTTCACCCGGTAGGCCTGTCACCTGTCGGCTGGTATCCCAAGTATGTTCCTGAGGACGATCCAAGATGGCCTTAGATCCTGAATTGCTCGAAATCCTAGTTTGCCCCAAAACCCACGGTGAGCTCGAGGTCGTGGATCTACCCGCTGACGTCCAGCAGACGCTGATCGAGAAGTATCGCGAGCATTTCCGCGACGAAGAGCCTGTTGCTACGAATGGCCTCTACTGCCGCGAGTCGCAGCTGGTCTATCCGGTGATCTCTGATATCCCGATTATGCTCGAGGACGAAGCCCTGGCGGCCTCCGTGCTCGGCGTCTCTACCAGTACTGCCGGAGACTGAGCCCTCGGGCATGCGGTCCCATTCCGTGGTGCCCCCCGTCAACAGGTCCACCCATCAGCCGGCTGCGGGCCGCGCCACGGTCTCCTTGACCACGGCAACGTCGATCACGGTGGCCAACATGGTGGGTACCGGTGTTTTCACCAGTCTCGGCTTCCAGGTGATCGACATCCATTCCGGCTTTGCGTTGTTGTTGTTGTGGATCGCAGGGGGCGTGTTCGCGTTGTGTGGCGCCTTGTCCTATGGCGAACTGGCTGCTGCCCTGCCGCGATCCGGGGGCGAGTTTCATTTCCTGACGTCGATCTTTCATCCCGCGCTGGGCTTCCTGGCCGGCTGGGTGTCGCTGACCGTAGGCTTTGCTGCCCCGATCGCCCTGGCTGCGATGGCCTTCGGTCAATACTTTGCGCGTATCGTGCCCGGATTGCCGGCATTGGGCGCATCCTGCGCTGTGGTCGCGTTGGTCACCGTAGCTCACCTGCGTGGATTGCGTTTCAGCAGCTCCTTCCAGAATGTTTTCACTGTGGTCAAAGTCGGCCTGGTGTTGGTCTTCGTCGCCGCTGCGGCATTCGGCGAACGCTCAGCCGCAATCGACTTCACTCCACGCGCCGAAGATCTCGACGTTGTGATGGGTTCGCCGTTTGCGATTTCGTTGTTGTTCGTGATGTTTGCCTATTCGGGGTGGAATGCCTCGACCTACATCACGGGTGAAGTGGTCGATCCGGCAAAAAACGTCCCGCGCTCCCTGGTGCTCGGTACCACCCTGGTGATGTTGCTTTATGTCGCCCTCAATTGGGCCTTCCTTGTCATCTCACCGATTGCGGACTTGGCGGGGCAGGTTGAAATTGGGCATATCGTGGCAGTGGAGGTTTTTGGACAGGTCGGCGGACGCTGGATGAGCGCCATGTTGTGTATCGCGCTGATCTCTACCATCAGCGCGATGACTTGGGCTGGGCCGCGAGTCACTCAGACCATGGGGCAGGACTTCGCGTTCTTCCGGGCGTTTGCCGTCACTCACCACGGCGGCAGTCCGCGTCGAGCAATTCTGTTGCAGGCGGCCATCGTTCTCGTGTTGTTGTTGACCGCCGCCTTCGAAGTGGTTTTGGTCTACATCCAGTTCACGTTGGTTCTATCGTCGTTTCTTACCGTCCTTGGCGTCTTCGAACTGCGACGCAAAGCGCCAGATTTGCCGCGTCCTTACAAGACCTGGGGTTATCCTGTGACGCCGCTGTTGTTTCTCGTCATCAGCCTGGCGACGATGGGGCATACTCTGGTGACGCGGCCTTGGGAATCGTTGGCCGGACTTGTGACCGTTGCTGCCGGACTTCCGATCTACTGGTTGTCACCGCGCCGAGCGGCTGAAGGAGAAGGACTCGAGTGACCTATCGAAACATGATTCGTCGAGCGACGGTGTATAGGCGAAAAAAGGTGTACGGGCGAGCTACGATGTATGGAAGAGCTACGATGTATGGTAGAGCTGCAGTATCTGGCCGTGTGCTGTTGCCGTGTGTCCTGCTAGCTAGCACTTTGTTGGCATGCAGACCTTCCGATACTGATAAACTGGAGTCGGGGCAGGCGACCCCTGCAGTCGAGGTTGGGATACCGGCTTCGACCGAAGATCGTGAGGGCCTGCGCCGAGTTTCCAATCTGCTGGCAGGGCTGGCGACGGAGCAAGCTGAACTCGACGAGCCCTGGGCGCAGCATGCCGAGCAAATGACTGAGATCTGGGGTGCGATCGAGGAGCGACATCTCGAGGCTATGCGGATCTGGGCCGCTGCAGAGTTCGAACCTGCCGATCCACAAGCCCCCTTGCTGTACCCGTTCAGCGGTCCGGATCTGCCGAGCGCGCTGCAATTTTTTCCCCAAGCCTCGAATTATGTGCTCGTTGGTCTCGAGGCCCCGGGACGGATTCCTGATCTCCGGTCCCTTCAGTCGTTGGGCACTGATGAGCTTGCAGTAGAGCTCGGTCGCGTGCGCACCAGTCTCGACAATCTGATGACCGCAGGCTACTTTGTCACCAAGCGGATGGAGACCGACTTCGTGGCGCCGCATCTCGAAGGGGCGTTGCCGTTTCTCTTCATTTTTCTAGCCCGCGCCGGTTGGACTCCTACCGCGGTCCAATTTGTCAGCCTCGAGCCGGATGGTCAGGAGCGAGACCTGTCTGCCAACCCACAGATCGCCGAGCGCGCCGCGACCGCGGTCCGCATCAACTTCGAAGTCGAGGGTGACCCTCGGTCGCTCTATTACTTCTCCCGCGACCTGTCGAATGATGGCCTGGAAGCAAAACCCTCCTTTGGTGCGTTCCTGCATCGGCTCGGAGCTTTCAACGTCTATTTGAAATCGGCGTCCTATCTGCTGCACATGGACAACTTCACGCAACTCAAAGCACTGTTGATCGCCCGTGCGGGTGCTGTATTGCAAGATGATTCCGGGATCCCGCTGCGCGACTTTTTACCGGCACATTGGGAGCGTCGCTTCTTCGGTACCTATAGCCAGACCCTGCCGAGCTATCGCGAGTGGTATCAGGATGACCTGCGTGCTGCTTATGATCGCGTTGCGCTGGACGGAGTTAGCCCATTGCCATTTGCTATCGGCTACCACAGCAAGACCGGTGGTTCGTGTCTGATCTGGGCTCAGCGCCGGACCAAGGAATGAAGGGGTCTCCAAGTGTGAGGATTGGGCTGGCGTGGCTGTTTTTAGCCAGTGTCGCCAGTGCGGATTGGCCGCAGTTTCGTGGTCCGCGGGGGGATGGTCATTCGATTGAGACCGGCCTACCCCTCACCTGGAGTGAAGAGCACAACGTCGCCTGGAAGATCCCTTTGCCGGGACGCGGCTGGTCATCGCCGGTGATTCTCGACGGTAAGGTGTGGGTGACAACCGCATTCGACGAGCAACACGCTCTGCATGCCCTCGCCCTCGATCTGACGAGTGGCGAGATCGTCCATGACATCGAAGTTTTTCGCCCGGCAGTTTGGCAAGAAGCACACCCGGAGAATAGTTATGCGTCGCCAACACCGGTCGGCGAGCCCGGGCGTGTCTACGTGCACTTTGGTGCCTATGGCACCGCCAGCTTATCCGCCGCCACTGGCGAGGTCCTGTGGCGCAGTCTAGACCTGAAGCTGCAGCATGAGGTTGGGCCAGGGAGCTCGCCGATTTTGTGGCAGGACTTTCTGATCGTCCATTGCGACGGTACCGACCAGCGTTTTGTTGCCGCCCTTGATAAGCACACTGGGAAATTGGCCTGGCAGTCGCCACGGTCGATTCCACTCGATCGCAAAGGGACTCATCTCAAGGCGTTTTCGACACCCCTGGTTATTCACCATGCTGGCCGACCACAGCTGGTCAGCCCGGCCGCTGGTCAAGTCAGCGCCTATGATCCTGCGAACGGAGAGGAAATCTGGCGAGTGCGCTACGAGGGGTACTCGAATGTACCCCGGCCGGTCGCCGGCCTCGGCCTAGTTTTCGTCAATACGGGCTACATGAAACCTCACCTGCTCGCCATCCACCCGGGTGGCCGTGGCGACGTCACCGACTCCCACGTCCGCTGGGACTATCATTGGCAGGTGTCCGCCAATCCGTCGCCGCTGTTGATCGGAGCTCGGCTCTACATGGTGAGCGATTGGGGCATCGCCAGTTGGCTCGATGCACGCAAGGGTGAAGACCTGTGGCGCCAGCGCCTGAAGGGACGCTACTACGCCTCACCCATTCATGCGGCGGGGCGCATCTACAACTTTAGCCTCGAAGGACGTTCGATGGTTCTGGCAGCGGCTGATGCCTATCAAGAGCTTGCCACCAACACCCTCGACGGGCAAATTCGGGCCTCTCCAGCCGTCTCGGACGGCGCAATTTTCGTGCGCACCGAGACTCACCTCTACCGACTCGAAGAGCATCCTCGAGAAGACGTAAAGTGACTTGGACAGGCTCAAACTAACTAGATCCCGTCCAGGTTTGCCGTTTTCGGCTCAATGAGGGAGGTCTTGTGGAGCGAGCGAGCAAGCGGCGAGCGTGTTTGAGCTGCGCACCTGATCGCATCTCGTCTTCGTAAGGACTCAGGCATGTTGCAAGAGATCCGGCGAGTTCCGGCAGCTGCGGCGCAGCCCACAAGACCGACCGAGGCGACGCTACCCGGCTTGACGAGGCAGAGCGATGACGAAGGTGCTGCCAGCGCCTACACCATCGGATTCTACCCAGATACGCCCTTGATGGGTCTCCACGATCCGTTTGGTCAAGGCCAACCCGATGCCAGTGCCCTCGGTGTCCTGTCCGAGTTGTTCAAACAGGCCGAAGATGCGCTCATGATGGCGCGGTTCGAGGCCGATCCCGTTATCCCTGACAAAAAATACCATGTCTTGAGGGGCATCGCGCTGGCCGATCTCGATGAAAGGCTCTACCTCGTCTTCGGGTATCTCGGGCCGAGAAAACTTGATCGCATTATCGATCAGATGGCGTAATGCCTCGAGGATACGTTCGCGATCACCGAAACCAACCGGCATATCCGAAGCGACGTCCACGTGGATGCCGCGGTCGCGAATGCGGCCAGCAAGTTGAGAGACCGCTTCTTGAGCCAGCTCACCGACCCGCAGCTCGGTGGCTGGATTGAACATCCGGCCGATCCGAGACAGGGCCAACAAATCGTTGAGCAGACCCCCCATCTTCTCGGTTGCACTCCGAATCCGCTCCATATCGCGTTGGGTGCGCTCGGTGTCGCCTGCGCTGATGTCTTTCTCCAGCAAGCCGAGGAAGCCTCGGATGGTGATTAGCGGGCTCTTGAGGTCGTGAGAGACGGTGTAGATGAAGCTTTCCAACTCAGCGTTCTTGGCCGCTAGCTGCTCGAGCAGCTCTCGGCGGTCTTTGTCTGCGAGGGCGGAGGCGATGCGTGACGCCGCAATATTGGCGATCGCCTGCAGTAGCTCCAGCTCAGGTTGACCATAGGCTCCGACCCGCAGGCTTTCCGTGTCGAGTACGCCGATCACTTCGTCTTCATAGAAGATCGGTACCGTGAGCTCGGAGAGGCCACCAAAATCGTCTCGGATGTAGTTCGGCTCTTGCCGGGTGTCACGAACGATCTTCGCTTTGCCACTCTGGGCAACACCGCCGACAATTCCTTCGCCCAGTCGCAGCGCAAAATCTGGCTGGACCGAAGGGAAGCCAGCCATTTGAACGAACTGATCGCCTTGGCGCAGGTAGATCACACAGTCTTCGTAGCCGAGCAAGTTGGCGACGTTCTCCACTATGCTGGAGAGGAGATCTCGAAGGGTGTTCTGTTGCAGTAGCGAGATCGTGAACGTGTTGACCTGGCGTAAGCGCTCCTCGGCGGCAGAGGCGCGTTCAGGTACCGGCGTGGCTTCGGGGGTCTGCGCGGTGCTCATGAACCCACTCCATCGATCTCGCGGATCGTCTGCCTCACGTCGTCGGGTAGCGGTGCCGATTTCTGCGCCGAATAGTCGACCCAGACGACGACCGAGCTACCGTCGGCGACCAATGTGTCAGTTCCTTCCAGGAAGAGCCCATAGTCGAGGGTGAAGCTAGTACGGCCGAGTTTGGAAGTCCGGACGCCAACCTCCAACGTTGCTGGATAGTGGACCTGCTGGCGAAAATTGCAGGTAGCAGTCACCACTGCCGGCGCTCGCTGGGTGGCTTCGCGCTGGGCGCTGATGCCGATACTCTCGAAGTACGCAATCCGTGCCGACTCGCAGTAGGTGAAGTATTTGGCGTTGTTGACATGGCCGAAGGCATCCATGTCGCCCCACCGTACCGGAACGGTGATCCAGCGTCGATAGTCATCCCTCATCGTCTCAGGACCCTTCGATACGTTGCGAGCAGCCGTTGTCGGCCGGCCCCAGTCGTAACAAGTGGGCGACAGCGGCATCAACCCATTCATCCGGTTTCCAATGGCTGGCGGCCTGTTCGCCGAAGGCGGTCTCGAGCATGTCGGTGTGAATAACCCCTGGGCTCAGCGGCACCGCGGCGAGACCTTCCGGGAGCTCCTGGGCCAGTGCTCGGGTCAATCCCTCGACAGCAAATTTGGACGCACAATAGGGAGCTACCCGAGGTGAGGTCGAGTGGCCCCAGCCCGAAGACATGTTGACGATCACTCCGCGACCCCGATCGATCATCGCTGGCAAGAAAGCGCGGATGACATGGAAAACACCGGTCACGTTGACGTCGATGACGTGACGAAACTCATCCGCATCGAGCTCCCACAGCGGGGCTTGGCGGTTGATGACGCCAGCGTTGTTGATCAGCAGGTCGGGTACCCAATCGGCGTCGGACAGTGTGGCTGCCCAGGCGTTGATCCCCGAAGCGTCGGTGACGTCGACAGCGCAGAGATGGGCTGTTGGCAGCTCGTCAGCAAGCCGGCGGAGGTCGTCACTATTGCGGCCACAGGCGGCGATCGAGTGCCCCATTTGGGACAACCGTAAGGCCATCGCCCGCCCGATACCTCGAGTGGCGCCAGTGATCAAAATGTTTCGCAGAACGGTCACGCTCGTTAGTCAAGTCGGCCTAGTACTGAATCAAGGCCATTGACCTTATCATCTTGGGTAGATGGCTGGCGGAGACATGGCCGGCTGGGCTAGTACTGTTCTGCTACGGCCCAGGGCCCCGGAAGGGAGGACACAAGGCCCTCCCCTACGAATCCTCAGAAGGCTGAGTCTCCCGGCAGACGCCGTGTTCTTGACGCAAGGCGTCGAGGATCCCCTTCGCGGCTACCTTGTTGCCGGCGCGATTGTAGTGGCCGGAAAAGAACGAGACGATCGGTTGGTCACTACCGTAGGTGTGGAAGGCGTCCGCCAGATCCCAGACCGTTAGACCCTTGCTCGCCAGAGTTTCGCGGAGGGTGGCGTAAGGTGTCCGACCGTGCTCACGCAGGACGGTCAAGGCGCCCGAGTCTGGCCACAACACGATCACCGGCGAGGCTCCTCGAGCTTCGACCTCAGCAGCGAAGGTCTCGGCGATTGCCACCAACACGGCAAATGCCGGGCTCGAGGCTTCATAAAACGGCGGATCGAGCACTGCCTGTTTTTGGCGCCAGCGGTCCCAGCGGTAGTCGAGCAGCCGCAGCAGTCGCGCCGAAGGCAGCCTATCGAGACGGTGCGCTCGCCAGGGCGGCAAGGGGTAATACTCCTCGGCTTCGATCTGGCCGATCAAGGCGTCGTCGTAGGCCACCAGCTTGGCGACCTCCGCTGTGCTGCGCAGGATGTTTGGCCGCAGCTCGAGCGCAGAGTTAGCGTCGAGTACAAACCGCGGCTTGGTCAAGGGCATCGAGGTGATGCGATACAGCGCCGGGCGATATTGGTTCATGACCCGAAAGATGTTTTCGTTCATGATGCCGAGCAAAACGATATCGGCTTGGAACTGCGGTGCTTTGTTGCGAAAACGCAGCAACGCCTGATCCGGTGCATAACCCGGCACGCCGAAGTTCAGCACATCGATGTTGCACATCGCCTCTAATTGGGCCGACCAACAATCTTCGTCGGTGGACTCGTGACAAAACGTGAAGGAGTCACCAAAAGCGGCTAGCCGGAGTCGCCCGGGTTCCGGCACTTCAGGATATTCTCGGGTGGAGCGGGCACCCAAGGAGTTGAGATGAATCTTGTCGGTGGTTGCGCCAGGCTCGGGTTCCCAGCCGAGTTCAGGGTGAAACTTCAGGAATTGGTGTTTCCCGGCCAAGGTATCTTGTAAGACCTGGGTCTGTGTTGGCAGCAGAAACTGACCGTTACCCACCGGCGGTAGACGGTGTTGACCGCGGTCCTTCTGGTAGAGCCGGTGCAACGTCACCAGGGTCAGGGCTTCGACAACGATCCACACCACCAACACCAAGACGGCTTGGAACAAAAGCTTTCGTCGCCGATTAGGCACGACGTCAACGGGCACTGGCAACAGCCTTGTCTATTCCGCTTCGACGACCGAGATCCAATAGCTCTCGGGCTGCTCGTTGACCGTGACTATGAGCCGGTCCAACCGCGTCTCCCCGGGCCGCATCGCCGGGCCGCTGGCGAGTACCACATGGTTGCCGTCGGTGACTGTCCAGCGTTCTTCGGGACCGGTGATTGCGGCTTCGATCTTCAACCGTCGAAGTGTTCGCTGGCTGATGTTCTCGATCTCCAACACAACATTGAAATAGCCGCTGCCATCTTTGGGAAAAAGCTTTTCTGAGAAGCGCCTGCTGCGTTCGCGGACCACGATGTCGAGATCTGCCGGCTGTGGGATCTGCCAATCGAGCGCTAGCGGCGTGGCTGCGGCGTAGCTCGGTGCCGCCGGTTGCTGGTCGACGGTTTCGGCCACCAGTCGTGCCTGACGTACAGCGTCGCCGGTTTCCCGCAGCAGATGCAGCGCGTAGGAATCGCCGGGGCGCAGGGTTGGCGCTGCCTTGTTCAGAACGTCGATCGTCTCCTGACTCAATACCGTGCCTTCGGCGTCGAGCAACTCGAGGCGGGCCGCCATCGTGTCGAGCTCGGTCTCTCCTTGCTGGGTCAAGATCGCGTTCAGGGTCCAAAATGACTTTCCATTGTTGTAGATCTTGAGGCGGGAATGGCGGGCTTCGAAGGCGAGATTCGCATCGGTGGCGCCCGAGTCCAACACCACCGGAATGTCCAACTCGCGAGCCTGACTCACCGTCTCGTCCGCCGATGGGCTGACAGCATGTTCTTCGGTGGGGTTTACGGATGGCGGTGGAGTGGCGTTGTCCGAAACGCGAAGAAACGTCGCGATGCCGAGCACCAGCAACATCACCCCGGTCACGATCATCAACGTCGAGCGGCGTCCGCTGGCACTCGCCTGCCGATCGGCGCTCGGCTGGCTGTCCAGCGTATTGAGGACCTCGAACGACGGACCGTGCTGCGGATCGATCTCCAGGCATTCGCGTGCCAAGGTCTCCGCGCGAACATGGTCTGAGCGGTCACGGGCCGAGCCGGCCTGTGGCTCAAGCCAGCGCCCAGCATGCGCCCGAGACAATGCATGCAGTCGTTCCACGCGGCGTGGTGCCAAGGCCACTGCTTCTTCCAGCTCGACGATCGCGTCGCTGTAACGACGATGCTCGAGAAACCCCTGGCCGCGTACGAAATGGTCTTCCGCCGCTTGCTCGACGGCGACCAAGTCCTTTTCGTCGAGGCCTATGTCGAGGGCGATCGAGCGTAGCTCCGCATCGGTGGGTGTCGCTCGTCGTTCTTGCTTGAGCGCCATCACGCGTTCGATGTAGGCGTCGAGGGTTGTTGGTTTGTGATCTGTCATGGTTGCGGCGAGTTTAACCAATCGGGCGGCAACCGTCGCTAGCGCCTCCTCGACTGCAATCGCCACCTTGGTATGGCCACCTGCTCGCAGATGCGGATCGAGGACGAAGAAGTCGTCCCGGCGCAACACGTCGTCCAGCCTGACAAGGGTCACGCGGTGACTGAGCTCAGTGTATTCATTGGTCCTCAGCAACTCGGCAACGGCATCCATGATGTCGAATCGACGATCTGTCCAAGGGTCGATCTGCAGTAGGAAAATCGGCAAATCCAACAGCACTTCGGATGATTCCAGCACCTCGAGCAGGGTGTCCGCGACACCTTCCGGCGCCACCCCTTCGAGCTCGGGAAAAAAGGACGAACGATCGAAGAAAGCGCGGGTGTAGTCGAAGGGGCGATACCGAGTCTGGCGATCGAAAGCCTGCAAATAGTGCTCGAAATCGATCTGGGACGTGACCTCGAGCTCGAAGCCGCCGTCTAGATAGGCACGGTTTTCGGGGTAGTCGTTCTGGAAGTATTGGACAATGACCGCTTGAGTTCGGGAGATGTCGAGGTCTTCGAGCAGCGTTATTTGGCGTGCAGTGCCATACGACGACATCGCGGCATTCAGCACTCGCCAGCCGGTGCGTTGCTCGAGGACTTGCGGAAAGGTCTGGTGTTGCTCCACCCCCCAGCCCATGGCATACGAGTCGCCGAGCACTATCAGATCCGGGCGCTCGAGCGAGGCGTCGTCGTCGCGGAGGCCGGCGCTGTTGATGCCGAGGGTTGTGTCAAACTCACGATTGGCGAACCGCGCCGAGCCAGGCTGCAGCCGGTAGGTGAGCTCGGAGTCGTACATCACGATGTCCGGGTCAGCCTGAGGCACCGACCAATCTTCCCGGGCGTAGATGGAGCGCAAGCCGTCGAGGAAAAAACGCGAGTCCTCCACGCGCTGGGGCCCGGCGAGCAGCATCGTCAAGCCGATTTCGATCGCTGCCAGGGCGATCAGCGTCAAAACGCTGGCGCTCAGCAGCAGGTTTGGAGACCTTCGCGCCGGATGGGAGGGAGACACGTTCATCGATTGCGATCCTACTCTGTCTTGCTGCGGCTGTCGGGTGACGGCTCTGATAGTCCGAAGCCTGGTCACGCAAAGTCCAGTGGTTACGTAAACGCGCAGAGCCTTCCACATCGCATGTTGAATCGATGCTCAGATCGTGGAAGAGGGAACATCGCCTGTAGGGATCTTGCGCGAATCTGAGGGAGCCAGCCCAGGCGGTGCGGGAGGCTTGCTCAATCGAGCAAGGGCATCCCAGGCGATGCAGAAACTTCGCTCAGTTGAGCAAGGCCTCCACATGAGCTGCACGGTCGTTGCTCAGAGGAGAAAAGCCCGCACAGTCGCTGTTGGGCCTATGCCGCAACCGAGCAAATCCCACGCACTCGATGTTTGTCCCGTGCTGCAACCGAACAAAGCCCACGCACTCGATGTTTTGCTCGTGCTGCAACCGAGCAAGGCCAGCACGCTTGATGTTTTGCTTGTAGTGCTACCGAACAAAGTCCACGCACTCGATGTTTGGCGGGTGCGTCAAGTGAGCAAAGCCCACGCATTCGATGTTTGGCTGGTGTGGCAACCGGGAAAAGCCCACACACTCGGTGTTTGGCCGTGCGAAAACAGAGCAACGCGGGCGCACTCGATGTTTGGCGGGTGTGTATCTGAGCGAGCCGACCGCGGGCCACGTTCGACTGAGGGTTCCAGTGAGAAAGTCTCGAACAGGTGCCTGGGATCCGCTGCACGGCAGAATAACCAAAATTCAGCACCGAACTTCCTGGCGCCTTCGATCGTAGTGGAGGTCAGAGGATGACGCGGTGGACGAACCACAGGGTTCGACCACTCCGTCAAGGTGAGGTTTCCTGGTTCGCAACTCAGAGCTGGTGGTGCTCGTTTTGCGCCGCCCGACATCTATTGAGATCAACTCCTGGAGGTTCTTATGCAACACACGCCGGCAGACATCCGACAACAAACTGCCTCTTCCCTGACCGACCGGTCTGCAACGGTTCGCCAACCACGGTGGGGCCTCCTCGTCCTCGCGGTACAGATGGTCACGGTCCTACTGACCACCGGCTCATATGCGCAAACGAACCTGGCTCCCAATGCCGATCTGGCGACCACGGCGACGGGAAGCTCGTCTTGTCTCTATACCTGGGAAAACGATGGGCCGTGCGCGCCCGAATATTTTGTGCAGCAGTATCCCGACGAAGCCTTCGCAGCAACCCTGGTTACGATTGGTGATCCGAGCGATAACGTGTTTGCGGTTCATGTGTTGGACGACGAGCCGGCATCGTTTGTGGGGGATCCGCGGGTTAGCTTCAAATATCCGTTGACCACTATCCAGGCTGGAGAGGTCTACGATTTTTCGGTTGCGGTGCATACCGCAGCATTACGCTTTGATACCCGTCTGAAGGCAGTTCCGAAGGGAGCTTCGGGTGCAATTCCAGGAGCCAGCGTGGTGGTCGAAGGCCCACGACAGACGGCGCCTTGGCAGCGGGTTGGCCTCCAGGTTGAAGTGCCAGTGGACGCGACGTCGATCGACTTCGTGATCGAGGTCCGGGGCAGCTTAGGACAATGTGGCGTCATTGAAGATGGCGTCGACACCCCCTGTGGTTCGGCCTACTTTGACGATCTCTCGATTATTCAGGTCGATAATCTAGCCCCCAACGCGTCGTTCGACACCTGGACACAAGGTAATCCGCCGTGCCTTTACAACTGGGAGAACGATGGGCCCTGTGCTCAGGAGTACCTGGTGCAGCAGTACCCTGACGAAGCTTTTGTGGCAACGTTGACCAGCCTCGATAATGACAGCGTATATGCCGTCGAAGCGCTCGTCGACGATTGTCTGACGTGTCCGTCGACGCCGCGGACCAACCTGAAGTACACCCTCACCGGCATCGAACCTGGGGAGATTTACGCTTTTTCGACCTCGGTGCACACTGAAGCGCTGCACTTCGGTACGTCGTTGCGAGCGACGCCTAGAGGCGTCGCCGGCGCAATTACCGAGGCCAAAGTTATCCAACCGGGACCGACCGGGACATCGCCTTGGCAGCGCGTGGGCCTGGAGATACGGGTGCCGGAAGAAGCTACCTCGATCGACTTCTCGATCTACGTCTCCGACAGCCCCGGTGACTGTGTCACCGCTAGCTGTGGCTTCGCTTACTTCGACGATCTATCGATCACTCGGGTTCGCCAGCATGCTTTCACCAACGCCTGTCCAGAAGGATGGTATGTCGACGCATCGGACGGTGGGCATCCTTGTAAACAGCTCGAAGTTGATCTTGCCCAGCTCGCGGCCCATGGTGTCGACTCTGAGTTGGAGACACTGCACACCGGCAGTTCGGGTAGCAGCCTCGATCCAACCCGTATCTTCGGCGGATCCGACGTCCACGTCGGATTCAAGCCCAACGCGTTTGCCGCCGCTTTTGCGCTCGCCGGATTACGGGACGACCACTTCGAGCTCACCGCCTGTACCGAAGTTGCGCTGCAAGATTTGTTGGATCAGGTCGAGCTCAACGGTGGCGGTACGGTCACTCTGCCCGCTTGTGAGATCGCCATCGGCGGCACCCTACAGCTACCGAGCCGGGTAATCTTTCAGGGAGCGGGTATCGGGCGGACGATTCTGCACCCAGCGGACCCGTGGAGCAACAATCGGTTGTTCGACTTGTTGCATATCGAGCATGTGATCGTGCGTGATCTCACCGTCGACGGTTTGCACCGGATAGGTACCAACGACTCGACCTTTGGGTTTAGATCTCTGGAAGTCGATAATGTTTTGATTGAGCGAGTAGAGGTCAAGGACTTCCGGCTCAACGCTTTCTTGTGGGAACGATCCCTCAATTTTACAGTGAGACACAGCGCGGCTTACGGCAATAGTGGGCACGCCTACGCTACCTTTGATTGCGATACGGATCTTGCGGTCACTGTTGATGGATGTCTTGGGGACGTCGATTCGTCCTATCTGGCCGATTTTGGTCGACTGCCGACGTGGTACTGGGTTGCAAACCATGCCGTCTACTCGAATCACGTCACCGATAATGTCAAGAGTGGTGTCAACTCACACGGTATCTTGGCCGAGATTGCCGGCAATCGGATCATTAACAATTCCCAAGGGTCGAAATTCAGTCATTTACGGTACTTTTGGGTCCATGACAACCTCTATCAAGACGCGAAGAAGAAGGGGCTCCGGGTCCAGGCTGTGACTTCATATTTTCGTCAGCCAAGGCACCTGCTACTTTACCGCAATCGCTTCATCGGCAATGGCTCGAGTTATCAGGGCTGGATTGAAAACGATCCGCCGTTGAATTTTATTAACTTGACTTTTCTCGGAGGTGCTGCGCTGGGTCGTGCGAACTACCTCATTCATAATTATTATGAAGACAATTTGGGCCGGATCACTGGTTTCCCCGTCGATCCTCTGTGTGAAGGTCTCGGTTCAGATTACGACGAGGTGTCCCAATATCCAGTTTATGTTCCACCGCTGCCGACGACGGCTGAGGGGTGGCAACACCGGGTGGGATTCGTAGATCCTCCGTTGCCCGACGATCATGCCTTTTGTGAGTTGGCCAATGTCAATGATGTCTTCTTCTTACCGTAGTGCAGGCCGTCACCGACATCAATATCCGTGGGTCTGGTCTTGACCGGATCTCACGGTTCCCTATCCCGCAGCTCGCTTGCTAGATGAGCCACTTGCAGCTCGAGACGCTTGATTTCACGGGTGACGGCGTTCTTGTTGAGTTGCATCCAATGCCACAGCTTGAGGGCAGCATTGGACATCATGCAGAAGAAGAAGCCACCTAGCCAGAACAGCAGATCCTTCAACTCCTCGGCGCCGAAGAAGCGCACGGCACAGTAGATAGCGAGGATGAAGAAGATCAAGCCGTAAACCATACCCAGGATCGTCAACCAGCGGTTTCGGCCGCGGAACGAAGCGGTGAACATTTCCCGGAAGGATTGTTCTCCGAGCTGATCATAAAGTTCCGCCTCTTCGCGACTGAGGGCTTCGTGGATGAGCTCGTCGATGTTGTTCGAAGGATCTGTCATGGCTCAATGCTCCAAGGTCTTCTTGAGTTCCAGGCGGGCATGGTAGAGACGAGATTTGACGGTGCCGACGGGTATGGCGAAGGTCTCGGCAATCTCTTGCACCGACCGACCTTCGAGGTAGAACATCGAAAGCAGCGTCCGACGGTCAGCAGATAGAGCATTCAAGGCGATCCGCAATCGCCGGATGTCGTCTTCGCGCGCCGGATCCTTCCCCGGTTCCAGTTCGTCGCGGGCGCGGTCGGCGAGGTGCCGTCGACGTTGCTGGGTGCGGATCCAGTCGGTGCTTTTGTGCGTGACGATCCGGTAGGCCCAAGGGCGAAACCGTGCCGGATCGTCGAGTCGTGACAGACCACGGACGATTGCCAGCCAGGCCTCCTGCGCAATATCGCTTGCGGTCTCCAGCTGACCGATCAAGTGATATGCCTTGCGAACCAGCCTGGGATGCCAACGCTGGGCGAGGGTTTCGAGTGCCACGGTGTCGCCGCCCTGGCACCTCAGCACCAGCAGCTCGTCCAAGATCTCGCCTCTTCGTCTCATCGTGTTGATAGTCGCTGATGGGACGTGACAGGTTCAATTGTCAATCATCTGTAGGGGAGGGCCTTGTGTCCTCCCTTCTGGGATCCTGGGCCGACATCATCTCGGTCCATGCGTTTCGGTCCTAGCCCTTCGAGCGTTTTTTGCTCTTCTTGCCTTTTTTGCCCTTTTTCGGCGGATCGCTGCTGCCGGTATCGAAGTCGAGCTTGAGCGTTGACGAGGTCTGGCCGATGTGATCGCGGATGCCGATGGCGACGCGTTGGTCGCCTTTTTTCATGTCGAGCTCCAGCGGATACGCGGCGGCCTGTTCACGGGCTTGGGCAACTTGGGCGCTGGGGATCGAGATCGGTAAGTCGAAGCGTCGTGGCTGGGAGAAACCGCCCTGGTCGTCGCGCACTACAACCAACAGTGACAGTTTGGCGTCGGCCTTTTCACCGTTGTCCAGCATGGCGATTTTCCGGAACGGGATCTGGACCATGACCGGCACTTTGAAGCGATTACCCTGTTGGGTCATCTCGCCGGCCTGCAGCTGGATGCCGAGGGGGTTGGCTTCGAGGTCGTAAAGGGCGGCAGCAATGGTCATGTCGCCCAACCGGTCGCGCCAATTCTTGTCCTGGTAGCCCTTGATGTGACGGGTCTTGGCGCCGTCGCGGTGGACTTTGACTTTGATCTTGTGGAACGCGTTGTCCGGCTTGCGCTCCGGCGGTGTGTAACCGAGGGAGTAGAAGTGACTGAAGTCCTGGCCGGCGCGGTCGATCAATTCGCCGATGTTGGCGTTGCCAGTGAAGGCGCGGCCGCCGGTATCGTCCGCCATTTGAAGGACCGAGGCGTCACGGCTTATGCGGTCGGCAACCATTGCGTTGCGCATCATTTGACTCGAACCATCGGAGCTGGAGGGGTTGGAAGCGGAGATGAAGGAGGAGCCACGGCCACCATTCGAAATGGGATAAAAGGCGACCCGATTGTCACTCGCCCTCTCCGTCAGTCGGGTGAACTCGGAATGGAGATCGAAGTTGGAGGAACTGGAGCCGGTAAGGGCACGTTGTAAATCGCCAATCGCTTCGGGGACATTTGAGCAATTGCGGATCGCACCCTCGTTCTGTTGGTACCACAGGTCGAATTTGGCGATCCAAGCTTCAGCAAACGAATCGGCGGGTCGTACCGGGATGCCGTCGGAGAGATAAAGCATGGCCTTGCGTCCGGGCAGGCCACCAAGGGTTTCGCTGAAGGCTGACAACGAATTGATCGAGGCCCGCGACACTTGGTAACGCTGCTCTGCAATGTTACGGATCGTAACGGCCAGATTCTGAGCTTCGCGCACCGTGCTGTCGAATTTGGGATCGGTCGGGGCGGCGCCGCCCCCCGGGCTACCTGGTGGACGGGTACGGTTGCAGTTGATGCCGTAGGTGCTGGCGCGGGCCAGGCGACTCATGAACATGCGTCGATCACCATCCATCAGAGCGCTGAGGCTGGCATGTTTTTCTATCTGGTCGAGAGCGGCGAGGACTTGGTCAATCTCTTCGGTGAACGGGTGTAACACCTCGACCCGGTTGCCCATCGCCGCCAGCATGATCCGGCTACCCGGAACCAAAGGCTCCTCCAGCCGCTTGCGCAGCTTCTCGAACAGCAGCTTACGGTTTTCCGGGCGGATGTGAAGGTTGTCGATGAAGACGACGAGATTGAGCCCCTGAGTGCTGCCGGACGGCAGCTCAGGTGAGCCCATTTCACCGCTGACGCTGCTTGCGACACTGCCAGCGTCGAGGTGTGCCGTGGTGCCCTCGACCGGGTAGAAGTTGACCAATTCCATCGGCTCGCCGTCTTCGAGAATTTCGAAGTCGTCGCGGGTCAAGCCGGTGATCGGCTCGCCTTGTTTGTCGAGGACCAACACTTCGACGTTGACCACCCGCACGTCGATGACGTCGGAGAAGACCGGGTCACCGTCCTGGGCAGCAAGCGCGGTGGCGATCATCACCAGGGCGAGGGCGAGGGCGAGGGCGAGACGAGTTGTGTGTTGCATGCGGCACCTCCGACGATGATTCCGGGCCGACCCAGGGCCGGTCTCTGGTGGATCTACTGAGCTTTGCCGAGACGTGTAGGGAGGGCCTGGTGTCCTCCCTACGGGAATCTGACCTTTGCTGAGATCTGTAGGGGAGGACCTGGTGTCCTCCCTTCGGGAATCTGACCTTTGCCGAGACGTGTAGGGGAGGGCCTGGTGTCCTCCCTTCGGGAATCCTGGGCCTGCTAGCCCTTCGAGCGTTTCTTGTTCTTCTTCGACTTTTTGTCCTTGCCGCCGCCGCCGAAGTCGAAGTCCAACTTGAGCGTTGACGCGGTTTGGCCGAGATGGTCGCGCACCGCAATGGCAACCCGGCGGTCGCCTTTCTTGAGATCGAGATCAATTGGATAGGCGGCCATCTGTTGTCGGGCGTTGAGGATCTGGGCGTTGGGGATCTCGATCGGGAGGTCGAAGCGGCGCGGCTTGGAGAAACCCCCCTTGTTGTCGCGGACGACCACTAGGATCGACAGACTGGCGTTGTATTTGCCGCCGTCACTGACCATCTGGATCTCGCGAAACGGGATCTGGACCAGCACCGGCACTTTGAAGCGTCCGCCGACGCGTTGGGTGTCACCGGTTTGCAGCTGGATCTCGAGCGGGTTGGCTTCGAGATCGTAAAGCGCGCTGGCGACCGTCATGTCGACCAGTCGGTCGCGCCAGGTTTTGGCGTGATAACCCTTGACATGACGAGCTTTGGCGCCGTCCCGGGAGACTTTGACCTCGAGCTTGTGAAAGCTGTTGTCCTTGGTGCGTTCAAGTGGCGTATAACCGAGCGAGTAGAACGTGGTGAAGTCACGGCTGGCCTGGGCGAGCAACTCGCCAACGTTGGCATTGCCGGTCAAGGCACGACCCCCGGTGTCCTCGGCCATTTGCAGCAAGGACCCGTCACGGCTCATCGCCTCGGCGATCATCGCGCTGCGCATCACTTGGCTCGAGCCTCCGTCCGAGCTGCCAAGGTTGGCGGCGGAGACCATCGAGGCGTCACGGCCGCTGTTCGAAACCGGATAGAAGGCCACTTGATTGTCGCTCGCCCGAATGGTCAGACGGTCGAACTCCGACTCTAAGTTGAAGCCCGAGGTGCCGGAGCCGGTCAACGCCCGCGTCAGGTCGGGAATCGCTTCGGGGTAACGCGAGCAATTACGAATTGCATTTTCGTTTTGCTGGAACCACTGATCGTATTTGGCGATCCAAGCCTCGCCGATCGACTCTGCTGGCCGTGTCGGGATACCGTCGCTCAGATAAAGCAAAGCTTTGCGGCCCGGTAGGCCGCCCAGCGTGTCGCTGAACGCGGCAATGGATCCGATGGTGCCGCGGGCTGCGTTGTAGCGTTGCTCACCGAGAGTGCGGACGGCCTGGGCCAGATCTTGAGCTTCCCGCACCGCATTGTTGAACGTCGGATCCCCGCCACCACCGCCGCCGCCCGAGCCGGGAGCTCCCGGTGTCTGGCTGCGATTGCAGGCCATGCCACGGGTACTGGCGCGTGCCAGCCGGCTCATGAAGCCGCGCCGCTCGCTGTCCAGCAGGGCGTTGATACTGGTCTGTTTTTCTAGTTCGTCTAGGGCCGTGAAGATCTGCTCGGCGTCGTCGGTGAAGGACTGCATAACCTCGATACGATTGTTCATGCTCGCCAACATCACTTTGGTCCCGGGAACCATCACTTGGCCGAGGTGTTCGCGCAAATTCTCGAAGAGGAGTTTGCGGTTCTCTGGCCGGATGTTGATGTTGTCGACGAACACCACCAGATTGAGCTGGCGGGTGGCTCCCGCTGGCCGGTCGGCCACCTGATCGGTTGTGTTGTCCTTAGCCGCTGGCATCGCCAGCTTCTCGACGGCGTAAAAGTTGGTCAATTCCACGGGTTTGCCGTCTTCGAAGATCTCGAAGTCGTCTTGGGTCAACCCGGTGATCGGTTGGCCCTGTTTGTCGTTGACCACCACTTCGAGGTTGAAGACCTCGACGTCGATGACTTCGGAAAAGACCGCATCTTCGGTTTGGGCGGCGAGCGGCGCCGGGCCAGTGAAGCTGGCGATCACAAGCATGGCGAACATCGAGTGGCTCAGCAGATTGGTTTTGCGGGGCATGGAGTCTCCTTCGAGGTGGGCGGGGACGGCTCAGCTTCCGCCGGTGATCTGCGGCGCGACCTGGCGGGACGCGTCCGGCGCCGGGGCTTCGACGACCAGATTAACTTGGACGGTGGTGTCGATGCCTGCCAGGTGGTCATGGATACCGATCGCGATCCGATGCGGTCCTTTGGGTATCGTCAATTCGAGGGGATAAGCAGCCACCTGCGGCAGCACCTCGAGCACTCGACCATCCGGGATTTTGATCGGCAAATCGAACCGGCGTGGCCGCGACAGGCTGTCCTGCTCATCTCGCACCTGGACCAGCACGGTGAGTTGGGCGTTGAAGTGGGCGTCTTGATGGACTAGACGGATTTGTTGAAATGGAATCTTGACCATCAACGGCACCTTGTAGGTGTCGCCATCAGACCTGAGCTCGCCGGGGGCGATCCGTGCTTCGAGAGGATTCTCTTCGACTGCGAAGAGGGCGGCGGCGGCGGTCTTTTCGCCTAGCCGCTGGCGCCAGGTTTTGGTGCGATGCGCTTTGAAGTGTCGCGTCCGGGCACCGGGGACCTTGACCTCGACGTGCAGCTTGCGGGGCCGGAAGTCTGGTCCGCTCTGGCGGGGGCTGTAGCCGAGGGAGTAGAAGTGGGTGAAATCACGCTCGACCTTGTCGATCAGCTTGCCCAAGTTGGCATTGCGCAGTGCCGCTAGCCCGCCGGTGTCTTCCGCCATCTTCATCAAAGTGCTGTCGCGAGTGAAGTTTTCCAGCACTTGAGCGTTGCGCCGCATCGACCCTGAGTCATTGGTGGCCGCGCCGGAGTGTTCGGCAGAAATGAAATCAGAGATGCGACCGTTGTTGGAGATCGGATAAAACGCCACCCGATTGTCGGTCGCCTGAATGGTCAACCGATTGAGCTCGGATTGTAGGTCGTATCGCGACGAACCGAGAGACGTTGAAAGTCGATCGAACTTGGCGACCGCACCGGGAAACCGAGAGCTGTTGCGAATCGGTTCTGAGCTCTGTAGAACCCAATTTAGATACTTGCCATTCCAGGCTTCGACCAATGGATCTGCCGGCCGTAGTGGCAGCCCGTCGCTGAGGTAGATCAGCGCCTTGCGTCCCGGGATGCCGCCCAGGCTGTTGCACAGGCCGCCGAGGGCTTCGAAGGTAGCCTCAGCCTTTTGGTAGCGCTCCTCGGCCAGGGCGCGAGCGTTTTCGGACAATTCGAGCGCGACGCGTATGGCGTCGTCGAAGTCGGGGTCGTTTTCGGCACCCTGACGAGGAGAGAACAACCGCAGACTGGCACGTTCAAGGCGCGACAAGTAGATCCGTCGCGCGCCATCGTAAAGTGCGTGCAGGCTGGTCTGGGTTTCCATGCGGTCGAGGGCCTCGAAGATCTGATCGGTATCGGCGGTGAAAGGCAGCACAACCTCTATGCGTCGATTCATGGCCACCAGCATGATCTGCTGGCCAGGCTGCTCGCGGAGGTGCTCACGAAGAGACTCGAACAGTAGCTTTCGGTTCTGAGGACGAGTGTTGAGGTTGTCGACGAAGACAACCATGTGCAGCCGCTTGGTGCTCGAGCCTGGCGATGGTGTCGCAGCGGATGGGGACACGCCATCCGGTCCTTGTCCAATGGCCTGCGACTCTGTTTCAACTAGAGACCCTGTTTCAACTAGAGACGACCTTTCGACCGGAGACGACGTTCCGACCGCACCCTCCGGTGAGGTTTCGGGGAAGGCGTAGAAGTTGGACAGCGCGATCGGTATGCCGTCTTCATAGAGTGTGAAGTCATCCTCGGTCAAGCCGTCAATCGGTCGGCCCGCTGAGTCGGTGACGACTACCTCGACATTAACCACCTGCACGTCGATAACCTCGGAGGTGATCGTTTCGGGGGCGTCGAGCGGTGCCTCGTCATCCATGGTGACGTCGATGGTGGTTTCGCGGCCAACGAGGAGGATCTCGTTGTCGCCAACCGTCAGACCGCTGATCGGACTGGCGTTGCTGGCGCCTTCGAAATCGGTGCGGCTGGGCTCATCCTTGGCCTGTTGGGAGGCCGCCGGCAGAGTACCCATGACCATGAACAGCCAAAGAGTGAAGCTGATGTGAGGCACCACGCGGAGTGTCATGGAATGTTGTCCTCTGGCGGTTATATAGATGCTGCTTCGAACCTACAGTATCGACCCTGCTGCATCGACCCTACTGCATCGACCCTGCGGCAAGCGACGCCGAGTCACGCAGTCTCGCCCGCAGCCCATCCGCACGGTCGGGTCGTGGGCTTGGGCGGGATCTAGCTGAAGTTGTACGGCTACTGGCAACCAGTGTATCCAATAAAGCGCCTTGGCCTCGTCGGCTTTGTCCCTGAGAACCTTCAGCTCGGCCCTGCAATCGACTATTGCCAGGTGCCCTTAGGGCCAATTGCAACAGATCGCAACCAGATCAGGTGCCGGCATGCGATATGATGGGTTCGATCGAAGTTCGGCCCCCTAGACGGCTCAAACGCCCTGCCGAACGTCGTGCGTCTCGTAGCCGATCGCTCACCCGGAAGATAGGATGTTCTCATGCCCAACACCTCGCGGCTGCCCCGTCACCTGAAGAATGCCATCGGACTGAGTGTCGCCCTGCTGCTCGCCCCGGCCGCCGCAGCGGATTGGTTGATCACTCTGGAAGGGAAGATGATCGAGACGCGTGGTCCCTGGATCGTCAACGGCAAGACGCTGACCTATATCGACCTGGTTGGCGCCAGACAGAGCCTGAAGCTCGATGCTGTTGATTTGGAAGCCAGTGAAGAGGCGACCGCAGTCAAACAGGGCCGGCCCTATGTGCCGAACGCGAGCCACTCCGCAACGGCCGCGGCTGCCGACGACCCCAAGGCGGCTGCCACCGACGAAGACGCCAAGATCACTCTCTACATGACCAGTTGGTGTGGCTACTGTCGTAAGGCCGGCAAGCTGCTCGAGTCGCTCGATGCCGACTTCGTGGCCAAGGACATCGAAAAGGACGCCAAGGCCGCGCAAGAGTACCGCGCCAAGGCTGGTGGTCGCGGCGGGGTACCACTGATTGACTTCGACGGTGAGGTTGTCCGTGGCTACAATGAACGTGCGATTCGGCAGTTGACTCAGAAGCTCAAGCAAGCCGAGGGGTAGGTCCTGCTTGGGACCGCGTCGGCCTGGGATCAGCTCGAGCCACTGCCCGAGTCTGTTGTTTGGGGTTGTTTTGACGCGGTACTCGAGTTCGCTTCGCAAGATCAAGCGCTAAAGATTCGGTGGTGTGTGGGGGTGGCGCTTTGGTGCCTGATCCAGATCGCAGGCTGTCCTTCTTGTAAGTCGTACTTGTAAGAGATGGTTGACTGAGAGACCTGCGATATCGGAGTGTTCATGTCCTGGGAAATGATTTTTATCATCGTCTTGTTGCTGGCAACGATCGCCAGCTTCTTGGCGGAGAGAATACCTACTGATCAGACCGCGTTAACGGCTTTTGTCGTCATCATGGCAGCGGGCAGCTTGCCGTTTACGAATACATTGCCCAGCATCGAACAGATGTTGACGGTGTTTGCCAATCCAGCGCCGATGACCATCGCGGCCATGTTCATTCTCAGTGCTGCCCTCGACAAGTGCGGCATTATCAAACTGATTGCTGCTGGACTCGAAAAGTTGGCGAGATACGGTTATCGCTGGTTTCTACTCATCTTGATGTTATGCGTCGCCTCGATTTCTGCGTTCATCAACAACACGCCGGTGGTGATGGTGTTCATGCCGGTGGTCTTGATGCTTTCACGGTCAATGAAAGTGCCGGCCTCGAAGTTGTTGATTCCGCTGTCTTATGCATCTATTTTTGGTGGTACCTGCACCTTGGTGGGCACCAGCACCAATATTTTGGCCAGTAGCAAATTGGTGGAGGCTGGTGAGGCACCGATTTCGATGTTCGAGATTGGTGCTGCTGGGCTGCCTCTGTTGGTCGGCGGAGTGGTGTATCTCTTTTTCTTTAGCGACAAATTGTTGCCGACGCGGGAGACGTTGACGTCGTTGCTGTCGGACGAAGAACGCAAAGAGTTCATTACGGAAGCATTTGTTCAGCACGATTCGCCCATCGTCGGTAAGTCGATTGCTGAATCGAAACTGCTGCGTCAACAAAGCGTGCGGGTACTCGAGATCATCCGGGACGATATTACGCTGGCTGTGGAGGATCCCAAAACAGCGGTGCTGCTCGAAGGGGATCGGCTGGTCCTGGCCTGCCGGCCGTCGGGTATCGCTCATGCCCGGACGATCGAAGGCATCGATCTGGCGCCGATGCAAGGCGTTGGGCTCGAGACGATCTCGGCTCATGAGGGGTCGATTGTCGAAGGTGTAATCGGCCCGCGGTCGACGTTGGTTGGACGAACATTGCAAGAGATCAGCTTTCGCCAACGCTTCCGGGTCATCTTGATCGCGATCCATCGCCGCGGCGTCAATCTGCAAAAAAAGATGGATACGCTGCGCATCGAAGCCGGTGATCTGATGCTGATGATGGGCACAGATCCCGCCATCGACCGGCTGCGACGGGGAGACGACATCTTGTTGCTCGATCATCCGCCAGTGCCTTCACTCAGCATGCGCCGCAAAGGGCCAGCGGTTTTAGCGATCACCGTTGGGGTCATCTTGGCGGTCTCGCTGAATATCCTGCCAATTGTTGCCGCGGCGCTGATCGGCATGGTGGCGGTTTTCTTCACTGGCTGCTTGCAGCCCAAGGAAGGGTATGCTGCGATCGAGTGGAGTATCCTCGGCCTGATTTACGGCATGCTTGGCATCGGCCTGGCGATGCAGACCACCGGTACTGCCGATGTCATCGCCGATAGTCTGGTGACGATGGGTAGTCTCAGCTTCATCAGCGAGGGCTTCAGACCTTACGTGATCCTGGCGCTGCTCTATTTGGGCACCATGGTGATGACCGAGACGTTGTCCAACAACGCCACTGTCGTCTTGATGGCGCCGATCGCTCTCAGTCTGGGGCCGGCTATCGGTGTTGACCCTCGGCCCTTTGTGATCGCCACCTGCATCGCAGCGTCCGCTAGCTTTTCCACTCCGATCGGCTATCAGACCAACACTTATGTTTACGGTGTGGGCGGGTATCGATTTTCGGACTTCGTCAAAATCGGCTTGCCGCTCAACCTGATGTACTTTGTTGTGAGCGTTTTGCTTATCCCCCAGATCTGGAAATTCTGAGCCCGTCTGTTGGCGTAACTCTGGGCCCGTAACTCTGGGCCCGTTGGTCTGGGCCGGATTCGTCAGCTTCGCCGAGGCGCACTACACAGGTCTGGCGACTAATCTCGCGAGTATTTGCGCGAAACAAAAGAATATGTTTGATATTTAGAGAGTGTGGGTGCAAGAGAAAGATAATATGAGGCTTTCTCGGTGTCGCCTGATGCTGTTCCAGCAGGTTCAGGAGTGGGTTCGGCAGGGTGCTGATGGAGCGTGAAACGGGTCTGTTGAGCCCTCTTCAGAGGCCCGGGAGGCACCTCTGATCACCTTGACACGGAATAGGGCGACAACCTATTCTACCGACCGGTCATTAAGCCAGCTGCAGGTCACGCAGACTGAAGAGGCGAGAGGCTAGCAAGGGGCTAATCTGGAACAGGCAACAGAAAGAGGTCTAGAAGCCGTTGTTCGAGAAGCGGTCTGGATCAGCAATGGGACCCGAGCAACGCTCGGCTCTTCCTCACGTTTCGAAATATCGTATTAGGAAGCCGATGTCGAAGATTTTGTATCATAGCTCGACTAGGCCAGTGACCTTAGGAGTATCGGATACCTTCAGCCTTGAATACTCCTTGCAGCGATAGAAGAAATCCTATGAGATAAGGCGCCAGCAATGCCCACATACCAGAAGCCACCAACGGTCAACGATGATGCTCGCGCTATCCATATTTATCGCGAAGCGGCGCGGATTATCTCTGAGAAGGGCTTTGATGCCACCTCGATGGGCGATATCGCCGAGATCGTCGACCTGACCAAAGGCGGTCTTTACTACTACATCAAGGGCAAGAAAGCGCTGCTCTACGCAATCATGAACTTCGTCCTCAATCTACTCGAGGAGGATGTGATCGCGATTGCTCGTGAGGGGGACGATCCTGAGGGACGCCTCGCCAGCCTGTTGGCTGGCTACGTTCGGCTGGTGATCGACGAGCCGAGCTCGATGAATATTCTGGTCAACGAAGAGGAAGGTCTGGACGCCGCCTACCGGCCGAAGGTGATGGAGCGCAAACGCGCCTTCACCGATTTCCTCCGCGAGAGCATCGTGGCGGTGCTCGAACGCCAGAATCGTATGCCCATACTCGATCCCAACGTCGCCGCACACAGCGTCCTGGGCATGGTGCACGGCGTTGTGCTCTGGTACAAGAGCGACAGCTCGATCGAGCCCGATGATTTGGTGAATCAGGTGACTCAGCTTGCCCTGCGTGGACTGATCATCGATCCCCCGGCGACGCCCGACCCCAAGGTCACTCGCACCGACGTCGAGCGCAGCCGACCCCGCGGTCGCCACATCTAGATCGCAGGCTCGCGCTAGATCGCAGGCTCGTGGGTGGCTCCAGGAGTCACTTGTACATGACCCTCGGCAGGCGCCTAGAGGTCGATAGAGTCGATTCTAATGGGGTGAGGAAGATTTTCCGGCCTGCCCAAAATTCCCGGCCTGCCCAAAACTCCCGGCCAAACTCGTCGATGGATCACCGAAACAAGCCGTAGCTAAGCGGATTCGTGGTTTGTAGCGGCCTGGTACCGGAATTGCTATATAGTTAAACGATCCCTTCTCAGTAGTCGTGGCCGAGTCGGCTGACGCCGAGGCTCGACGAGCATTGAGTACCGGATCGTCCTGTTTGATCCAATCCGGTAGCGACCTGCCATTCGAAGGCTGACCGTTGCGTCGTATCGAAGGTCTTCAATACTGACCTTTTCCGCACGGACCTGCCCCGCACAGACCCGTTCCGCACAAACCTTTTCCGCACAGACCTGTTCCGTGCAGATCTGCTTCATAAGCAACTTGAATTTTTGCTTGTTGTTATCCAATCCAAAGGAGAGTTTCATGAATATTGATACTAACCAATTGCTCGCAATCGGAACCGAATACGGCATTCCGCTGCTCAAGGCGATTGTCATTTTGGTGGTCGGTTGGATGGTGGCCAAAGCCGCCTCCTACCTGATCAAAAAACTGCTCGACAAAACCGAGCTCGACAACAAACTCGCTGAGCTTATAACCGGTGGGCGATCGAAAGACGCGCCGATCGAAGCTGGCATGGCGCAACTCGCCTATTGGCTGGTCATGCTGTTTGTCATCATGGCGGTGCTGCAGGCACTTGGCCTCACGATCGTGACCGAGCCGCTCAATGCGTTGGCTACCAAAGTGATGGGGTTCTTGCCGCAAGTTTTGGCTGCCGGTGCGTTGGCGGCGATTGCCTGGGCGGTTGCCACGGTGCTGCGGATGGTGGTCAAGAACCTGCTCAGTGCCTTCCAGCTCGACGAAAAGCTCGGCGACTCCGCTGGCGAAGAAACCAAGGCGATGTCCCTGGCGTCGACCCTGGCGGACGGTGTCTACTACTTGATTTTCCTGCTCTTCTTGCCACAGGTCCTCGACGCCTTGCAGATGGAAGGGTTGTCGCCGGTCAAAGACATGGTTGGTGAGATCCTCGGTTTCTTGCCCAACCTGCTCGGCGCGGTGGTGATCTTCTTCATCTTCTACCTGGTGGCACGGATCGTCCAACGCCTGGTGGCCAACCTGCTGGCGACGATCGGCTTCAACAAGCTCCCCGAGTGGTTGGGTCTCGGCGAGCCGAAAGAAGGCGCCTCCTCGGCGTCCTCGGTCGCCGGCTGGGTCGTGATGATTGTCATCCTCTTCATGGGTTCCATCCAGGCCTTCAACACCCTCGGCTTGGCCATCGTCTCCGGTCTTGCCAACGAGCTCATGCAGGGTATGTTCTCGGTGCTGATTGCCGTGGTGATCTTCGCCATTGGCCTCTTCCTGAGTCGTCTGGCGCACAAAGCAATCACCGCCAGTGGCCATCAGCAAGCCGCAATTCTGGCCACCGTCGCCCGCTTCGCCATCTTGATCTTGGTCGGCGCCATGGCCTTGCACAAAACCGAGCTTGCGCCTGAAATCGTCAACCTCGCTTTTGGCGCACTCATCGTCGGCATCTCCATCGCTGGTGGCCTCGCCTTTGGCCTCGGTGGCCGTGAAGAAGCCGCCCGCGTCATCGAGTCGTGGCGCGAGTCCGACGACAGCTAGCCTCACCTGATCGAAGACGGCCTCTCGAGCCGTGCCGGCGTTCTGTCGGCGTTGAAGCCACGCGTCACCGCGTGGCTTCTTTTATTTGGCGAGAGCAAGGCGTCTAAAGAACTGTCAGATCTCACCACCCTCCAAGTTGATCTCAGAAAGTACACTCAGATGCTGGGGGAGATGGCCGGCGTAGAGAAGGAGCTTGGCACGTTGGAGGCTTAGTCGGCGGCGCCAAGTCGCCATCACTTTCGGGGAATTCGAGCTTGGCGTTGAAGCTACGACTCGAGCGACGAAAACTCAGGGATAGCGGCGAGAATCGACCGCACTGGCACAATCGAGAGGCTGTTGCCGACCAGCCGCCAGGCATTGCCCAGGGATAGCCCCGGCGGTAGCCGGTAGCTCGCGGGGAAACCGAGTAGACGCAGGATCTCGCTTGGCGAGAAGCGGCGGACTCCGTTGGAATGTTCCAGATAAGAACCGCTGCGGACGGGGGAACGTCCGTAAGCGGAGGTGAAGCATTGGGTGATGGCGTCGGGATCGTCAGCGTGCACGAGGTGCAGGCTGAAACGGTAGTGCTCTTGGAGCGTGGGCTCGACCTCGAGCGCGGATGACGGCTCAGAATCGAGGTAGGCTGCCAACGGGTGCCCGACATAGCTGGGTGATCGCAAGGGCAGCAGGTCGCCGCGTGCGGCAACCAGGTAGTAGCGCTGGCGACGATTGGGAATACCGAAGTCGGAAGGGCAGAGCAGGCTTTCGTGGAGGCTGGTGTAGCCCGCCTGCTCTAGGGTTGCGATCAGCCGTTGGTGCCCCCGAGACTCTCGGAAGGGTGGGACATTTTCGAGCGCGACGTAGGGCGGGCGAACGGCGGCGATACGATCCAAGGCAGCGAGGAAGGTGGCAGCTCGTGGATCGTCGAGGTCACGCTGATGGCCGCGCCGAGTGAACGGCTGGCAGGGAGGGGACAGCCACCACAAGTGAGCGTCCCACCGCTGCAAGCGCTCGACGGTGAGCGATTTGACCAGTGCTGGGACCGTTGGGTGGGGGAAGTTGTGAGCGTAAACGTCCAGGGCACCGCGATGAATGTCGATCGCGGCAACCGTCTGGGTTTCGACTTGAGGCTCGAAGCTGCCGAGAGCGGCAGCGCAGCCACCGATACCACTGTAGAACTCGACGACCCGAAATGGCTTTCGGGCTGCGGTCATAGAAGACGAACCGCTGCCGCTCAAACTTTGGCGAGTGCGGCGTGGAGTTGCTCGCGCAGGGGCTCGACCACCGCTGGATCTTTGACGTCGATGACCGGGGTGCTGTCGTATTGCTCGAAGAACAAGTTGGCTGGGACGTCCTCCGGCACCTCGAGCGCACGGCGAATCTTCTTGTTATCGGGCACGAAGCCACGTGGGATCAGACGCAGGATAGTTTTGCCGATGGTCCCTTGGAGTCCACAGATCAGGACAACTGCGTTGTCTGGACGCAGGCCATCCGGGCCGAGACCCAGCCTCTGGTCGAGCTCGGGTAAACGATCTGCCTTGAAATAGTCCTCGGCGCGCCCGACGTCCCCGGACCAATCCGGGGCCTCGTTCGGACGGCTGACCGTTGCCATGTAACGAAGGCCATGTTGGGTGAGGTCCGTGAGCTCGTCGCGATAGCCGAGATCCGCGGGGTAAGAGGCGCCGTGCAAAATGGCGTACTGACCGAGGTCCGCTGAAGGGTCACCGAGATGGAGACTGCGCACCATGCTGACGAAGGGTGCCAAACCGGTACCGGCGGCCAAGCAAACCCGCAGGCGTGGATCATCGTCTCCAACAGCGTCGTGGACCGTGAACTTGCCGATCGCTCGGTTGCGCATGAAGAGGCGATCCGAGGGCTGGGCTTTCCACAGCAAATGGGTCAGCGGGTTGTCGGACTCCGGGTAGTTGACGTAACGGATGTAGAACTCGAGCGCGTCACGTTCTTCGGGAGCGGAGGCGATCGACATCGGGCGCCGCACCGACCCCAACTCGACCTGCGCTTCGTTGTTCATGCCGAGGGTGACGTATTGCCCGGGGATGAACTGCGGATCTGCCTCGGCAGGCTCGTCCGGCTTTACCTTGAAGATTGCCAACTGCTCCGTGAGATCGATCCGCTCGACCAACGTCGCGTTGTAGGAAAGGGGTTTCGCCATCCTCGATCCTCCTGCCACCTTGCCGTGAGCACTGTCCAGCCAGCACTGTCCAGCGAGCCTGGTATTTAAACGAATACGAGTATTTCGCGGCCCAGTGTATTGCATTCAGTACAAAACGTGGTGGCGGGTTGCTGGTCGATCTTCAGAAAATTCTTGTTTCCGATTCCGAGGCTGGCATGCGGTTTGCTAAATAGATTGCTGTTATGAGGCAACGAGTCACACACTTGAACCTGAGTTGCCGGGCGAGCAATCGCCTTTAACCCATCTATACGTCAGACGGGTCCGTGATCGTCTGATCCCGCTTTATCCCACCCCACATCCCGCCTTTATCCTTTCCGTCGCCGTCTAGAGCTTCTCTGGGCGGCCCCGCCATGTCTACTGAAATCTTGATCTCGAGGGTTGCGTTATTTCATCCCGTGACCGGCGCGCTTGGTCCCCATGCTTAGACGGAGGTGCGGTCGAGAACGTAGCTTGGCGTCGCGCTCAGCAAACACTATCGGCCGTGCCGAAATGGCCGGCGCTCGAGTGGATGACCGGGTGGCGAGTGCCGATCATTGGGAACAGGGCGCCCCGGTGGGGGGCGCACTGGATCCAGGTGATGGCGGGCGGTGTCCAAAAAACAGGACTGCCTTCCGCGAAAGGTGACAGCGTCTGTCTCTTCTGGCGGACGCGTTGTCCGATCAGGTGGCGGCGCCGATATATCTCTCTTGCTCGAGGTGGAGCAAGATCTGTTGTGCGGCTTCTTCCGGTGTGTTGTCGGTGGTTGGCACCACGACGTCGGCATCCTCAGGGATCTCATAAGGATCGGAGATGCCGGTGAACTTGTCGATCTTGCCGGCCCGGGCCTTGGCGTAAAGCCCCTTGGTGTCCCGTTCCTCGCAGACTTCGAGCGGCGTGGCGACGTGGACCAGGATGAAGCCGCCGCCAGCGCTGACCATGTCGCGGACCTCGTCGCGTACCTTGGCGTAAGGAGCGATCGGCGCGCAGATAGCAATGCCGCCATTCTTGGTGATCTCGGACGCCACAAAGCCGATACGGTGGATATTGAGGTCGCGGTGCTCGCGGGAGAAGCCGAGTTCCGAAGACAGATTCTTGCGCACGATGTCACCGTCGAGCAGGGTGACCGGTCGACCGCCCATTTCCAACAACTTGACCATCAAGACGTTGGCGATGGTCGATTTGCCGGCACCGGAGAGTCCGGTGAAGAAGACGGTGAGGCCGCTTTTGTGGCGCGGTGGGTGAGTGCGTTGCAGCTCTTTGGCAACCTCGGGCAAGGTGAACCAGTCGGGGATCGGTCGACCTTCGGCCAGGCGCTGCCGCAGTTCGGTGCCGGAGATCGAAAGCGTGCGGGCGTCCTTCGGCAACTCGTCCGCTGGCATGTAGCCGCCGTGGTCTTCGGCGAAGACCATCAGCTTGAAGGGCACCATCTTGATCCCGAGCTCTTCTTCGTGCTCGCGCATCATGTCCTGGGCATCGTAAGGGCCGTAGATCGGGTTGCCGTTGGAGTCATTGCCCGGGCCGGCATGGTCGCGGCCGACGATGAAGTGGGTGCAGCCGTAGTTCTTGCGGATGATGGCGTGCAACACCGCTTCCCGCGGGCCCGCCATGCGCATCGACAATGGCAGCAAGGACAACATCGCGGTGTGCTTGGGAAAGTGCGGCATGATCGCCTGGTAGCAGCGCACGCGGGTGTAATGGTCCACATCACCGGGCTTGGTGGTACCGACCACCGGATGAACCAGCAGACTGGCTTCGAGGTCACGGGAGGCCCGCAGGCTCATCTCGATGTGGGCCCGATGCATCGGGTTGCGGGTCTGGAAGGCGACAATCTTGCGCCAGCCGAGACGAGCGAAGTCGCGACGCAGCCGTTCCGGGGTGTGACGCAACTCGACGAAGTCATAGTGTTGTGGCCGTTGGAGACCTTCGAGAGTGCCGCCGACGGAATGGGTGTTGGTACGGTCGTTGAGGTGAGCGACTCCAGGGTGGGCGCTGTCGTTGGTACCGAAGATGGCTTTCGCCTGAGCCTCAGGGTCGGGCGCCCACACGTCGGTGACGGTGAGGACCGCCAGCATGAAGCCCTGGGGATCGCGCAAGGCAAGCTTGGAGCCTTCGGCGAGACCCTTGGCTACCGCCTCGGTGACATCGAGGGTGATCGGGATCGGCCATAGGGTGCCATCAGCCAAGCGCATCGAGTCGCAAACAGAGTCGTAGTCCTGACGGCCCATGAAGCCTCTGAGCGGTGAGAAGCCGCCGTTGAGGATGAGCTCGAGATCGAACAGCTGGCGGGCGGTGAGGTCCCAGGAGGGCCAGTCGACCGAGTCGCGGCGCAGCTCTTGTTGGCGTTCTTCGGAGACCATTAGCTGGACAAGTTCGCCACCATGAGGTGCAATAAGATGATTGGGCATGACAGTCCTTTCGTAATTCCCTATGGCCGGCGAGGGGCCAGCGAGACGGTATCCAGCGCTGGAATCCAGGGCTCTGCTAAGATCTACCGTCGTTGTTTTGAATTGGAGAGGTGTGGCGAGAACTCGCCACAGCCAGAGATCGTAACACAACTCCAGATACAGCGACTTGGGATAAGCTGCCGTGAAACCGTCTGTGATCGGGCCACGTCTGTAATGGGGCTACGTGTGATCGAGCCACGTGTTATCGAGCCAACGTGATGAAGCTCTACGATCGCACCAAACGGTTGATCGACTGGCTGGTCTCGGCGCTTGGCCTATTGGTGACCGCACCGCTCTTGCTGGTGCTGGCCATTTTGATCAAGCTGACCTCCCGCGGCCCGGTGCTCTACCGTGCTCGGCGAGCAGGTCGGGATGGGGTGCCGTTCGATGTGCTCAAGTTGCGGACCATGACCGATGGCGCCGATCGCCAAGGTTCGGTGACCGTTGGTGGCGATGCCAGGGTGACGCCCCTGGGGCGGGTGCTGCGGCTCACCAAACTCGATGAAGTACCTCAGCTGTGGAACGTGTTGCGTGGCGAGATGTCGTTGGTTGGCCCGCGCCCGGAATCGATCAATATCGTCGAGGAGCACTACACAGCCGCGCACCGTGAAGCGTTGTCGATTTTGCCCGGCTTGACGTGCTCGGGAAGCCTCTACTACTACGTCTACCAAGAGCATTTGCGGCCCGAAGATGGAGTGGGTCCGGAAGAGTTTTATGTCCGTGAGCTGTTGGATGCCAAACTAGCCGCGGATCTGCACTACGTGCATCATCGATCCTTGGCCTATGATGTGCGGCTGATGGCGGAGACGGCATGGGTGATGGTGCTCAAGGTGTTGGGGCTCCAGCCGCGTTGGACCCCGCCGATTCCGTTGTCGAATCCCCAGTTGTCGTCCCGTAAGTAGTGAACCCAAGGGTATTGACTTGACCGTTCTAAAGTTTCCCAATGCTCTGGAAGCAGTTGTCTTCCAACCCCGAGTGTTGGAAGGTGCTGCCTTACAACCCCGAGTGTTGGAGTGTGTTGCCTTCCAACCCCGAAGGGGTTGCATCCAACAGCCCAGGGTAAGCGCAGTAACGGGATCTCCAAACAACCGAACCCTGAAAGGGTCCCATAACGGTCGATCGAGGCGGTCAGAGCTGAGTTATGCAACCCTTCCAGGGTTGAAATTCAACTGCGTCCTGAACCCAGGGTGGCGCGGCGCTTCGCGCCAGCTGACCCTGGGCTGTGGTATCGAACCCCTTCGGGGTTGATGAGCGGAGCATGCTAAGTGCAGGATTCTGAGAGACGAATCAGTCGCCCACTGCAACAGGTGAGATGGATCGAATTGCCGTCGGTTGAGGACCCTCGCGGTACCTTGACCGCAGCCGAGAGCCAGCTCGATGTGCCGTTTGATATCCGCCGGGTGTTCTACATGCACCATGTGACGGCGTCCCGCGGGGGGCATGCCCATCGCGACACCGACCAAGTGATCATCGCGATGGCTGGCAGCTTCGACGTCACCTTGTTCGACGGTGAGGCTTCTGCGTCCTATGGTTTCGACGATCCTAAACGGGGCCTATACGTGCCGCGGATGGTTTTGGTTGACCTTGAAAACTTCTCAACCGGTGCCGTCTGCTTGGTGTTGGCCAGCACGCCCTACGATATGTCGAGATCCCTGCGGACGCGGGCGGATTTTCTGCAGGCGCTGAGCGAAGCCGGCGGGTGAGTAGCGGTTCGGAGCGTCACATGTCGGACCACAAACTGAGCGTGTTGTGTTTGGGCTTTTCGCGCATCGTGATGCGGCGTGTGTTGCCGGCTCTGGAGAGCCTGCCGCAGGTCTCGCGGGTGGAGATCGCCAGTCGTCGTGGTCGACCCGACGAGGGATTGTTGACCTCGAAGGTCGATCGTTGTTTCGATGACTTTGTGACCGCATTGGAGACCAGCGACTGTGACGTTGTGTATGTCTCGACGGTGAACAGCGAACACGCCGAGTGGGTAGAGCGGGCGCTCGACGGTGGGTTCCACACCGTCGTCGACAAGCCGTCGTTCACCAGCCTGGAAGACGCCGAGAGGCTGCTGCAACTGGCTGCCGACCGTGGGCTCTGTCTGGCTGAGGCGACGGTTTACACCGCCCATCCCCAGATCGATCTGTGTCGCAAGATTTTTGCCGAAGCGGACTCCCAGCCGACGCGGATTTCGACCCTGTTTTTGATGCCGCCGTTGGCGTCCGACAACTTCCGTTACCGGCGTTCGCTAGGGGGTGGGGCGTTGTGGGATCTTGGGCCTTATGCGGTCTCGTTCGGACGCGTCCTTTTCGAGGATCCACCGGACGCGGTCCACTGTTCGGTGTTGTCACGCGACGATTCTGACGGTGTCGAGACTGCGTTCAGCGCGCAATTGAGTTATCCCGGAGGCCGATCCTTGGTTGGGCATTTTGGGTTCGACACGGAGTATCGCAATGAGGCGACGGTGCTCGGGCCCGGCGCTGCGATTCGGGTGACGAGGATCTTTACGACGCCACCGGATTTTGCCAACACGCTCGAGGTTCATGTGGGCAACCAGGCCAGCCGCCGGCGAGCGTCAGCTGCGGACAGTTTTGCCTGCTTCTTGGCCGACGTTTTGGATCGGATCCGTCATGGAGGTGATTTTGTCGAGTTGGGTCAGAACTTGCTCGCCGATCTCCAATCGGTGGTGGCACTGAGACAAACACTGAGACAGGCACCGAGACAAGCACCGGACCGAGGAGTTGGTAAATGACGATCTACGTGTGGGGTTATCTGGACGAGTTGGCGATCGAGCGGCCGGAGATCGACGCTGCGATAGCGTCGGTGCTGGAGTCTGGGCGACTGATTCTCGGTCCCCAGGTAGCAGCGTTCGAAGAGCAGTTTGCGGCTTACTGCGGCGCTGGGCATGGGGTCGGTGTCAACAGCGGTACTGATGCCATCTTTCTTGCTCTCAAGGCGATGGATATCGGCGCTGGGGACGAGGTGATCACGGTCTCGAATACCGCCGTGCCGACGGTGTCGGCGATTGTCGCCACTGGCGCAACGCCACGTTTTGTCGACATCGATCCGCGAACCTACCTGATGGACGTTGAGCAGGTCGAAGCGATGCTGACAAAGCAAACGAAATGTGTGGTGGCGGTGCACCTCTTCGGCCAATGTGTTGATATGACCCGGCTCGAAGACGTCGTCGCCAAGGGCGGCGTGAGGGTGTTGGAAGATTGTGCCCAAGCCCATGGCGCTGAGCACCGAGGACACAAAGCAGGGGCGATGGCGGAGGCCGGAGCCTTTTCGTTTTACCCCACCAAAATCCTCGGTGGCTACGGCGACGGCGGGCTTGTCACCACCCGCGACACGGCGTTCTGTGAGCGTGTCCAGCGGCTGCGCTTCTATGGCATGAAGGGTAAGTATTATGCCGATGAACATGGCTACAACTCGCGGCTGGACGAGTTGCATGCCGCGATCCTACTCGCCAAGCTCCAGCATCTCGACGCTTACATCGATCGTCGTCGGCAGCTGGCGGCACGTTACGATCGATTGTTGGCGGAGTCTGGATTGACCTTGCCGGCGACCGTGGGGGACGGTCGACACGCGTATTACCTCTATGTTGTCCGGCATCCCGAACGGGATAGGATCCTGGAGGCTCTACGCGAGCAGGATATTCAGTTGAACATCAGTTATCCCTGGCCAATCCACACCATGCAAGCCTATCGTGAACTCGGTTATCGTGAGGGCGATCTGCCGCACACCGAATTGGCGGCGCAGGAGATTTTCTCGTTGCCGATGTTTCCGTCGTTGAAGGATGAGGACCAGTTGCGGGTCTGCGACGTGTTGAACGATGTGCTGACGCGCCTCTGAACTGTGTCTCCTTTAGAGACCTGCCTATTCAGATACGAAGGATTGACCGATGGAGGACGCTCAGTACCACTTGCTCGCCGAGGTGGAAACACACCATTGGTGGCATCGTACGCTGCGGCAGGCGGTGATGGCTGCGTTGCAGCGACATGCCCGAGATCGACGGCTCGATCTCCTCGATGTAGGTTGTGGCACGGGAGGGTTACACCGGGCGCTGACCGGTGAGGGTGACTCGACAACATCGCATCGAGTGGCCGGCGTCGATCGATCGCTGCTGGCCCTGGGCTACAGTCGTCGACGCGGCAATTCTTGGTTGGCCGGGTGCAGCGTCGAAGCGCTGCCGTTTGCCAGCGAATCGTTCGACGCTGCGATCACCATCGATGTGTTGTCCCACCGATCGATCCACGCAGAGGCTGACGCGCTGGGGGAGATTGCCCGGGTCTTGCGTCCCGGTGGTCTGTTGGTGTTGCAGCTGTCGGCCTTCGAGTGGCTGCGTGGGGAGCACGATCGCAGCGTACACCAGGATCGTCGCTACACCCGGGGCCAGGTGGTCGAGATGGTGCGCGGTGTCGGGTTTGTGGTGCTCGAGGCGCGTTACCGCCTGGCCTTTTTGCCGCCGTTGATGGTGATCAACAATTTGGCTGCGAAGCTGCGTCCGCGAGATCAGAGCGAGCCGGATATCGCGTTGCCGCCACCCTGGGTCAACCGTCTGCTGCTGGCCGCCGCTCGGGTCGATCTTGCGCTGGGTGGTTGGCTACCGCTCGGCAGCTCCGTCTTCTGCGTCGCTCGGCGGGGGTGAGGCTTCGAAGCCGTGGGCTTCTCGCACCGCAAATTGTGGAGTCTGGTTGCTGGATAGGAAAACCCGCCCGAGATATTCGCCGATCATCCCCAGCACCATCAGCTGCAGCCCCGCGAAGATCATGATGACGATCACCGTGGACGCCCAGCCCACTTGTGTCTCGGGGATCAATAGCTTCTCGATAATCACCGCGATCGACAACAAGCCGCCGATTGCGGCGAAGCCAAAACCGGCAAAAACCGCCAGTCTCAAGGGCAGAATCGAGAAATTGGTGAACATGTTGAGCCACAGGCTGACGAGTTTGGTCAGGGTGTAGCCGGAGGACCCTTGTCGACGGGGGTGGTGTTGGCAGGCGACCACCCCGATGTTGCGAGTGACCCGTAGGATCAACCCGTCGACGTAGGGGAAGGGGCCTTGATAGCGGCAGACTTCGTTGACCAGAAAGCGGCTCAGGCATTTGAAGCTCGACAAGTAGAGATCGTGCGGTTTGCCGAGCAGGATGTTGGCCATGCGGTTGTTGAACCAGCTGCCGAGCTTGCGGGACCGCGAGTATTGCCGCACTGCAAATTGGCCGTAAACCACATCGTGGTCACCACTGATCAAGGTGTCGACGAGGCTGGCGACCTCTTCCGGTGAGCTTTGGAAGTCGTCTTCCATAATGGCCACCACGTCACCCGAGGTCCGGTTGAGCCCTGCCAAGATCGCCTGGTGCTCGCCGAAGTTGCGCGACAGGTTGAGGAATTTCACCAGGCCGGGGTGACGGTCGACGAGCTGTCGGCAGGTGGCGGCACTGTCGTCTGCGCTGCCGTCATTAACCAGCACGATTTCGAACTCGGTGGACTCAGCAAATTGATCGACCAGCCGATCGACCAGCGGGCCGATGGTGGCTGCGCCGTTGTAAACCGGGATGACCACGGAGAGGGAAGAGGGGCGTCGATCAGTCATGGCGGGATAAACGCTCTTCGTCAGGCGTCGTAGGCTTGAGCAGGACGCCCAACAGATGGGTTTGCAGGAACGGCAGACAACTCAGAAGTTCGGCTAGCCAGTGGCTGCGAGGGGCAACACGTCGCGCCAGCGGTGGTGCCAGGCTGGTGGATCGGATTTTACCTTCGAGGGACGGGAAGAGCGCACGGAGCTCTTGGGAGTTTACGGCACGGACATGGGGATTGTGTGGGTTGTCGACCGCGAAGTCGTACCAGAGCAAGGCGCCTGCAGGCGCCATGACCCGTTCGACCTCGTTGGCGATGCGCCGACGTAGTGTAAGGTCCAGCACCGAAGTCATCACCAGCGACAGCACCACCAGGTGAAATGAGCCATCAGGCCAAGGTAGCCAGCCACCGTCAGCAAGCACCAGGCGGGCTGCGGGCAGTCGGCGTCGAGTGTCCGCGCCACGGCTGTGATCGATCTCGACTCCGAAAAGGTTGGTTTCGCGGGCTCCCCAACCGATCAACGTCGACAGCCAGCCACCGTGGCCAAAACCGATCTCGAGGCAACGGCTATTGGCATCGGGGAATTGGTCGGCTGCGTGCAGGAGGTGCGCCGCGTGCCGTTTGCGATCCTGGACTAGAAAGAGCTCGGCGGGATTCCACGGAGCGTATAGCTCCGGGTCGAGGTGGTGGGCACGTCGTTGATATTCGGCGCGAATCCGTGACCGTTCCTGGGTGGCGCCGTGGGTCGACGGAGCGGTGTCGGGACGAGGGTGCCGATCGGCTAGAACCGGCTTGGGCTCGGCGATCATCCGAGTAGAGTACATGAAGCCGGTCGAGAGGGTGGCAGACGGTAGGGTGCCAGACGGTAGGGTGCCAGACGATAAGCTGGGATCCTCATGCCGCGATCCTCATTGTGGCCCAATGCTTTGCAGGGCCCGCCGCACGTCAGCGGCTGAATCGTGGAGTGCCAAGGAGAAGCCGGCTCGTACTAGCGAGGGCCACTCGAGATACAGACGAGCAGGGTCCCGTTTCAGCCAGGCGCGCAGGTAGGCGCGACGGATGGCGCCGGGCTCGAGACGGCGTAGGACCTCGGAGGGCACCGGTGTCGAGAAGTGGCGCCGGGTCCAGTCGAGCATCGTCCAGGCGGCGGTTTTTAGGCCGCTGCCATCGAGGCAGTCCACAACGCTTGACCAGTCGACTTCTGATGCTTTTGCGGATGTTGTCTTTGAGTGACGCAGTGATCGCCGCAGCCAGCGATCCAGGTCGACAGCGTGGCTCAGCTGTTGTGTCACGTGGTCGGTGAGGGAGGGGTTGAGAAGCAGGATGACCAGGGTGGCGGCTTCGTCTGGATACCAAAGTCCCGCGTGCTGCTGGCGGGAGGATAGGATCCAGTCGGTCAGGGGTTGGCGGCTACGCTGAGGTCGAAACAGGTGCCAGTGTAGATCGAGCTGCGTGCCGTGACCGTTGAGGGCTAGTTCGTACGGTGGTTGCCCCGGTTGGGTGACAGGGGAGAAGTCGGACTGTCCCAAGGCTACGATAGCCCGTTGTTGGTCGGCCTCGGCAATCAGGACATCAATGTCTGCTGCCGGACGCAGGACCGCATCACCGTAGAGCGCTTCCCCAAGGTGGAATCCCTTGAAGAAGACATAATGAACACCTTCGCCGGCAAGGGCCTCGGCAGCAAACTGCGCAGCCTCGAATTGCAGCATGGTTGCCACCGCCGCACGGCGCTGTGCCCAGCGAAGCGACTCGTGGAGAGCCTCCGGTAGTTCGATGTCAGGTCGCAGGTCGAGAGCCTGACGATACACATGCTGGTCGATCCGATGTTCGGTCAGAAACCGCAAGACGTGGTCTTCGTCCTGGCGTAACAAGCGTGTCAGCGCCTGCTCGCGGGCCGGCCGCTGGGTTGCAGTCCGCAGCAGGTCGAGACACGGCTCGAAACATGGATCCGCTGATGCCGGCTTCATCGACTGATGGACTCGATGCCCGGTGCTTGCGGCTCGATCACTCTCGTGTCTCCACCCACTGCATGATGGTTGCAGCGATCCGCTGGCCGGCTTTGCCATCCCACAGCGGTGGCTGACGAGCCCTCGGCCAGTCACCCGCCAGGATCGCCCGGCAACCCTGATGGATCGCTTGGGGGTCGGTGCCAACCAGTCGATTGCTGCCCTGGTCGACGGTCACTGGGCGCTCGGTATTCCAACGTAGGGTCAAGCAGGGGACGTCGAGGGCGGTGGTTTCTTCCTGGATGCCACCGGAATCGGTCAGCACCAAGCGTGCTTTGGCCATCAGTCCGAGGAAGGTGAGGTACGGCTGTGGACCGCATAGCTGTAACGAGGCTGGCAGCTCAATGCCGCTGTCCGCAATCCGCGACCGGGTGCGGGGATGGACGGGGAAGAGGATCGGAAGCTGCTGCGAGACTTCGCTGAGGGTGTCGAGCATCTGTCGCAATGCAGCCGGATCATCAACATTGGATGGCCGATGTAACGTCAACAAGGCGAACGTTTCCGGGGCGAGATCAAAGGCTTCCCAGGGTGAGGCTTCCAGGGCCCGGTCGAGATGTCGTTTGAGGCTGTCGACCATGCAGTTGCCGACGAGGTGAATACGGTCTTCGGCGAGCCCTTCGTGGATCAGGTTGCGGTGTCCGCTCTCCTCGGTGACAAAGAGAAAGTCGGAGAGATGATCGACGACCACGCGATTGACTTCTTCCGGCATGGTGCGATCGAACGATCGCAAGCCGGCTTCGATGTGGGCCAGCGGAATACTGGCCTTGGCGGCTACCAATGCTGCCGCCATCGTCGAGTTGACGTCCCCGGCGACCAATACGAGATCGGGCCGGTGTTCGTTGAAGACGTCTTCGAGGGCGGTCATGACTGCGGCGGTCTGGCGTGCGTGACTGGCCGATCCCACTCCGAGGTAAAGATCCGGTTTGGGCAGTCCAAGCTCGTCGAAGAAGACCTTGGACATGTTGGCGTCGTAATGTTGGCCGGTGTGAACCAACAGCTGATCCACCGCATGGGTTGCCAAGGCGTCCATCACCGGAGCAATCTTCATGAAGTTGGGACGGGCGCCAACAATGCTCAAGGTTTTGATGGGAGTTGAGGTTTTCATGACAGAGCGCCTTCCAAGCGGTCGATGAAGGAGTTGACGATCTTGCCACGATGGTAACGCTCGATTGCGGCTTGGCGCCCGCGTTCTCCCAGCGCTCGACGCTCGTCGGGATGCTCCGCTAGACGTCGGATGGCGGCGGCGATCCCCGCAACATCTCCCGAAGGAACCGTCAGGCCGCCACCGCTCTGCTGCACGATGTCCGCTGGCTCACCTTCGGCAGCGAGCACAATAGGGCGGGCCGCACCCATGGCTTCGTAGATCTTGGACGGTACGGCGCCGATCATCGAACGTTCGAGACAGGCGATTGCGATGTCGGCAGACGCCAGTAGCTCGGGCATCATCTGGCGTGGCTGCGGATCGAAAAAGCTGATGTTGTCGAGTTGCATCTCGGCAGCTTTGGCCTGTAGGTGTTCTTTCGCAGGGCCGTCGCCGACCATCGCAAAGCGCAAGCCGGTGACGTCTCGGAGGCGCGCCGCCGCTTCGAGCACCTGGGTCAAACCCTGGGCCAGCCCATGGAGCCCAGCATAAAGCACAATGCATTCATCGTCGCGACCGAGACCAAAATGTTGTCGACGTGAGACGACGCCGGGATGGAACAGCTCGGGATCGACGCCATTGGAGAGGTGATGGGTCGGCACCTCGGGGAAACGTCGTTCGATATCGTCGAGGATGCCGCGGTTCTGTCCACTGACCAGCCATGCCTTGTGGTAACAGAAGGCCTCGAGGGCCAGGGCGGCTTTCAATGCCATACCGTCGCCCACAACTCCGAGCTCGACGGCACTCTGGGGCCACAGGTCGGCGACGTTAAAGATCAACCGTGTGCCTTTGAGACGGCTCAGGAGATAACCCGAGATCCCGAGAAAGAGGGGCGGGCTCTCGGTCAGCAGGAAGTCAACTTTGGGCAGGGTGAACGCGCCGCAGAGCAGCGAAGAACCGACGAAGGAAAAGTAGTTGGTGAGTCGCGGCACCAAACCGACTCGCTTGGTCGGATAGAGCGTGGTGCGGATAATCTGAACGCCATCGTGCGCTTCGCGCCGCAGCAATCCTCCGTAGCCGGGAAAGAACTTGCCCCGTGGATAGTTGGGCATCGCGGTCAAGACGAAGACTTGATGTCCGCGTTCAACGAAGCGAGCGGCGAGCTCGGATAAGCGCGCCTGGGGGGCTCCCATTTCCGGCGGGTAATACTGAGTCAGGATGGCGAAACGCATGGCGCTAGGCCGATCTAGAGCACGATCGGTGAGCCCGTTCGGAGACTTTGGACGATCGCGAAGGTCGCCCGGGACGTGTCCACGGTTTGTTGCCAGGGAATCGGGGCTGTTTGGCCGGTACGGGCGGCTTGCACAAACGCTTCGAGCTGTGCCCGGTGCCCCTTGTCTTGCTGCAAACGGGAGCGCATCACCCGGCTCTGACCACCCCGCACCAGATCGAGTCGGCGAAAGTTGTCGAGCACCGCAAAGGCTCCGCCCCCCGAGACCTCGATCCTCTCCTTGGCGAGTGAGGTGTCACCGTTGGCGACGTAGGTCACGGTTCCTATGGACCCATTGTCGAGCTCGATCGTCGCCACCAGATTATCGTCGCGATAACGCCCGACGTTGGGTGTCGAGAACGCGCTGACTCGTCGTGGGGTGCTGGCGGTGAGGAACGCCAGATAGTCGACGAAGTGGCAGACCTCACCGAGGATCCGACCTCCTCCTTGTTCGGGATCTTGCACCCAGTGGTCGGTGGGAATATGGCCGGCATTGACGCGGTAGTGGACCACCAGCGGCTCGTCGATGTCGCCGAAGAAGGTGGCGAGGCGTTCGGACATCGGGGCAAATCGTCGGTTGTAGCCAACCATCAAGCAGGGGGGGCGACCGAGGCGTTTGCTGAATGCAGCGTGCGCGTCTTCGATCTCCTGCAACTCGTCCTCGGTCAAACACAGAGGCTTTTCGACAAAGATGTCCTTGTCGGCTGCGAGTGCGGCGATGACTTGCTGAGCGTGCAGATGATGACGGGTTGCGATCAACACCGCGTCGATCGCTCGATCGCTCGTGACTTCCGAGGCCTCGGTGGTTGCGGACTGGAAACCGAATTTGGCCGCGGCACTCTGCGCTTTGACGCCGGTTGCGGTACAGACCTTGGCGAACTCGACGGAATCCAGTCGGCGGAGCTCAGGTAGCAGTACACCGGTCGCAAACTGGCCAGCGCCCAAAACCCCTAAGGTGAGGTGGTGCCGTTTCGCGGGTGTTGCCGACTCGGCAGATTGTTGGCTCGCTGGTGCAAGCCTGGCAGGTGGAGGGCTGGTTGACGTGTCGCTTGAGTCGAAAGTCGTTTTGTCGCCTGGAAGGTTGCCGTCCGGGTGACTGTCCTGGGGGCTGTCCAAGTTGCTGTCTTGAGGGTACGTCAGGACAATCCCGAGGTAAGGTTCAGAGGGGGCCCCGGTGAGCAATTGGTAGGCCTGATCTGCCGCATCAATCGCGAATCGGTGACTGGTCAGCGGCGCGGTGTCGACGCGACCCGTCGCCAGTTGCTGAACGAATGCCTGCATGTTGCGATTTTCGGTCCAGCGAACATGGCCGATCGGGTAGTCGCGCCCTTTCTCCTCGTAGTCAGGGTCGTAACGCCCCGGGCCATAGGAGCGCGAGACACGCAACGTCAATTCTTTGTCGTAGAAGGGACGTCGCGGCACGTCCATGCCGACCGCACCAACCGCCACGACAATGCCGTTGGTCCGCGCCAGCTCGCTCGCCAGTTCGATGGGTTGTGAGCTCTTGGTCGAAGCGGTTACGAGGATCTTGTCGGCGCCATGGCCCTCGGTCCGTTCTCGGCAGGCCGCCAGCAGATCCGAGGGCTTGGTGACCGCAACTTCGACGCCCAGGCTCTCGGCGAGTCGACAGCGGTCGGCGTCGAGGTCGAGGCCGATGACCCGACAGCCCGCCGCCCGTCCGAGTTGGGCGGTGAGCAGACCCACCAGCCCAAATCCGATCACAGCAACCACTTCTCCAAGCTCCAGCTTGGCGAGCCGCAGACCTTGCAACGCGATGGCTCCCACTGTGGTGTAGGCCGCCGCTTCGAGCTGTACGTGATCGGGAACGGCTACCGCGAGATGTTTGGGGACGAAGATCATTTCCGCGTGGTTGGCATAACCGGCGCCAGCGCAAGCGACGCGGTCGCCGATGCGGAAGTTATCGACACCTTCACCGAGAGCAAGGACGGTTCCGGCGCAGGAGTAGCCGAGGGGCACCGGCGCGTCGAGGCGGCTGCGGACGGTTTTCACCGCTGCCAGAACGCCGTCGCGCCGTACTTTCTCGAGGACTTTGCGCACCAGATCGGGCCGTTCGCGGGCTTTGCCCAGCAGGCTCTTGCGGGCCATGTCGACCATCGAGCGTTCGGTCCCCGCGCTGATCAGGGAGACAGCGTTGCCGACCAGAATGCCTCCGGGCTGTAAGGCTGGGGGAGGAACTTCGGTGACCGTCGGTTGGCCTTTGCTGTAATTCTGAACGAGGGACTTCATGGACCAACTCGGGAGGGAAGTTCGAGGAAGATTGGGAGCCTACTAGAACTCGATGCCCGAAGCTACAGCAGGGAGTTGTTGCGGATCAGGCACCGGTCTCGAAGACCCCAGTTGAGCGTCGATCGTACGATCCTGACGCTCGAGAAAGTGCAATCGAGCCTTGATTGGGGTGTCCTGACGCCCGAGAGAGTGCAATCGAGCGTTGATCGCACTGTCCTGACGCTGGGGATCGTAGGATCGAGCGTTGATCGCGGTGTCCTGACGCTTGGGAGCGTGCGATCGAGCGTTAATCGGGGTGTCCTGACGTTTTGGAAGGGGTAATCGAGCGTCCATTGGGGCTTTTCGACGCGGCTGCCGGTGATAGGAAACGTCCGAAAGCGACCGGTTGGGCGTCGAAGGGAGGGCTGTCGGGGCTGCTTTGCTAGGTTTTTGGCGGAGTCAGGTGTGGTACCCTTGGGGCCCTTCTGAGGCCCATCAGACCGATCTGGCAATCCGAGGCGCTCGGCATAACCTGAGGCATCAGGCCCGATGATCTGCAAGAATCGGTGACAAGGAATCGTCATGCATCATGAGCAAAAATCGCCCGAAAACTTGCTGAAGATCCGGCTGTACACGAGTTACAACCCGTGCAACTATGCCTGTGAGTATTGCATCACGATGGATCGCGTCGAGGGGCGGGCGGAAGAAGATCGCTCGCAGAAAAAGTTGCCGATCATCTCGCGGATCAGTCGCAATCTAGCGCATCCCAAGAAAACGGGGGCGAGGCTCCTGGCCTTGGCCCAGTCGCCATCGATGCTGTTTTCGCCCAAGGCGCCGGTGACCTGGGGCGAAGATAAATACCAACGGATCGTGTCCAGGCTCGCCGAGCTGCCTTACAACCTCGACCTTCGGATCGGTGTCGGCGGTGAGTTCTTTACCAGTAAAGCGTTGGTGGCGGGCGCACGCGCTATTTCGAACTACGACAACGTCGTCGCCTTGAACCTGATCTCGAACCTGTCCTTCAGTTATGAGCAGTACGCAAAAATCTTCGAAGGCTTCGATATGTCGAAGATCGCGTTGGTCTGTAGTTACCATCCGACCCAGGTCGAAGATCGCAGCGTGTGGTTGGATACTGCCGTACGTATGAGCAAGATCACCGACTTGGCAGCGATCCTGGTCGCTTGGCCGCCGGTGTTACCGCACATCGAAGAATTCAAGAAAGAGATTTCCGACCGCGGCCTGACGGTGTTTGTGCAAGCGTTCAACGGTTGGTCCGAGGGTAGAAAATACCCCGACAGTTACACCGACGAAGAACGCGAGTTGCTGAAATCGTTGGCCTATTCGCGCCACGATTATGCCCACATGGTGGAGCTGAAAACCCCCGGCCTCTGTCACGCCGGGGTTGACTACGTTCTGATGAACATCGATGGGGATGTTTTCCGGTGCGGTGGCTTCCATGTGCCTTATGGGAATATTTTTAGTGGCTTCAAGCTGCTGAAAGAGGCGACGGAGTGTCCGGTTGTCGAATGTTGGTGTGACACGGACAATCTCAATACCCAGGCATTTCGAGACAACTACGAGATGCAGGGCCTCAATCAGCACAAATACACGTATCGTCACGCTGAGTTGGCAAAAACCGACCCAGCGATGGATGAGTGGGCCATCGACTACTGAGGCGCGGGCCGTCGCGGCAAGTCCGCGAAGGGTTACCAGCCGCGCAGAATGTAGAGGGTATGCGCGAGGAGTTCGCGCCAGGCAATCTCGAGCTGACGGAGGCTGCCGAACGAGGGGATGACGTCGCTCCACCCGTAGTTGCCTCTCGCGTGATGATCCACCGGAAAGGCGATGGGTTCGAGGCCGGCACGTCGGAAGCTGCGCATCGCCCGTGGCATGTGGTAGGCGGAGGTCACCAATACAAAGGGACCGTCCGTAAGTAGCGGAGTGATGTGGGTCGGATGTTCGGCTGTGCTGCCGGATCGTGTCTCGGATTTTGTTGTCATTTGCGGTGCCAGGCGGTCGACCAACATTTGCATGTGCTCGGCCGCCGCCAAGCCACGCCGACCTCGGCCGGCAGAACCGGAGAGGATCAGCACACAATCCGGGCCGAGTAGGGCGGACAATTCGATACCTCCCAGGAGCCTAGCGGCGGAGCCCGTCGTCAAGGCCGAACTCGTCAGCTGGGAAACAGGCTCGAAGCCACCCGAGGTCAAGACGACTACTTGGCGGACTCCACGCTCCTGTAAATCGGCAACTGATGGTTGGTCGAAGCGGTTCTCCAGTGGCCGGAGAAAGGCCTCGCCGAACGGGCGACAGGCCAGCACCCAGACCAGCAGCCAGGGTATGAGTGCCCACCTGCGGCGGCGGTTTTTCCGCGCCAACAGCCACGTTGCAAGAGCCACGGACAGCCACAGCCACAAGAAGAGGTTTGCGGCGATCGCCGAGAAGTAAGCCAGCATGATTGGCCGCTTAGTCGATGATCTCTTGGTGCCACACTTCCTGTACGGCAAGCGCCCACAGGAAGAGGGAATGGTCGCGGCGTCCCGCGACATGCTCGGAGAGAAGCTCTTGAATCGCCTCGGGGCGAAAGTAGCCGCGCTGGGCGATCCGTTCAGGTGCCAGTAGATCGCGTAACCAACCCAACAGCTCGCCGCGGAACCACAGAGCAATCGGAAGATTGAGGCCGCGCTTGGCGCCTCGCAAGACCTGCTGGGAGAGAAACGGTGCCATGGCTTCGCGGAACAGGCTCTTGGTCTGGCCTCGCCTGAGGTGCCAAGCGAGGGGGATACCGGCCGCGACGTCCGCTAGCCGCTGGTCGACGAATGGAACGCGAACTTCCAGTGAGCCGGCCATGCTCATGCGGTCGGCGTAGGCTAGTTGGTTGAAAGGCAGGTAGGTGGCAATGTCGGTGGCGAGTAGCCGCTCGAGGGCGGCGGGAGTTGAGCCGTCGCTTGCGACAAGATGTTGGCGCACGAAGTCGGTGGTATCGCAGTCCGCAAGTTGCTGCTGCATCTCTGGAGTGTAGAGTTGGCGCTTCCGTGCGTCCTCGAGGGTTACCAACATCGCCGCATAACTCTGATCGAACGGCAGCGTGCCGCTTTCCAGAAACCGGCGCGCTCGGCGGGCGCCTTGTCGGCCATCGTTCGATTCCCTCAGCAAAACTCGTCCGAGGCCGGCAGCGGCTCGTCTCAAAGCGCTGGGCAAGAAACGGTAGCGGTCGAGTAGGGTCATGCCGAGATATCTCGGGTAACCAGCAAAAAACTCGTCGCCGCCAGTGCCGGAGAGAGCAACCTTGACATGTTGCCGGGTCCTCTCCGATAGCAGATGGAGGATGACCGCGGTCGGGTTGGCGAACGGTTGATCAAAGTGGCGGATCACTTCTGGCAAGAGCGAGACAACGTCCGGCTCGAGTCGGAACTCGTGGTGTTGGGTGTGGTGGTGCTGTGCTAGTGCGGCGGCCGCTTTCAGCTCGTCCCAGCGATGCTCGGCGTCGCCGAAACCGATGGAGAAGGTCTGGATCGGCTCGTTGCTGTGCCGTGCCATCATCGCCAAAATACTGGCTGAGTCGACGCCGCCCGAGAGGAAGAGACCCACCGGCACGTCAGCGATCAGCATCGCACGGACGCTGTCCTCGAAAGCTTCGCGCACGGCTTCGATCGCGTCCGAACGCGAACTGAACCGGCCCGGCTCTGGGCGGTACCTCCAATAACGCTCGACTCGGACTGTGCCTTGTTGGCAAGTCAGAGTGTGCCCGGCGGGGAGAGCCTGGATCTGGCGGAAAATCGAGCTCGGTTCGGGGATGTAGAGGAACGACAGGAAGCGATCGAAGGCGTGATGGTCGATTTCACGGGAGACATCCTTCCAGGCCAGAAGAGATTTGATCTCCGACCCAAACAGCAACAAGTCGCCACAACGTGTGTAGTACAGAGGCTTGATGCCGAAGTGGTCCCGGGCCAACAGCAGGCGTTGTTGGCGACGATCCCAAATCGCGAAGGTGAACATGCCTCGCAAATGCTGGGGTAGTGCATCGCCCCATTCCTCATACCCGTGCACCAGGACTTCGGTGTCGCTGGCGGTAGAGAACTGATGCCCCAACGCCAGGAGACGGGAGCGCAGCTCGTGGAAGTTATAGATCTCACCATTGAAGACGACGGTGATGTCACCGGTTTCGTTGTGGATCGGTTGTTTACCGGTCTCCAAATCGATGATGCTGAGTCGCCGCATACCCAGCCCGACACGTTCTTCCCGGTGGTAGCCTTCTTCGTCGGGGCCCCGGTGGCTCAGCAGTCGGGTCATGCGTTCGAGATCGGGAGCCTCGTCGCGGGGTGCTGTGAGGAAGAGATAACCTGCGATGCCACACATGTCGTTTAGGCTCGGCTGTGGGTTGGGAAAGGTTGCGTCGTCAGTTCCTCGAGCATTGCAAGGAATTGTTGGGCAACTTTGTTGGCGTCGAATTGATGGAGGACGTGGCGGCGACCCGCCAGTGTCCGGCTGCGAGCTTGCTCAGGCTGTGTCAGAGATTCCAGCATGGCGGTACTCAGAGCGTCTTGATCGTCTCGCGGAGCGAGAAGAGCGCCCGGCCCGACCGTCTCCGGGATTCCGCCGACGGCAAAGGCGACAACCGGAGTCTCACACAACAAGGCCTCGGCAACCACCCGGCCGAACGACTCGGTGCGGGAGGGCTGGATGTAGAGATCGGCCCGCCGCAGCAGATCTGGGAGGTAGTCACATTCGCCCAGGAAGCGTATCGCAGACGTGAGGCCTAGCTCGTCGATCCGCTGGCGGAGTTGATGCGAGAAACCGACGGTATCTTCGGCGCCGTCGGCAGAGCCGACACGGCCTGCGAAGCAGCAGAGCAGTCTGGGGAACTGCTCGACGACCCGAGGCAATGCTTCCACCAAGCGGTCCTGGCCTTTCATCGGTGAGATCCGGCCCGCGCAAAGCAACACTGGGTCATGTGCCGCGAGCAGCTCGTCGAGTTCGTGGACACGTTGTGGATCGTCGGCGGGCAGCTCTGTCGGTAGGGGATTGGGCAAGGTGGCAAGTTTGGAGGCTGCAACGCCATGGCGCTCGAGCGCTTGCTCGACAGCGTGAGAGACAGCCAGAATCCGCTGATTCCAGGATGCAATGAAACGCAAGTAGGTCGCCAGCAGTTTGGGGCGCTGACCGAGCCGATCCTCGAAGGTCAGCGTGTGGAAGATCTGCAAGTGAGGGATGTTCAGCGACCGAGCCGCCATACCACCGAGCCAAAGACTCTCACTATTGCTGACGACAATTCGTGGAGCCAAGGCCCGCAGGCGGCGCCGGATGCGGGCCAGGCCGAACGTGTGGGCGCTCAGCAGGTGAGCGAGGTGGCGGGCGGTGATCCGAGGATGAACAAGAGCCATTTCCGGCCAAGTGACCACTTTGCAGCCGAGCTCGGAGTATTCGTCGCCCGCGTCGGTGTTCATCGGCAACGCCACCAGGCTGCGGCGGGCTAGCTCAGGGGCATGCCGCAACAGCTCGATCAGGTAACGATTGGGACCGATGAGACGGTCCCACGGATTGAGGAAAACTGTCTCCACCGGGCGGTCAACTGCCACAAACAGTTCCGATCGCCCGCATCGCTCCAGCGGCCCAGCGTTGCGGTGAATAGTCCTCGACGATGCGGCGCGAGCCCTCCCCCATGCGTTTCTGAAGGGCTGGATCTCGGGCGATCTCCTCAAGTGCCGTTGCCAACGCCTTGACGTCGCCAACGGGAAAAACGAAACCGTTTTCTCGGTGGTGAACGAGGTCGGGCCCGGCGCCGACCCGGTCCGAGACCACGAGCGGGCAGCCGAATTCCATCGCTTCGTTGAGTACGAAGCCCCAGGTCTCCGACAGACTCGGCAGGACAAGAACATCTGCCATGGCGTAAGTGCGACAAAGCTCGTCGTGGTCCAGAGTACCGAGAAAGCGGCTATCTTCGAGCGCCAAGTTGCCCGCCAGGCGACGGTAGTGATCCTCATCGGAACCCTCGCCAGCGATCAAGAGAGTCACAGCGAGGCGGCGTTTTCCGAGCTCGGCACAGGCGTTGATCAAGGTTTCAACACCCTTATAACTCTCGACCAAGCGGCCAACAAAGAGGATAGTAAAGGACTCGAGACTCGCGGCGCGGCGATGCTCAGTACGTTGTGGCAACAGACGGTCAGCACGACTTCGGAAGAAGTTGCGGTCGGTTGCGTTGGGGGCGTGGAAAATACGCTCTGGGTTGGCCCCGAGCTGTCGGCAATACTCCGCTGCTCTCTGGCCGGGGACGATGCACGCAGCGCAGCGCTTCATGAGTAGCCGCTTGAAGGCCTCTTTTAGCCGGCCGCGGGGCATGTCGACGGCGGTCGACTCGATCCAAAAGATGACGTTCCGCCTTCGCGCCTTCGCCCAGGCCCAGAGCAGCAGATAGGTTGGTTCGTCCCAGGCGCCGAGAATGATGGTTTGCCACGGGTGGCGTAAGACGGGTCGGAGGTCATTGATATGGCGGTCGTCGAGAGGTGGCTGTCGCCAACGCCAGCCAGGGAGGTAGACCAAGGGTAGGTCGACGCGGCCATCCGCCATGACATAACGGCGGTGTTCCATGTCACCCGCCAAGAGATAGATGGTGAGACGGTGATCGAGCTCTGTTGCGAGGTGTTGAAAGCACGAGACTCTGTAATGTGCCAGGACGTTGGTGACCAGGGCGACCCGTGCAGGTTGTGGCCGTCTCACGCCTTGCTCCCGAGAAGTGGCTTGCGTGCCACAACATGGGCGATTCCGCCGCGACCGAAAGCAGCAGCCACAAACTCCAAGGGGATGCTGACGGCTAACGCCAACGGCAGCATCAATGCGGTGCCAAGGAGCTCACTCGTTTCAAGATCTGGCGGGGATTGCCGCCGTAAAATCTGATATAAGAGGTTGTTGCGACGCATCATTAGATTGAGGAGTGACTGCAACATGCCGTAGGGCCCATATTCGAGAGACAACGTTCGGCGCTCCAAGACCTCGAACCCGCGTGTTTCTAAGTCTTCGACAAGCTGTTGCATCGTAAGGTGGACTCGATGTCGAGGCGCGTCGAGGTGGAACCAAACACTTTTGGTCAGGCGCGCCTGAAGGCTGGCCAGGTTGGGTACCTCGACGATCGCGATGCCGCCTGGAGCCAGTAAACGATTGGCTTCATCCAGAGTTACCCAGGGTTCCTCGAGATGTTCTAGAGAGTGCCAAAGGGTGATGGCTTGAAATGAATCGGCTGCCAGTTTGCAATCCTGGAGAGAGGATGCCTCGAGAAACTCCACACCGGATTTGGCCCGAGCAACAACCGCGCTCAGCGATCTTTCGACACCGATTGTGGTCCAACCTAGCTGATGGAGCTCGTTGAGCATCCAACCTCTGCCGCAACCCATGTCCAGGACACGTCCAGGTTTCGGGCTGTGCCGGGTGATCTCCCGAACCCGAGCGCGACGAAAAAGACTGACCAGCTTTTCGAGCGGCCCAAGAAATCGCTGGCCGTCATCACCATAGTAGGTCGAGGGGTAATAGCGGTCGGGATCTGAGTCATAGTCGTCGGGGCCAGTCCGGGCGACCCTACAATTGTCACAGGTGAGAACAACGAAGGGCTCGTTGGAAAGAAAGTCCTGGCCTCGGTAAAGCAAATTGCCACCGGTCATCTTGCAGCGTCGGCAGAGTCCTTCGGTGGTCATGGGAATCACTGCGGTAGGTCGGTCATAGGCAAGAGGCGTTTGCCAGATCGAGAGAAGATCCTCGAGCGCCTGAGTCCGAGGGCTTGCAGTCGGTAGGCCAGTGCAGTTTGAAGTACACCGACGCCATATTTACAGCTGCGCAGGAAGTTTATCGATGAAGACTCGGCTACGTAGCGTGTCGGGCAGGAGATTTCGCCGATCCGAAAACCGAAGTAAATAGCCTGCGCGATAATTTGGTTGTCAAAAACGAAATCGTCGGAGTTCTCTTCCAGCGGCAATGTCTCGAGCACGCGGCGGGAAAACGAACGGTATCCGGTGTGATATTCCGACAGCTTCATGTGGAGCGCTATGTTCTCGATGGCTGTCAGGCCCCGGTTGGCTACATAGCGCCACAGCGGCATACCACCCGCCAAAGCGCCTCGGCCCAGGATGCGTGAGGCGAGCACGACATCATATTCTTCCGACGCGATCATCCAGGCTGGTGCGCCACAGAGTCGAGGTGAATATTGATAGTCGGGGTGAACCATCACCACGATGTCAGCGCCCAGGCTGAGAGCCGTGCGGTAACAGGTCTTCTGATTGCCACCATAACCCAGGTTCTGATCGTGACGAATCGTATGAGCTCCGAGCCGTCGAGCGATGTCGAGAGTGTCGTCCTGGCTGTGATCGTCGACGACGATCACTTCATCGACGATTTCGTGGGGTAGATCGTTGAACGTCTTCTCCAGGGTAGGGGAGGCGTTATAAGCCGGCATGGCGACCACCAGCTTTTTTCCTTTGATCATCGTGATCTGCCCTGGATTGGTGTTTGATCGCCCTGGTCTGACATCAACACGGTGGTGATTGACTCGAGTTTGCCAGGTTGCCGCATGTGTCGCCTCAGTTTGCCGGGACCCTTTGTAGCCGCACCTTCATCGAAAGTTTGGGCTGGCGATGGAATGCTAGCGGAGAAACCAGCACACCCTCGAATTGCGAACTACATCGCAACATATTGCCTGAAGTCTCTGACGCACTCCAAGACGTCGAAGCATCGAATGTTGGTGATTCGGGGAGGAGCTCCCAGGGGATGAACAGTCTGGCCCTTCTAAAGGGTTTGGGCGCGGTCAATGTCAGGTCCCAGCCGTTGTCGATGGCTTGGGCTTGCTGAAGTGTCGGGCCGATGAGTTTGTTCAATCGAAAAAAACAAATCATCGGTTCAGCCAGGTCTATCAATCGAAGCCAGAATCGACTGTTTTCGGATTCCAATGGGACGTCCAGCTTGGTGTCTGGTCTAGATATCTCGAGTCCGGATAGGTATGGCCGAAGAGATGGCGGCGTGGCGACCGGAACATGTTGCGGGAGAGCCGCTGAGGCGGTCAGGCCCTTGCCCAGCCAGCGGATGGTGTAGCGCACACTCTGTTGCTCGTTTCGGTGAGCAACAAAGGTTTCGGCCTCGAGCCAGGGAACCGGTCGCCAAGCCAGATCATCGAGGGCCTTTCGGACCCCGTCGCGCGCTGTGACGAAGGTGGCGCCCGCGTCCTGCCAAGCTTGGATGTGCCGGTGAACCGTTTGCCAGTCGCCATAGTTTCGTTCGAGCCGGAACTCGTCGCGTCCTCCCCTGGCGTTGAAGAACTTGTCATGTGTCAGCAAGGTGAATAGATGAACTCCAGGTCGAATGCGACCGCCTTTAGTGCGCAGTGCGGCGATGCTGGCTCGGGCGCGTCGGGCCAGTCGACGCCAACCCATCAGATAGTCACCCTCGAGATTGGAAACAATGGGGAGCTGAAGGATCGGTCCTTCTGGCGCTGGTTCGAGAGGTTTTTCCAGGCCAGCGACAAAGGCGGGCTGCACTACGGCTACTCGTGGCGAAGCTGGCTTGGCTACGTCGCTGTCGGCCCAGAGCCCAGCCCGGCGCAGAGCAACCACCGACCAAGCCAGGTCTCGAGGTGATGTACCGAAGTCGAGCAGGCCGCTACGCCATACAATCGCACGATAGTCTGGGTCGCCCATTCGTGCCAGGTTCTCGATTATGGCCACGCACCGTTCAATACTGCGCAAGCGGTCGAGCTCGGTTCCCCCATGGTTGGTCTCGCCCTGGCCGGGGGGAAGACAGGCGGAAGCCCATGGGCCTCTTGACTCGGGTGCTGAGAGCAAGAACTCCAACGTAGGTTGCCAGCCGGCGCTTTCAAGTTGATAGGGGAAGCTTGGCGAGGCAGTATCGTTGAAAGCATGCAGATGGGGCTGCAGATCGTTGCCGAGGCAGAGTTCGTCGACCAGGTGATCGCGAGTCTCTTGGGCGAGATTCGTCCAAGCGGATTCTCCGCTCTCTGCTGCCAGTGCCGGCATCGTCACCGCTGACCCGGTTTCCACAAAATGCGTCCATGGGACACCTGAGTCGGCTGCGAAGCGTGATTTGTCGACTAGTAATGTTTGGAGCATCGCCGGTGACAAGATCTCCCGCTCTTCGTGGATCTCATGGTCCTCGGTGATCGAGACCCAAACCTGTCCGGGGCTGGTGTCGGGTACTTCGATTTCGACGGAGCGGCAACGATAGCCGGTAGGGCCAAGCGCAACAAGAAGCACTGTCCAAGCACTGCCGCAGATGCGGTGTGGTCGATGAGCCACCAACTGGACGGTGGCATGACCGGTCGCGTCGAAGGGCGTTTCGAGCTCCTTGGGCACAATGCCTCGGGCAATTGGTGGTAGAGCAAATAGAACCCAATCGCTGCTAGCGTCCTCGATGCGGCAGTTGATGGTTGCCGAGGCTCCCAGCTGCAGTACGCTTGGGACTGTGAGATCCATGGACTTGTTGAGATCCATGAACCCGTTGAGATCCATGGGCCCGTCATCGAGCCGGATATCACGCCCTTTGAGCAGGCCCTGCCATACGCAAAAACACGTCAGATTCTGTGGGTCGAGCGCGATCGCGCGTTCACCCGCGTCGCGTGCCGAATCGAGATTCTCGAGATCGCGCTCCAGGTCCGCCGTCAGCAACCAGCAAGCAGCGGAATCCGGGATGAGGTCTCGTGCGCTGTTCAGGCAAACCTCTGCAAGTTCCTGCTGGCCGACAGCCAGGAGTCGCTCAGCCCACTGCTCGGGGGCTAGCGGTGAGGTGAAAACGCCGTCGGGGACGAGCGACTGAAGGTGCGGGAGCGCTGCGTCTAGATCTCCGCGTTGCCATGCAAGGTCGGCGGTGGCCCAGCGTAGATCGAGGGATTTTTCCCCCAGGGACCGCCTGGCATCAAGCGCTTCGGCTGCTCGTTCGAATTGTTGGCCCGACAGTGCTCGATCAAAATGCATTCTGGCGAGGTCCGCATAAGAAGAAGTCAAGGCTTGATGATGGGCCTTTTCCAGATGGGTGCTCGTGAGCCCTAACGGTCGAGCGATCCAACGGCGGATCAGGCGCCCTGGAACCCAAGTCAGATAGAGGTCCGAAGCCGATGTGTTGTTCGGGTTTCTCAGTTGTTTCAGCAGGGCGGTGAAAGCCTCCCAGGCTGTTTCGGGATCGCGATCCAACAAGGCAAGCGCCCGTTGAGCGGCAGCGCCGCGGTGGTGGGGATTGAGTGCCAAGCTGAGTCGCCATAGTCGGACGCCCAAACCCTGCGGCACCAGGCTGCCCACCATGTAAAAGACCTCCGCCAGCAAATAGGCAAAGAGGCGGGTCGATAAGAACCAGCCCAGCTTTATCACGGGTTTTGAGGAAGTTTGGCTCGTGACGAATGCCTATGCGCGACAGGTACCCATTGCATCCGTGCCTGGTGGACTCGCCACGCGGTTATTTTGTGGCGCACGATATCGGTCTGATAGGACAGCAAGGATAGGAGTAGCCAAAACGGCACGGTTGGGGCGCTGCCGAAACCGAACAGCCAAGATTCGAAGAGGGAATTGGTCAAGCTCGCGATGACTGCTGCGTACAGTGTTGCACCGAGTAAGGGGTCGTCGAAGTAGGGTAGGTAACGCCAAGCTCGTGTCAGGATGCTGAAGAAGGCCCATCCCGCGAGTGCGACGCCAACCAGGCCGAGGTCGACCAACAAACGCATCAGTGAGCTATGAGGACCGAACAGATAGATGCCGACGCTTCTCAAGTAGCGGGCGTCGCGACGGAAGACTTCATCGCTCGCACAGAAGCCAACACCGAGGACAATATTGTCCTGAGCCACGATCCAGGCTCGTTCCCAGAGAATTGTACGGCTTGATGTATCTGTGCGTAGTAGAGAGTCGAAGAACCCTGGAAACATGCTGTCGGTAACCACTAGGAGCATGACTCCGACAACTGCCAAGTGGAAGATAGCGCGCAGTTTTCTACGTTCGAGCCGAGCCGCTGATCGAGCGTAGACTACTGCTCCGACGGCAAGGCCCAGAGAAGACGCTCGAGACCCAGACAGCAGCAGCACTGCAACAATGCTGATTAACGCTACGAATAGAACCTTTCGTATGACTCCGGACTCCTTCTGCCACCAGTAGAAGACGAGAAAGGCGGCCTGCATTGCCATGAGGCCAAGGGTATTGGGATTGTGAAACACGCCACTCGTTCGTCCCTGGATGACGCTGCTCCCGCCAGAAGCTGTCAGATACAGACTGTATAGGGCTGCACTACCGAGCAGCAGGCCGATCAATCGGATCAGTTGTTGATAGTCGGCCTTGGTCGGAAAGAACAAGGGGATACCGACACCGAATCCGCAGACGATGAAAGCAGCGGAGACAAGACGTTGGGTAGACAGAGCTGGATCGATCGAATAACCGAGCGAGAGCAATGAAAGTAAAATGAAGGGTGTCCAAGCTCTGACCATCAGGTAGTTGGATATAGCACCCTTGTTGAGCATCATGTGTAAGGTCCGGAGGGCGAGCACTCCGCTGGGTACAAAACGACTGAAGTAAATCAAATCTTTGGGCACCAGCGGGGTATCGGTCAGCATGACACCGAGCACACTCAGCAAGATGAGCACACGAGTAGGCATCAAGAAGCAGACTACGGCCAAACCTGCCGCCAACACGATTGGACTCAAACGAAAAACTCCGTGACTGGTCGGGTCTTCTGGGCACGCATGAAGTAAAAGTAACCAAACTTGCGGATCAGCGGAATGCGCGCAAAGAGACGTTCCAACGGCTCGTGCCGCCCCACAGGAATCGGTGGTATAAAGCCGCTGTAGGACGCCGGGGCTGGCGAGAATCCGGTCGTTCGTAGAAGTTCCGCAAGAGTGCCCGGTCGAAAGAACTGTACGTCATCGACGTCGTCACCGTCGGTCGTCTTGAAGTAACGTGCGCCCCGGCGTTCGTGACGCCGTACCATCTCGAAAAAGTTTGCGTGTCTTCTAAATTCAGGACTTTGCTCGATGAACCAACGCCGCCTGCGCCACTCACGAAATAGGAAGAGCGGGTTGAGCAGATTCATGTCCGTGATCATGATCTCTCCGTCGGTGCGAGTCGCACGATGCACTCGGCGTAGTAGACCTTCTTGGTCTGGCACGACGGCCAACACGGAAGCGAGCCAGGTGAGCGAAAGATTGTTGGATTCTGGGGAGTAGACATTCAGGTCGGCAGGCCTGAATTCAATATCGAACGTCTGCCCCAGTGCTTCCTCGAAAAATCGCTGGCGCTTCTTTGCGATAACAATTTGATCCGCAGAACGGTCGACGGCCAGCACACGAGCACCTGATGCTGCAAAGAGAAAACTCTCCGATCCGTATCCGCAACCTGCATCAAAAACGACGGCTTCCCGGTCTCGTCGTATTGCGTCGACAATAGGAGAACGACGTGAGGTGTAGATTGCGGTGACGAGATCTTCAGGAAAGCGCTCCGGTGCCATCATTACAGGGTAGTGGCTTTGAAGCATGCGCTGTTGCCGCTCGGACAAGTTCGGATTGCCGGTGCTGACTTCGTGGCGCAGCAGTTGATAAAAGGAACTGGTAGCCTTGTCGGCTTGAAAATCCTTGCCCGTCGCGGGATCCTTGTCGACTACGGGTCTTTCAGTATCTATCGTTGACTGGGAGTCTTTCAGGGCCCTCAAGGTAAATGCCTCTCTGAAGTCCGGACTCTGTCAACAATGTCTTCATAAACTGCAGCGTAGCGCGTTGCATTCTTTGCCCAAGTGAATTCTTGTGCTCTCTCGCGACCTGCAACTCCCATCGAATTGGCCAACGATTGGTCAGTGAGCAGAGTTTCTAGAGCCGCGGTCAAGCTCGCGATCATGGGCTCGCGGCTATCCGCTGTGGGTGGGGCGATCAAGAGCCCGTGTCGACCGTGCTCGAAAATGTCTTCTGGTCCCTGCTCTCGACAGCCGATAACGGGCTTCCCACAAGCCATTGCTTCAAGGTAAACCACACCAAAAGCTTCCTGCCAGGAAGGTAAAGTGAAGATGTCAGCTTCGGCGACGCGCCGCAGGGCTTCGTCGTTGGATAGTCTGCCTGTAAAGATTACACGATCAGCGATACCCAGTTCGCCAGCGAGGCGTTCGAGAGTCGGTCGTTCGGGTCCT
>JAJCXO010000213.1 GCA_029263395.1 Acidobacteriota bacterium | reverse complement strand
CCACCTTGGCGGAGGCGGTGAAAGAGGCCGCGTTGGCGGTCGACAATCGGACGATCAACTTCTAGCTGCGACCCTTTTACGGATTTTTTACCCCCTGTGATGTGGCTTTTCTAGGCCGCAGTCAGGGGTTTGGTCTATGCTTTGCATCCGATCAGGCCCAGGAACGCGCCGCGCACGCCGTGGATGCTCTGCGACCGAGCGCTTCCTACGCCGTCAGCCCCTCCTCGCGCAATCCAGATTTCAGTTTTGGCAGGCGACCGATCTGCCGCCGAGTTTTGCCTCTTCACACTCCCGAAAGGAGCTCGAACATGAAAAAAGTGTCTACGTTGCTGCTACTGACGATCCTCTGCCTGGGTCTCAGCACAGCTGCTTTCGCCGAGACTGACAACAGCGAAGAGCGTAAAGCGAATATCCTCGCCAACTTGCAGTCGAAGTTCCCGCAGCTCAAGCAGGCCAGCATCACCATGGGTGATCTCGAGAACTCTGGCTACGGCACTCTCGATCGTGGCAGTTTCACGATCAACAATCGGCAGACCCAGAAGTTCCTGGTCGCCGCTGACGACACGGCACTGTTCATGATTTCGGATCCGATCGATGTCAGCCGCAATGCCGACGAGCTCGCGGCCGAGGCTGCCAAGCAGGAGGCCGAAGCTGCCGTCAAGGCGGCTGAGCTCGCCACAGAGCTCGAGGCCGAGATTGCTGGGCTACCCTTTCGCGGCAACCCAGACGCGCCGGTGACGATCGTCGAGTACTCGGACTTCCAGTGCCCCTACTGTGCCCGCGGCGCTGCGACCGTTGACGAGATCCTCGAGAAGTACCCGGAAGATGTCAAGGTTGTTTTCCAGCACTTCCCGCTGGGGTTCCATCCTTGGGCCAAGCCTGCCGCGGTGGCTGCACACTGTGTCGGCATGCAGAACGGTGATGCGTTCTGGAGCCTACACGACAGCTACTTCGCCAATCAGAAGGCGCTGACGCCTGAGAACGTGTTGGAGAAGACCAAAGAGTACCTGGCCGAGAGCGGCATCGACATGGCCAAGTACACCGCGTGTGCCGAGGACAAAGAGTCCGCCGAGTACAAAGACGCGTTGGCGGCGGTGGATGCCTCGATGGCCAACGGTGGCAAGCGCGGTGTCTCCGGCACCCCCGGCTTCTTCGTCAATGGCCATTTCATCAACGGCGCCCAGCCGTTGGCAGCCTTCGAGCCGTTGATCGAGGCAGCCAAAAAAGCTGCTGGCAAGTAACGAGCGTCGTCGTCCTATGTGACGACATCGTTTGCTCTAAAGGGCGCACACCGGTGCGCCCACTCGCTCTCCACATCGTGTGCACCGATGGTGCCCCGATGCAGACTAGCGAGCCAGCTCCCGTCGCAGCCAGACGCGAGCTAGCCTCCAGTCCCGCTCGATGGTTCCGAGCGAGACCCCGAGTACTTCGGCCGCTTCTGGGTTGGTCAGGCCGCCGAAATAGCGCAGCTCGACCAGCTCGGCTGGTCGTGGCGCGATCTCGATGTAACGCTCGAGCGCATGGTGAATGTCGAGCAGATCAACGCTCTCGTCCTTCGCCGACAAGATACGGGTGAGCAACGTGACCCTGTCTTCCGGCGCGAAGCGTTTGTTGGCTTGCAGCCGCCGGGCATGATCTACCAGGACGCGCCGCATCGCTCGTGCTGCCAGGGCAAAAAAGTGGGCGCGGTCGAGGGCCTCTAGATCGTTGTCGATCAGCCGCAGAAAGGCCTCGTTCACCAACTCGGTAGGTTGCAGGGTATGTCCCGGCCGCTCGCGACGCAGATAACTGTTGGCGAGTCGGCGTAGCTCGTCGTAAACGCGGGGCAAAAGCTCCACCGAGGCATCCTCATCGCCAGCGCGCCAGCGTGAGAAGAGACGGGTGACATGTCCGGGAGAAGTCGCTCCAGTCATGGTTTGGGTCCGTGGTTGTCTGGGCCTAGGTCCGTGGTTTTCGAAACTTTATCGCCGAAGGCGGCCTTTATGGGTGCGGGTGAGCTCGGCTGCCTCGACATGGGATAGGGAGCACTAGAGATTTGGTCGAGCTTCTAGTCTGTAAAGCGCAGGATTCGAAGGATGACCTCATCTAAAGTTTTGTCTGTCCATATCAAGGCGAAGAACTCAGAGGCGTTCTGCGAGTTGCTCTACTATGGCCTGGCCACCGAGGACGGTAAAACCCGCGTCGACGGCCTCTACAGCTACGAGTTGCACGGTCGCTTGGCCCCCGAGGAAAATGCTCCCGAGGGTAAGGAAGTGTTGCTGAAGTCTGGCTTCTTCTCGATCAAAGAAGGCATCTTCGTGGCGACGGACCTGCGAGAAGGCGAGCTGCTCAACAAGCAGCTGATCGTCGAAGATCTCTCTGTCGCAGGCAGCACCTGCGTTGGGTTCGATTGGGTCGAAGGCGAGGCCTTCGGCTTCATGACCCTCAAAGTGAAAGAGAACAACACCCGCCTGATGTTCCAAGACACCAGCAACATCGCCGAGTTCGCCAGCAACGATTGGGCCCTGACGATGAACGAAACGGCCAATGGTGGTGCGAACGCCTTCATGATTCAGGATTGCGGCACCGGCAGCTCCGAATGCGATCCGACCACCGTCACGACGCCGTTTACCTTGATGGCAGGAGCCCCCGAGAGCGCTGTTTTCATCAGTAATAATGGCAATCTTGGCCTCGGCACCTCAACCCCAGCGCTCGACATCCACACGTTGAATGGCAACACCCCGTCATTGCGTCTCGAACAGGATGGCTCTGCCGGTTTCAGTGAGCAAGTTTGGGATGTCGCCGGCAACGAAGTGAACTTCTTCATTCGCGACAGTACGAACGCCAGCCAGCTGCCTTTTCGAATCGAGCCTGGCGCGTCTACCAATGCGCTATACATCGATTCTGAAAGCAATATCGGCCTCGGTACCAATCAGCCCGATGCCACGCTCGACGTCCGCGGTGACATCGTAGTGACCGGCACAGTAGACAGCCGCGACATCGCTGCCGACGGCAGCACCCTCGACGCCCACGTCGCCGCCACTGACAACCCGCACCAAGTGACCGCCGGCCAGATCGGTGCCGATCCGGCAGGTACCGCGGACGCCGCTGTCGCCGCCGCGCTCGCCGCCCACGAAGCCACCTTCGATCACTCCAACATCCCCTCCGAACTGCCGATTTCGGTTGCCCAGGGTGGCACCGGTGCCAGTGATATCGCCACGGCCCGCGCCAACCTCGGGATCACCGAAGATCTGACCAAAGTTGGCCTGGCCGACCGCAGTGTCTTCAATGGTCCTCTTGGAATCGGGACCGTGACATTCGCCACACCTTTTCCTGCCGGTACCAACTATGTGGTGGTGATGAGCGGCCAAAGCACTAGACCCGATGCCACCTACAACCCGACACTGATGGATAAGGGTCCGAATGGCTTTATGGTCACTCTTGGTAAACCCTCCTCACGGTTGTTCGAGGTCAGCTGGATCGCACGCCCCGTCACCGAGTAAGGCATCCAAAGCCTCGCCGCTTCGTCGCCTTTTCGCCGCCTGCCGGTCATTCCGGCAGGCGGTTTTTGCGTTGAGCAGGCATGACGCACGACCAACTCCCCACCACGGGCCTAAAGGCCCGTGGGATTTGGTGAGGGCATAGATCGGCCGTGACTCGTGCCCAAGGCCGAGGCCGCGTTTCCTCAGGTCGTCTTCAGGTGCTCCCGCACCATCAGCGCGACGGTAGCTCCCTCCCCCGCGGCGCTGGCAGCCTGGTTGGTTGCACCAAGGCGGACATCACCGGCAGCAAAAACGCCACCGATTGAGGTTTCCAGCGTCTTGTCGGTGCACAGAAAACCGTGCTCGTTACGTTCGACGGCGTTCGGCAGCCAGTCGCTGTTGGGGGACAGGCCGACGAAGAGAAAAACCGCCGCCGGGTTCAGGATCTCGGTGGCGTTCGCGTCGGCCGTCGCACCCACCACCAAACCTTCGAGCTTGGTGTCACCCCGCAACTCCCGCACGCTGGTGTTGTAGCGCACCTCGATTTTGTCGTTGTCGTGGATTTTGTCGATGACCAGGGGAGCGGCTTTGAGGGCTTCGCCACGAACCAGCAAGGTGACACGATCGACGAACCGGGTCAGGAACAAGCTCTCTTCGGCAGCACTGTTGCCGCCACCAACCACCGCGACGTGTTCTCCACGGTAGAACGGACCATCGCAGGTGGCACAGAAGTGCACGCCAGCGCCGAGCAGTTGCTCTTCACCGGGGACTTCGAGTCGACGGTAGGTTGAACCGGTGGTGATCACCACGGCTTTCGCCCCATATTCCTGGCCATCGGACGTGGTGACGTAGCGAGATTCAGCTTCGGTGCGGAGGCTGGTCACCGCCTGTGCTTGCAAAATCTCGACGCCGAAACGTTTCGCCTGTTGCACCAGTCGGTCTGCGAACTCACTACCGGTAATCCCTTCGGGAAAACCTGGGAAATTGTCGAGGCGGTCGGTGATACCGGTTTGGCCACCAAGGCCACTCTTTTCGATCACCAAAACCTCGTTGCCCTCCCGGGCCAGGTAGAGCGCCGCTGTGAGGCCAGCCGGCCCGCTGCCGACGATGATCACGTCGTAGTAACTCATCGCCGCCTGGGTACGCAGCCCTAGTGCGGCCGCCAACTCGGCGTTGGTGGGATTGGACAAGACCCGCTCATCCGGCAGGACAATGGTGGGAATACGACGTTTACCGTCGTTGACGCTTTCCACGAAAGCGATCGCCTCGTCGTTGTCGGTAATGTCGAGCCAGTCGTAGTGAATCCGTTGCTCGCCCAAGAACTTCTTGGCTCGTCGGCAATCGCCACACCAGTTGGCGCCGTACAGTTCGAGCTTGTCGTCTGCCATGACCTTCTCCCCGGTTATATTGGTTGGACGCCTACTATGATGTCGTACTGTCCGCTGACGTTACACCGTTCTGCTGGCGTTACACCTGTCTACTGACGTGACCGTTATGCTGATACCAACACTGAGAAAGGTCGGATCACCATGATGCTTCGCATCCGACGAATCTACGAATCCCCGGGGGGCGACGAGGGTTACCGGGTCCTCATCGATCGGTTGTGGCCGCGCGGCCTGAGGAAAGATCAGGTCCAATTCGACGTCTGGCTCAAAGAGGTCGCCCCCAGCACTGAGCTGCGGCGTTGGTTTCAGCACGATCCGGCCAAGTGGTCGGAATTCAAAGTGCGTTACTTCCTAGAGCTCGACGCCCAGCCCGAGGCAGTGGCCGACCTGATAGCCCGGGTCAAAGAGGGGCCTGTCACTCTACTGTTCGGTGCCAAGGCCGAGCGTTATTCCAATGCGTCGGCTCTCGTCGAGTACTTGACGGCGAAGCTCGAACGTTAGCCTCAAAGCGTTAGTCGATCTCGATGCGCTGGCGGGCGGCGACAAAGAGTACGTCTCTCAGCTCGGGATGGCGCTGAAAAAACTTGCAGCCGTGCTCGCGGAGCTTCTCTTCAACGAAGCCGCGGATGACCAAGTCGGCTTTGGCGGAGCGCTTGGCGACCAGTTCGTCGAAGTTGCCCCGGTCGTCAGTGGCGATGACTGTGAGGTTCCGCGGGCTGATCGAGACTCGACCGGTCTGTGCCATCTCGAGCAGTTTGGCGCTCTCGGTCTTGACTTGTTCTTTGGGGTAGGCGGCGAAAACGCTGATCTCGGCGTTGTGCCAATCAGGATGGCCGAGCAGGATGTAGGCGAGGAGAATCATTAGGTTGGCGTTGCGGTCGTCATGCCAGGTGAGCCATAGGTGGACGCGACGGCGGTGCCCAAAGAAGTGATCGCCGTGGCGTAACACCAAGGTATCCATGGCGGTACCCCAAGCCATGTGACAGCCATCCTGGACCTCTTCGAGTACATCCTCTGGGTCGTGCTGCGAGAATTCGAACAAAGCGGTGTTGTTTTCGACCCCGGAGACCCCAGGTACTTGCAGGCTCTGAGCGAGAGCCGAGCGCATCGAAGGGCTGATCATGGTCTCGACGAACAGGTTGCTACGATCGAGCTGCATCGAATCGATCAACTCGGAGAGCTTGCGGCGGCCATCGGCGAAAGTCTCGCGATTGAGCTGGCCGGGCATGAAGTGCAGATAGGTGCCGACGGCGTAGCGGTCGCACAACCAGCTGAGGAATTGTAATGGAGACTTCCGATCGAAGGTGCGGCCGTTGACCATGATGATTGATGGTCGCCACTCTTCGCGCGAGCTCGGGGTCTTCTTCTGCAGCTTGACCTGGAGGAAGCGAGTGGCCTGGGTCATGACGCCTTGGATGATGACCCCGAGGTCATCGGCCTCACCTTTCTTGCTGGCTCGAATCAGCGTGTACAGACCCAACATGGCGACGATCGCCATCAGTGCATAGAGCGGATCCATCTGGAACATCAGAAACAGGCAGGTGAAGGCGCCGAGCAGGCTGAGGTACCACTTGGACCGGAAGCTCGGACGGTAGCTCGGGCGGGCGGCGAAGTGCTCGAGAAAGCTGATCGCGCACAGCGAGCCGTAGGTCACCATGAAAAACATGGAAATGATCCGTGCCACGAAGTCGACATTGCCAAGCGCGACGGTGACGAAGGCGAAAATTGCGGTGAGCAAGGTGGCGTTACGTGGCTCCTTGGCCTCACCAACGCCGGCCGCCAGGAAACGATTGATTCGGTCGGCCGGGACGACGCGATCAGCCGCCAGCGCCTGCAGAGTGCGGGGTGCCACCAGGATCGAACCGATCGCCGACGAGATGCAGGCACAAGCCAATCCGATTGGGATGATCGGCCCCCATAGAGCAATACGTGCCATCACCAGCTGGTCGTTGGCCAAGATCTCGGGCGGCGCGGCGCTCGCCAGCTTGAACGCGATGGCGACGTAAATCACCATGCCAGCGAGGGTGGCGGAGAGGATGCCGCGGGGGATCGACTTGCGCGGATTGGCAAGATCACCCGAGAGTCCAACTCCGGCCGTCATCCCGGTGAAGGCAGGAAAGACGATCGCAAACACCAGCATGAAGGGATCGGCGTCGTTAATGGGGTTCATCAGGTGGAGGCCGGGGTCGGTCCCTTCCAAGGGTGATCCCAGGAAGAACAGCAGCAGTGAGGCTCCGAGCACCATGGCGACGACCCACAGGGCTTTGACTCCGAGAGCGGCGCCACGGGTCACCATCAAGAGGATCAGCAGCAAGGTCCCCGGCACCGACACCATCCGTGGGTCGAAGGGTTGGTTCAGCTGACTCTCCAACCACGGCGCTAGTGGCCGGAAGGCTTCGGCAAAGGCGATCATGTAGAAGGCCACCGACACTGCCTGTGACATGTAAAGAGCGAGACCGATGGCGCCACCGATAGTGGTACCAAAGGAACGCGAGATGATGAAGTATTCGCCGCCGCCTTCTACCCGGCGATTGGTGGCGATCTCAGCGATTGCCAGCGAGGTCGGGATGGTGACCAGGTGCCCGAGGATGATAATCAGCAGCGCACCCAGCACGCCGACGCTGCCGACCGCGTAGCCGAAGCGCAAAAACAGGATAGCGCCCAGGATCGTGCTGATCGACGCCAGAAAGACCGGAGCGGTGCCAAATCCCAACCCCTGTGATGCGGCGCCGACCGACGCCGTAGCAACTTTATTCGTCATTGTAAGCTCCTTCAGGTGACGGCCCGAGGATGCCACAGAATGTAGTTTGAACGAAATTGGTGGGGCTGTGTTGGACGACCCACCGTTCAGGAAGCCCGGTCGTTTCTGAACAGCAGTCGCGGTACTGCCCAGATCAGCAGAAGAATGATCGCTAGGCTTGTGTAGAACAGGGGCCTTGACGGCTTCGGGTAAATCCGCTGGGTCAGCACCGGGCTCAGATACTCAGTCGGGTTGGGGGCGGGCGCCTTCGCTTCGAGCTCGCGGCGGACCTCAGGTGGGTACCGTTGTTTGGCGCTGCCACGAAAAAACTCCAGATCGAGGTATGCGCCGAAGTAACGTTCGACAATGCGGTTGGCCTGGGCGGCGAGATAAAAGTCGCCAGCATCGTAGCGCTCGTTACGATGGCCAACATGCCAGCCGGCTTCGGCGAGATATCGATCTTCCGCCCGCCAAGGTGAAGGATCCGTCGGTGGATCGACACGCCAACGAGTTGCCCGATCGGCGTCGGCAGCTCGCAGCTCATCGAGCGTGTGCCAAGAGAGGAAGCGGCCGATGGTCGGATCGTGGTGCTCATATCCAAGATGGGCTGTGTCGAAGAACAAACCCAGGCTGGCGACGGTTACCATGGCACTGACGGTGACTTGGCGGCGGCTGGCTGGAGACAACCGCCAGCGCAGGTTGCCAGGTGGATCGAGAGATACGCTGAACAGCAGGCCGCAAAGCCCAGCGTAGATGTTGAGCCAAATGTCTTCGATATCTCCGGTACGGGTCGCCACCCACCACTGTATGCTCTCGTCCAACACACCGGCGCATGTCACCCCCAGCAGCGGCAGCATCAGTAAGGCGAGATCGCGGGTCGGTTTGCAGGCCTGATAGAACAACAACGCAAGCAGCCCATATTCAACCAAGTGGATCTTTTCCGCGATGCTGACGCGGGCTGCGATACCGCCACTGGAGATCGGAGAGCTCAGGTAAGCACTCTCGATCCAAAGCAGGCCGGCGGTTGCAAGGAGTCCGGCATAACGCCAAGCACGATGTTCCCGAATGCGGGCCAGGGCGTAAAGGAAGGCGGCGGCGGCGAGCAGTAGCAGGAGTCGAGCCAGGTAGCGGATCGTGGCAGACTCGAAGCGCTCGAACAAGACATCTCGAATCACTCCCATAAACGGAGCGGCAACGACGATGACGACAACCAGCAGGGCCGGTGGGAGGTAACGCTTCACGAGCCCGGAATGCTAACAGGGTATGGCATCTCAACGCAGGTCGTACGAAACACGGCTGTTTGTCCTACATGGCCTCGGTCTGTCCTACAATGGTAGCGGCTCGCGGCGTTGTGTGATGCCGAGCCAGAGGACCATTACACGGAGGAGGTTACCGAGGCGTGTCGGAGGGGCAACGCAAGAGCGGCGTTCGCTTGACTAAGGAAGAACGTAAGGAGTTGCTGGCGCAACTCGAGCGGCAATCGAGCCGGACGATTTCGGCCGAGCGAATTCTTCAACGCGGTGAACAAGCCCTCAAGGATGGTCATCTCGATCAAGCGCAGCGGATCTTGAAACAACTGCAGAAGAAAGCCCCGCGTCTGCCTGGCCTAGATCTGTATCAGCAGCGAGTCGAAGCTACGGCTCGCGCTGAAAAGCAGCAAGCCAACTTGAAAGCGACGGAAGAAATGCTGACGCGCTACATCCAACAGCGCAAGAAGCCATTGGCCAATATGGCGTTGACGACCTTGATCGAACTAGCTCCGAACCACCCACGACGGACCGACTACACAACTTGGGTGGCGGACCTCGATCAAGAGATGGAATTGCAGCGGCGGGCCGACGAGCTGCTTGCCGCTGGGCGGGCGGCGGTAATCAGCGAAGATTTCGCCAAGGCAGCAAAACATCTCGAGACGTTGAACAAAGTCGATCCGGCGGCCCGCGCTACCGAGCAATTGGCGGCCGAGCTGGTACAAGCCCAGCAGGGGCAGGCACAAAGTGCAGATATCGAGCGTGCCAAACAGCGTTTGGAGGAGCTGCTGGCGAAGGGGGAGTTCGACGCTGCCGAGCAAGAGATGGAGCAGCTCGGCCAAATGGATATCCCAAAAGTCACCATCGATTTCCTGCGCAAGCGTCTAGCGGATCACCGCGGGCGGGTGCAAGACGAGGCTGAGTCGAACCGCATCATCTCCGAGTTCGAGCACTACTTGGCAGCAGGTGAGTGGCCAACGGCTCGCGAAGTGGCCCAGCGTCACAGTCAACGGTTCCCTAGCAGTCCTCGCGGCGCCGTCCTGTTCAGCCAAGTCAACGAGCACGAGGCTGCCCAGCGTCGCCAGCAGAGCCTGGAGGAAGGCCTAGCCGCCTTCGAACGGTTCGTGGCAAGCGGTGACCGTCACAATGCCGAGTTGGCACTCAAACTGCTCGCCAACCTCGAACTCGACCCGGCGCGACTAGCAGAACTCGAAAATCGAGTTCGATCGCTCTGAAAAAATGGCTCAGTCCAGATACGATGCAGGTACGATGATTAGCGGCTTGAATGAAGAGGTCACCGTTCTCGGGCGGACGTTCCATTTTCAGACGGAACTCACCCGCAAGGTTGACCTGTATATCCGCACCGAAGTTTTTGTTGGAGGCAAGATCGTCGCAACCCGCGAGCACCAGCTGTTGACCCGTCGGCCGTTCGACGAGGACGCGGTGCGGACGGCGATGAAAGAGCAGCATGCCCGGGTTATCGAAAGCACGCTGGAACGCGCCGCGCGCTACCAGGAACGAAAACAGAATGGCGTTGATGCAGGCGAGCAGGCTCAGGCAGCAGTGCACGTTCCGGACTTCGACATCCAACAAGCGCGGAGTGATGGCCCGCCTTCTGGAGATCAGCGTGCCGCGGTGGCCTCGGCGATTCGTATTCGGCGGATCTTCGGGAAATTCAGACTGCGACTCAGGCTTGATCAAGAAGTGGCCGACGAGGAAATTGCCGAGCGTCTGGCGACGGCGGCGCGGGGCTTCGCTTGGATCAAGAGTTCGCCGACGTTCGCGGAGATTCGTCTCGATGAGCAGATGCGGTGTCACTTGGTCAGCGATCAAGTGGATCAGTGGCTCAAAGGAGATCGTCAACCCGAGCCAGCGATGGAGATCTGGTCGGAGATTGTGAGATTCAACGACTACGTCACCGAGATCAATCACCGTGCCGAATTGATCGAGTTCGACCATCAACTGCTGATGTGGACCGCTTTCCAGGTGCGGGATAGCGGTATGTCTGACGCGATCCTGGATCATCTGCAATGGTTGTCGGGAAGAGCATCCGATCTCGATCGGCTAATCGATCAACCCAAAGATGTGTCCGACGAAACATGGTTCTCTCAGCTTTGTGAAACGTTGACTCAATTACCCTCAGCGGCGGCGTGAGGAACTGAACGCGGCCTGGGTCTCATAAAGTTCTTGCCGCCGCATACCGCTCGCCATACACTCTGCGCGCCATGAGCAATCTTGATCAGATACGGCTGCTACATTACGCCTACATGCGGTTTGCGCGCGACTTGGATACGCGGTTTGCGATGCTGCTGCGTACCGGCCGACTGTCCAAGTGGTATAGCCAGATCGGCAGCGAAGCAACAACTGTTGCTGCTGGGCTGAGCCTCCGGCGCGGTGACGTTCTCTGTTCCCTGCACCGCGATCTCGGTGCCATCCTGGCGACCTATCTCGATCCGGCCCGGACCTTTCCCGACTTCGGGTTTGGTGAGCCCGATGGCCTTCGTCCAGAGCCGCGAGAGTTGCTCTACCGGCTGTGCTGCCAATTGCTCGGCCGTGGCGATGGCTTCTCGAATGGTGTCGAGCGATCTTTTCATTACGGCTACCTGGATCCCAGCCGAGGTATTCGTCATATTGGCATGATCAGCCATCTAGGCTCGATGATTCCGGTCGCAGCTGGCGCAGCCTTCGCGCTCAAGCAAGCTGGCACCGATCGCGTCGCGCTGAATTTTATCGGCGATGGTGGTACCTCCACCGGTGACTTTCACGAAGGCCTCAACATGGCCGCGGTGTGGAAGCTGCCGTTGATCTTGGTCATCGAGAACAATCGTTACGCTTTTTCGACGCCAACCTCTGCGCAATATGCCGCCGAGCGCCTGAGTGACCGAGGGATTGGCTACGGCATGGCGGCGATCACTGTCGATGGCAATGATCCCGAGAGTGTCGGCGCAGCGATGACTCGAGCGGTGGAGCGTGCTCGTTCAGGCTCGGGTCCAACCTTGATCGAAGCGATGCTGGGGCGAATGCGCGGCCACAGCGAAGGCGATGACTCGCTCAAAGTGGTTCCCGAAGCCGAGCTCGAAACCTACATGAACGAAGATCCGGTGCCCGGGTATGCGCGTCAGCTCGACACCGCTGGGGTACTCGACAGCGAGCTGCTGGCGCGGCTCGAAGCGAGGATTTCTGAGCTGGTAGAAGAGGCGGTAGCGCGGGCGATCGAGGCCCCTGGTCCCGAGGTCGAGACCGCGTTCCGTCCAGCATTGGCGCCGTCTGGGACGTTGCAGCTGGCCGACGAACTGCCGACGGCAGACGCTGATTTGTTGGCAGAAGCTGAAGAGCTCGAAATAGACCTCTCCGAGGAAGCACTCTCTGACCCAGCGCCGTCTGACGATGCACCGTCTGAATCACCAGTCGCTGACGCCGCGCCTCTCGAGACCTACGTGGAAGGTATCCACCAGGCGATGCAGGAAGAGCTCGAGCGTGATGATCGTGTGGTACTCATGGGTCAGGATATCGCTGCATTCGAGGGCGCTTTTCGCATTACCCGCGGACTGTGGAAGCGTTGGCCGGAACGGGTACTCGATACACCGATCGCGGAAAGCGGTACCTTGGGAATTGCTGCAGGAGCCGCCTTGTTGGGCTACCGTCCAGTGGTGGAGATGCAGTTTGGCGATTTCATTTCCTGCGGCTTCAATCAAATGGTCAACGTCATCGCCAAGTTCTACTACCGTTGGCAGGTGCCGTGCCCACTGGTCGTGCGCCTGCCTGCCGGTGGTGGTGTTGGCGCTGGACCGTTCCATTCCCAGAACCCGGAGGCTTGGTTTGCCCACGTCGCCGGTCTCAAAGTGGTCTGTCCAGCAACTGCCGAGGACGCCAAGGGTTTGTTGAAAGCGGCCATCCGAGATCCCAATCCGGTGGTCTACTGCGAACACAAATTTCTCTACCGACGGATCAAAGCTGTACTCCCCGGACCCGACGATGTCTTCGAGCTTGGCGTCGCCGCCGTGCGACGGGAAGGTACCGATCTCACCATGGTGACCTACGGTTCTGGCGTCTGGACCTGTCTCGAGGCTGCGGATGCCCTGGCCAAGGAAGGGGTCGAGGCCGAGGTGGTCGATCTGCGTACCCTAGTACCTCTCGACGAGGAAACCGTGTTGTCGTCGGTGCGCAAGACCGGTCGAGCTCTGGTGGTGCACGAAGCTCAAGAAACCGCTGGTTTTGGCGGCGAAGTGGTGGCGCGCATAGCCGACCAGGCTTTCGCGTGGCTCGACGCGCCGGTCAAGCGTGTTGCCTATCCTGACCGACCAGTGCCCTTCGCCAAGCATCTCGAACAAGCCCTCTTGCCGTCGACCGACAAGGTGTTGGCTGCAGCCCGTGAGTTGTTGGATTTCTGAGCACGTTTCGTCCCAGCACATCCGCCGGTGGAGGCCCACCGTAACCTTGGTACCGGATTTCTGACGACCGACGCAGTCCAGGGAGCACCCGATGAGCAAACCCCGCGACATTTCCCGCCGAGGATTTCTCAGGGGTTCCATCGCTGCCACGGTGGGTGTTTCGATGCTCGGAGGAGAACTTCGGGGGGAGAGTTCAACAGGACTTGTTGGCGTGGCGATGGTGACGTCACGGGAGAAGGATCGCTTTCGCGTCGATCTGATCTCGTTGCGTAGTGGCAGGATCCTGCATACCTTTCAAGATTTCCACGCCTCCCATGCGGTGGTTCCGGTCGAAGGCCTAAATCGCTTCTTTGTGCATGGCATGGACATGCGCAAGCAGATCGGTGTGTTGATGGCTGTGGAGGTCAATCCGGCCACCGAGGCATGGAGCGTTGTCGGCGTACAAGAGATCGGTGGCGGCAGGCCGCTCCATTGGCAACCGAATCGAAGCCACAGCTTGATCCAATACAACACGATCGGTGACAAACTGCTGCATGTCTTGGACACCCGAACCCTGGAACTAGAATCATTCGAGGGCGGCGGCAAACATTCGAATATGGCGTTCTACAACCATGATCAATGGTTGGTGGCAACTGATCGCTTGAAAGATGGCACAACCCTACGAGTGGTCGATCGTGCCAGCGGTCAGATCTTGTCCGAGACGGCCGCTGGTGGCTGGGGGCATGGCGTCACGGTGAATGACAAGACCGAGCGGGCCTTCGTCTGGTCGAACGACGGCATGCACATAGTGAGTTTACGAGCAGAGTCCCTAGGTCAGCATTTGGGAGTGCTCGAACCTTCGGTGCGTGGGCAGCGAAGCTGGTTCTGTTGGACGCCCCAGGGGTCACGCTTCAGCCATGATCAAACGTGGTACCCCGGAGATCATTTTGCTTCCTGGCTGACGGTGGTCGATATGGAAAAAGACGAGCTGTTGAAGATCGAAGCTGGCGAACAGCTCGGCACTCTCGGCATCTCGCCTGACGGCAAGATGGGTGCCTGTGGCTCGCATTCGTCGAACCATGTTTGTCTTTTTGATATCCCAGCGAACCGCTTCATCGGCAAAGTGAAGGTCGGGCGAGGACATCAAGGGTTCTTCGATCGCGATGTCGCATTCTCCCGCGACCGATCGGTTGCCTTCGTGACTAACCCGCCGGACAAAACGTTGACCGCGGTCCATACCAAGAGCCTGAATGTCTTGGGGCAGATCGATCTACCTGCGACCCCCGAGTGGATGAAAGTCTTGACGGTCTGAGAAGATCAATCCTTCGCGAATGCGCCTCTGGAAGTGGTGGTAGACAGGTCCCCGTTGGTAGACAGGTCCCCGCCTGAAGACAGGTCCTCGCCCGAAAACTGGTTCCCGCCTGAAAACAGTGCTCTGCTGACTAAGACAGCCAGGTAGTTGGCTGCCACCCCGAGTACTCCAGGGTGCAGGCCATACATCGATCGAACGCCCGCTGCCCACAACCCAAGAGCAACCATCAAGCCGACGATCAGACCTGTCAGGATATCGCGGGCGGAGAAGCTGCCTGGGGCATTTCGCTCGTGGAGAGTGCCGAGAATGAAAGCCGGCGACAGCTGGATCAAAATCTCGAATTTGATCTCCAGCAAACGCCACAGGGTCAGCTGCGGCTGCATCGCAATGGCACCTAGAACCAGTAGTACGGAGGCGCTGATCAGAGGGCCAAAGCGGCTGAGCCGCTCGATCTGTGCGCCTTGGAGTCCCGCAAACCGTGCCGCGACATCTTTGGTGAGAATCGACGACAAAGACAGCAGCGCGGAGTCGGCGGTCGACATGATGGCAGCCAGTACCGCCATCATCACCATGATGACTGGTACAGACGCCAGCGGCTCGAGCTCGACGAGATGAGCCAGTACCTTGAAGGTCACGCGATCTGAAGCGACATTATCGAGCCCAGGAAACAAGGCTATGCCGGTCAAGCCGATGAAAACGACCGTGGTGATGGCGAACAGAGGGATAACCGCCATCACCGCTAATGCGCGCCGTAACTCAGACAGCTTGCGGGCGGCGTAGATCCGCTGCAGCGCTTGTGGATAAAGCGGGCCGCCGAGGCCGAGCAGCAAGAAAGTGCTCAGCCAGGTAATGCAGGTCTTCAGATCAGGGTTGTCGATCTTCTCCGGCGCCGTTTGACTAACCGTGGCAACAATCGCGGCTGGCGTCCCGATTTCGACGATGATCAGGACAACCACCATCGCCAAGCCGGCCAGCAGTACCAAGCCTTGGAAGGCGTCCGTCCACGCTACTGCACGCATACCTCCCAAACACTCGTAAATCAGGATCACCATCGCGCCACCGAGGACGCCGGCCCAATGCGGGATACGCCCCTCGGTGATACCCGAAAAAGCGTGCCCCATAGCGATGAGTTGAGCCAGCAGAAAGTTGCACAAGGTAATCGAGAAGATCAGGGCCGAGAGGTAGTTGAGGGCTTTGTGACCGAAGCGGTCGGCGAGAAAGTCGGTCGGAGTCAGGAAGAGCTTTTTCCTGGCTTGCGCCGCCAGCCGCGGAACAAAAGGCAAGAACCCCGCGATGATGCCGACCATGAAGGTCACACTCATGAAGTAGGAAAGGCCGGCACGATAAGTTTTGCCCGGGAATGCAGACAGTGAGTTACCGCTGTATTGGGTTGCGAAGAGCGTCAAGAGGAGCACCAGGAAGCCGATCGAGCGGCCAGCGAGATAAAACTCGCTGAGCGTTTGCCGCGGCATCGAACGGCGACCGATTAATCCCATCACCAGCAAGAAAGCGATGTACCCACCGGTGGCGACGGTGATGGCGGTATCCATCAAACCTCTAAGACTCGTCCGAGTCGTCGCGCCAAAAGCGCAGCATGCCGTAGGCGGTGAGCCCGGACAGGGCGGCGGTGAAGCCGAAACTCCACCATAGCCACAGCGGCAGCCCCATCATCAGGACCGTGTCACGGCCGATAAAAGGCGTTGGTGCCGTGGCCAGAATCACCAGGCCGACGCAAACCATGTAGCGGCGATGCCGGCGGGGTTCGTCGATCATCGGGCCGATGATAACCCGAGTCTGATCTTTATCGAGAAAGCATGCCGTCAGCGCGAGCTTGCTCGAGCTCGGTGGTGACCTCGGCGAACAGCTGAGCCACTTTCTCGCTCCACTTCTTCTGGATTTTGCGTCGCGTCCCGTGTCGGGTCTCAGAATCGTAGGCGTTCTGATAAACGAGTAACTCGGCGACAGCCTTGTCATAGGCCGCTTGCATCTGGGCCTGAAGATCCTCCGCCGCGCTCGCTGCATCTTGGCCTCGCCCTTCGAGAGGAACCAGTTGCAGAGTCAACCGTCGGGCAAAGGCTTCAGTGACGTCAAAATGGAGTTGTTCATGGGCCAATAACTCGGGACTCGAGGCGCCGGGAGCGGCGCCCGACATGTCCTTGTCCATGACGGCGTAGACTTCAGCTGGTCGGCTGAGCAAGGCGATCCAGCCCTTGTCCTCGGTTTGCCGTGGCTCGATCCGGGTGCTGTCGATAACCATGGCGGAGGCGAGATGAGCCCACGACCCATCGTCCCAGCGGGCGCCGCGAAACTCTTTGCCCTTGAAATCGTCCCACGTGACCTTGCGATGGGTGGTTTCGACGACGGTGTCGTACTCTCTCGCTGTCACCGGCAGCGCAAGTAGCACCAGAGCCAAGGTGATTGCTGGCACAGTTTGGTGCCTCCAACGTCTGCGGCAATCCAAACGTTTGTGCACCTCGCTGTGAAGAGCCCCTCGGAATCGAGTGTTCCATACCATCTGGTCGGATTTTACCAGAAGGCCTTTGCGGATCCTTTGTGGTGTTGCCGATTGCAACCTAATTGGGACTATGGGTCCCAATTTGGGGTCTTTTTGCCAACCGGCGATCCAGCGAGGAATCTCAAAGATGGAGCAAGCCCGAGGCTGGTGGAGCTTTGGTTTGCCCTCTGAGATCACTGGCGACATCTTGCGGTAGTGGGAACCAGCGTAGACGCTCGAATCCCGCCGACGGGGCGGCCATATCAGGCAGCTGGACGTGTTCGCCCTGCTCAGCCTGCTCGAAGATCTGCTGAGCTTCTACCAGATAGTCGGCCAAGGCTGACTCCGGATCGGTGGCGCGGCGAGAGCGATACTCCATCTTGCCCGACCTGTAGGTGACGTCTCCGAGGCCCATGGGAGGAGCCGGGTGACCGTGGCGGTGTTCCCACTCGCCGGTATTCGGGTCGAACGTGTACTGCGGCAGCAGCTTCCAGCCCTGATCGGCAATCAAACGCACCGCGTCCAGCAAGAATTCGAAGGTGGTTTCGGAGATGAAGTAGTTGAAGTTGACCCGAATCCAGCCTGGTTTGATGCCTTCGCAACCCAGCAAGATTTCCTGCTCGAACTCTCGCGAGGTGGTGAGGTCGATCCCGAGGAGCCGATGGCCATAGGGGCCGGCGCAGGAGCAACCGCCTCGAGTCTGAATTCCGAAGAGATCGTTGAGAAGCGCAACAACAAAATTGTGGTGGAGGTAACCGTTGCCGTGTCTGACGATGAACGAGACGATCGAAAGGCGTTCGGCTTCCTTGTGGCCCAAGATTTCCAGACCCGGATGGGCATCCCATACGCTGATGGCTCGTTGGATGAAGTCCCGTTCACGCTCCTGGATGAGCTCGGTTCCGACGGCTTCTTTGAGCTGGATCACCAGCCCAGCGCGAATCGACTCGACGATCGCCGGCGTGCCACCTTCTTCCCGCAGTTCGATGTTCTTCAGATAACAGTGTTCTTCAAGGTTGACGTAAGCTACTGTGCCGCCGCCAGGGACAGCGGGGACACGATTGCTGAACAACGTCTTCTTGGCAATCAGCAACCCTGGGGTTCCCGGGCCGCCGACAAATTTGTGCGGCGAAAGGAAAACCGCGTCTTTGCTGGCGATCTCATTACCTTCGGGATGCATGTTGATCTCGACGTACGGGCCGGCTGCGGCATAGTCCCAAAAGGACAGCGCGTCGTGCCGATGGAGCATGGCAGCGATGGCATCAGCGTCGGATTCGATCCCGGTGACGTTCGACGCAGCGGAAAAGCTGCCGATCAACAAAGAGCGGGATTGATAACGTTGCAGCTCTCGTTCGAGATGGTCGAGATCGATCTGCCCGTTGAGGTCTTCGTTGATGACCACAACATCAGCAATCGATTCACGCCATGGTAGTTCGTTGGAGTGATGCTCATAGGGGCCGATGAAAACTACCGGGCGCTCTTCCAGCGGAATCTGCTCGGCCAATTTGTACCGCGAGTTGAGATCTGCCGGAATGCGAAGATTGAGCACGTCGATCAACTTGTGGATGGCGCCGGTTGCCCCTGAGCCGCAAAAGATCACCACATCCTCGTCCGAGCCGCCAACCGCTTGCTTGATGATCCGCCGCGCATCCTCTCGGAAGCGAGTGGTCTGGAAGCCGGTACGCGAAGTTTCGGTATGGGTGTTGGCGTACAGGGGCAGAACCTCGGCACGGATGAAATCTTCGATGAACGAGAGCGAATGTCCCGATGCGGTGTAGTCGGCATAGGTGACCCGCCGAAGTCCATAGGGGCCATCGATAGCTCGGTCTTCGCCCACTAAAGAATCACGGATAGTTTCGAGCAGATGGAGGCGTTCTTTGTTCATGGAAGGTCCGCCAAGTTGAGAATGTAGCCTGCGAGTATATCGCTATTCCAGATGTCCTGGTTGATCCAGTACGTGCCGACCCTTCATTGACCGTGGAAGCTCGCTAGTGTTTAGATCTTGGTCTGAACAAACTTGCACCGCAGTGAGAGATCGGAAGGGCGGTTTGCCTGCCAGCAGCCCGTTCCGCTACCTGGAGAGATCGACGTGACGCTGGAAATCGGGTTGGTTTTGGGCATTCTGGTCGTGGCGGTCATACTCTTCGTGACCGAAAAGCTGCGGGTGGATCTGGTGGCCCTCATGGTGCTGCTCAGCGTCGCTTTGTGTGGGTTGGTGGAACCCAAGGAGGCCCTTTTGGGCTTCAGCAACCCCGCGGTGGTTACGGTGTGGGCGGTTTTCATCCTGAGTGGTGGTCTCACTCGCACCGGAGTTGCCAGCCGCATCGGTCACGTTGTGCTGCGTCTCGCGGGTGAGCGAGAAATTGGTTTGGTCGCGGCGATCATGCTGACCGCTGGTGGCATGTCGGCGTTCATGAACAATGTGGGCGTGGCTGCGCTGCTGTTGCCGGTGGTGATGGATATCACACGGCGGATCAAGGTGCCGCCATCGAAGCTGCTGATTCCACTGGCGTTCAGCTCGCTCCTCGGCGGGCTCGTCACGCAGATTGGTACGCCGCCCAATATCCTGATCAGTGATGCACTGCAGGATTTCATCGACCAAGGATTGTTGAGTGGGGAAGACGCTCGTCCTTTCGGGCTGTTCGACTTCACTCCGGTTGGGCTGGCTGTGATGCTCGCCGGAGTGCTCTACATGGTGTTGATCGGTCGCCACATGCTACCGGTGCGTAATCCTCTGGCGGCACGAGCGACGGCGGACGACGACATCCCTCAGCTTTACCACCTGCGCCAGCTTCTGTCGGTTTTACAAATTCCCGAGGATTCGATCCTGGCAGGTAAATCATTGGCTGAAAGTCGACTGGGTTCGGCCCTCGGTATCAATGTCATCGGCCTGACCCGCGATCGTCAAACGCGCTTGGCGCCGGATCGTCAAACCGTGCTGGCAGCTGGTGATCGGCTGCTCGTGGAGGGAGCGCTCGATCGACTCAGGGAGCTTCAGGGGCATGCCTACCTCGAGGTTGACGAAGAGTCGCACACCCTCATTCAGTTGTTGTCGGCGGAGTTCTCGTTCCACGAAGTCCGTCTGCAAGGTAGCCGGGCGATCGGGCAGACATTGCGCCAGCTGGCCTTTCGTGATCGTTTCGGCGCCAATGTCCTCGCCATCTTGCGGGACCGGCAGCCCGAGCGAACCAACCTCGCCAACCTCGAGTTACGAGCCGCCGATGTGTTGCTCGTCCATGGTGACGAGCGGCAGATTGCTGCCATCGAAGCCGCCGATGAGTTGGCTGTTTCCAAGGCTGAGGATCTAACTCCGTACGGACTCGATGACCGCCTGATGATTGTCCATGTTCCCGGGGAGTCTGCACTGTTGGGTAAGACCCTCAAGGAAGCGCGCCTCGGCGACGCCGCCGGTTTGACCGTGTTGGGAATTGCCCGCGACGGTACCCGTGAATTGATCACCTCGCCCGAGGCGACCCTCGACATCGGCGACATTTTGATGGTGGAAGGCAGCCCGGTGAACGTCGCCAAGGTTCAGGCGCTGCGTAAGCTCGAAATCGAACCCGGGCCTGCTCCCGCCCTCGACGAGCTGGAATCCGACCAGGCTGGCTTCACCGAGGTGGTGCTGTCGCCGCGGACCTCGCTGGCTGGCAAGACCTTGCAAGAGATCCACTTTCGGGAGAAGTACGGCCTCAACGTGATCGCGATTTATCGCCAGGGAGAGGCGATCCGAAGCAACCTGCGCAATATGCCCTTGGGTTATAGCGACGCATTGCTGCTTTATGGCACGCGCCGCAAGATCAAGCTACTTGGCAGCGAGCCCGACTTCATCGTGCTGACCGAAGAGGCACAAGAACCGCTGCGTCTCGAGAAGGCGCCGTTGGCGGCAGCAATCATGGGCTTGGTGCTAGTGCCGGTGATCTTGGGCTGGCTGCCGATTTATCTGTCGGCCATCCTCGGCGCCACCCTGATGATCCTGACCGGTTGCCTGACCATGGACGAGGCCTACGAATACATCGAATGGCGAGCAGTTTTTCTGATCGCTGGCATGTTGCCATTGGGAGGCGCGTTACAAGCCAGCGGTGCTGCCACCTTCCTGACCAGCCAAGTGGTCGGAGCGGTGGGGGGCTATGGTCCCTATGCTGTTGTCGCCGCCATCTATCTCGTGACCGCCCTCGGTGCCCAGGTCATGCCAACCGCTGCCGTCGCGATCTTGATGGCACCCATCGCCTTCAATACCGCCCAAGATCTCGGCATCTCTCCCCACACCCTGCTGATGGCGGTTTCCCTCTCCGCTTCGGCGAGTTTCATGAGTCCAGTTGCCCACCCGGCCAATATTCTGATCATGGGGCCGGGAGGTTATCGTTTCACCGACTACATCAAGGTGGGTCTGCCGTTGACCTTGATCTGCCTTGTCGTCGTGTTGGTGGTGCTGCCCATCGTCTGGCCCTTCTAGGTTTGTGCCAGCGTTACGCTGCTAAGTCACGCCGCGGTTTTTCTTCCGTCGCTCGTTGAGCATTTTCAGCCAGCGTTTGAAGGGATGTTTCTGGGGTTCGACCTGGACGTCGTCGGGCTGATCCATGGGGCGGGCGCGAAAGCCGTTGTGTATTGGACACAAACCCCGCGGCACGAAGCTGGCCAGGAAGGCTTCTTCTTGCCACTTGGGGCAACGGTCCGTGGCCAGGGCACCGGTGGTTGGATCGACGAGGGCGATCACGACGCTATCTGGAATCTCGAAGTTGGCATAACCACCGGCCGGCCGCACCCGATGGGTGAACCGCGACCAGATCGGTAAGGCGGCACGCGCCCCTGAGAGACGGGTGGTGGAGTTGTCGTCGTAACCTACCCAGACGAGGGTGATGCGATCCGGGGAGTAGCCGGCGAACCAACTGTCGCGTCGACTGTTGGTGGTGCCGGATTTACCCGCTAGTGGATCCTCGATTCCTTGCTCTCTGGCGCCTCGACCGGTGCCCCGATCGAGCACCCCTTGCAACACATTGCTGACCACAAAAGCGGTGCCCTCATCCAGCACGCGACGGGGTGGATCGATCGGCGTTCCTGCAACCTCTTGGGACCGGCGATCAAACACCTGGGTCAAGCGGTGCAGTGAAGGCTTCATTCCACCACTGGCGAAGGTGGCGTACACGGTGGCCATTTCGAGGGGACTCACATCCATCGCGCCGAGGGCGAGCGCAGGGTAGGGGGCGATAGGTCCCTCGATGCCAAGATCGCGGGCCAGCCCAATAATGCGATCGAGCCCGACGTCTAGTGCCAACCGTGCGGTTGGCACGTTGAGACTCTTTTCCAACGCGGTCCGGGTGGTGATCCTGCCCCGGTACTTCCCGTCTGAGTTCCTGGGACGCCAGGTGCGTCCATCTGAAGGGACCGCCAGCGGTGAGTCCTGTAAGAACGTTGCCGGGGTCGCCTTGTGGTCGGCAAAGGCAGCGGCATAAACAATGGGCTTGAACACACTGCCGGCTTGGCGCCGAGCGTTGACGACGCGGTCGAATTGGCTGCGGCCAAAGTTGCGGCCACCGACATAGGCGAGGACGTCACCAGTTCGAGGGTCTACCGAAATCAACGAAGCCTCCAGCGGAGCCCCGTGGGTTCGCCCCTTCTCCCATCCCTTTTCGAGCGCTACGACGCCCCAGCCGATAGCCTCTTCGGCCCATTTCTGGTCATCGACGGAAAGAGTGGACAACAACACGTAGCCAGCATCGTCTAGGGATGTGACGCCAAACCTCCTGCGTGCCTCCGTTTCCGCGGCGGCCGCAAAAAACGGTGCCTTCCGGGTCACCAAGGGTTCATTCGCGAGCATCATCTTTTGCTGGCTGACGCGCTCCAGACGATCCGTCGAAACCCATTTGAGCTGAGCCAGGCGTCCAAGCACGAAGTCTCGGCGAGCCATGGCTGCTTCTGGATGGATGAGGGGTGACAGAGTGGCCGGCGATTGAATCATTCCGGCGAGCAGGGCTGACTCGGCAAGATCGAGCTGCGCGGCGTGTTTGCCGAAGTAGGCGTGTGCTGCGGCGCCCACCCCCATGAGGTCGATACTGCCCGAACGACCCCAATAGATCTCGTTGAGATAAGCCTGAAGGATGGCACGCTTGTCGAAGCGCATCTCCAGGAACAAGGCCAGCACCATCTCCCGCAGCTTACGAATGTAGGTGCGTTGATGGGTCAGATAGAGGTTCTTGACCAGCTGTTGAGTCAAGGTGCTGCCACCCTGGCGAACCTCCTTGGCGCGGAAATTTACCCATGCTGCCCGCAGGATGCCGATCAACGACAAGCCGGAGTGCTCGAGAAAGTAGGCGTCCTCGGCAGCCAGCACGCACATGATCAGTTCTTCCGGCAGCTCGTCGAGCCCGATCGGGCGCCGTTCGCGCAACTCGGGGCCATAATACGAGGCGATCAATGGTGGATCGAGCGCTACCGACCGCAGAGTGGTGTCGGCGTTTTCGATCAGTGAGACCGCTCCGGCTCGGAAAGAGAAGCGCAGGCGATCCTGCCCGCGGTCGGCGCCTGGGATCGGCAAACGGCGTCGAAACACCTCGAGTCGGCCGTCAGCGCGGCGATAGGACCCGGGGATCAGTCGACCGGACGCCGCAGCGTCGCTGTAACCCAACGTCTGGAGTTCACCCACCAGCTCATCGGCGGTCAACGAGGTGCCGGTTTGAATGACCTTCGGCCGACCGTAGAGCCGCGAAGGCTGCTTGGCGGCCTCAGTCCCAAACTGCCCGGACAGCTGCCAAAACGGCCAGATCAACGCCGCCAGGACGGCGCCGGTAATCAGCAACAGCAGCGCCAGAATCCTGCCCCATGGGCGTTTTTTGCCTTGGCGTCGACGGGAGACCTGTGGACGTCGGGCCTGCTGGCGGGGAGCCTTGGTGGTTGAGCGTCGAGTAGCCATCTGTTCGTCGCCAAGTATGTGCAGGAATGATGCCGATCTACCAGGCTTACATGCCGAGTCTTCGCGGGATCAGAATGCCCTGCGCCGAGATGCCCCCTGGGACGAGATTCAACCCTGGGCAGAGACGTTGACCGGTCGGGGCTTGGGCCGGGAGTCAAGGCTGGGGTCGGAGTCAGGGCCGGGATCGGAGTCAGGGCCAGAGTTAGGGTCGGGAAGCGTGAAGACGAACGTGGCACCGTGGCCCTCGCCCAGCGATTCGACCCAAATGCGCCCGCCGTGGGTCTCGATGATCCGTTTGACCAAGGCCAAGCCGATGCCAGTACCTTCAACTTGGCCATCGAGTCGTTCGAACAGGCCAAAAATCTTCTCGTGATAAACCGGCTTGATACCGATGCCGTTGTCGCGCACGTGGCAAGTCCAGCCACCTGGTTTGCGATGCGCTCCGACCTCGATCCTTGGAGCGGCTTGATCCCCCATGAATTTTGCGGCGTTGGTCAACAGGTTCTGAAACACCTCGAGCAGCCGGACCCGATCGCAATACACTGCTGGCAGGTTCGGTTCGATTACGATCTCACAGCCGGCGGCATCTCCGGTCACCAGCCCGACTGCTTCATTGACCAGCTCGTTCAAGTCGACATCCTCGGACGGATTGATTTGGCGCCCGATCCGAGAGAGTTCGAGCAGCTCGCTGAGCAGCTGCGCCATGGTATTCGCAGCCCCGAGAATTCGTTGGATATCCGAGTTGACTCGTTTGATGTTGCCGCTCGCAAGGTCTTTCTGCAGCATACCCAGGAATCCCTTGATGGTGACCAATGGACTCTTGAGATCGTGTGAGACGGTGTAGGTGAAGCGCTCCAGTTCGGCATTTTTGGCCTCGAGCTCCTCCTGCGCTTCGCGACGTTCGGTGATCTCCTGGCGCAGTTCGTCGTAGAGTGATTGCAGGCGTTCGGTCATCTTGTTGAAAGATCGTGCCAGCACGCCGATCTCATCGTAGGTCAGGATCGGAGCACGGACGGTGAGATCGCCGTCGGCAATCCGCAACGAAGCTTCGGAAATACGTTTGATGGGTCGTGCAATCTGTTGTGCCAGCAAGATGGTGCCGGCAGTCAGTAGCAGAGCCAAGCCGAGTCCGATACCGAAGATGACTCGGCCGATTCGACGCGCCGGTGCGAAGGCTTCGCTTTGAGAGATCTCGACCAGCAGTGCGAGTTCGAGATCGTCGACCCAGCGATAGACCCCGAGAACAGGGACCCCATCGTAGTTTTGGTAACGCCCCGAGCCGTCCAAACCACCAGCGGCCGCATCAATACCCACGGTGTGGACGCCACGGGGGTACTGCTCTCGGCCGAACCGAGAGCCAGACACGAAATCGTTGTAGCGGTCGATGATGTAGATCTCGCCGGTGGATCCGAAGCCGGCGCGACCCAGGGTGATGCTGTCGAGCTCATCGAGGTTGACATGGGCGGCCAGGACGCCGAGGGTCTGGCCACTAACATCGAGTAACGGAGACGAGATTGTCATCGTCGGTTTGAACTCGAGTGGCGAGGGATAAACGTTCTGGACGTAGGTTTGAGTACGACCCTGGGTGAAGAAGCTGTCCCGCACCCGATATTGGCCTTCGTGCTCCTGATTGGTCGAGAGCACGATGAGGCCACCGACGTCCGACAAGATCAGGATTTCCTCGAGATTCTTCTTGATCACGAGGGTCTCTTCGAGCCGCTGTCGCAGGCGGGAGTTGGCGGCGGCGAGCGCGTCCTCGGTCAGTTGCGGATCCAGGATCGTGGCGGTCAGGTTGCGGATCTCGGGCAGCGAAGCGATAAACACAACGTCTTGACGTTGGCTTTCCACCCAACGCCTGAGTTGGTCCTCGTCGAGGTTGGCGGTCATCGTCAGGCGTTCGGTGACCGACTGCTCCAATGCCCTGCGGGCACCGACAAACGCCAGATAACCCGCCAGCGCAACAATCATCAAAGAGAGCAGCAGGAAGTGCCCAACCAGGCGAGCGCGTAGGCTTTGGGTCCAAAGCTTCAACATGCCGTGGCTTTACGGCTGAACCCACCGACGCCTTTGATCTCGTCCAGGTGCAGCGGTAGGCCACAGAGGATTCCTCCGAGCATCCACCTCCGCCGGGTAGGCGGTTGGGCAGCTGGCGCGTCCTCTCGCCCTAATAGATGAGTCGATTGCATCGTGCTCCAAATTGCCAGATGTCTACAGCACCATATCAGGCGCCCTGATATCCTCTGGCAACGATGATCTCTGTTTCTAATCTCGCCAAATCTTTTGGCCCCCAAACCCTTTTCGAAGACGTATCGTTTCAGCTCAATCCGGGCAATCGATACGGTTTGGTGGGCGCCAATGGCTCCGGTAAGTCTACCTTCCTCAAGATGCTCTCCGGCGAAGAGCTGCCCTCGGAAGGAACCATTTCGATGCCTAAGCGATTACGCCTGGGTGTCCTCGAACAAGACCACTTTCGTTACGAAGAGGTGCCGATTCTCAACGTTGTCATGATGGGGCGAAAAGAGCTCTGGCAGGCGATGGAAGAGAAGGACAAGTTGCTCGAGCACGCCGATGTGGAATTCGACGGCGAACGTTATGCCGAGCTCGAAGATCTCATCCTGCAGCAAGACGGCTATACGCTCGAAGCGCGCGCTGGTGAAGTCCTGGAAGGACTCGGCATCCCCACCGAGAGCCATCCGTTGCCGTTGTCCACCTTGTCCGGTGGTTTCAAGCTGCGGGTGTTGTTGGCTCAGGTGTTGGCTGCGGATCCAGACTGCCTGCTGCTCGACGAGCCCACCAACCATCTCGACATCCTGTCGATTCGCTGGCTCGAAGTGTTCCTCAGCGAATACGCTGGTTTGGCGGTGGTGATTTCCCACGATCATCGTTTCCTCGACAACGTGTGTACCCACATCGTCGACGTCGACTACCAGACGATCCTCACCTACCCAGGCAACTATCAGGCCTTCCTCAAGGCCAAAGTTGCAGAGCGCACCCGTAAAGAGGCCGAGATCGGCAAGCGGGAGAAACAGATTGCTGAGCACAAAGCGTTCATCGATCGTTTCAAAGCCAAGGCCACCAAAGCCCGGCAAGCGCAGAGCAAAGCCAAGAAGATGGAAAAGTTGGTGATCGAGCGTTTGCCCACCAGCTCGCGGCGGTATCCGACGTTTCGTTTTGATGCCTGTCGTCCGAGCGGTAAACAAGTGCTCGAGATCAAGGGGTTATCGAAGGCTTACGACGACAAACAGGTTCTGGAAGACGTCTCCCTGACCGTCAACCGTGGGGATCGCATCGCCATTATTGGCCCCAACGGGATCGGTAAGTCGACCCTGTTGAAGATTCTGGTCGGTGAGGTCGAAAAGGACGCGGGCGAGGCTGAATGGGGTTATGAAACCCATCCGGGTTACTTCGCTCAGGACCATGCGTCCTTCTTCGAGGGTGGCAAGACCAGTGTCGAAGGGTGGCTGTGGGATATCTGCCCGGGGGAAGAGATCGGCTTCGTTCGGGGCCGCCTGGGGCTGGTGCTGTTTTCGGGCGACGAAGCCAAAAAGCAGCTAGGTAGCCTGTCAGGGGGCGAGGCCGCACGTTTGGTGTTTGCGCGGCTGGGGGTCGAGAAGCCCAATGTGCTGCTGCTCGATGAGCCCACCAACCACCTCGACCTGGAGGCGATCGAGGCGCTGGTTGCCGGTCTCAAGGCATTCGACGGCACGCTCATCCTGGTGTCTCACGATCGCTGGTTCGTGTCGCAGCTCGCCGACCGTGTGGTGGAGATCACCCCGACTGGGATCAACGCGTTTCAAGGGACCTACGACGAGTATGTCGAACGCTGTGGTGACGACCATCTCGATGTCGAAAACGCAGTGCTCAAGGCGCGTCGCGACAAACGCAAAGGCAAGGGGCGAGTGGTCAGCCCGGGGGACGAGAAACAGCTGCAGCGCCAGCGTAATCGCCTGGTCAAACGGCGCGATGGGTTGACCAAGGATATCGAAGAAGCCGAAAAGCGGGTCGATTCGATCAACGAGATGTTTTGCAACCCGGGATTTTTCGACAAGACCCCCGAACCCGAGGTCCGCAAGCTCGAAAAAGAGCAAAAAGAGCTCTCCAATAGAGTCGAAGAGTTGATGACGAGTTGGGAAGAGGTCGAGGAAGAGCTCAACCAGCTGACGGCAGAAGCCGTCGGGTAGATTCAAGTGCGTCAGGAGGTCCCATGGCACGACAAGGCATGTCACCGCCCGTCATCGGGCTGATTATTCTCGGCATTTTGGCCTGCAGCGCCTTCGTCTATTACCAAATCATTGGCGGTATCAAGCCGACGGCAACGCCGGACCCAGTGGCACAGACACCGGCCGATCCGCCACCCGAACCGCGGCCGACGCGGCCCGCGATCGAAGTACCGCCGTTGGATGCCAGTGACGAGGTCATCCGGTCTTTGGCCGAAACCCTGTCCGATCATCCTCAGTTGGCGGCTTGGCTAGCCCCCGAGGATCTGGTTAGGAAATTTGTTGCTGCGGTGGTCAATGTCGCCAACGATGAAACTCCGCGGCCGCACGTCGGTTACCTGAAACCGGCGGGCAGCTTCAAAGTCACGGAATCCCAAGGGCGGCTGATTATCGATCCGCAGTCCTACGCCCGGTACGATCGTGTGATTGCGGTGTTCTCCTCGCTCGACACTGCAGCCGGCCTGCGTCTCTACCGAGGTATGAAGCCACTCTTCGACCAGGCCTATAGCGAGTTGGGCTACCCAGCCGGAGATTTTGAACCGGCACTGCTGAGCGCGATCGACCAGCTGCTCGAAGCTCCGATCCCCACCGGCGAAGTTGAGGTCAAGAAACGGGTCATGAACTATCGATATGTCGACCCGCAGCTCGAAAATGCGAGCCCGGTGCAGAAACATCTCTTGCGGATGGGGCCAGCCAACGCCCGCGAAGTCAAGAAGAAGCTCCAGCTGATACGTACCGCGTTGGCGCCGGGGTAGCAAGCCGCCAAGCTCAGCAAGGGGCACGGTCAGTTGCAAAGTCCGCGGCAGGGTACAGTGACGTCCCCAAACCCATACCGGTAAGCTCGATGATTGCCCCGTAGATGCCGGCGGTGGCGTCCAATGACAGGTATGCTTCTTGCTACTACCTACCTGTTCGTCAACAACGATGGACTCAAGATACAACCACGGAGGTGCGTGATGTCAAAGAAGACCCTCTTTCTGCTGTGGGTGGTGAGCTTCATAGCCGCACCTTGGATGACGATGGCGCAAGATCCATCGGCAGAGTTCGAAGGCATGGTCGAGGTGACTGAGGTGTTGCTCGACGTTGTCGCCGTCGACAGCTCGGGTGATGCGGTCCGTGGTCTCGGCAAAGACGACTTCATTGTCCTAGAGAACGGTGAGCCGGTTGATCTTTCCGGTGTCAGCTACTACACCACCCGTTACGATCCCAACGGCGAGATTGTGGTCGAAGATGGCGACGTCCCGTCGAGTCGTTATTTCATCTTTTTCTTCCACGACCAGCTGCGTACGGGTAGCTCGATCGGTAATCGACTGGTCCGCCAGCAGCTCGACGCCAGTCGGCAGAGCCGGCGCTGGGTCGAAGAGCAGATGTTGCCGTCGGATTGGGTTGCGGTCGTCAGTTACGACGTCAAGCTCAAAGTCCAGATCGACTACTCGCAGGATCGTTACCAGATTCTGGAAGCGATCGACAATGCAGCACGCAATCGTGATCCTGAGAAGAACGTGGGTCGGCAAGGGCGCCGGCTGCCGCCCAGCGGGGCACCTTCGCTGTTGCGCCACTTGCCACAAGGCAAAGAGCTGCGCAAAGAAACCAAACGCATCTACGACGGCATCCGCTTGGTGGCCGATGCCTCGGCCTACATTGTCGGTCGCAAGAACATGCTGATGTTCACCATCGGCTTCGGAGAGTTCCGCAACGGCACCCCGTTCCCGACCGGTGATCCGCGGTTCTACCCGCCGATGGAACAAGCGCTCAACGACGCCAACGTCGCGGTTTACACCATCGACCTCACGCCCACCGAATTCGACCACGCGCAGCGTGAGTTCATGAGTGAACTGGCAACCGATACCGGTGGTTATTATTACGGCACCTTCCTCAACTTCATCACCCCGCTTACCGAGATCGCTGCCGAAAACGTCGGCTACTACGTGCTCAGCTATCAGAGCGAGCACCCGGCAGCCGAATCCGGTTACCAAAAGGTGAAGGTGAAGGCCCGCGACAAGAAGATCAAAGTGCGGGCGCGCAAAGGGTACCTCTACGGAAGCTCGGGCGACGCCTGATCGGTAGCCTCGTCCGGAGAGAACGGCTGACTCTGCGTCAGCCGCTTGAAGACTTTGGCCGCGTCGGGAATGCCGGCGCGGTATCTTCGTCGTCAGGGTTTCGCTCGTCATGTAGGCGATTCACGAACGCGCCAATGTTGCCCGGTAGCGTGTGGATCTCCACTCTGTTGGTCGTTTGCCTCGAGCTTCCTGAAATAGTCTCGAGGTAACGCTCGACGATCGTTAACCGTCGCTCGATGTCGGTTAGCCGTTCGTCCAGAGTGTCAGCCATCGGCGAACCAGGTGAGCCTGCCACTAAGCCGCATTGTCTGGGATCCCCTTCGCCGCTGATGAGAGAGCGAGCGGTCTAGTTCCTAGCCATCGATTGACGGTCAGTCGAGCTGTCTCGAGTTGGTGTAGGTTCATGAGCTTTCTCGCAAGTCGCTCGAGGCGTACACGCCGCGCTCTGATGCTGGTCCGCTCGATGCGGAGTTGCGCGAGCTGTAACAGCGGCAAGACTGGGCCGTTCGTCGGCTGCCAGCAGCCGCGCCGCTGGTATGTATCGAGCTGGGAGACCGCATCGATGATGACGTCGGCAAGCTGAAAGCCATCGACACCCCAGCGGCTTGCAACCTCGCGCAAGCGGACTTGTTCTGGGCTCGACAGGATGACGCCGAGGAGATAGCGCAGCTGTGTCGGGTGGTCGCTGGCAACCGCCTCGAGCAAGGCGAGCGGTTCCAGTGGTGTTCTGCTTCTCATGAGCACAAAACGCTACCAGCGGATCGCCTCCGAGGCCGGTCAATTCGACATTCTTTGGGTTCTCTCGAATTGTCGTTTTCCGGTGTGGCGAGTGGATCTCCTGAGGATCACGAAGGTCTGATCTGCCAGGGGATCTGTGCGTTTGCGGTTTACCTACTGCCTGGTCGGTCGAATTGTCGTTTTACGGTGTGGGAGTCTATGGGGGCGATCCGGCAATACCGCTGAGAGTCGCTGGAGCAAAGGAGTGCGTTAAATGACTGTAAAAACGTTGGTTAGATCTGGCCACGGCCCTTACATCGTGCCCGAAGGCTGAGGTCTGTTGACCTGGGCGAGCTTGAAAAAGCTCGCCTCTTTTGTGCTACTTTTGATCAAGTTGACTCAACAATGAGGGATGACGTAATGGCACATAAGGAGGAATGGGCAAGAAGACTATGGCGGGAATTGCCAGCCGATCCCAGCGTTGTGCTCAGTCGCATTGGGACTTATGCAGACGCCACATTTATGCGATTCTTTCTCCAGGATCTCGACAACCAGATCTATAACGATCCACAGAAGGCACTCAAATGGGCCAAGATTGCCCCAACCCTAGCGCTAGCCGTACCGAAGACCGCGGGCCTAAAGGGGTGCCAGGAGCACCATAGCCGGCTTGTGTTGGCCTGGGTGGTCCTGGGCTCGGCATATAGAGCGGCCAGCGAGCACACCAATTCAGACCGGACCTACGAACACGCGCTGCGCCTAATCGAATCCGAATCGATCCCGTCGCTAGTCCAGGTGGACTACTACCGGCGACTGTCGACGCTACGGGCATGCCAAAAGAAGCACGATGAGGCGCTAGCTCTGGCCGACGTCGCTGTTGAACTACTACGCACTGTGGACGACAACAAAGCTAGGGCACGCGCTCTCATCGCCAGGGGTTACGCACTCGCTACTGTCGAGAGATTCTCTGAGGCTGGCGATTGTTTCGGCGAAGCTCTGACGATGGCCGGTAATCCCGACAAAGGGTCAGCGGCTGACCAACGATTGCATCGGTCGATCTGTCACAACCTTGCACAGTCGATCAACGATCAAGCGCACGTGAACTCGGCTGACTTTAATTTGTTTTTTGCGTACCTTCGCAAAGCACGGGCCGAAGTCAAAGGCGGACGGCGAAGCGTGGCGCGGTATCGTCTGCTGTGGGTCGAGGGGCTGTTGTGGGCCAAGATAGGTACCCACAGCCGAGCCGAGAAAGCATTTAAGGTTGCTTTGGAAGGATTCCAGGCGCTACGCCTACCGTTTGAGATCGCTCTGGTTTCGCTTGATCTGGGGGCAATCTACCATCACAACGGGGAGTGGTCCAAGCTTGAGATTCTCGCTACTGCAACCTACAGGCTATTCAGATTGCTGGCTGCCGACACGGAGTCAATAGCCGCGCTCTCTCTGTGGATGGATGCGGCCAGAATGCGCACACTGACGGACGACCTCACGATAAGAACCCGCCAAACCATTGAGGCCCGCATCGGCCCCGGCGGTTGCTGTCTCAAGAGAAGCAAGAGAATCACATGAGCCTACCGACCGGTTGAATTTCTGAATTGATCGGTTACGGACTTGGAAGACTGTTACGGTCGTTTTATCCAATAAATATCAACCACTTTTCTGTGGCCGAAGGAGAAACGGCAAGTGAATCAAACAGTCCTTTACCTACTCGTGGCCCTGGCGTTGTTCGCCCCGTCCGTCGGATATGCCCAATGTAACAGTGCGCCCAGCGCCACCAACGACGAGATCTTCCACACCGGCGATCCGCTCATCATCCATGTGCTCGCCAACGACTCGGATCTAGACGGTGACGACCTAGCTGTCACCGTCACCGACGAAGACTGTTCAGGTGATGTCACCGAAAGCTTTGGCACCGTCATGCTGACGCCGGATATCGACTCATCCGAGAGCTGCGTCATTACTTACAAAATCGATGACGGTCGAGAGGGGACCGATACCGCGGTTGTCAACATCCACAGCACCGGTCTGCTGTTCAAAGACAGCTTCGAGACCGGCGATACCACCCGTTGGGATGATGTAGAGGACGGGCGATGACATACCTCACCAAGATCACCTTCAAATCCGTATTCGTCCTGGCTTGCTGGCTTACGGTCGCCACCGGTGTCCACGCTCAACAGTTCCCCAGCCAACAACGGGGCCTCAATGCCGACACCGCCTATCAAATTGGCGACATCGACCACATCAACCTGTTCAACGGCAACCTGACCCTCACCGTCCCTCTCGGCCAGAGTTATCCGGTTGGCCCCAATCTCTCCTTTCAGCTCACCTTGGTTTACTCCTCCAACGGCTGGGATCACGAAAACGCTGACTGCTCCGAGGGGGGCAGTACCGTGCGCTACAGCATTCCGATTCAGGACCCACAGACCAACGCGGGATTCGGTTGGCGCATCCAGCCCGGCAAACTCGGTGTGGAGCGAGACGCCGGGGGGCTGTCGTTCCGTTCCTACTTCAGCCCCGATGGGGGCGAGATCTTCTTTGGCAAGGAGCTTCACCCCGGCTACGGCAATCAGTCCGCTACCTGGTTCTCCACCGATGGCTCCTACCTGCGGATGCGGTACGAGACCTCGGCATGTGTCGACCAGACCTCACCGTGTTACCAAATCGATTTCCCCGACGGCACCATCCATGAGTTCCACGACTTCTCGCCCGCTGGTTCGCCACCAGAAGACCGCGACTGGCGCGTGACACGCATGTTCGACCGCTTCGCCACCGACCACCACATCACCTTCGACTACACCAGCATGGCGGGTCAGTGGAAGATCTCTGACTCCCACGACCGCAACCACACCGTTTTCTATGACGCCGACAAGATCACTCAAGTCGAGTTGGCTGCCCTCGGCAGTGACGAAGCCAAAGCAACTTACGAGTTGGTCCACACCCCGACTTCGATCGACCGTCAAGGTTTCGCCACTGGCAGGCCGGGTTGCCACAACACCAATATCGTCCCGGTGGAGGTGACGGTCCCTCTGCTCGAGCAGCTGAAACAGCCCGAGAGCACGGCCTACACCATGCTGTACTACACGCAGTCCTCGTCAACCCTCTCTGGCGGTATCCAGAGCCTACGTTTACCCACCGGAGGTCGTTACGATTGGACCTACAAGCTCATTGACTTCGTTTCTCAGGTGCCTAGTGCGCCGGGGGCCCAGGAGTACGCCAACACTTCCTACGGAGTCAGTACGAAGAAGAGCTTCACCGCAAGCACTTTGATAGGCCAGTGGGCATACAACTAT
>JAJCXO010000212.1 GCA_029263395.1 Acidobacteriota bacterium | reverse complement strand
CATCGACGCCGCGGTGGGTGCCTCACGAGTCGCCTGCGACGAAGGCTGGGTGCCAGCCTCGTGGCAGGTTGGCCAAACCGGCAAAAAAATCGCCCCCGAGCTTTACCTGGCTATCGGTATTTCGGGAGCCGCTCAACATTTGTTGGGTATTGCCGACGCCAAAGTCATCGCCGTGATCAACTCCGATCCTGAGGCGCCGATCTTCAAGCATGCCGCGTTCGGCTTGGTCGAGGACTACCGCAAGGTGCTTCCGGCACTCACCGCCAAACTCGCCGAGCTCGCGAGCCGTTAGCCGAGCTTGCCGTTAGAATATTCTCCGTCTCGTAACGTCTACGAGACGCGAGGAGAGCCACGGTGCACGCTGAATTTCGTCTCGGAGAGTGGATTGTCCAGCCATCGCTGAATACGCTGGTTCGAGCGCCAGACCTCGTCCGAGCGCACGACAGCGACAAGCTCGACCATCAGCAGCCGGCAACTCGGAAGCTTGGGCACAAGGTCATGGCGGTGCTGCTCTGTCTCGCTGAGCGACCGCACGAGCTAGTGACCAAAGACGAGCTCTTCACTCGGGTGTGGGAAGGTAGCTTCACCACTGATGAAGCATTGTCGACCGTGGTCTACGAACTGCGTAAGGCCCTCGACGACGACGCTCGCAATCCAACCTACATCGACACCATCCGCAAGAGTGGTTACCGCCTGATCGCTCCTATCTCAGAACTTGCCACGGCGACGCAACCTGCCACAGCGACGCACTCTGTCACGACGAAACCTAGTGCCGACACCACTCCGGCTGCACTACCAGCACCTCCAACGCAGGGTACACGATTCAATCAGAGGTCAGCGGGGTGGGCCTTCGCGATTCTAGCCACTGCTCTGGCGCTGGCGGTCGCCGGTCGATGGTTCACGCCCCAGCCCGTTCCCGCCGATCAGACACCTGCCCCCCAGGAAGCTGAAGGAATCGCAGGCGAGGCCACAACCCGGCCAATGCAATCGCTGGCTGTACTGCCGTTTTCGACCTTCACCGAAGAATGCCGGCAAGACTTCTTCGCCGACGGACTGACCGAGATGTTGATCGCCGATCTCGCCTACCTCGGCCCCCTCGATGTGTTGCCAGGGTTGGTGACCCGCAACCTCACACCGCCTCGTGATCTCGACCAAGTGGCTACCGAGCTGGCCGCTGATGCGGTGCTGGAAGGCTCGGTTTTGCGCTCAGGGGATCGTCTGTGGATCTCGATCCAATTGGTGGATGCTCGCGCCGGGCGGATCCTGTGGGGCGGCACCTATGAACGCAAGATTGGCGACGCGCTGGATTTACAACAGGAGCTGTCACGCGAGATTGCCAACCAGGTCGCGATGAGTGTCGCACCTCATGTCGAGATCGTGATTCCTCCGTCGGTTGAACGTCCTGGCGTCGCGCCCCGTTGAGCCGAACCAGGGGGCGACCGGACTAACCCTGGCGTAACTCCTCGATAGGGTCGACCCGGAGGCCACGACGGGCCGGTTCGGCCGTCGCGAGCAGGCCAACCAAAATCATGAAAACCGCCGCCGCAGGGACAACACCGGGAACGTTCCAGCCGCCTATGAATCTGATGGGGAAGTAGTGACCAACCAAGAACGCCACCAGGATACCGACCAGAGCCCCGGCCAGAACTTGCCCAAGCGCTCGCCTGAACGTTTCGGCCAATAGGCGCTGCGGTGGCGCCCCTAGGGCTGAGCGGATCCCGATCTCCCGGCGACGTTGATTGACGGTGAAGGACATCAGTGCGTAGAGACCAGCACCGGAGAGCAGGAGGACACATAGGGTGACCAACCCGAGGACAGTGGCTCCCATGTTGTTGCCCACCGCGTGGTCGCGGTAGATCTCATTCAGCGGGAGGATGTCCTCGAGGATGAGGGTTGGGTCTAGCTTGGTGGCGATCTCGCGAAGCGGGTCTACCAAATTATCCGGCGTGGGACCCGTGCGAAGGGCCAGGCTTGCCGACTGCACTCGGCCAGGGACCATCGGATGGTAGATCTTGCCATGGGTTGCATTGGCCGGGAGATCAGCCACAACGCCGACAATTTCGTACCAGGTGTGCGCCTCGACCTCTTCGGCCGGTGATGTGGCAGACGGTGTTACGGCAGACGGCGATGCCTCCGCCTCGGACGCCGACGGGTCGGACGGTGAAGCAGCTAACGCCTCAGCCACGTCACTATCCCTCCAACCGTACCGGACCCGGTGGCCAAGGGGGTTACCGTCGCCGATGAGTAGCTCGGCAAAAGTCCTGCTAACGATGATCGTAGCTCGTTCGGACTCGTGGTCTCGAGCATCGAACCGGCGGCCGAGCAGGAGCGGGACGTCGAAGACGTCGAGGTAGGCATCATCGATTTGATTGAACTGGACCATGCTGTTGCCGGCGAAGATGCTGGCGTCTTGAATCGGGTCGCCTTCGACCTCAACGGTCGCCCACGGCTCATCACCGGGCACCGCAGCCGCCACCGTCACGCTCGAGACGCCGGGTTCGGCCTCCAACTGCCGGACCAACTCGAGCTGGAGGTTACCGAATCGAGAACCGATGGGGAGTTGTTCGCCATCGGCTGCCATGCTTTCGGCCACCGTCCCATCAGCTACCGCACCTACAGACGCCTCTTGGTCCATGGCGATCCTGGCGGTCAAATACTCCTCGGATGCGAACCCCGGCCCCAGGACACTGGTCCGGACCGTGCCCCAGGCCATCTCGACCGCCGAAGGTAGCGCGGCTGCGGAGAAAGCGACCTGGGCCACGACGAGGGCGGTCCAGGTTGCACCGAGTCGCAAGCCGGTACCGCTGCCCAGCGAGCTCAACCCTGATTGCATCTCTCGCCCAGTTGCTCTCAAAGCCGGAACGGCGCCCGCGATCATGGCGGCGAGCACTGCCAGTCCAGCGGTGAACAGGACCGTCTCGAAGGAGAGGGAAAAGTCGATCCAGAATGGGACATCAGGGTTGTCCCTCTTCAGTTGCCGGATAGCCAATCGGACAAAACCAAGCGCCACCACAGCGGCCACAGCAGCCAGGACCAGCACTTCGACAAAAATCTGTACGACGATGCGGCTGCGACTCGCCCCCAGCACGAAGCGCGCTGCGAACTCTTCTTGGCGCGTGACCGTCCGAGCGTGAATCAGAATAGCGATGTTTGCACACGGTGGGACGAGTAGCAGGCTGACCAAAAATAGGACAAGGCGGGACATCCAACGAAACTGTCCGGGCTCGTCGTCGAACACCGCAAACGCATAGGGCATGACCCGCGGGTGGAGTTGTTCGTCGTCAGAGGCAGTTTCGCGGGGGACCAATCCGAGCGCCATCAGCTCGGCCTGGGCACTTTCCATCGTCGCCCCAGGAACTAGCCGCGCAAAAACGAGGTCAAACGCCCGCTCGTTCTCGAGGCGGTTCGGGGGCTTCGTCTGCAAGGGTATCCAGAACCGATGATTCACCGGGAACGCGAAGCCCTGCGGCATGACACCCACCACCGTATGGACTGTGGCTCCGAAGCGAATCGTCCGCCCCAGAATTGCCGGGTCGGCCGCAAACCGAGATTGCCACACATCGTAGCCAATCACAGCCACTGGGGGAGCCGCAGGCTGTTCATCCTCCTCAGTGAGCGGCCGACCCAAGAATGGGGCCACCCGTGCCAGGTCGAATCCAGACGCCGTGATCTCGGCGATGGGTACCGGGTTGGCAAGGCCGTCTCCGACGATCAGGTTGCGTTCAATCGTCCGGACCGCGCCGACATCTTCCACCGACCGCATCGCATCGCGCCAGTGCTCGAAGTCGAGCAAGGAGTTCGGCTGTCCGTCATGGGCCCTTTCGTCCCAAGTCTGTAGGGCGACGACTCGGTCTCCTTCGTCCAGTGGCAAGGTACCGGAATAGCCGATATCAAAAAAGGCGAAGACGACCGCCCCAATGCCGATCGCAACGCTCATCGCCAGACCACCGATCAGCGTCAGTCCCCAGGACTTGCGCAGCATCCGAAATCCCAGTTTGACATCCAGCCCGAGAGTGCCCAACCACGGCAAGCCACGAGCGGCTCGGCTCGCCTCACGCAGTTGCGTCAGACCGCCCAATTCGACGCGGGCTTGCCGACGGGCTTCTTGCGCTGTCATACCCTGGCGGATCTTGTCCTCTTCCGCCATCGCCAAATGGGTCGCCAGTTCCTGATCGAACTCATGCTCTTGATCGCCGGGCCGCAAGAAGCCGCGAACCCGTGCTGCCAAAACCCGAAGCGGTATCCACATGCTTCAACTCCCCGTTGCGGGTTGTAAGACGCGGCCGATCACGTCCGAAATACGCTCCCAATTTTCGGTTTCAGCCGCGAGCTGCGCTTCGCCGGCCGGCGTCAGGGAGTAGAACTTCGCCTTGCGATTGTTGTCGGACTTGCCCCACTCGGCAGTGATCCACTGTTTCTGAACCAGCCGGACCAGGCAGAGGTAGATCGTCCCTTGATTGACGATCAACGCATTTTGGCCAACCTGTTCGATACGACGTGCAATGCCGTAGCCGTGCAGTGGCCCCATCTGTTCCAACGTCTTGAGCACCATCAGATCGAGGGTACCTTGAAGAATAGGTGAGCGAGTCTCTTGCATAGGGGATTTCCTCACGCGTCTTGATGCAGTCTTTCATCGAGCAGTCTTCGGGCGGCACCCTTCCTGTGGGATGCATGAGGGAGGGAGTGTACGTGGCCTTCCTGTGGGATGTCAAGATGAAGACATCTTCCAATCCAGGACTTCATCTCAGAACTTCATCTCAGGTCTCGCCTGAGATTCTCCTGATCTAAATCTCAGCCCGCTCTCAAGCTTCCTCGGTGCCGGTTCCGTAGTTTCGAGCTCCGCGGCAATGCCGCTCCCCTTTCCCTGGCACTAGCCAGGCCACCAAACGACTCTCGACCCAAAAGGACTCACCGATGAACCCGATTTCAAGCCGCCTCCTTCTGCCGATCTTCTGCCTGGGTTGGCTCACCAGCGCCTCCTGCACCGATGCCGCTTCTCCGCTCGCACACAACACCGCAACTCAAACCGAACAAACGGTGGCCGAAATCGATGGCCGAAAGATCACTCGTAGCGAACTCGAAGCCTGGGCCGCCCCACAACTCTCCGAAATTGACCAACGCCGCCACCAAATCTTGGAGGCCAGCCTCGGTCAGTTCGTCGAAACTCGACTCGCAGAGCTCGAAGCCTCTCGCCGCGGAATCAGTGTCGAGGAGCTCATGACTATCGAGGTCGAAGACAAAATCAGTGCGGTGACCGACGCCGAGGTCGACGCGTTCTACAACGAGAACAAAGCCCGCATGCGACAAACCAAGGAGGCGGTCGCCGACCAGATCCGCGGCTACCTCATCCAACAGCGCAGCGAACCGGTGCGCCGGGAGTTGATGACTGGCCTTCGCGGTCGATACGAGGTTGCGATCCATCTCGAGCCGATCCGGGTCGAGATCACGAAACACGACAGCCCTGCCAAAGGCCCCAGTAGCGCCCCAGTGACCCTGGTGGAGTTCTCCGACTTCCAATGCCCAGCCTGCAACCGAATGGTACCTACCCTCGACCAGCTGCATGAAGCCTACGGCGATCAGCTCCGCATTGAGTTCCGTCAGTTGCCGCTGACGTCAATCCACCCACAAGCATTCAAAGCCGCAGAGGCTTCGATCTGTGCCGCCAACCAGGGCAAATTCTGGGAAATGCACGACGCACTCTTCGCCCGCCAACGGGAACTCGGCATCGACCAGCTCAAAGAACGTGCGCGCGAAGTTGGACTCGATGGCGGAGTGTTCGACACTTGCCTCGACAAGGACGAAGCCACCCAAACGGTGCAACGGGACATGGCAGAAGCCCAACGGGTGGGCCTCACTGGAACGCCATCGATGTTCGTCAACGGCCGGCCGGTGCAGCTGACACGGAGCCCATCGGCTTTCGACCAGCTCTCCGCTCTGATCGACGACGAGTTGGCACGCAGCAGTGACTGAACATTCCCTGACCGTGGCAGCGGGGTGCTGAGTCTCCACAGTTTGACAATCGGCTCCTGGCCCCTTACTTTACCGCTCAGTAAAGCGAACCAAGTGAGGGGCCGATCCGATGCAGCGTGCCGAGGCGACACGGGAGATCTTCTGGAACGTCCCGTTCCCATGGCTGATGTACGTGCTGCTGGTACCAACCGTCGCGATCGGCGGCTACGGTCTCTATCGCCGCATCCGACTGTGGCGGACCGGCGGACCGGCGATGCGCTGGGACCGCCCCAGGCAACGGCTTGCGCTGGTCTTTCGGCATGCGGTCGGCCAGGCTCGAACGTTGCGGCGCACGACCCGACCTGGGTTCTCGTTCGCCGGCATATTCCATCTGATGATTTATACCGGGTTTGTCGTCCTGACGATGGCGACCACAGTCGTCATGCTGGATCACGATTTCGGCACCCGGATCATGCGTGGCGGCTTCTACCTCTTCTTCCAGTCGTTGGCGGTCGACCTGTTTGGTGCCTTTCTATTGGTGGGAATTGGCCTCGCCATGATCCGGCGATGGCGTCAAAAACCTTCGAGACTGGTGTTTTCTGACGAAGCCAGCGCCATCTTGATCGCTATCTTTGTTGTCGCTGCATCTGGTTTTTTAGTCGAGGGTTGGCGAATCGCCGCTACTGACGATCCTTGGGGATCGTGGTCACCGATCGGCTACCTGATTGCCCAAGGCTCGTTGGCAATCCTGAGCGAAAGCACCTTGACTACGGCTCACGCGATGGTCTGGTGGGGGCATTGTGTCGTCACCTTTGCTTTCCTCGCCTGGGCGCCTTACACCAAGCTGGCCCACGTCGTGACGGCTCCACTCAACATCTTCTTCGCCAACCTCGACGGTCACGCCGCCTCGTTGCGCCCGATGGACTTCGAGGCCGACGACGACGCAACCCTCGGCGTCCATGACTTGGCGAAGATGAGTTGGAAGGATCTACTGGATCTCGACGCCTGCACCGAATGCGGTCGATGTACCGCAGCCTGTCCCGCCCATACCGCCGGCAAGTCGCTATCACCACGCGACATCGTGCTGGATCTGCGCAACCTGATGCACGATGGCGCTGAAACACTGCTTGCAGCCCCTCGAGGCGCAACAGACGATGTGGATGACGACGAGCCGGTACTGCCCATCCTGCAGTCCACCGGCACCTTGAGTGCGGAGAGTCTGTGGCAATGCACCACCTGCGCCGCCTGTATGGAAGTCTGCCCGGTCTACATCGAACAGCTCCCAAAAATTCTCGATGTCCGCCGTTATCTGACGATGGAAGAGGCTGAGATGCCACAATCCATGGCCGACGCCATGACCTCCCTCGAACGTCGCGGGCACCCCTATCCTGGCACCCGGCTGTCGCGGATCGATTGGACTGACGGCCTCGACGTCCCGGTGATGTCCGAACTCGACGATCCAGACGAAGTTGATGTCCTGCTGTGGATCGGCTGCGCTACCGCGCTCATCGAACGGAATCACAGCACGGTCCGAGCGTTGGCCCAGCTGCTGCAACAAGCGGGGGTGTCGTTCGCCATCCTCGGGCGTGAGGAGCGTTGTAATGGCGACGCTGCCCGCCGCATGGGGAACGAGTTCCTCTTCGAGACCATGGCCCGCAAGAACCAGGCGCTGCTCGAACGATATGGCGTCGACAAGATCGTCACCCCTTGTCCACACTGCTTCAACACGTTCAAGAACGACTATCCGGCGATGGATGGCAACTACCAAGTTGAACACCACAGCACCTTCTTGGCCAAACTGGTGGACGAAGGACGGATCCGTCCCACTCAGGCCTCCGAGCAAAACGTCACTTTCCACGACCCCTGTTACCTCGGCCGTTACAACCGCGAATTCGACGCCCCACGCCAACTGGTCCAGATCTCGACCCGTGGCCGCACTCCAGAGATGACCAAAAGCCGCGAACATTCGTTCTGCTGCGGCGGCGGCGGTGGTTTGTCCTTCGCTGAAGAGCCCGCCGAACAACGGGTCAATCGTCAACGGGCGCGCCAGGCCCTCGCCACTGGGGCCGACGTTGTCGGCGTCGGCTGCCCGTTCTGTACCACCATGCTAGAGGACGGCGTTGGCGCCGTACAAGGCGATCGACCTGCGGGCGAATCTTCTGCAACCAGTATGGTGGTCAAAGACATCGCCGAGTTACTGTGGGATGCCGCCGCCACGAGCGACAGCTCACCCAATCCTTCCCACGATGCAACATCCCGAGTCCCTGGACACCGAGGAGGAACCTAGATGGACTTGACTCTGAGCGCCGACGAGCGCGCCTTCCGCGACGAGCTGCGCGCCTGGCTCGAGAGCAACCGACCTGAGCCGTTTGATGGCCAAGCCCATAGCGAAGACCGCGACTATCTCGAGTACCTGCGCGCCTGGCAACGTCGCCTCTTCGAGGCTGGCTACAGTGGGCTCACCTGGCCCGCCGCCTTTGGCGGACGCGGTGCGACGCCGGTGGAACAATCAATTTTTGTCGAGGAGATGGCGCGCGCCAACGCACCCGACGTGGTGGGTGCAATCGGTATCGGACTCATCGGTCCAACAATCATCGCTCTGGGTACCGATGCGCAGAAAGCCGCCTATCTGGAACCGATCCTCTCCGGTGATCAAGTCTGGTGCCAGGGGTTCTCGGAGCCCGACTCAGGCAGCGACCTGGCGTCGTTGGCAACCCGCGCCGTTCGCGACGGCGACGACTTCATCGTCAACGGCCAGAAGATCTGGACGAGTTACGCTCACATCGCCGACTACTGCTTCCTGCTGGTACGGACCGATCGTGACGCACAAAAGCACAAAGGCATCACCTGCCTGTTGGTCGACATGCAGAGTGAAGGCATCACCGTCAGACCATTGCGGATGATGAGCGGCGATGCCGCGTTCAACGAAATCTTCTTCACCGATGTGCGGGTCCCAGCGACCCAGGTGCTGGGGGAGATCGACGGTGGCTGGCGAGTCGCCATCACCGCGCTGATGAACGAACGCGCCAACCTCGGCGCCGCGGTCCGCGTCATGTTGTCGCGTTTTCTGGAAACGCTGATCAACGCCCTACCTGACATACCACGTCCGAGTAGCCATCATCCCAACCGCAGCGCCGCAGGCGACCCGCTGGTGCGTCAACAGATCGCTCAGGCTCATCTTGATCTCGAAGTATTCCGGATGACTGCCGATCGTGCCCTCGCGCGGATCGCAACGGACGGCGTCCCAGGTCCAGAGGGTTCGATCCTCAAGCTGTTCTGGAGCGAGCTCAATCAGCGATTGACTCAGGCGGCGATGGAAATCGCCGGCCCCTACTCACAGCTGACCGATGAGCAGGAGGTTTGGGGTCAAATCTCTTATGCCTACCTGCGCGCCCGCGGTAACACCATCGAAGCAGGGACCAGTGAGGTCCTGCGTAACATCGTCGCCGAGCGTGTCCTCGGCTTCCCCAAGAGCTACTAGCTCGAGGAGACATCCGTGGACTTCGAGTTATCCAAACCTCAGAAACTGTTACAGAGCTCCGTGCGCGAGCTCCTTGCCCGTGAATGTCCCACCCAGCGCGTTCGCGAGCTGATGGCGACCGAAACCGCGTTCGACGAAGACCTTTGGCAACATCTGGCTGATCAAGGCCTACTCGGTCTCACACTGCCCGAAGAGCACGAGGGCCTCGGGTTGGGTGCGGTCGACCTGGCCGCGGTGGCCGAAGTGATGGGCTCCTGCTGTTTGCCTGGGCCTTTTCTTTCCAACCACTGGGCGGCGACACTCCTTGCTGCCTCTGGTCATGAATCATTGCCCGAGGCCTATCTAGAACCCATCGTCGACGGCACCCTGCGCGCCACGGTTGCACTGCTCGAAGCCAGTGGTGATTGGGATCCAGCCAGCGTCACCGCCACGGCCAAGGCACAGCCTGCCAGCGGTGGCTATCGCCTCGATGGCACGAAGCTTTTCGTGTCCGACGCCGAAATCGCTGGCTTGATCCTGTGGGTCGCCCGGCTCGGGGACGAGCTGGCAGTTTTCGCCCTGAATGCCGGAATCGCCAACATGGAAATCGAGGTAATGCCAGCCATCGACGCCACCCGCAAGCTCTACCGGGTGACGCTTGCGGATGCCACCGTGCCAGCAGATCGTCTGCTCGCAGGTGGTGAGCAGGCACGATCGGCACTCACCAAGGCCACCCACGAAGCTACCATCGCAGCCTGCGCTGAGCTGGTTGGCGGTATGCAGTGGATTTCCGAAACGACGGTGGAATATGCCAAGAGCCGTCAACAATTCGGCAAACCGATCGGCTCGTTCCAGGCCGTACAACATCGTTGTGCCGACCTGTTACTCCGCCTGGAGAGCGCCCGCTCGGCAACCTACTCCGCCGCCTGGGCCGTGCAAGAAGACGATCCTGAGGTCGACCGTCTGGTTTCGGTGACCAAAGCGTATTGTTCGGACGCTGCCCGTGAGGTCGCGAGCTCGGGTATTCAAGTCCACGGTGGCATCGGCTTCACTTGGGAACACGATCTGCAGCTCTACTTCAAACGTGCCAAATCGAATGAGCTGCTGTTCGGTGATGCGACCTTCCACCGTGAACGGATTGCCCGGATGATCATCGATCGTCAGTAAGCGTCGAGCCGGAACACAATCCGTGATTCTGCGCCGGCCGTAGCTTCAAGCCAATGACCCTGGAGGAACCTCATCATGAGAACCATCTCACTCATCGGGTTGATCGTTCTGGCTTTGGCTGCGGCCCCGGCGTTCACTTCGGACAAAACAACCGCCAACGATACCAATTCGTCAACCGAGACGGCGACGTTCTCGATGTACTGCTATTGGACTGGTGAAGCCACTCTCGGCCGAGTCCACGGTGTGGTCGCCTCCCGCATCGGGCATTGGGGTGGCGCCGAAATTGTCCAGGTCGACTATGACCCTACTCAAACCAACGTCGGCGAGCTGACCCAGACCCTCAAAAAGCAACGCTCGTTTTATTCACTGATCGCCAATGACGACGCGGCACGCGACGAGGCCACGCAATACGTCGAGTCGAGCGACATTGACAGACGCCGCGGCAGCCCTCACTTCATCGACCCCAAACATTCACTGCGGACCCGCTACCCCGAGCTGCTAACCCTTGGTTTGACCGAGGAACAAGCCATCGCACTCAACAGCTGGAGCTACTTCGGTGGACCGATGCCGGACGTGTTGACTGCCGACCAGAAACGCCGGCTGCAAAGCCGCTAATTCGAGGTATCAAGCTCGGAGGTTCTTACCCGGCACCTATGAACTCCGTGCACCTGTTCAGCCCGACGCTAGGCTCAATGAACAGCTGCGTTGATCCCGATCGTGCCGTGCTGACAGTCTAGCGTTTCTTAGGATGAATCAAACGCAAGCTCATCGAAGGACGTAACATCCTTCGAAGATGGTAGAGTTTTTATGTCTGAGTTTTATACCTATGGTCTACTTTTCCTGAAATTTCCGGGGAGATCAAACAGTGCGATCTATTCTAATAACTTGTCTTCTACTGTACTTTTGCCCCACCCAGGCCCTGCAAGGCCAAGAACCCGACCAGAGCCTAGGCGCCTTCGGTGAGGTGATTGATGTTCGCGTCCTGAACCTCGAGGTGGCGGTTACCGACAAGAACGGACAGTCCGTTTCGGGACTGCAAGCCGAGGACTTCCGACTTTTTGTCGACGGCGAGAGCGTCCCAATCGAATATTTCAGCGAGATCCGCCAAGGGGTCGCAAAGTCGTCAACTCCTGGCGCGATCGCCGCCGCTCCCCAGGTGACACCCGGTGAGGTCGCCGGTACCAGCTTCCTGCTTTTTGTCGACAATTTCTTCGGCCACGCCCGCGATCGCAAAGTGGTGCTCCAAGAGATCATCGACGGACTCCCCGAGATGGGCCCCAAGGACCGCATGGCCGTCGTTGCATTCAACGGCCGACAGTTGGACTTGGTCGGTGATTGGTCTGGGTCTCCCGGAGCGATTGCAAACACGCTCCGAACCGCCATGGAGCAACCGGCTTTCGGTCTCCAGCGCCGCGGTGAGCTCGGCCAGTACGAAGCCCAACTTGCAACGTTGAACTCAGGACTGATCGAAGAGTCCAGCCGCAACATTTTGGTCCAATACGTCACCAAGCTGAGTCGACAGGTCGGCACGGTGGTCAAAGCCGCAACCACCGCCATGCGGACCATGGCGTCAACTCCCGGACGTAAAGTCCTGCTGCTGACGTCGGGCGGCTGGCCTGACGAGCCCGTCACCTACGCCACTGGCAACCCTTCCAATGCGCAAATTTTGGACCGTTCACTCTACACTTCACCCAAGAACGCTTTACGTGACCTCGCCGACACCGCCAATTTGCTCGGCTACACAATTTATCCCATCGATTTGGCGGGCAAACAATCTGGCGGACCGACCGCTGCAGAAGGCGGCGATCGAGCGGTGGGAGCCGCTGCTGGAGCCTTCGATCCGGCCACCAGTGCCTTTGGCAGGACCGGTGGACGGGAGAATGAGGTTGAACTACCACTGCTGGTCCTGGCTGAGAAGACCGGCGGTCTAGCGATGCTCAACGGCTTGCGACAAGCTGCCATACAGGAGACGCTTCAAGACACGGGCAACTACTATTGGCTCGGCTACGCCCCAACCTGGGAGCGCAATGACGAACAGCATGAAGTGCGAGTCGAGACGGTTCGCAAGGATCTGAAGAGCCGCAGCCGGCAGGGTTTCAAAGACCTCTCGCGACAGACCGAAGTCACCATGTTGGTCGAAAGCAATCTGCTGTTTTCGACACCCCTTGGAGACCATTCGCTTGACGTGACGCTCGGCAATCCGAAACGCGCGGGTCGACGCAAGATCGAGCTCCCGATCTCATTCAAGGTCCCGCTCGACAACATTGTCATGCTGCCAGTCGCGCGAGGTTTCGAGGCCAAACTCGAGCTCCGCGTTGCAGTCATGGGCGAGGATGGCGACCGCTCCGAGATCCCGATCATCCCGGTCAATATTGGCGGCAAAACCCGACCAGCTGCCGGAGCCTACGCCGTTTATGAAACCTCGCTCAAGTTACGCAAGGCCAAGCAGCGCTTGGCACTAGCCCTTTATGACGTAGCCGGAGAACAGTTCCTGTCGACCCTGGTTGAGTTCGATCCAACCTCACTCTAAGGATGCTTTCGTCACCTCGGCGCCTCGCCCTTTAAGCAGCCGACCTGTTAGCAGCCGACCTGTTGGCAGCCGACCTGTTAGCAGCCGGGCCAAGGGCTACCTACTCGTTGCGCAAGGCCCGAATCGGATCAACACCAGCTGCGCGGCGGGCGGGGATCAGGCAGGCGGCGGCCGCAACCACCCACAGCATGATCGGCACGATGGTGAAGGTCACAGGGTCTTGGGCACCGATCCCGAAAATCAGGTTTCGCAGGCCGAGAGATAGCAGCAACCCCATTGCCAAACCCAACAACAGTCCCATCCGTACCTTGCTCAGGCCGTCGCGCAACACAAGGCGCATCACATCGCGGCCAGTGGCACCAATCGCCATCCTGACCCCCATCTCGTGGACTCGTTGACTCACGGCAAAGGACATCACACCGTACAGCCCGACGCAGGCCAACAACAAGGCGATCCCGGCAAGCACCGTATACAGCAGGCCGACCAAGTTCGAATACGACAAGGTGTCCTTGAACACCTGCTCCATCGAGCGTACCCAGTAGATCGCCAGCTCAGGCTCTTCGACACTTGCTAGCTCCCGCAAGGAGGTAGCAAACGCCAACGGATCACCGGACCGCGTCTTGACCGCGACCCATGCCGAACGCAACGGCTGCTGAGCCACGGGCAAGTAAAGGGCTTGCTGATCGTCGTTATTGTCGAACTCAGCAAAACGAAGGGTTGGCACCATGCCGACAATTTCGACTTGCCCAGCTCCCGGTGTTGCGACCTCTTTTTCCTCTCCCATCCACAAGTCGACCGTTTTCCCGATCGGATTCTGGTCAGGCCATTCGCGACGGGCGAAGGCCTCGTTGACGATTGCAACCGTCTCCGCGCCCTCGCGATCCGCAACCGTGAAAGCACGACCGGCCAAAATGTCCACCTCGAAGACCTCGAAATACTCCGGGCTGACTCTCGATAGGCGGGACCTCGGCATCTCCCGTGGTGTGGCGTAGGTTTCTCCCGGTTGTTCATATCGGACCCGCGCTGCGAACCGTTTGGTGTCGGTGGGAATGACGTCGGCAATCGCCACCATCGCTACCTCGGGGTGCCCGGCGATCCGCTGCCGCAACCGCTCGTAGACCTCCGGACCACTGAAGCCCTCCGGACCGTCCTGGTCTGGAGTAGAGCTCGTACCCAATCCCACTCGTGCCGTCAAAACATCACCGGTCCCAAAACCAAGGTCAAAACGGCCGGCTTCGATCACACTGCGTACGGTGAGCGCAGCACCGATCAAGAGGGCGCACGAGAACGCAACCTCGCATACTAACAAGGCACGGCTTGCTCGGCTCTGTCGAAAGTCGGTTGAGCTTCGGCCGGCCGCCGACAAAAATTGATTGAGACCCGTCCTCGTAGCTTGTAATGCAGGCAGTGCACTTGCGATAGCCACCGCCACGCCGGTCGCAAGTAACGCGAAGAGCAGCACCCGACTGTCAATGCGGAAGTCGTACCAGAACGGCAGGTCGAAACGAGCCAGTTGTTGGTCGACGATCTGCAACGTGAACTGAGCAAACACCAGACCCAACCCGCCACCGAGGACCACCAACAGGGTGGCATCGGCGAGCACCTGACCGACCGTCCGCCAACGGCCAGAGCCGAGGACGGAACGGATCGCCAGCTCGCTGCGACGCACCAGCGTTCGCCCGAGCAGCAAGTTGGCGACGTTGAAACACGCGATCAGCAAGATCAAACCGACGGCTACCAGCGTCAAGGTCAAGATCTCGCGGGTATCCGGAGGAACAAACTCGTTGACAAAAGGCTGCACAATGGCACCGATGCCTCGATTGGTCTCAGGATATTGTTGCGCCAAGCGCTCTGCTACCGTCGCCATACCGCTGGCCGCCTGCTGGCGCGAAACCCCGCTACGCAGCCGCCCAAAAACTTCCAGAGTCTGGCCCTCACCACGAGCTAGCTCATGGGTCTCGAGCTGCAACGGCAACCACACATCCTGGCTTACCGGAAACCGGAATCCTTCCGGTAAAACGCCGACAATCGTCGCGGGTAGACCATTGGCGAAAACTTCGGCGCCGAGAATGTCGTCTCCGCCACCGTAACGCTTCTGCCACACATGGTGGCCAATCAGGAGCACCTGTGGGGCCCCAGGTTGTTCGTCTGCGGCCAAGAAGCCGCGTCCCAACGCTGGCCCAACCCGCAACAAATCCAGCGTGTTGGCTGACAGGTTCGCAGCTGCATAACGTTCGGCCAAACCCTCACCAGCCAAATAGATCGTGCCGGTTTGAAATGCGGCTAGTCCTTCGAAGCTCTCCTGCTGTTCCCGCCAATCCTCAAAATCGTGTTGGCTAGCCGCCAGACTCGAGATACCGCGTTCGAGATGGCTGCGTTCGAGGTGAACCAGCTGTTCGGAATCTTCGAAAGGCAGGCCCCGGATCATAATACCGTCGAGGATTGCAAAGGTTGATATCACCAACGCGATACCCAGTGCCATCGTCAACACCGCGATAGCACTGGTCGTCAGGTTCTTGGACGCTCGCCGACTGGCAAGACGGATGGCGAGGAAAAAATCATGCATGGCAGAACTCCAGGAACAGGTCTCCAGGGCGGTCGACAGAAAGCCCATGGGTTTTAGCCCAGGACGGATGGCAACGGTCACCCAGGTAAACGAAACGGCTGCCCGGAAAGTTCACTGACTCACAAGGTTGCCCTCGACGACGGAGCCTCAAGCCACTTCTGCCAACGCCGTACTAGAAGTCTCCAGCCGCTGACCTTCGAGCCTGAGGAGCGCATCCCGGAGGGTGTCCCCGAGACTCTGATCACTCACCATCAACTTGTCGATCGCCCGCCCACGCAGTACCAGAACTCGACCCTTACCCCGTGCGATGACGGACGCGGTGCGCCGAGCCTCAGGGTTCAGAAAGGCGATCTCGCCGAAGAGGTCGCCAGAGTGCATACGACGCAGGGTGCGACCGTTATCCGTGGCTTCGAAGCAGCCATCGAGCACCATGTAGAGCTCGCGCTCACAGAAACCCTTGCGAGTCACCAACGTGCCATCCTCGACGTCGAGGACCTGACCGGAAGCGGCCAGCTTCTGCGCTGCCTTGCGGGGTAACACGTCGAGGATCGACCGGGGTCTGCCAGGGACCTCGTTCAACAAGCTCGCTTCCACTTGCTGCCAAACTCGATCCGGTTCGAATTCGATGCCGGTGGCGCCAACGGCGAACAGCGGGCGATAAGGTTCGATATCGAGGATCGGGCGCTTGCCTGGTCCAAAAAAACGCCGCACCAAGGGCGTCAATAACGAACGCATCTGCCGATAGTAGCCTCGGTCCGACAACACCGAGACCAACGGTACCATCATGCCATCGGGCGCGTTGACCAACCGTCCGCCGAAAGGTCGCATCGCCAGCTGTTGGTAATAACGCACCAATCCTGGCGAGCAGTAGCAGAACACGAGGTCAGTGCCCGTTTCGCCGGCGAAGATCTCGTAACTCGCTCTCAGCAGTGACGAGATGATAATTTTGCCGCGCATCGATCGGCGCACCATGAGACGCCCAATTTCGCCGGTATTGCGTTGCTCGATGTCAGGTATCCGCTCCATCGACAATTCGTGAACATCGTGTTCTGGTACCGCACCCGCCGCCCAATGACGCAGTCGCACGGTGCCGGTGATGTTGTCGATCGAGCCGGTGTAGAGCAACGTACTGGTGGCTTCCTCGTCATCCTCGTCCCTCACCCACTGTCGGTCGTGATCCGGTGATCCGAGCTCACGGCCGAACTCCTCGAAGTAGATCCGGTACCGAAAACGATAGATCGCCTCCCGCTCTTCGCGGGTTTTAGCGCGGTGAACGGTCTCGAGGTGACTCAGCCATTGCTTCAACATCGTGATCTCCTTGCGGTCGCGGTCTGTGGTGTCCTCGTCTATCTGGTGTCACGCATTGGGAAGACAAACGGGGCCACTCCGCCGGGCTCTTTTTTCGCCCCTCGATTGCCGACCGCAATCGACTTGGCCCGTTTCTCTGCCGTCTCGCGTTGTCAAAGGTGAAGGCGGGACAAGCCGTCGATATCCCATACCCAACCGACGCCAGGCCGTCGTTTCCGGAGGAGATGACCATGAGTCACATATTTGTCAGCTACAAAAGAGAAGATCGCCCCCGTGCCAAGCGAATTGCCGAGACGCTCGAGGACAACGGTTTCTCCGTTTGGTGGGATCGCAAGATCCCGCCTGGCAAGTCCTTCGATCAAGTGATTCAACAGGCTTTGGACGATGCTTCGTGTGTTGTGGTGTTGTGGTCGGAGAAGTCGGTCCTGTCCGACTGGGTCAAAGAAGAGGCCGAAGCGGGAGCAGACCGAGGCATCCTGATGCCGATCTTGATCGACGACGTGCCGGTACCTCTCGGTTTCGGACGGCTCCAAACCGCCAACCTCGTCGATTGGGACGGCCAGTCTTCCCACCCGGGTTTCGATCGGGTGTTGAGTTCGATTTCGATGCTCTGTAAGAGCCCCGACAGCACATTTCAACTGGTGGTTGCCGATCTGCTCATGGGTCCCCATGGAGATGGCCCAGAGCCCGGTGATGGCCCAGAGTTCGGTAACGACGCAGAGCTGGCAGTGGGGGCACCCCTCGCGCTGGCGCCGATCGTCATCGAGCCTGTCGTCAACATGCGGCGGCGTTCTCGCGCGGCCTTGTTCGCGGTGTCGATCACCCTGCTCGCCGCCGCCAGTGTCGGCGTCTGTGTCGCTCGGCCGGATCTCCTGCCAAAATTCGAGCAGATAGCGTCAACTCAACCCTCAGAGGCGCCACGCTCCATACCGACCGCAACAACCAGCACAGATCGAACCACGGATATAGAGCCAGCCCCAGCAGACACCGGCCTGCAGCCGGAGTCGTCGAGCAAGAGCTCGGTTGAGGATGCGATGGCTGGAGGCTCGAGCACCGAATTTTCAGACGTCGACTTCGTAGGCTTTGAAACGGTGGACGTTGTGACGCCTGCCCCGTCGAGCTCGTCTACCACCGAGCAGGTGACTGGCTTTCAGTACCCCGCTGCCATTGCTGGCGACGCCACTGCAATCAAAGACGAGACGGTGCCCGAAGACGAGACGGTGACTCTCGGCGAGACGGTCCCCAAAGACGAGGCAATCCTCCAAGGCGAGACCGTGACGCCAAACGACAACACGTCTCAAGGCGAGATCGAAGACACAAGCTCACCGCGGCCCGCTGCTTCCGCGCTGGCCGCTTACCGGACCCTCTCCCAGCTGCAGGCTTCCGATCTCGATAGGGATGAGCTTTTGCTGGCTTATGAAACGTTGTGGGCCAGCTCCCGCCAATTTCTCGACTCCACCGCCGCCGCCAGAGTCTTGAAGACCATCGACGAGTTGAAGACACCAGAGACTGCGGTGGCGGATTCGCAGAACCTGGACGTCGCCCAACAAATGTCACCATTGCGGCAAGCTAACCTGGAGCGCAACAGCCACTCGACGCAGCAGCCCACGACGCCCAGCGGCGACCTGGCGAGCCTGACTAGCTCGGACAAGCTGGTGACTTGCGCACAGGTTCATCGCGGCGAAGGTCTCCCTACTGCACCCGTCGGAGTTGCCGACGAATTTCAAGCGGGATCGGTCTACATGTTCGCCTGGGTGCATGCGCCACAGTCACGCGAGACGCTCACCCTGAAGTGGACTAGGGCTGACGGCACCATCGACCATGTCCGGAAGGTCGACGTTTCCAGGAACGTCGGCAGTGGTTATCGAATCTTCTACGGCCGGCGTCACGTCGACTCGGGTCAATATGAGGTTCGGCTCTACAACAGTGCGGATCAGCTGATCGGCAGCCGCACCTATACCGTGCTTTGAGATGGCTCCGTGCTGCTAGACCGCTCAGTGCTCCGAGCGGAGCGATCGCATATCCTCTGCCGATGAGGCCAAAGAGCGCGAGATGTGCGATGAAGTGGCGGTACCGCGACGTGTGGGTCTACTACGCACCCGAGTTGGACGGTTTCGGCAGCCGTCTGGCTCGCCCCTTCGCCAACTATCTCCGACGTGCCGGGAATCCTCCCTACGGCCGTTGCCTCGAATGGTGCGCTGGGCCGGGGTTCTTAGGCATCACATTGCTACGCGCCGGCCTGATCGACGAGCTTGTGCTGGCCGACAAGAATCCGGCTGTCGAGCCCTGGGTCGCACGGACTCGCGACACCAACAACCTCAACATCACCTTTTACCGCAGCGACAACTTCCAGACCATTCCTGCCGACGAACGCTTTGATCTCGTCATCGGCAACCCACCAAGCTACTGTGGGCTGAACCCCGAACATCCCCTCTTCGCCGCACGCCACAACGATCCCCGGCCCCACGATCCCGACTGGGCGACCCATCAGGAGTTCTACGCCACTGTACGGCCGTACCTCAACCCCGGCGCCGAACTGTTCATCTCGGAAGTCGAGCCGCACAAACTCAAGGTCGTAATCCCCTCGACCGGTTCACCCGTCCCTTACGACGTACGCCAGGAGCCACCTCTCGATATCTTCCAACGCATGATCGAGGGCGGCGGGCTCGATTTCGTGGCAGCCGAACCCTACTTCTCCAGCGGCGGCTTGAGGTTCTATTCCGTGCGCTCACGAGACCCAAGTCTCTTGTAACCCGAAACCGACCGCCGCCAGACCGCGACGAGTTCCCAATCGTCAAGACCATTGGCACCGATTCTGCGGTAACCCTCCAACTCGAGTTCACCAGACTCGCGAGACTCACGGGACTCGTGGGAACGCCGCAGAAGGCAAAAATCCGTCACGGTGGACTCAGCACCGTCCGCAGGCGGATCGATATCGAGACTGATCTCCGGTCGACCCTTGACGTATCGATCAGTTCCTACCCAATGCCCGCCAACAAACGCATCGAGGCGATCGATACCCGCGGTTTGGACCCTGGCTGCGATGGACTCCTCGTCACACTCGAGATCGATCAGCCGCAGCTGGCGAGCGACCGGAACCGGCCAACTCGATGCTAGCGACGACAGCCTCTGAAGGTGACAACGTTCGTCTGGGACATGCCTCTGCAAGAGCTCGACGGATTGCTCAAATAGATCCATGTTCTTGCGGAAGAGATCACGCAGGGTCATCGAATAGACGAAGTCTGGAACAACGCCAATATCTTCCAGCGGCGTACCTGCATCAGGTCCAACCCGCAGGCTGCGTCTAATCGCAACACTCACGTCGGCTCCCTTGGCCAGCTTGGGTAACTGGATCCCGCTCTCACCCTTGGTGCTGCTCTTGGTCTCGAGCACATTGCGCAAGAAGCTGTGCTGCCATACGTTGGCTCCCCCCGCTCCGGTGTTGGCATCGATCCCGATCACCGGCCCGATCTGATGATCCTTGAACCCGGCGGCAAAAATGTCGGTTGTGCTGTAACAATTGGCGTCGACAATCAGCACGACGGGACCATAATAAACCTGCCCTCGAACATTGCAACGTTTAATGCTGGTGATCGGAATCCCGCGTGAGAAGCTCATCCCGGTCTCCGCTCCAAGTTTCACCGAAGCCTGCCAGGGCGTGAGGTCGGGCAACTTTCCTCGTCCATCCGCCCGACCGGTCAACTCTCCGGCGAACGAAGAGACACTGATCTGAAAAGGCTCGGGCTCGATCCAGCGCGGCGTGAACAATTGCAATAACGACTCACCTGCTCGGATAAAACCACCACCGTTACCGCGCACATCAATCACCAGACCTTGTTGCGGCATGTCGTGATGGGTCACCAGTCGTTCAACTTCGTGCAGGAAAGCTGTCGGGGCCACCTGATTGAACGAGTAGAGCCTCAGATAGCCGTAACGCTCACCATCCACTTCGATACTCGACGCACCGAGCTTCCGAGCAAACGGCGGACGCACCGCGAGCCTCTTGATGCCCGGCATCTCGGTGGGTGCACTCTGACTGAGGTTGCCAGCCCGAAACTCGTGCAACCGATCTACTTCGACATCGAGCCCACGCCCCATGACCTCACGGCGCCGCGCATTGGCCAAAGCCAGTCGACGAACGCGCTTACGCCCCCCAAAACGGCCTCTCAATCGCGGCCGGGAAATACTGTCACCACGCTGTTGGCGGGTCACGAACCAAGGAAAGTTGATCACGACCGATCGCGGGATCCGTTCATACGCTACGTCGCGCGGCGCATTGGGCTCGATCTCGCCATACCGCTCACCGCGAGTCAAGAAGCCGACCTGGACGTGGGCTTCGGTCGGCATCGGAGAAACGATGAGGGGGCGGGTCGTGAGCCGTTCGAGACCGCGAGCTGCACGCGCTGCAGCATTACTACCGGCGTGTTCCGAGGCATTGATGTCGATCGCGCGCTCGATCGGCTGACCGTTCCAATAAGCGATCTCCCAGCCCACCTGCACCGGCGGTTGATGGAACGCCGGGACGTCACGGGTCAACGGCTGGACGTAATGCCCGCCGGGAAGCACCCGGGTCACAACATAGTGGAAACGCCCTTCTTCGTCTCGTGCCCGCTCGACATCAAAATGAAGAAAGGCGATCAACTCGGAGAACGGCTCAGGCAGCAGGTAGAGCGTATGTCGATCCCGCAAACCGTTGAAAATAGATGTCATCTCGCGATGGAAGGCAAGCTCGGGATATCGTGGGCTCTCGGTGGCGAAATCGGCGAGGCCGATCGGGAACATTTCGGTCAAGTCCTTGGAATTGAGGTTGTCGAGGCGACGCCTGAGAGCCATCAATTGCAAGATGGGATTCGTCCCATGCACCGCTAGTTTGTGCCGACGATGGGCATAAGCTTGTTCGAGCAGGAAAATGGACTGATCCACGATCTGTTTGCGGTCTTCCAGGGTCAACTCAGCCAACGCCAACAGGCGATGAGCCTCGAGCGGTATCGACTCTCCAGGACTTGGCAGCCTAGCTGGCTCCCTGCCCGGTGCATCTGGAGACACTCCGTATTGGAATGAGGCATCATCGATCGGATCGCTTTGTTGCATTGTCATCCTCCTGATCGTCATAGCTCGAACCAAAATCCCCCCATGCTCTGCCAATCTCTGCCACGGATTCGATCGTCGATCGGGGCCATCACGATCTAAATACCGTGGACTTGCAGCCAGCACTCCAGGGTCGTCGCTTCCCACAGTCGCCTCGACTTCCGGCGCGACCTAGGCGCAGCCAGCAGGTCCTCCAGATACCCCGGACGGAACAACTGACGCCTTGCAGCACTGGGCTGGGTCAACACGTCGCGAACAAACGCCAACACCGAACCCCGGATCGCCCCCAGCTGCGGCACCGGGAAGTAGACCTTGGGTCGGTCGACAATCTCCGATGGCAGCAGACTTCGTGCTGCCTGCCGCAAAAGCACCTTACCGCTACCGGAGGCTTTCAGGCGATCCGGTAGGCGCGCCGCAAACTCCACCACTTCGTGATCGAGGAACGGAACCCTCGCTTCGAGCCCCGACGCCATTGTCATATTGTCGAGTCGTTGCAACGGGTCCTCACACAGCTGCGCCTCGGTCTCGTAACGCAGCACTCGGGCGAGCGGCCCAGCAATCGGCCCAGCGTCCTTAGGCTCATGGGTTGGATCGAACAGCTCGGCTAGCAGATGTCCACTATGATCGTCACCGATCAAGCTCGGATGCAGAGCGTCATGGGCCGTCGCGTCGTCACGACCAAAGGCCGCTCGGCGATAGGCAGCAGTAAGCTCCTCGGTACTGGCACCAGCCAAGGTCCGCATCGCGCCGTGCCAGACATACCCCCCGAACAACTCATCCGCCCCCTGCCCCGATTGCACCACGCCCACCACTTCGGCCGCCTGACGAGCGAGCAGATAGAAACCGATGGCATCTCGGCCGGTTTGTGGCTCCGACATCGCCCGGACGCAGCCTTCGAGATTCCGCACCAACTCGACCGGGCCAACCGACAACGACTGGTGTTCGGTGCCGAATCGCCGGGCCACACGATCGGACTGAGGAAACTCATGACCGATCAAACGACCAACACGCTCGAAACCGATCGAATACGTCGGTACCGGCCTCGTCGTCGCCTCAGCCATCAACCCGACAACCAGACTCGAGTCGAGACCACCGGAGAGGAACGCCCCAACCGGCACGTCAGCAATCAGTCGACGCTGCACGGCTCGACGCAAGATCGCCAACAGCTCGTCCCGCAAGTCTGCTTCGTCGATCTCCTCGCTCACCGGAGAGACTCGATCGAGTTGCCAAAACCGAGTGGATTGGCGAGTACCGTCCGCTTCAATGGTCGAGACCGTTGCAGGGGGTAACTTGCGAACTCCGGCAAGCAGCGTCCGTGGAGCTGGTACCGCGCCGCCGAGCGTCAGATAACACTGCACCGCAACCGGGTCGAGCGCCGTGTCGACGCCACCCGCAGCCAACAACGCCGGCACACTCGACGCAAAACGTAAGCCACCGGTCATCGCCGCCATGTAGAGCGGCTTGATGCCCAATCGGTCCCTGGCCAGCACAAGACGCCCACTCGCGGTCTCCCACAGGGCAAACGCAAACATGCCGTCGAGCCGTTCGACAAAGGCATCCCCCCAAGCATGGTAGGCCTTGAGGACTACCTCCGTGTCGCCGTCTGACCGGAAGCGATATCCCAGTGCTTCGAGCTCATGTCGCAAGGCGCAAAAATTATAAATCGCGCCGTTGTAGACCAGCCCCAACCCAAGCTCGGTGGCCACCATCGGCTGGCAAGCGCGCGGACCTGGATCGATAACCTTCAGGCGTCGATGGGCGACCGCGAGGCGGCCATCTGTCCAGGCTCCGGCCTCGTCCGGACCCCGCGGTGCCAACACCTGGGCCATTCGGTCGACGGCGGAGACCGAGGCGACCTCGCCATCGAACCGGACCTCACCGCAGATGCCGCACAATGCGGAATCACCCTCGACTCGACGGTCGATTCGACCTCAAAATTGTTGAGGAGGCTCTACGAGAAGTCTTGGCCGCCGTCATCCACCAACTCATCCACCGAACCGACGAGCTCGAGGATCAGTTCGAGCGGCAATTGATTGAGCTGAGCCTTGTACTTGTCGCTGTTGTCGATTGTCTCGGTGGTCAATCCGGCTTCTCTGAGGATCGCGTAGTTCAAGCCTTGACGAGCTCTGATGATCTCCGAGACCAACTCCGGGTCGAGGGTGTCGAGAGCCGGCTTGAAGATTCCGTCGACATCGTCATCGATCGCCGGGGAGGTCAACTCGGCAAATTTGAGGGCTTCGTAATTTTCGTTGGCCATGTGTTCTCGCTTTTACAAGTCCGCACAATTCTTCCGTCAATCTGACGTTGAACTCGTCTCCGGGTCGACCGCTTTGTGATTGAAGGCCGCGATCATCTCATCGACGATCTCAGGGGCCAGCGCATCAACACTCGTTTGATACTTCTCAAACACGACATCGGACACCAGCCCCGCGTCATCGAGCTTCTCTAAATTAGTCCGTGAATCGACGGACGTCCGGTCTTTCCCAGACGCACGGTCCTTCCCAGACGAACAGTCTTTAAACATTGCTCTCAGATCTTATCGCATCCTGCTTCAGGACTCGTATTGGCGACGGATCGCCGTGTAACGAAAGGTCTCGGCCTCTTTACCCCAGGTCTCGTACAACGAGATCAAACGCTCCACCGACTGTGGCGCATAAGCGGTCTCGTTCATGTTCTGACGCATGAACTCATAAGATGCCAAGAGGAAACCCTCCGCCTCTTCGAACCGGCGTTGAGCCGCAAGATTGGAACCAAGGACCCCTTGAGCATAGGCGAAGGCCCAATGGTCCTCACCCACTCTTTCTGCCAGCTGCAACCGGGCTTCTCGCGCCAAGGACTCAGCCTCAGCAAGATTCTCCAACAGGTTGAGGACCATCGCCAGGTTGCTCTGTACGATCAGCCAGCCGATGGCTTCGGGGGCCAAGGCTTGCTCGGTAGCCAATGCTTCGCGCAGCAACGGCTCGGCGCTCGCTGCATCCTCCTGGTGATTCATCAGGAAGTAGCCGTAGTTATTGAGCGTGATTGCCACCTCCCGGTGGCGATCACCATGGATCTGCCGTGACATCGTCAACGCTCGCGGATACAGTTCGGCGGCTTCGCGAGTTTTGCCTTGAAAGTCCTTCAACCAAGCGAGATTGGCAATCGCCTCGGCCAGCGCGGCGTCGGGCTGCGAAGACCTGCGCTGAACGATCGCCAGGCATTCCGTGTAGGAGGTTTCCGCCGCCGTCAGGTCGCCAGCCCGATGCTGCAAATCCCCTAGATCACACAGGGTTTTCGCCACCTTCACATGGTCGTCACCCAACAGCCGGCGACGGATGTCGAGGGCTTCTCGAAACAATGGTTCAGCGGCTTCGTAGTCGGTGAGCGAATACTCGCAGCGCGCCAACCGTTGCAGGCTGTCCGCCACTTGCTGGTTATCAGGGCCATAGAGAGCCCGGCGTTCTTCCAGCGAACGGATCAACAACGGCCGTGCTGAGGCGGGCAATCCCAGGCCCATGTAGACACCACCGATGACCTCCATCAACTGCGCTTGGATCGCCGGTTGATCGTCCAGTTCCTCGTCGATTCGCTGAGCGCCGAGATCGAGAATCTCACGGGCGGTTACCGAGTTGCCGCGAGCTTCGCTAGGGTCGACCACTTTGAACAGGTCTTCTAGAAATCCGGCAACCTGCAACGCAGACTCGGCTTCACGATTGGCCCGCGCCGCTTCTTGCCGAGTTCGCCGGACCTGGAATGCCATAGCGGTGGCGAACACCGCCAGCACAACCACCGCCATCGCCAACAGCCGACGTCGGGCGCGGCCGCGCTCGAGCGCCTCCTGCGCTTCTCGGGCAGCCAGCCCAGCCTGCTCTTGCGAGGCACGCTCGGTGTGTCGCTGCTCGAGACCGCGCAGCCGTTCAGCCACCTCGGAGACGCTGCTCGGCCTGCGCTCCGGCGATCCGTCGACAAAACACGCGATATCTTCACACAACAGATCGTCGGCGACATCCCGTTGCCAACCCCGGGCCAAGGCCCGCGACAGGTCTCCAACCACCATCTGGTAGAGCATGACCCCGAGAGCGTAAAGATCCCCTTGCATACTGGGCGGCTTACCCTCGAGGATCTCAGGTGCCAGGTACAATCGGGTACCGGCAGAGGTGAAGGCGTCGTCCTCGGTCAGCCCCAACAGGGTGACACCGATCTCCGGCAACAACGACGGATCCGCCACCTGCCCGACGCCAAAATCGGTCAGTTGGGCACGCGGCCCCCCCGCGGCATCGCTGGTGATCAGAATGTTGGCCGGCTTGACGTCTTTGTGCAGGATACCTACCGAGTGGGCCGCGGCCAGCGCGTCCGCCACTTGTGCCACCAATTCGAGGCGAGTTGCCAGCGGCACGGTGGCCAGTCCACCCTCACGGGTCGCCCACTCGACCAAATCGCCGCCGTCCGTATACTCCGACTCGAGATAAAACGGCGGCTGATCGAAGCTCCAGTCGAGAATACGGACGATGTCTGGACGATTGCCGAGGGACTCTTTCATCAGACGGAAGAACGTCACCTCTCGCTCGAGGCTGCGCAGGCGTTCCGCCTGGTAACAGAACTTGAAGACTCGACGCTCGCCGGTTTTGGCATGACGCGCCAGCCACACTTCGCCGAACCCACCCTCGCCGATTTTCTGCCGCATCACCCAATTGCGGCGCTCGGGAAGCGGCTGGCCGGCGGCGGCACGCCAACCCAAAATCACTCGGGTATCGCCGCCGGTAGCACGCTGAGCCTTGGCCACGTCACTCGGCGCGGTCAGCGGCGCCAGCCCCACACGGCCAACCTCAAAAACTTCGATCGAGTCGGCAACGCCTTGGAAAACGTAGGTCCCGTGTGCCATCCATCGCAATTCAGCCTGGGCGTCGGTTGCTAGATCCGATGGCTGATCGTCAGCGGCCCGACGCGCCAGATCAAACGCCGCCCGTGTGACCAATGTCTGGTGCCCTTCAGCAAGCGACGCGACGCGACCCGCCAAGGACTTGGCGAGCCCTTCCACTTCGATCGGCTTGGCACCTCGCGCCACATCCGCCGCCGAGTTACGGCGCAGGTGCACCTCTCCCAGATGTACACCAACCCGGGCAAGGAGGTTGATGCCGAAGCCATCGCCCAGCTCGGCAGCACCTTGGTGATAAGCCAAGGCGCAGCGTACGGCGTCGATCGGACGATCGAAGAGGACCAAGAAGCCGTCCGACTTGTCGATCTCCTGCCCGTGGTGGGTGGCGAACAAATCGCGGGCGAGGCGATCGTGAGCAACCGACACTTCGATCGACCGTCGATCTCCGAGTTGCTGCGACAGCTGGGTCGACGCCACCAGATCCGTCATCATCACGGTGCGGACCGCGGTACCCTCCACCAAGGTGCCAGAACTCGGCTGCCCCGTCCGAGACTGAGTCAACACCGACTCGTCCTGTATCTTGGCGCCCGGCGCCGATTCATTCCGCAGCAGCACTCGGCCGCTCAGGAAGTCTTCCCGCGGCTCGACACCGAGACCCTCGAGCCACGCCCCGATGCTCTCCGGCCTAGCGTCCGAATCTTTGTTCAACGCTGTCATGACCGCCTGCTCGAGAGGCTCCGGCACCGCAGCCCGCAGCTCACCAACCCGTACCGGCTCCTGGTCTTGAATCGCCAGGTAAACCTCGACCTCGCTGCGCCCAGCGAATGGCCGACGTCCAGTCAACATCTGGTAGAGCATCGCCGCCAACGACCAGATGTCACTGCGCACGTCCACCGTCTCACCCCGCGCCTGCTCCGGCGACATGTAGGCCGGCGTACCCGGCGAGACCCCGCTGACCGTCAAATCTACCGCGCCGGACATCTTGGCGACGCCAAAGTCGAGGATCTTGACCTCACCATGGGAGGTCAGAATGATGTTGGCAGGTTTGATATCGCGGTGCACGATACCGGCGGCGTGTGCCCGCTCGAGGCCCCGCGCCACTTGGATCGCGATGTCCTGTGCCTCCCCGATCTCCAGCGCCCCACGTTGCATCCGTTGATCGAGGGTTTCGCCATCGTAGAAGGCCATCACGATGAACATGCGCCCCCCCTCGGTTTCACCAATATCGAAGATGGTGCAGATATTCGGATGATCGAGCGCCGACGCCGCTCGTGCCTCGCGCACGAATCGCTCTTTGGCGTCAGGAACGCTGCTCACCGCCAGCGGCAACAGCTTGAGGGCCACCCGACGGTCGAGCCGGGTATCCACAGCCTCGTAGACCACCCCCATGCCACCGCCACCGATGCTGCGCTCGACCCGGTAAGGGCCCAATTGACGACCCAAGAGCGGATCAAGCTGTGACAATGGAAGGGTCTCGTCGACCAGTGGCGCCGCGTACTCTTCGACCGGCGATTCCATGAACTGCCCCGCTCGACGGTCGGCGTCGATCAAACTTTCGACCTCGTGACGCAGCTCCGCATCGTCTCCGCAAGCGCGGTCGAGAAATGCCGCTACAGCCTCGGCCGGAAGCTCGAGAGCCTCGTCCAAAAGCTCGTCGATCTGCGCCCAACGGTCTGACGTGCCGGTGCCTGAGTTGTGCGTACCTGAGTTGCCGGTGCCTGTCATCCTTCTCCCGGTCACTGACCGCCTTGGGTGCGGTCTGAGCTTAGATCTATTCCGAAGCTGCTGACTCGTTAGATCCCCCGAGCGCACGAAATAGGTAAGCCCGTGCCTTACGCCAATCCCGTTTGACCGTCCGTTCCGACGTCCCGAGCACTTCCGCGGTCTCCGCCACCGACAGTCCACCGAAGAATCGCAGCTCCACCAACCGACTCAGTCGTTCACTGAGCTCGGCCAGAGACGACAGGGCTTGGTCGATCGCCAAGATCTCCTCAGCGCGGGCGGAGACCCCGAGATGGCGCTCGTCGAGCACAACCTGCTGATCCTCACCTCCCCGCTTCTGAGCCATGCGGCGACGGGCATAATCCACCAGGATATGACGCATGGCGATCGAGGCCACCGACAGAAAATGGCTGCGATCACCCCACTGCGCTTGGGTCTGGTCGATCAGCTTGAGATAAGCCTCGTGCACCAACGCCGTCGTGTCCAGCGTCTGCCCCGGTCGACGTCGACGCAGCCGCTGGCGGGCCATACCCCGCATCTCCTGGTAGACCAGCGGAAACAACTGATCCATAGCGGCCGGCTCCCCTTGCCGCACCGCCACCAGCAGCCGGGTAATATCTCCAGGGTTTCGCATCGCGCCATGATATCTAGGCTGAGCCCGGTTCTCATCTCATGCAGGTGATTCGCCTACAGGTGTGTGTCTGGTCGGGGAAAGACCTCGGGCCCAATAGATTCATTCCCCCGGGGATCCGATGCTTCACGGGGTGCTCGTCAGAACTTCCATACCACCAACGCCTGGACGGTATTCTCGTCGGTTGCCGCGTCCCCCAGCTTATTCAGCCATAGCTGATACTCGATACCCACCGCCAGTTGCGCGTTGGCGTCATAACGCAACTGGGGTTGGGCCAGGACCCAGTCACTGACCTCACCGCCAAACTCATTGGTACGTTCGCCGATATGTTCAACATGACCCTCGAAGGTAAAACTGTGGCGACCGATCTTGAAGGGAAGGAGCCAGTTGACCTCGATCTGGAAACTGTCGTCCTGAGCTGGAGCACCCCCAGCGTCGACGCCCTCACTGGCATCGATGTAGGCCGTGATATCGACGTTGAAAAAGGCAAAACCCGGGACATCGAGAGCGAGTCGAAATCCTGGAAGATATTTCAGAACTTTGGCATCCGCACTGAAGTTGAAGCCTCCGATCAGACCGGTATCTTTGATGATGCCAAACCCCGCGCTCTTGCCGGACATCTTGCCGAAACTCAAGTAGGGATACCACTCGCCATAAATATCCGAATCGTTGAAGCCATTACCTTCAGCATTCAGTACATCAAAAAAGAAGTAATTTTCTCCGTATTTCCAGCCACTGGCATGTTGAAACGTGAGGATGAGGGTGTCTTTCCTGCCTCCGCCGGCAAATCCGGGGGTATCCAGGGTTCCATATTGAATCTGAAATTCAGTATTGCTCCACTCCGCTGCCTTCACCGGTTGAACGCTTGCCAAGAGCAGCGCGAGCCCGGCAAAGAAAAGGTTTCTAACATGCTTGAAATGACCCATGATGAAGTCTCCCCGGCTACGCTGAATGTTCAAATATCTCCTGTTATCGAATCGATGTCTCGCGAGCAGCCCGGAGGCACCTCAACATGACTCGACATCGATCCTAGATAGTGCAAACAGCATAACGAGACCCAGCATCAACGGCAACAAAAACTCTTGCGTATCACTCAGAGGGCAGCCTCATCCTTACCACTTCATCACCAAGAACCAGCCGGATCGGCAAGACTCTGGGTAGGGGCGCACGGCTGTGCGCCCTAGTGCCGAAACCGAGTACTCGAAGCCCTATGGGACAGGATCTATCTGGACTCCGCTGTCCAAACTCGGTTCAGTCGTCGCCAACGCCGAGGTCGCCGCCTTCGGGCACCAAGAGGCTCGGGGTCAAGCCACGTTCTTCGTCGGTTCCCGGCACCACGTTGTCGAGCACGATGCCACAGATCGCGGCAACTGCCATACCGGTCGAGCCGATCGAGCTGACGATGCCAGCCAGGGTTGGCCCCAGGGAATCCAGCAGCCCTTCCACCGTCGGGGTGTAGAGCGCCAGCACCTGACCGGCCTGCAACCCCTCGACGCTGCCACGGGCCGCAAAATAAGCCGGCACCGACAGCCCCATGAACAACGAGAAACCAGAAATGAACAGATTTCGATCGCTAGAGAGGTCTGCTTTGGCCAACTGCTGCACTCCCACCGCGGCGATCAATCCGAACAGCGCACAATACAGCCCGCCCACCACCGAGCCTGGGATGGCCGCGGCAAAGCCGCCAAACTTGCCGAAAACACCGAGCAGTATGAGGATCACGGCGCCGACCTGCACCACCCATCGCGACGCCACCTTGGTCAAACCGACGAGCCCGATGTTCTCCGAATAGGAGGTCGAGGCAAAACCTCCGAACACTCCGGTCAGGAAGCAGCCGACACCTTCGGAACCGATACCACGGTTGAGCTGTTTGGACGTCGGGTCGCCCGCTCCCGCCATGTAGGACACCGCATGGTAGTCACCGATCGACTCAACCATCGAGGCTAGATAACCCGCCAGAATTGCCAGGAAAAAACCCAGATGAAACTTCGGCCAGCCCCAGGGAAACAGCAGCTCGCCAGGGGTCAGCCGGATCCACTGCGCCTCGTGTACTGCTTCTAGGTTGACGTTCGAGGGATGGCCGGTCGGGAACACTCCGGTCTTCGACAAGATAAAACACAACGTGGTCACCGCAACCACGGCGGTGAGGATCGGGAACAATCGAAAGAAGCGACTGTTGCGCGACAGGATCAGTGAGAACACGATGATCAACACGATCGTCAGCCCAGAAATCGGCCAATGTGTACCGGCCTTGGGAGCCCCGTGCTGAAATAACGCCAGCCCGATCAGCATGATCACCGGACCGATTACAACCGGTGACAACACCCGCCGTAGCACACCCACCAGGCCACTGAACCCAACCACCATCTCAACCAACGCACCGAGAATGATCGCCCCGGCGATGTACTGCATCGCCAGCGGTCCGGCGGCCACGCCAGCCGCCTCCGCTTCTACCGTTGCGCCACTGACAATCAGGAAAAACGCCCCAAGGAACGCAAACGAGACCCCTTGCACAATCGGCAAACCGGTGCCGATGGTCGTCTGCACCAAGGTCGCCAACCCCGAACACAACATCACGGACGAGATCAATCGTGCGATCTCCCCGGGAGTCATTCCCATCGCCGGACCAAACAGCAGCGGCACACTCACCGTCGCTCCGAACATCGTCAGCACATGCTGCGCGCTCAGCACCAACGTCTGGCCGAAAGCGGGCTTGTCGTTCAGACCATAGATCGGTTGAACACTACGGATGCGTTGGCCGACTGCGGGTTCGTTGGACATGCGATCTCCTCGCCTCAGGACCGAATTCTCGGTTCAAAAACGTCTGGCTCTAGTAGAACTCATCGAGCCTACCGCGCTCTAACTCGTCATGGTGTGGTCTTTTCTCGAAGGTAACACACCCTCATCTGCCAGCAAAGGCTGGCAGACCAGCATGCTCATCATTCATAGCGTCTCACGCTTCGCCTCAGAGCAGCGTATTCGCGGCTGAAAGCCGACAACGGACCAACGTGCAAGATTATGCAGACTTGCATTATGCTGAGCTGCATAATCATGGACTTCATCAACCGCAGCGAAGAAATGGCACGGCTCGACCGTTTGGCGGCAAGTGATCAAGGTGCCCTGGCGGTCCTCTACGGACGACGACGGATCGGTAAAACGCGTCTACTCTTGGAGTGGTCCCGTCGACATGGTGGCCTGTATACCGTCGCGGATCAATCAGCGCCGGAGATCCAACGGCGTTACTTTGCAGAGTCCGTTGCCGAGCATCTCCCCGGATTTGCCGACGTCGACTATCGCGACTGGCGTGCGGTGCTACAACGGCTCGCCAAGGAAGCGAGCAGCAAGGGTTGGCGAGGACCGATCATCTTTGACGAGTTACCCTATTTGGTGGTCGCTTCACCCGAGATGCCAAGTGTCCTCCAGCGCTGGATCGACCATGAAGCTCGCGACGCGGGGTTGCTGGTGGCGGTCGCAGGCTCGAGCCAGCGGATGATGCAAGGGCTTGTCCTGTCGCGTGACGCCCCCCTGTTTGGTCGCGCTCGTGAGATCCTCGAGCTCGGCCCAATCGATTCGTCCTACCTTCATGCAGTGTTTCATCCACGCAACGGGATCGAGCTGGTCGAGACCTATACAGCCTGGGGCGGCATACCCCGATACTGGGAGCTCGCTTCTGAACTCGACGGGGATGTCCGCTCACGACTCGAGCAATTAGCCCTCGATCCGATGGGCCTGCTCCACCGCGAGCCGGATCGCCTGCTGCTCGAAGAGATCCCATCCGCCCTCGAGACACGACCCGTACTCGACGCCATTGGCGCTGGAGCGCACCGGGTGTCGGAGATAGCGGGTCGACTCGGCCGCCAGGCGACCTCGATGTCACGCCCCCTCGACCGACTCGTTGAAATGGGTTTGGTACGCCGGGAAGTACCGTTTGGCGAACTCGAAAAGAAGAGCCGACGGGCACTCTACAAAATCAGCGATCCTTTTTTTCGATTCTGGTTCCGGGTGGTAGCCCCCCACCGCGGCCAGCTGGCGGCGAGCCCACGATCGGTCCGGATGCTGATCCTCGAACGCAGCTGGAATCAACTGACTGCTCAAGCTTGGGAAGATCTGTGCCGCCACCACCTACCGAAACTCGACATACACAGTCCCCTCAACAGACAGAGTCCCCTCAACAGACAGAGTCCCCCCAACAGACAGAGTCCCCTCAACAGACAGAGTCCCCTCAACAGACAGAGTCCCCTCAACAGACAGAGTCCCCTCAACAGACAGAGTCCCCTCGACAGACACTGTGCCCTCGGTCAAGAAGGCCCCTGGGGCCCAGCATCCCGCTGGTGGCAGG
>JAJCXO010000211.1 GCA_029263395.1 Acidobacteriota bacterium | reverse complement strand
CCGTTCACCAGCGGAACGCAAATCACCGCCGAAGGTGACTATACGCTGGTTGTGACGGCGGCTGATGACTGTGGCAACAGCTCGTCGGAGACGTTGACGTTCACGATCGACAAGACGCCCCCCGCGATCACGATCACCGGGTTCGTTGATGGTGACTGCGTGAATATGGACGTGACGCCCGAAATCGACGTCACGGACCTGCACTTGGATTCGGTAACGATCACGCTGAACGGTCAACCGTTCACCAGCGGTATGGTTGTGACGGCCGAGGGCGACTACACGCTGGTGGTGACGGCAAGCGACGTGGCAGGAAACTCGTCGAGTGAAACCCGGACGTTCACGATCGACAAGACGGACCCATCGATCACGATCAGCGATGTGCCGGATGGTGATTGTGTGAATGTGGATGTTGTGCCCGTGATCGATGTGACGGATACCCACCTGGACGTGGTGACGATCACTTTGAACGGCCAGCCGTTCACCAGTGGTACCTCGGTTACTGCCGAGGGTGACTACACGTTAGAAGTCAACGCGACAGACGATTGCGGCAATGCGTCGAGCGAGACGCGGAGTTGGACAATCGACAAAACGGATCCATCGATCGTGATTAGCGATGTGCCGGATGGGCAGTGTGTGAATGTGGATGTGACGCCGTTGATCGACGTCACCGACACGCACCTGGGTCCGGTGACGGTCACTTTGAACGGCCAGCCGTTCACCAGCGGCACAACCGTGACGGCGGAAGGTGACTACACGCTGTCGGTGTCGGCGGCCGATGATTGTGACAACGCGTCGAGCGAGACACAGAGTTGGACAATCGACAAGACGCCACCCGCGATCACGGTCACCGGGATTACCGATGGTGCCAACGTCAACACTGATGTTGTGCCCGTGATCGATGTCACCGATACGCATCTGGAGCCGGTGACGATTACGCTGAACGGTCAGCCATTCACCAGTGGCACGCCAATCACCGCCGAAGGTGACTATACGTTGGTTGTAACGGCGGCTGACGATTGCGGCAACAGTTCGTCGGAGACGTTGACGTTCACGATCGACAAGACGCCCCCCGCGATCACGATCACCGGGTTCGTTGATGGTGACTGCGTGAATGTTGACGTGACGCCGGTAATCGACGTGACGGACCTGCATCTGGACTCTGTGACGATCACGTTGAACGGTCAGCCGTTCACCAGCGGAACGGTGGTGACAGCGGAAGGCGACTACACGCTGGTGGTGACAGCGAGCGACGTGGCGGGTAACTCGTCGAGTGAGACTCGAGCGTTCACGATCGACAAGACGCCTCCCGCGATCACGATTACAGGTGTATCCAATGGCGATATCTCGAACTTCGTTGTGACACCGGTGATCGCCGTCTCCGACACGCACCTGGGGCCCGTGACGATTACCCTGAATGGTGCGCCTTATGTCAGCGGTACGCCGGTAGATGTCCTAGGTGGACACACCTTGGTGGTGAATGCTGAAGATCTGTGCGGTAACAATTCGACACAAACCGCAACCTTTACCGTCGATCAGTGCGAGATCTATCCCATCGCACTCGACCAAGACACGCTGGTTGGCGTGAATAATGGTGACGAAGTCGTCGATATCTTCAATGGTACCCAGCCTGGCAACTTCGGCTGGCTCACCTGGACCGGTTCCCCGAGTACGCCGACCCTGGTCGACAGCCTGACTCCGCCGGGAGACAGTAATTCGTACCAAAATCCGAACGATCCTTCGGACCAGGTGCTCTCGGTCGGCGATTCAGTGGAAGGCAAGCCCGGTGTCTCCAATGCCAAGTCAGTACGAGATGCTCTGGACGATCTCATGACCCGAGACATCGTGGTGGCGATCTGGGATCAGACACAAGGCCAAGGGAACAACACTGAGTACCGAATTTCCGGCTTTGCGGTAATTCGGATCACCGACTATCGCTTACCAGGTCAGAACCGGATCTCTGCCCAATACCTCGGACCGGCGGCCTGTGCCGACGAACCCTGACCAGATGCAGGCTTGAAGCCAGGATGAGGAACAACAATGCGAAGACACGGCCGCATATTTGACCCCTCGAGAGAGCATAGAAGGCTGGTGGCCCATCTTTTGTTGGCCTGCTTGCTACCGATGGTGGCAGGGGATGCGTGGTCCGATGAGGTGCGTCGAGCATCCAATCTTCGCGTCTCGCAAGGTGAGCCGTCGATCGTGTCGAACCTGCTGGCACGCCTGCCGTCGGTCGAAGATGCCTGGCCAGAGTCCGGCATCTTTCAACTGGCCTCTGCCAGTTCATCCGACGCTTGGGCTGGGAGCCCGGACGAGTCCTCGAGTAGTCCTTCGATTCCGCCTGTACCTTCGCTACCGTCCGCGGCGGGTGTTGGCCCGGGTGCACCTTGGCATCTGCTTTCGGTACCCGACCAGCCTGACAGCATCGACCCTGCAGTTCTCTTGCCAGTGGTCGCCAGCAACTTCTCGTTGGCCTACGCTTACGACGCCTGCGACACGATTGCTCCTTGGCGGATCTACGATCCAGCTGATTTGCCGGCCAGCGATCTAAACGCTATCGATCATCGCATCGGTTTCTGGCTGAAAGCTACCAACCCCGATCCATTGGCAGTGTCCGGCACCGAGCCCGCCGAGACCTCGATCCAGCTCTGTGCGGGCTGGAATCTGATCGGTTATCCATTGGCTCAGGACCGGCCAGTGTTAGCGGCGCTGTCGTCGATTGTAGGCAAGTTTCAAAGGGTTTATGGCTTCGAGTCCGCCACCCCGAAAGATGCCTGGAAGGTTTATGACGTCGATGCTCCCGACTGGGCCAACACTCTCCAGACGATGGCGCGCGGCAAGGGCTATTGGGTTTACGCCACCGAAGACACAACGCTGGTGATGCGCAACGTCGGGCCGCCGCCTGAAGTGGTGATCTCGAGTCCCGCGGATGGGGCGAACATCATCACCTTCACTGACATCATCGGCTCGGTGCGCAGCGATCTCCTCGAACGCTGGGAGCTTGCCCACCGGCTGAGTGGTGAGTCGAACTTCACGACGTTTGCGACCGGCGATACACCGGTTGCCAACGACGTGCTGACGACTTTCGATCCGACGTTGATGCTTAACGGCCTCTATCAGATAAGGCTTCGAGCAACCGACTTCGCGGGCCAGTCGGCCTCGACAGCGATCGATGTCGTGTTAGAAGGCGAGCAAAAGATCGGTCACTTTACGTTGCCGATCCTCGACCTCGAAGTACCGGTGGTCGGGGTGGACTTTGAGGTGATTCGTACTTACGACAGCCGTGAGAAGCGCAACCGCGATTTTGGCATCGGCTGGACGCTCGGCTTGAGCGACTTCCGGGTCCAAGAGAACATCGCACCGGGTGCTTTCTGGCGCGGTGAGCGATTGCCGGGCTTGATACCGACATATTGTATCCAGCCAGCCCGGACGCACATCGTAGTAGTCACCTTTCCGGATGGGGATGTGGCTCGCTTCCAGCCGAGAATATCCCCTCAATGCCAGATAGCAGCACCACCGCAGATCGTCACTGTAACCTACGAACCGCTCGCCGGCACGCTCGCTCGTCTCGACGTGCTGGATGTACGTACTGAAGATCTCCTGGTGGTAGGCAGCTTCCCCGGCCCGGTTGAGCTTTGGGGGCTGGACATCACGACCATTCACAACCCTGAGACGTATCGTTTGACCGCCGCCGACGGTACTGAGTATGTGGTCGACGAGCGTGCCGGCCTAACGACGATCAAAGATCCCCAGGGGAATGTGTTGACCGTTTCCGATACGGGAATCAACCACTCGCGAGGTATCGGTCTGACATTCGAACGAGATGCCCAGAATCGAATCGTTCGAATCCTGGACCCGCGGTCCAACTTCTTGACCTACGAGTACGACGCAGGCGGGGACTTGGTAAGGGTTATCGATCAGGAAGAACAGGTCACGACGTTCGAATACATCGGCGACCACTACCTCGAAACGATCATCACCCCCGATGGTACCCGGATCGCCGCCATCGAGTACGACGAAGACAATCGATGGACGGGGACGTGTAACGCCAACAATCAATGCACTCGTTTCACACACGATCTCGAAGCCAACCGAGAGATCCTACTCGATGCGTCCGGCCGAACCCGGACCTATGAGTACGACGACTTTGGAAAGGTTACTCGAGTGACCGATGGTTTGGGGTTCTCCACTCGTTACGAGTACGGCGAGTTCGAAGACATTGATCGAATCATCGAAGCTGATGGTTTGGTGACGGAATTCACTTACGAAAACGGAGAAATACTCTCCCGGATCGATCCTCATCCCGCGCACGAGCCCATCGAGAATTTCACGACTAGCTACGAGTATGACAGCGGTGGAAGGGTGACCAACGTCACCTACCCGACCGGTGCCGAGTATGATTTCACCTACGACGCTACCGGGAATCTGCTTGAGCAGAGGGACGAAGCCGGAAACTTGTTGATCGCGTTCACTTACGGTCCAGGTGGCGTAAGGACTTCGGAGAGTGGCCCTTTCGGTACCTACACGTTCGGTGACCACGACGCGTTCGGCAATCCAAGAACCCAGACCAACCCGTTCGGGGTGACCACCACCTCTACCTTCGACGCTGGTGGGAACCTGACGACGATGCAAAGCCCGAACTTCTCGGTCGCGTTGACCTATGACAAGTTAGATCGAGAAACGCGCACCGAGTACGCTACCGGAACGGTCGTCGATGCATCCTATGGGCTCGGTACCTTATGGACTGCAACCGATGGGCCGACGTTAGGACGTCAGGAGAGGAAACTGTCGACCACCGGACGACTGGTGGGTTGGAATATGCCTGGCAATCGTGAGACATCGTTCTCGCGCGACCCAGTTGGACGTTTGGTTGAGCAAGCCAACCCGGAAGGCAACTCCCACCAATTCGTCTACGACGCGGCCGGGCGTCTGAGCTCGACAACCAACGACCGGGGTGCAGAGGTCAGTTACAAGCGTGATCCCGTCGGTCGGGTGCTCGAGACCACGGATCCTCTTGGCCACACCGCTCGTTTTACATACGACGAAGCTGGCCGCTGGAGTTCTGGGACCAATGCCCGGGACTACACCTGGACGACGTCCTACACCTTGCACGAGACGACCGTAACAGATCCTCTCGGGCGGGAAACCAGTGTCCTTTTTTCACCTCATCGATTGCCGATCCTTTCGACGTTTCCCGACGGCTCGACCATCGAGACGAGCTATTTATTGACCAGTGCGTTCGATGACGCGCAAGATTATCCGACTCGCATCGTCGACCAGGGCGGTAATGTTCGGACATTTGCCTACGATCCCAACGGCCAGCTGATTACGGCGAGCGATCTCGCAGCGAACCCTACAACCTACACCTATGATCCGATCGATCAAAATCTGTTGTCCATGATCGGTCCAACCGGTTTGGGTCGAACTTTCACCTATACGCCGACGGATATGCTGAAGACGGTAACGTTTCCGGACGGCGGCGTCAGCACCTTGACCTGGGGACCGCGTTCGACGCTCGATCGGAAAGTCAGGCCTTCGGGGACAACGGTCGATTTCGACTACGACGACGCGTTTCGCCCCATCGGTCGGACCTCGTCGTTGGGTGAGTCGGCGATCCTCACTTGGAATGGTGACGATTCTCTGGCCCAGACGATCGACGCCACCGGAACGACAACCTACGCATACAACGGGGCCACGTCTCTCGAGCAGATCGACTACCCCTCGGGTGGCAGTGTGCAGTACACCCGCGATTTGAACGAACGCGTGTTGTCGATCACCGCACAGGCTTCGCCCTCCGCTCCTGCCCAGGTTGCTGGATATGGTTATGACGAGGTCGGAAATTTGACCTCGATCGTCGATCCGCTGGGTGGTACCACCACCATGGACTACGACGCCGTCAATCGGCTGACCAACCGCACACTCCCTAATGGTGTCACGACGACCTACTCGTACGATGATCGTGACCAGCTGATGGCGGTGGTCCACCGGGCTGCTGGCGGAGCGGTCATCAGCTCCACAACCTACGAACGAGAAGGCATCGGGGAGCCACGGCGCGTGACGCGTGAAGACGGATCCTACGTATTGCTCGAATACGACGCTGCGTTGCGTTTGACCGAAGAAGCTTTCCACGACAGTGCAGACAACCTCCTCGAAACGATTACCTACACCTACGATGCCGCAGGCAATCGACAGGCGTTTTCCAATGCAGCGGGTGCTGAGACATACGCCTACGGTCAGGGATTCTGGCTGAGTAGTGTGACGGGGCCTTCGGGTGCCGAAACCTACGTTCATGATGCCGATGGCCGGTTGACGTCGTTCACTCGCGATGGTGAAACTCGCGGGCTCGAATACGACAGCCTCGATCAGTTGCTGCGCGTCGAGGATGCAACCGGGCAAGAGCTCGTCCGTTTCGCTTACGATGCTCAGGGCCGACGCACCAGCGTAGTTGACGCGGCGGGGCAGCGGTCGGTGCTAGTGGCTCCCACGTTCAGCCCTGCCTTGGAGCATGTGCACTTGATTGCCGATCCGGTAGGCGTTCTGCAGTCCGGCTACGTTTATGCCGGTGGTCAACCCTTGATGCGGCATGGCCCGGATGGCCCGATCTACTATCTGACCGACGCGCTGGGTTCGGTCATCGGTCTTACCGACGCAAGTGGCGCTGCCGTCGCAAGTTTTCACTACGATGGCTTCGGCAACATCCGGTTGTCGTCGGGCTCGCAAGCGTCCTTGGATCCGGTGTTGGGCGGCGATTTCCGTTTCCATGGCGAGTGGCTGGATGCGCAGACTGACCTCTACCATCTGCGGGCACGGTACTACGATCCTCAGGTTGGCCGCTTGCTCAGCCGTGACCCTGTTGAACCAGCGCGCCTTCGTCCCGAGACCCTGAACGACTATGCCTTTGCATTTTCGAACCCCTACCTGTATTCGGACCCTACCGGGCTGTTTTCCTTGGTGGAGATCAACATCTCGATGTCGGTTTCGGACATCGTCGCCGCGATCAAAACCGCGGCGGTCCAATACGCCCGCCAGACGGTAAAGGAGAAAATTGGCGAGGTGATTGGCCAGGCCGTGGCCGATCTGCTGACGGGTATGCTGCCTCTCATGGCACCCTCGATTGCGAGTCTGACGCAAGGCAGCAGCTATTGGCCGAGTGATCAGGGTAGTTTCTTCGAGTGGCTGGTTGGCGATCTCATCTGTGACTTCATGGATCGGTTCATTCCTGCAGCGTTCGACTATATCTGGTTCGAAGTGGGCGTTCAGGAGGTGTCGGGGCAGGCTCTGAACAACGGTCTATTCGATTGCAATGGTCCGTTGGGCAGTGGTCCGGCGATGGATCCTTTGAATCCCAAGGGGCCGGGCCGGCAGTCCAAGAGGCCTGACTTCATCTTCTCGGCCATTCCTCCGGAAGACGCCGATAAGGGGTTTGGAGGCGACAAGACCTTCATCATCGGCGACTTCAAACGCAGTGCCAACGCCATTGGACAGAATCGCGGACAGTTCGATGCAATGATTCGCCACGCCAGGCATTACGGCTTTCACCTCGCGATGTTCATCACCATGAACGGCTTCAAGAAGAGGCATCCAGCCGCTCAGGGGGCGTGGAACAATGCGCGGCGATTTGCATTACAAAATCACGTTCAGGTGTTCGTGGCGTCGTTGATCTGAGTAAGATTCTCACCGTCATAACTCAGCCTTATTCGCTTATAGGTTCGTTGGACGGTGTTTGTCCGAGACTCAGATGATCGTTTTCCCCAACAGCGACAGCAATAATTCGATGGCCAACTCGGCAGTTCGATTGCTGTGGTCGAGGATGGGGTTGACTTCAACGATGTCAATGGAGCCGACAGCAATGGACTCGGCGATGATCTCCATCAGCAAGTGGGCTTCGCGGTAGGTGAGACCGCCGCTGACCGGGGTGCCGACGCCGGGAGCTTCGCGTGGATCGAGAGCGTCGAGATCGAGGCTGACATGGACGCGGGGCAGGTGCTCCAAACGTTTGACGGCTTCACGGGCGACCGGGCCAATGCCGCGGTCGTCGATTTCGCGCATGGTATAGACGCCGGCGCCGCTAGCGCGCAGCGAGTCGCGCTCTTCGGTATCGAGATCACGGATACCGATCAGCATCACGTCTTGGGCGAGAACTTTGGGGCCGGGGTGGCCAAGGTCCACCATTTCGGGGATTCCATGGCCGGTGAGGGCGGCCAACGGCATGCCGTGGATATTGCCGCTGGGAGACGTGTCCGGCGTGTTGAAGTCACCGTGGGCGTCGATCCACAGCACGCCGGTACGGCGATCGTGAGAGGCGGCGCCGACTGTACCGATGGCGGTGGAATGGTCACCCCCTAGGAACAACGGTATGTCACCGTTGGCGATCGCCTCGATGCCTTTTTGGTAGATGGCTTCGCAGGCCTCGACGACAGCAGGTAGAAAGGCCATACCGCCTGCTCGCGGTAGGGTGTCGCGCACCGGGACCTCAACGTTGCCGCAGTCTTTGACCCGGCAACCAAGGGCGGTTAAGCGACGTTGCAGGCCGGCGTAGCGCAGGGCGCTGGGACCCATGTCGACACCGCGCCGGGACTGGCCAAGGTCCATCGGGGCGCCGACGATGCAGACGGAAGGATTCTGGGGTGGCTGAGTCGAGTCGGTCATGGCGGTCTCCAGAGAATGGGGTGGCTGGCTGATTAGCGGCTGTTCCGAGACTTAGGCAGCGGATGTTCCAGATCTGGGCTCGTGATCAGGCCGGCTGACTCTAGTAGCTCGATATCGTCGTCGGAAAAGGACGTCCTGCGAGCGTGCAGTTGGTCGAGACGGTGGGCGAGAGCTTCGGGATCGGTGCCAGCGCGTTGTAGAGCCAGGATTTCGTCGCGAATCGACACTTCGAGTGGCGAGGGCTCGAACAGCTGGGATCCGGGTGGTGCGTCGGAGTTCGCGACTGCCAAATATTTGGCACGAAAGGCGGTGCGCGAGGCGAGATGGTAGTGCAGCACGCACGGACCGGCCAGGAAGCGACTGGCTTGGGCGTTTGGTGCCTCGAGGGACCAACCGTGAACCCCGGCGGCATTGGCTCCGTGAGCGACGGCAACGGCGGATTTGCCGTTGAAGTAGCCAGTGAAGTAGGGGCGTGGATCGGTCTGGGACATTTTCAGATACTCGACCAGCTTGGACCAACCCACAGCGCCTAGCTTGGATGCCGCGACTCGTGGATTGAGCTTGAAGTATGTCTTGGTACCGGTCCGGTGCAACAGCTCGTGGTTGACGTAGCGCAGGCAGCTGAGGCCGGCGTGTGATGCGGCTGCAAAATGTTCGCGAAGAGTAGCGCCGCCTCGACCCGCTCCTTCGAGGGCAAATAGCTCGTCGGCGTCGAGGTGGAGTAGCCAGTCGAGCGGTGCGTCATCGAAGGTGCTAAGACGGGCCGCTGCGAGCACAGCGCTAGCGTTGAGTGCTTGGCGGGCGGCGATCGCATGGTTCGATGCACCGGATCGGGCGACGTGCTCGATGGGACGGCGAACCGTGTCGTCGAGCAGCGGCCAGCGATCCTTGGCCACGTTCGTTCCGTCCCACACGGTCAGACGATCGGCGGGATATCGATCGATCAAGCGTCGGGCAAGCTCGGTCTCTGCCGGCTCGTCGAGATGATCGAAGATCAGCACCAGATGATCGATGCCGAGACCGAGATGGTGGCGGCACCAGTTCTCGAGCGCTACGCCAGCACGATAGACCGTGCTGACAATGCCAACCCGCTGGGGTGCTTGCGGGACGTCTCGCACGGTGATGGTGCCGGCAGGCGTGGTGTCGTCGAGTTCATGAAAGAGGACGGCCTCAGCGGGCAGGGGTGGCGATGGGATTGGCAGGAGAACATCGGTGAGTGAGGCCTCTGGCAGGAGCGGTGGCTCAGGCGGTCGTTGAGGTGTGTCGTTGAACCAAAGGGTCAGTGCCCAGCGCGCCGGTCCGGACCGCAGTGGCCGCACTTGGTGAGGGATGGCACGGGAGTCGAACAAAATTGCTGAGCCGCCATTGGCCGGGAATACATTAGTTGGTGAGGAGGTGGTCGACTGGCCCGTATCCCACAAAGCGATCTCACCACCCCGGCAAGGCTCTTCTGGACTGTTGAGATAGAGGACTAGCGTCAGGCTTCGTCCGTTGTCATCGTCTCCACCAGGGTTGTCGAGATGCGGATGGTAGCCAGCGGAGGGCGCAGGGTAGCGAGCTAGCATCACCTTGGCGGGTGGGAAGATCGCCCGTTCGGGCGCGACTTTCGCTAGCTGGTCGCCGAGATGGTTCAACAACCATTGGATCCATGCCGCCGCCAGCGGCGCGGCATGCAGCAAGTGTGGCTCGTGGCCAGTCAGGTAGAGCACGGCGTCGCTCCGGCTCGATGAAACACGTTCGCCAGCACCAACGCCAGCCCGTTCGAGAGCCAGATACTCGCTGCGGTAGGCCGCCTCCAGTTGATCATGAAGATCACTACAGACCGCGGTTGTCAGCAGCTGTGGCAGGGCCAGCCAGGACTTCGTGGCAAAAGTCTCCACTAGCTGTTCGGATGAAGAGAAGCGGTCGGCTGCTGCTATCTGAGCCCAAAGTTGTTCTGAGTCGGTCGGTGTCGGCAAGGGTTGCCACCACATAAGTTGATCACGGGCCCACGCCCCAGCGTCGCGTATGCGGACTTCGAGGCGGTCGAGGAAAGCTCGAAGCGAGGCCGGTGTCGCTAACGGCAGTACTCCGGCCATTGCCGCGTCTCGAGCTACAGTCAATAGCTTGGCAGGTGTCGGCGCCGTGCTGGATTGACTCTGTGTTGGGGGACTCTGCGGAGTACGTAATAGCGACCTGATCTCGATCTCGAAAAGCAGCGCGAGACGTTCCGGCTCGGCCAAGTCGGACAGCTTGGCAGGAGAGATCTCGGATTGGCTGAGCAGCTCTTCGAGTCGATGAAGCTGGGCCCTAGTCCCGACAGGCCTCGGGGTTTCGGCTTTTGGAGCTTCGGCTCTCGGTGTATCGGCTCGCGGTGTGCTGGCAGGTGCTCCTGTCAACGGATGAATCCTCTTTGATTTGGTAGCCTCTATGGTCGGAAGCATGATTCCAGATATGGTCGGAAGCATTGATCCCGGGCGGCGGGAAGTCAACCCTGAGCCTGAACAGCATCGTCGATATGCTGGCGTCAACTGTGAGGTCCTGTTCACGGGTCGAAGCCTGCCTAGGCTGTTCGTGGGAGTGTCGGCGCATCCAGAGCGCTCCTCTGCTAGATGTTGTCAACGCTGGGATTTACGTGAGTTGAATGCTATAAACCTCGTCATGAAGGCTTGCTTGCACCCATCAAACCACGGGGAAGATCCGGTCGGCTTCGACTTGAAACTGCTGGTTTGGACGCTCCTGGTTCTCATTGGACTCGTCGGCTGTGCTGAGGAGGCGCCTCCTCCAGAGTCGCCCGCTACCGTCGACTCGCTGACTACATCTGTCGAACCACCGCCCGAAGGCACGCCACGTTTGATCCTCTTCCTGGTGATCGATCAAGCTAGGGCAGACTATCTGGTGCGGTTCCGGCCGCTGCTCAAACACGGCCTCGCCCGTCTGCTCGAAGAATCGGTGGTGTTCACTGAGGCGCGCCACGATCATGCCATCACCACCACGGCACCTGGGCACGCGACGCTGTCCACCGGGGTTCATCCCTCGAGACACGGCATCGTCAACAACTGGTGGTTCGATCGGGAATCGAAAGATGAGGTCTGGGCAGTGGGGGACGATCCGTCACCAGAGGCAGTGGAGGCGACAGCGCTCGGCGATTGGTTGAAGGGACGATACCCCGAATCCAAGGTCTTCGCTGCCAGCGGCAAGGACCGTGGCGCGGTGCTCACCGGCGGCAAGCGACCGGACGCCGTCTATTGGTCGGACGATGACGACGGGCTCTTCACCAGCTCTGAGTATTATCAGGATGACGAGCCTGCTTGGCTTGTGGCCTACCACCAACAACGATTCCCAGATCGCTACTTCGGTCAGGTTTGGGAGCCACTTCCCGAGGTGATGACGCACGCTGAAGCGTATGGACTCGAAGCGCTCGAGTTCAAACCGATTGCGGATCCCTTTCCGCATCCGCTCGGGAGCGCGTCACCAACGCCGGATGCCGGCTTCTACGATGTCCTTTTCGGTGACACGCCGTTTGGCGACGCTTACCTGGCTGACTTTGCCGTCGCGCTGATCGACGGTGAGCAGCTGGGACAAGATGCCTATCCCGATTTCCTGGGACTCGGCTTTTCGGCGCTCGACAAAGTGGGGCATGGCTACGGGCCCGATAGCCCAGAGGTGTTGGATACGTTGCTGCGCCTCGATCGACTGTTGGGGGATTTGTTCGAGGCCATCGACCAGCGGATCGGTTTAGACAACACACTGATCTCATTGAGCGCCGATCATGGCGTGGTGCCGGTACCCGAAGTGGCAAAGGCCCAGGGGTTGGCTGCCCGGCGTTTCGGCGCTGCTGAGATCGCCTGTTTCCAGCAAGTTGACCAACGGCTGCGAGCCCGATTCGGCGATCAAGCCTGGTACCTACAGTCGTTCTACCTCGATCGATCGGCAGTGGCAGCGGCAGGTGTCGATCCGGCGGAGCTCGAGGCTGAAACCCGTAAATGGATCGAAGAATGCCCCCTCGTCGTGCGGGCGTGGACTCGTTCCGAACTCGAAGGGTATGCCGGCGAGGAGTCCATGCAACGACTTTATGCCAACAGTTTTCATCCTGAGCATAGTGCCGACATTTTGGTGCAGCTCGAACCGTTCACCTTGCGCACTCGGAGCGGTATCACGACCCATGGCTCGCCCTACGACTACGATCGGTGGGTGCCGTGGCTGCTGCGGTTGCCAAAACCGCTTCCGGCAGTCATCGATGAGCCTGTGTTCACCGTCGATGTGGCTCCTACGGTGGCCGGTTTGGTCGGAGTGACACCGCCATCGGATCTCGACGGCGTCGATCGCCGACCGTTACTACCGAGTAGCCATTAACTGCCTCACAGAGGAACCTGAGCGGCATGCAGAAACTTCGGATTTATGGCCCAACCAGGCTTCAGGGGACGATCCCTGTCAGCGGCGCCAAAAACGCTGCGCTGCCAGTACTGGCGGCTTGCCTGCTGGCGGATGCCGAGGTCGAGTTGCACAATGTACCGTCGGTGCAGGATATCCGCACGATGCTGCGGCTACTCGAGCATCTTGGAGTCGAGAACGAACGTCTCGGAGATGCGGTGATCCTGCGCCCCACCGGTCGGGCCAACCCCGACGAGGCACCTTACGAACTGGTGAAGACGATGCGCGCCAGCGTCCTGGTGCTCGGCCCGCTCCTTGCGCGGCGTGGTCATGCGCGCGTTTCGTTGCCGGGCGGTTGTGCGATTGGCGTGCGACCGATCGATCTGCATCTCACCGCGCTCGAAGCGTTGGGGGCAAAAGTCACAATCGAGCACGGTTACGTCGAGGCGCGGGCCGACCGTCTGCAGGGGTGCCGTCACCGTTTCCTGAAGCCGACGGTCGGCGGGACGGAGAATCTACTGATGGCAGCGTCGATGGCGCGGGGCACAACAGTGCTCGAGAATTGTGCCCGCGAACCTGAAATTGTCGATTTGGCGCGGATGCTGACCGCCATGGGGGCTGTGATCGAAGGCGCTGGCGAGGAGACAATTGTCATTGAAGGCCAGGATCGGCTCGGTGGTGCCACCCACGCGATCATTCCCGATCGGATCCAAGATGGGACCTACTTGATCGGAGCCGCTCTGACTCGTGGTGACGTCACTGTCGATGGAGCACGGTCTGCCGATCTGGCACCCTTGCTGGCGAAGCTGGACGAAATCGGCGCCCAGGTGGAGGTCGGTGACGATCACATCAGGGTGCGCAACGACGGGGTGCTGAAGCCCCGCAGCATTGTCACCGAGCCCTTCCCCGGGTTCCCCACCGACCTTCAAGCGCAGTACATGACGCTGATGACACAGGCTGAGGGCGTCTCGACGGTGTCGGAGACAGTTTTCGAAAATCGCTTCCAACATGTGCCGGAACTAGTGCGTATGGGGGCGGATATTCGTATCGACGGTACTTATGCTCGCATTCATGGTCCGGCCGCGCTCACTGGGACCTCGGTAATGGCAACCGACCTCAGAGCATCGGCTTGTCTGGTGCTGGCCGGATTGGTGGCTCGAGGTGAGACGACCGTCCACCGTATCTACCACCTCGATCGTGGCTACGAGCAAATGGAATCAAAATTGCAGATGTTAGGTGGTCGTGTGGAACGGATCGACTGACTCCATCCCGTATCGCCAGGTGGCCCTTCAGCTTTGGGCACGCCAGCGCTTGAGTTTTGCTCGGTGCCCCCGCTGTGGTCCAGCCAATAATGTCTCGGTAGCTGCAGTCTTTTCGACCCTCGCCGTGCTGTTGTTGATCGGCGCACGGTCCGCGATGGCTGGCGATCTGCGCATCACCCTGGTCGAGCAACAAGTCGAACGCAACCACGAGGAAGCACTTCAGGCTGTCGAAAGAGTGCTGGCGGAAGATCCCGAGTCAGCGCGACGTATCGGCCTCGACTACTTGCGAGGCCATCTGCTGTTGCTCCTCGATCGACGGCAAGAGGCCCAGCAAGCCTTTGCTACCAGTATGGGCGCCACGCCAGCGCTCGAGGCCTACAGTCGCTACCGGCTGGCTCGCGAACAATATGAGCTCGGGCATCCGGAAGTAGCGGCGGGGTTGGCTGCAACTCTTCTCGGTGGCGGTCCGCCGAGGGCCCTGCAGGCGCCCGCGATGCGGTTGCTTCAACGGACCATTTCGGAAGGCGGCGATTGTCGGTTGTTAGGTGCATTGAACGCTCAGCGATTCCGGCGTAGCGACCGCCGCCGTCTCAGCCTGATGCGCGCAGAGTGTACGGCGCAGAGCGGCGATAGGGTACGAGCAGAACAGCAGTTGCTGGGACTTTTGGAAGAGAGTCGAAGCGACGACATCGCGCTTAGTGCGGCGACCCAAATCGCAGGTTGGCTGCCGGAGGAGAAGGGTGCCCGTAGTCATCTGCTGATCGGCTTGAGCTTCTACGAACATCGAGAATTCTCGAGCGCCATCCAGCACCTGGCGAGGGCTACGGTGCCTTTTTCGAGGTCCAATATCACTGCACGAGAGGCCTTCGAGTGTCGCTACGCGCTAGCCCGCAGCCACTTTTGGCAGGAGCGTTATACCGCCGCTGCCGCCGCCTTCGGTGCGTTGGCGAAAACGACCACAAGTCCTACCTTGCGAGCCCAAGTGATCTACCAGCGGGCTCGTTCCCTGGAGTTGGCCGACGACTGGGAGCAAGCTGCCGCCGGTTTCGATCAAGCTTACCGCCTCGATCCAGGAGGGCGCTGGACGGATGGCGCATTGGTCGGCAGTCTGCGGCTCGAATGGTTGGCCGGCAATGAAGCAAAAGCCTTGGCGGCGCTCGACTCATTGATCCGGCATCGGCGCACCAGTGTCGCCGCGCGAGCATTGCTGTTCCTGGCCAGCTCCGAGTTAGTCCAGGGGCATACCGAGCGCGTTGGAGCCTGGCTAGATCGCGCCGCACAACTCGGCAAGGTGTCCTCCCAAGAGCTCGCCTTTTGGCGTGGCCGGTTGGCGGAAGAACGAAGCGAACCGTTGCAAGCGGTCGGTTATTACATCGCAGCGCTCGAGGAAGATCCGTACCATCCCTTCGGCACTGCAGCCCTCGCTCGCCTCACCGCTGGTAGCCTCGCGCAGGTGGCCCGGGCAGCGGCAGCGCGGCTTGCCGATTCCGATCAAATTGATGGTCTCTACGCCTCGTGGCTGTTGCTCGGTGAAGAGCACTCTCAAGGGCGCCGGGCCTGGCAGAAGCTCGAGCAACGAGTTTGGGCCGACCCGGCCGCTATCCCTTTCCTGAGGCTGGCTCGGGAGCCAACCGCGGATTGGCCGTTGTGGCAGGCCGCCCTGAATAAGCCGGAGGAAATGCTACTGGCCCTGGGGATTTTCGAGGAAGGTGGGTCGGTTGTATTGCAGCATTTTCCAGTCGCCCAGCCGCGACTCGCTTTTACCGGCGGCGTTGTGTTGGCCCAGTCGGGGGATACCAAGCGCGCCCTCTACATTGCCGAGATCTTGGGCAAGCGGATCCCCGACCCGGTGCCTACGCAGCTTTTGCCTGACTCTTTTCGTCGTTTGTTGTTCCCGTTCGGCTACAGCTATCTGATCCTCACGGAGTCTGAAAAGCAGGGCGTTGATCCTCACTTGTTGGCCGCGATCATCCGTGAGGAGAGCCGTTTCGACCCGACGGCGTTTTCGGGTGCATCGGCCCGCGGATTGACTCAGTTCATTCTTCCGACCGCCCGGGGAGTGGCAGAACGGATCGGTATCAAAGACCTAAAACCGCACGATCTCGAGAGGCCTGAAGTCTCGATCACCTTGGGTGCGGCTTATTTGCGAGAGCTATCCGAAGAGTTTGACGGCTCAGTACCGCAGGTAATCGCTGGCTACAACGCGGGCGAGCCGCAATCAGCATTGTGGCGTCGCTACTGCCTGAGCGATGAACCGGAGGAATATCTCAGCAAAGTGGGCTTTCGGGAGACTCGAGGCTACCTGACCAAAGTGCTGACAAGCCGTTCGCACTACCGCGAGCTTTATCCCGAGCGGCTGCTGGATCTGGTGGACGCGGATCCTTCGGTGAGGTCGACGACGCGGGATCCCGGCAAATAGCCCTTCCGAGATTGGTCTAGTGATCGAGCTCGATGCGTTGGACGACCGGAGGCAGCTCGGTATCGACTCGGTGGAGATAGTCCACAACATCGGCCTTTAGTCGCAATTCTTCAGTCCAGTCTTCGATGTGCTCATTGAGCTCGCGCTCGTGCAGCACGTCGCGAATCTGTTCACGGACGGCGTCCAGCGGCGGAGTTTCGAGGCCGAGGCGCTTCATTTCAGCGGTCAAGACCGTGTCGTAGTAGTTGCGGATATCGTCGGGATTGATGAACACCCGAGGACCGAGGCGTTTTTCGACGTAGACCAGGACCCGAAGCTGACGGGTAACCAGGAGCCGCAGGCTTTCCTCGTCGAGCCCCAAGCTTTGTAGGCGGTCATGTAACGCTTTTTCAGAGTCGAAATTGGCGCGAATTCGCTCCACCTGGCGGTCGACCTCGTCCGTCGGTAGCTGGCCGAAGTCGTGGCGCTCAACCTCGTGGAGTCGTAGACAATGATCGATCAAGCCATCGAGCACCCGACGTTGTTGCTGCGCATCGGTTTCGTTGGGAACGCTCTCGAACAGCCCGAGTCCGATGACCCGCCGAATGTCCGAGAGCAGGATGGATTCTTCGTCAACCACCGCGACGACGCGATCGATGACGGTGTCTGCATATACAGTCGTCACTGCAGGCACTGTCATCACCGTTAGCATCGCGACAAAGCAGAAGGCGGCGCAATCGAGGCGTGGATAGTGAACGGACGGGGCAACTCTCGGCATAAACTTGATGCTCTGCCTGTAGATGGCAACGATATGGTTGTCCGACGATGTAGGTGGCCACAATTTGGGTGTCTCAGAACGACGGGCCTTGATAGCGATTGTAGCTCGAACGCTTTCCGCCGCCGATGTCCACGAAAGAAGAGAGTAGGGAGTTGTTTTCATGAGTGGTAAGTTGGTGATCGTCAGCACGCCGATCGGCAATCTAGACGATGTCTCGCCGCGGGTGCGATCGGCGATCGAGCGGGCTGATCTGGTGGCCTGTGAAGATACACGTCATAGTGGCCGGTTGTTAGCGCACCTCGGAGTCAAGAAGCGTATGTTGTCGATGCATGACCACAATGAGCGTCGTCGACTACCGCAACTCGTCGAAGCTTTAGAACAGGGCCTGACCGTGGCGATCTTGAGCGATGCCGGAACTCCATTGGTCAACGATCCTGGGTTTCTGTTGGTGCGCGAAGCGGCGGCGCGAGGCATTCGTATCGAGCCGATTCCGGGGCCGTCAGCGATTCTGGCCGCGTTGGTGGTGTCGGCGTTGCCACCCTACCCTTTTACCTTCCTGGGTTTTCCGCCGGCCAAAGGTGTCAAGCGCCGTCGGCAGTTCTTTCGGCGATTCAAGGAACTCGAGCATACGCTGGTGTTTTTCGAGTCGCCGCATCGCATCATTTCCTGCCTGTCCGATGCCTTGGCAGAGTTCGGGGATCGGCCGTCCGCCGTTTGCCGCGAGCTCACCAAATTACACGAAGAAGTCCTGCGAGGGCCGCTGTCGGAGCTCCACGCAATCCTCAGCAAGCGACCTTCGGTCAAAGGCGAGTTGGTGGTGGTTGTCGGGCGCGATGGCTAGGGGCGGATTATTCCGCCCGAAAGGTTATTGCTGTCCACTCACCCCGACGTCAAGGAGAGTTCCTTCCAGGCGTGCCGTCAATCGTTGTGTCGTCAATCGATGTGTATCGTGTCTTTGGACGAACAGGTGTTATAGGTCATCCGGCGAGACCCTAGTCTTCAGTGGGCAGGCGGCGTCAGCGCCCTGGCGGAGTCTTCAATCCCCGGGGGCGGTAGGAGAGGCGTCCTCAGTCCAGCGAGGACTCCCTTGGCTTTGGCCCACACTGCTCCCTGATTGCCTTTGGGTAGTTCGCGTAGGAAAGCGAAGGGCAAAGCGGCGCTCATGACGGGTATGAAGGTGAGCCAGTCTTTGAGACTGCCATAACGGCGCACGAATAGAGCGGTGCTTCGGCCGGTGCCGAAGGTACGGCGTGCGACATAGGAGCCCGCAGTGTGAGAGACCATGTGCCATAACTTGGCCTTGGGCACATAGACGCAGCGGTAGCCTCGCTGCTTGAGGCGCATGCAGAGGTCGGCATCCTCGCCGGCGAGTTGGAACTGTGGGTCCCAGTAGCCGATCTCATGCAAGACATTGCGGCGAATCAAGATGGCGCAGCCGCTGATGAAATCGACGTCTTCCTCGCGATCGTATTGGCCTTTGTCGAGTTTGCCCATACCGCGCTCTCGAGTCGCCGCCTCGCGAAAACGCAAGATGCCTCCCGCCGACCAAATGCGGTTGCGATCCCAGAAGAAGTACGTCTTGGGGCCTACACAGCCGATGTCTGGCGAGCTCTCAGCAGATCGCACCAGCTCGGTGAGCATGGCGGCGTCGGCTTCGATATCGTTGTTGAGAAAAAGCAGGTAGTCGTACCCTGCCTCCATCGCCGCCTTCATGCCGAGGTTGAGTCCTCCGGCCGGGCCGATGTTCTGCTCGGTTCGGACTGTTTTGACGTCGGGATACGCTTCGGCGACGGCTTCTGTTGATCCATCACTCGATCCATTGTCGACATGGAGAATGTCGACGTTGGGATAGGACATCTTCGCCAGGCTGGCGATCGCCTGGAGCGTGATGTCCTTGCCGTTGTAGTTGAGGACAATCGCCGCGACGCTAGGCTCTGTCACCGCGCAAGACTCTGTCACCGCGCAAGACTCTGTCACCACGCAAGACTCTGACATCGCGTAAGAACCCGCTTAGGCTAGGGTGTCGCCAACTTGCAGTTGCTCGACGAGAGCGAAGTTCGACGCCGACTGGACTTCGCCGCCGGGCCGTCGCACGCGCTCGACGCCGAGGATCGTCGAATTACCACACAGCATCGCCAGCTTACCCTGGCGCAGTCCGAGGTAAGTTCCGGAGGATCCGTAGGGAGCGTCGATCCAATCCATTGCACGGGCAGCCAGGATCTCGACCGGGCGGTATTTGCAATAGGCGATCAGACCGATCGACGGATAGGCGCGCAAGCGATTGCAGACTTGGACCGCTGTCAGCGACCAAGGGGTCTTGCGATGTTGGCTGCCGAGAAGAGGCACGACCTTGGCGTGTTTCTCGTCCTGGGCTTTGCCTTTGACCTTACCCTTGCTGGTGTCGAGTTTTTTGAGGATCTTTGTCAGTAGCTTGTTGGACAGCGTAACGGCACGTGGCAAAAGATCGTCAAAAGTCTCGGTTGGGATGAGTTCGAGATCTTCTTGCATCAAGACGGGGCCTGCCCAAGGTTCGTCATTGACGTCGATGACGCTGACTCCGGTCTTCTTCTCCCCCGTCGCGATAGCGTAACGCAAGGCATGCTCGCCGCGCAGCTTGGGGAGTAGGCTAGGGTGGATCTCGATCGCGCCTAATGGGGCGGCAGAAAGCAGGGCCGGCGGCAGAGCTCGTCCATAATCCACGATGACCAGCAGATCTGGACTGAGCCCAGCGATGCGTTCTTGCAAAGCGGGTTCGAGGGATCGCGGTGAGCTGACGGTCTCGACCCCTTGTTCCTTGGCCCAGTCGCGTACCGGATGCGGTAACGGTTCGTGGCTGTCTATGGTGATGCCAGCTTCGGGCCGCGTTACGATCAGTTTAGGCAGGAGATCGAGAGCGAGCATGGTGTCGAGTGCGGGCACTGCGAGTTCATGGCTGCCGAAAAAGACAATAGACTTCAGTTTCTTCATGGTCTGAGGCTAGCAGAGGATGGCCTCGGGGAGTGAGAGATCGGTCCCATTAACCGACGACGATCTCGACTGGCAGGCCGTTGACGGATGCGTTGCCGCTCACCGCGTCGATCCGGGAGGGGTCGGTGATGTCGTTGAGGCTGACGCCGGGACTGTTGCGGGCGGTCGCCAGTTGGGTACCTTCACGCCCGTGGCCCCAGCCATGAGGCAAGCTCACGACTCCCGGCATGATGTTATCAGTCAGCTCAAGGGGAGCAGTGATTGAGCCGATCTTGGATGTGATCGTCACGCGATCGGCGGTCGAGACGCCGAGACGCTCGGCATCGGTGGGGTGCATCAACAGGGTGCAGCGATCTTTGCCCCGCATCAAGCGAGGGTAATTGTGCATCCAGGAATTGTTACTGCGAACCTGACGGCGTCCGATCATCACCATCGATCCTGGAGCGCTCAGCTCATTCAGACGGTTGCCGAGGCGCTTGATGTCGTCCACGATGATTGTGGGAGCAAGATCGATCTTTTGGTCCGGGGTTTTCAGGCGCTTGGGAAGGCAGGACTCGAGTGCCCCGAGATCGATGCCGTGTGGGGCAACCTTGAGCGCCGAGAGAGACAGGCCCTCGGCGCCGGCTCGGTCTCCATAAGGTCCCGCTCGTAGACCAGCATCGAGTGTTTGGGCAGGGCCGTCTTCAAGAGATGGGCCGCGCTCGAGTCGTTTCGGGTCATCTTCGAGGCGGTAGCGGAGCTCGGTCAAGATCTGCCAATCGTGACGAGTGTCCTCTTCCGGCTCGAATACTGGCTGGGAATATCGTGTTGTGTTGCGGATCGCCAGTGTGTGAAAGACGACATCGTAGTGATCGTGTTCGAGAGTACTGGTCGGTGGCAAAATCAGGTCAGCATGGCGGGTGGTCTCGTTGATGTAGAAGTCGATCGAGATCATGAACTCGAGCCCAGCCAGCGCCTTTTCGAGCCGACGTCCATCCGGGGTGGACAACACCGGATTGCCGGCAACGGTGACAAGGGAGCGAATCTGGCCTTCGCCTGGTGTCAGCATCTCTTCGGCCATCGCCGCAACCGGTAACTCGCCGCCGAACTCCGGTAGCCCTGAGACTCGGCTTCGCCAGCGGGCATAGCTGCCGCCGCCATAGGGCCGAGCGACGAGATCGAGCGCAGGTCGGGTGAACATGGCACCGCCCGGTCGATCGAGGTTGCCGGTAACGATGTTGAGAACGTTGACCAGCCACTGGCATAGCGTTCCGAACTCTTGCACCGAGACTCCCAGGCGTCCGTAGCAGACTGCCGAAGGCGCGGTCGCGAAGTCTCGTGCCAGCTGGCGGATTTCGTCGGCTGCGATGCCTGTGGCTTCTGCGACTCTAGATGGGGGAAAGGCTGCCGTGATCTTGCGTACGGTGTCGAAGCCTTCGTGCTCTGCACTGCGGTCAACATCATTTCGGACGATCCCAACGAGCCGAGTTGATGTTAGTCCTTCGTCGAAGATAGTGTGGAGCAGCGCGGCGAGCAGCAAGGCGTCGCTACCGGGGCGAACGAAGAGATGACGGTCCGCCAGTTTTGCAGTTTCGGTGTATCGTGGATCGACCACCACCAGTTGGCCGCCCCGCTTGCGGATTGCTTTGAGACGTTTTTTGACGTCGGGTGCGGTCATCAGGCTGCCGTTGGAGACCGCAGGGTTGCCACCCAGTACCAGCAAAAAGTCAGTGCGATCGATATCGGGAATCGGTAGCAGCAGCTGATGACCGAACATAAAGTAGCCGCAAACATGGTGTGGCAGCTGATCGATGGACGTGGCTGAGAAAATGTTGCGTGATTTCAGTGTCCGCAATAGCGGCGGGCCGTAGAGAATAGAGCCGTAGTTGTGAACGTTGGGATTGCCGAGATACGCACCGACGGCATCCCTTCCGTGTTGCTCTTGTGTGGCACGCAGACGTTCCGCGGCGAAATCGAACGCTTCATCCCACTCCAGGCGTTGCCAGCCGGTGGCCGTCCGCCGCATCGGATGCTTGATACGGTCCGGATCACGATAAATATCTTGCAGCGCCACCGCTTTGGGGCAGATGTGGCCGCGACTGAACGGGTCGTCGGCGTCGCCACGGATCGATGTGATCTCGCCGTCTTCAACTTGGATCTCGAGACCACAGATGGCTTCGCAGAGATTGCAGGCCCGATAGTGCGTGCTGGAAGTTGGGTTAGAGCTCATGGTGGGAACATTATAGTCAGCGATAGTGAGCGGTTCCTTTTGGCAAGACGGGAGGAGTGTGCTGAAGGTCGGCTGGGTTAAAGTAGGTGAAAAGTTTGTCCAGCGGAAAGCAATGGTGCCATCGATGAGTGATCTTTTCTGGAGAATTGCTCGAGGCAGAGGAGCGCTACTCTAGAGATGGCCTGCCGAGGATCCTGTCATGAAGAAATACCAGCTCAAACATCGCCCTTCGAAGATCGTGTGCCTGGCGATCCTGATGATCGTTGCTGCCTGTGGCCCCGAGGTAGCAAGTTCGCCGCCCGCGGAGTCGTTACCGAACGTCACTCCGTCGGACGTCGCGCCGCCAAGTATCAACAGTGCGTCCTGTGGAACGTGGAAAGCTCTAGACGGAGGAACTACCGCATCGTTTCGTGGCCTGAGCGTAGTTGGCGATGGCGATGTGGTTTGGGTGAGTGGCACTGGCGGAACCTGGGGGCGTTCGCTGGATGGCGGCACGACGTGGACGATGCAAACCGTGTCGGGTGGTGAAGATCTAGATTTCCGTGATGTGGATGCCTTCTCGCAAGATGTGGCGTACCTGATGGGCGCTGGACCTGGCGAGCTGTCCCGCATCTACAAAACAGTGGATGGTGGTGTGACTTGGGACTTGCAGTTCATCAATCCTTGGCCCGAGGGCTTTTTTGATGGCATGGCGTTTTGGGATGCCAACCACGGTCTGGTGTATGGCGATCCGGTCGACGGGCGATTTACGGTGTTGGCGACCGAAGATGGCGGCGTATCCTGGCAGAGGGTGCCGTCGGCAGGGATGCCGCCCGCGCTAGCCGGAGAAGCGGGCTTCGCCGCCAGTGGTACGGGCATTGCCGTCATGGCTGGCGGCCATGCCTGGTTCGGGACCGGTGGTTCCGCAGCGCGGGTGTTCCGTTCCAGCGACTACGGCCAGAGCTGGCAGGTGGCATCGACGCCGATGTTGTCCGGCGAGAGCTCGAAGGGAATCTTTTCGCTTGCCTTCGCGGATGCAGACCGTGGAGTTGCGGTGGGTGGTGACTATACGCAACCCGAAGCGGTGGAACGCAACGCAGCCCGCACTGTTGATGGAGGAGTCTCCTGGACGCTGATCGAGTCATTCGGGCCGTCGGGCTATCGCTCAGCAGTTGCGATGGCTTTAGGCTCGGAAGGGAAGATGATGATGGCGGTTGGTACGTCCGGCTCGGATATTTCGTTTGACGGTGGTGTAACCTGGGCGGCAATTAGTACGGTGAACTACAACAGTGTTGCCTTTGGGAGTGGCTCCTTGGAAGCGTCTCCTTGCAACGGCTGGGCCGCGGGTCCCGACGGGCGTCTTGGCACGCTGACGGAATAGGTCTTCTTGGATAGGCTTATCAGAAGGACAGCCCAAAGCTGAAACTGAAGTTCTTGAAGCGATCCTCCGGCAGGGGATCCAGGTTGTGAGCGTAGACCAGGCGCAAGGGTACTGGCATTTTCTTGAGCTGAAGACGTAGCTCACCGCCAGCGCTCTTACGGGCGCGGTCGAAGTCCAGACTCTGACCTTCGGCGGTGACACTGCCGGCGTCAGCGAAGAGCACTAGCCGGAAGGGACCTCCGAGCAGTAGGTGGAATTCCAGATTGAGCTGTGCCAGCTTCTCGCCGCCGATTGGGAAGCCTTCTGGGTCGCGGGCTAGGCTGCCGTCGTTGTCGACCGCAGCGATCGAGTTGCGAAGGAATCCCCTCACACTGTTTTCGCCACCAAGGAAGAAGCGTTGTTGTGGGAAGACCTCACCGCCGGTTTCCGTCAGCCAGCCGAGTCGGGTGCGCACACTGAATGTCGAACGGAGGGGGCGGCCCGTGATGGGGCGAAACCAGGTCAGGCCAACGATCGGTTTGACTAGGCCGCTGTCGCCGCCGAGAGCGCCGCCGGCAATCTCCAGAGAGCCTGCGAGACGCAGACCACGAAATGGGGAGACGCGATGGTCCAATCGATCGAAGACCCATCTCGGACGGATCGCGGAATAGACATAAGAAGATTGCCGGGTCGTGGTTTGGCCACTCGAATCCAGCGCTGATTCGGTCTGGTCGACATCGGCGATCCGGAGATCAATGTCGAAGTCGTGATGAGCGCCAAAACGGCGACCGTAGGATAGCTCACCGCCGGCTCGCCGCTGGTCAAAATCCGCGTCGCCAGCCACTGGGCGTTGGGTGGTGTCCTGAAATAGACGCAGGCCGAGGGACTGACGGCGTCCGAACAGGAACGGCTTCCGATACTCGAGCTCATAGAACTCTCGATCGTCACCCAGCTCGAGCTTGACCCCGAGTACTTCCCCTCGGCCGAGGAGGTTGTTGGTCGACAGAGCAATCCGGCCATACAGACCGTCGTTATCGTTCCAGCCGCCGCCTAGGTCCAGATTCCAACGGTCTGGATCAGTACCTTGAATGATCAGGTTGACGGTTCGTGGCTCTTCTTTTTGCTCAGCCTCCTCAGGGGACTCAGCCTCCTCAGGGGACTCAGCCTGCTCAGAGGGCTCAGCCTCCTCAGCAGACTCAGTCTCGGATGTGGAGGGTTCTTTGGGCTGCTTTGCCTCTGAGCTCACCTCTATAGTCTGAGCTGCCGCGGGTTGGCCTAGCATCGTTGATCCGATGCTCAGGATTCCGACGAGGATGGAAACGACGAGACTGGAGGCACGGTGAGTCAAACGAAAACACATACCACTATTCGGTAGCAAACACCGAGCCAACCGAGCTCGATCGTTATCAGCTCTGTCGAGCGTTGTTCCCAGAATCAGCTGCTGTGGCCGAGGGTCGCGACCAATCCTTGTGAGGGGCAGAGATTCTGCCGATCCTAGAGGGTGAAGCTTGCGGGAGGCCGTCCTCGAGACGGCCTTTGGACCTGGCCTGCTAGCTGGACTTTGCGACCCTCGCCGAGTATTCTGAACCATACATTAACCGTATGTTTTTGCTTTCGATCCTCCCATCGAACCAACCGATGGACGGGCCGAAAGACGGACGAGCTGAAAGGAGTTGCGATGTTGCGGAGTAAGCGTTTCCTGGCATTTGTCCTGGCGGTAAGCCTGATTTTGGCACCCTCGGTTCTGGGTCAATCCCAGGCGACGACTGGCGTAATCGAAGGCATCATTTCTGATGAAAGCGGGGCAGTGCTGCCAGGGGTCACCGTGACACTCACGAACACTGCAACCAATTTCGAGCAGGTGTTGATTACAGGCTCCCGCGGTCGTTTTCGTGGCTTGCTGCTACCGCTCGGTCCCTATCGAGTCACAGCGAGTCTCGAAGGCTTCGCGACCATGGTGCGGGAAGGCATCGAGCTGACCGTTGGCCGAACCATCAACCTGAATCTGACGATGACGGTTTCGGCCACCGAAGAAGAGATTGTTGTTACTGGCGAAGCACCGTTGATCGAGACGACTAACACGACGAACTCGGTGCGGGTCGACCGCAAGACCATCGAAGGCATTCCCAACAACGGGCGCAACTTCCTCGAGTTCACAAAGCTCACTCCCGGCGTATCGATCGTGCAGGGCCCTGATGGTGACGAGCTGACGGTCAATGGCCAACGCGGAATCCAAAACAATGTGATGGTTGATGGGGCGGACTTCAACAATCCGTTTTTCGGCGAGCAGCGCGGCGGCCAGCGCCCGGCATTCACCTCCAATATTGATGCGGTGCAAGAATTTGTCGTCATCGCCGATGGTGCTCCAGCAGAGTTCGGGCGTGCTTCGGCAGGCTTTATCAGCGTGGTTACCAAATCAGGCTCGAATGACCGAAAGGGAACCGCTCATCTGTTCTACAAGGACGACTCCTTGTCGACCGAGGCCGAGCGGGAAGACGGCACCAAAGAGCCAAAGTTCGACTTTGATCAGAGCCAGATCGGTTTCACGATCGGTGGACCGCTTTCGGCAGATCGCATGTTCTTCTTCGTAGCGGGCGACTTGCAAGAAGGTAACTCGACCAAGCAGCGCGACCCGACTCGGATCGAACAGCGGGTCGTCGATGCGCTGGCAGCCTTGGGCAGTCCGAACGAGAATGCGCCGATCGATCGTACCGACGATCACATTGCCGCTATCGCCAAGGTTGATTGGCACAGCGACAGCAAGAACTTGCTGACCATGCGGTTCAACTACACCGACTCTGAACAGGGCAACGGCACGTTTGATGTCGACTCGTGGGGCGCCTCTGCCAACGCCGTTGAGAAGAGTTCTTCATGGTCGATCAACGGGTCGTTCATCTCGAACATCAAGTCGACCTTTCTGAACGAAGCACGTTTCCAGTTTGCCCGTGAGGATCGCCCACGGCCTTACGAAGGGCCGACTATTGCCGGCACCGATCGTCCGTTCCCAGACATCGCCTTCGACTTCGGACGCTCCTATCGATTCGGTATGCCGTTTTTCATCCCGGTGCAGTACCACGACACGCGTTGGCAGTTCAACGACAACATTTCGTGGTTGGCTGGTGACCACAGCGTGAAGGCTGGCATCGAGTACAACCAGACCGCTGCCTCTCAGACGTTTATCGGTTTTGCCAACGGTCGATTCATCTTCGGGTCCACTGACGGCTTCTTGAACTATGCCGCTAACCCGAACTACGTCGAATGTTCTGACGGTAGCTCGTCACAAAGCGGGGCCTGCCCCGCTGGGACGGACATCACGGGTCCAGTGTTGCTTTATCTACAGCAGGCTGGAGTTGGGGGTCTGTCGGTCGAAGAGTCTGGAACCCAGACGATCACTCAAGAAGAACCTGCGTTTTTCATCCAGGATACCTGGCAACCTTCAGCCAATGTCACGATGAATCTTGGGCTGCGCTGGGAAGCGCAGATCCAGCCTGATCCGATCACCCCAGCGAGCGAAGTCTTCTACGCCCCGTTTATCGGCCAGACGGTGGGTGGACAGACGTTCCCGTCCGATGGCGAAGTTCCGTCCGACTACGATATGTGGCAGCCACGCTTCGGCATTTCCTGGGCCCCGAAGGGGGATGGCAAGACGGTCGTGCGGGCCAATGCGGGTCTCTACTATGCGCGGATTCCCGGTCTAGCCTTGGCCTCGAGTCGGTCGACGAATGGCAGCCGCGGACAGAGCATCTTTCGCAACAGTGCGCTGATTCCGATCCTGGGTGCGCCACCACCGATCACGGAGTTGATCCCTCAGAGCTCAGTCGGCGATCCTTTCCTGCCAGACGTTTTTGTTTTTGACGAGGATTTCCGTAACCCACGGACTACCTCCTTTGCAGTGGCAGTCGAACGGCAGGTTGCGACCAATGTGTCGATGTTGCTGAAGTACAACTATGCCGAAACCGACTACCTAACGCGGTTTGCCAACCGCAACGATCCGTTGTTGGGTTCGCCGTGGTCTTCGGGTCTGGCGCCAGGCGGTGCTAACGGCATCAACACCCTGACTGTTGTCGAGTCGACTGCATCCAGTCGCTATTCTGGAGCGACAGTAGGTGTCACCAAACGGGCTGGGAAGGTTCAGTTCCAGGCCTACTACACCTATTCCAAGGACAAGTCTGACGACGACAACGAGCGTGATCCCTTTTCGTTCCGGTATGCCCGCATCACGGATCTTGATGCCGAATGGAGCTACTCGGATCGCGATCAGCGGGATCGTTTTAATGCTTGGGTCCTGTGGCAAGCACCGTGGGGGATCAACGTCAATAGTCGATTCACCTACCGCTCGGCACAACCGCAGTCGATCACCGAGACCGGCGCCGTTGCCGCCTCGCCGCAAGATCGGATCAATGCGGATGGCACCGTCACTCGTCGCAACCTTGGTCGTAAGAACAACAAGTTCTCCTCGGTCGACTTGCGGCTGTCGAAGGTGTTTCAACTTGGTGAACGGGACCTCGAAGTCATCTTCGAGGGTTTCAACATGTTCAACAGTTCGAACTTCTTGAAGCCCGGCGCGGTCGACTTGGTGTTCAACTTTGACGGTACCGTCCAGAGTGGACTCGGCGATCCCCGCCAATTCCAGGCTGGCGTTCGGTTGACGTTCTAGTCCGACCACGATCGCTCGAGTCAAGCCGAGTCCATAACGGACTCGGCTTTGCTTTTATTGGTTAAGGCGATCCCAATTTGATCACGAGTGGTCCCGGCGGGTGTCTGTGAGCTAGTCTCGGCGGTACAAATCCGTCGCTCAGTCGATGTTGTCTACCTGTCAGGAGATGTTCATGGTTTCTGAGATTTTTGACGCCCAGGCTTGGAGACCAGTGGAAGGCTTCGAGTTTACCGATATCACCTATCATCGTGCCCTTGATCAAGGTACCGTGCGAATTGCCTTCGACCGGCCAGCCGTCCGCAACGCATTTCGTCCTCAGACGGTCGACGAACTGCACTCCGCGCTCGATCACGCCCGCCAATGGAGCGACGTGGGCTGTGTATTACTGAGTGGCAATGGTCCTTCCCCAAAAGATGGCGGTTGGGCCTTCTGTTCCGGCGGAGATCAGCGAATCCGCGGTCGTGACGGGTACCAATACGAAGGACCGGACGGCCCCGATCCTGACCAATTGGGACGCCTCCACATCTTGGAGGTGCAGCGCTTGATCCGCTTCATGCCGAAGGTGGTCATAGCTGTAGTCCCCGGCTGGGCGGTTGGCGGTGGCCATAGTCTGCACGTCGTTTGTGACCTGACGCTCGCTAGTCATGAGCACGCCATCTTCAAACAGACCGACGCCGATGTTGCGAGTTTCGACGGTGGCTACGGCTCAGCACTTCTGGCGCGGCAGGTCGGGCAGAAGCGGGCGCGCGAGATCTTTTTTATCGGTCGTGACTACTCCGCCCAGGAAGCCTTCGAGATGGGGATGGTCAACGCCGTGGTACCGCACTCTGAGCTCGAGCAGTTCGCCCTGTCTTGGGCGAAGGAGATCAACACCAAGAGCCCAACCGCGATTCGTATGCTGAAGTTCGCGTTCAATGCCTGTGACGATGGCCTGGCAGGGCAGCAGATTTTTGCCGGCGAAGCAACTCGCCTCGCCTATATGACCGATGAGGCGCAAGAAGGGCGTGATGCCTTCGTGGAGAAACGTCAGCGAGACTTCACCAAGTTTCCTTGGCGTTATTGAAGGTACTAGAGGCCGAGTCGCTGGGCAACATGGACCGATTACGCTGAGTGCCTCCGATCGAATGGTAGTCTTGAAGACTAGTCTTGCGGCGTCTATCACCTGCGGCGCGAGACGGTCCGGAGTTCGTCGCTGACCTCCTTAGTACCAAGACTGTGGGCGGACCCAAGGGTCCCGGGTTGTCAAGGGAGATGCCATGAATGTTCTACCCGCTCCCCCCGAGCCGCGGTTGTCGCGGATCCAGCAGACCGCACGCTTTATGAAAGATCCGTTTGGGCTATTGGCCCAAACGCGAGCTGAGTGCGGGGATGTTTTCTCCTTGAACCTGCTCGGGATGGGACGTTGGGTTTTCCTGTGTAATGCCGCGGCGCTGAATGAACTGTACAGATTTCCCGAGGATCGCGTTGTCGCAGGCGAAATTCGCAACAAGATTTTGGCCTACCTTTTCGGAAGCCGGGCGAGTGTTTCGCTCGACGGTCCGGAGTATGCCGACCGTCGACGGGCGATGATTCCTCACTTTGGCGGTCGGCGAGTCTTTCAACATGCCGGCTTGATTCACCAGCTCACCGAAGAAAAACTGGTTCGCTGGCCGATCGGCAAAGCGTTTCCATTGCAGCCCTATCTCAATGATATTTCGGTCGAAACGGCAGCCCGAGTCCTCTTTGGTCCTCTCGACGAGGAACCGGCAGCACAGTTACTACCGCTTGCTCGGCAATTCCTCATCGCTCTGCAGCCAACGGCGGTACAAGCTCGGCCATTGCAGTGGAATTTGGGACGGTTTAGTCCCTATGGCCGGTTCCTGATCGCTCGAAATGAGCTATATGCCGCTCTCGATTCGACAATCCGAGTTTTGCACCGCCGTCGGGCCGCTGAAGCAACGGCTACCGAACCGGAAGATGTGTTGTCGGCGCTGGTGGCAGCGGAGCTTTATGAAGACGAGGGCGATTGCCGCGAAGCGATCGTGCACGAAATGGCTGCGCTCGCGGTCGGCGGGTCGGAGACTACTTCAAAAGGGTTGGCCTGGACTCTGGTTGGGGTGCTGTCTGATCGGCGGATCTTTGATCGCCTACGTCATGAGCTCGATGAAGTCCTGGGCGATAGACCGATCAGGCCTGAGGACTTCAGGCAGCTGCCTTACCTTCATGCCGTCATTCAAGAAGGTCTGCGGTTTCAGTCGATCGGACCTTTTGCTGGACCTCGTCTCGCCAAAACAGACATAGAAATTGGTGGATTCCGTATTGCAGCTGGTACCCCGATCGGACAGTGTCTCCAGGAGGTAGGGCGCAGTGACGTTTTCCCAAATCCCGAACAATTCGACCCCGAAAACTTTCTCGACCACAAAATCAAGACCAGTGATTGGGTCCCGTTTGGTGGCGGTTCGAGGTTGTGCACCGGGATGGGATTGGCGCAACTCGAATTAGCGATTGTGACTGGAACGCTCGTCCAGCGTTTGGAACTCGAGCTTGCAGCTGGCTCCACTGGGCCCGTCCGACGCGGTATCGCGTTTCAGCCAGCAAATGGCTTGAAAGTGATCGTTCGAGACCGGCGTCCAGGTTCAAAGGCCAGGCAGTGAAAGGTTGTTCTCGGCGGCTGCGTTGACCACTTCTTGATGCTCCCGGATCTGATATAGAAAGCTGTGCCGGAGTTCGGGAGCGAGGAAGCTGGTCTTGCGCATCAGCTCGCGATAGGCGCGTCGCAGATATCGGATGGGCTCCAACGTCTCGATCTCGGTTTCATTCTGCCGCAGCCAATCGAATGCCCGGTAGAGGCGGAAGTTGAGCATCTCGCCGGCTGGCGGATAGGGCAACTTCTGTAGCAGCTCTTCGAGCACCGCACTGTAAGTCAGGATGACTTTGCTGTCGTTGCTCTGCATCGCGAGTTCCAGTAGCCAAGCGCTATCGATCGCTGCCGACGTGAGATCGTCGTGTCGACGGTGGATTCTGTAGGCCTCCGCGAGATGCAAGCGTGCTTCAGTTTCTTGATGCTGACGCATGAGAATTCGGCCTAGAAGTTGTTCCGCGTCGCCGAGAAGTGAGGTTTCGGCCACCAAGCTCAGTTGAAAATGTGCCTGTCTTGCCTCGCGTAGTGCTTTTTCGACCTTGCCGAGGTTGAGCTGGTTGGACGCCATGTCGAGACGGGCAATCGCTTCGCCAACGACGTCGTCACGACCATGCCGTGCTTCGAAGGCTAGCCGCAGGAGCTTCGTCGCCTCGGTGTGATTGCCGAGGTATCCCAAGGCGCGAGCCGAACCGAGGTGTGCAAAACCCAGCTCCTCGACATCACCACCATGTTTGTCAATGATATTTTGCGCCTCGCGATAGTACTCGAGAGCTTTGGAGTAATCGCCGATCGCCATGGCAACCGCACCGAGAGCGGTCAAGGACGCGCCGAGCGGTTTGAACAGATTCTGCGCACGCCGCACTTTTTCGGATTTCTTGTGATGCAACATTGCGTCTTCGAGGTGCATCTCTCGCAACGCGATGTTTCCGATATGAAAGTGGCAGGTCGCCCCGACAGACGTCGTTTCTTGGCGATCTACGACTTCCAAGAGGCTTTCGAAGACCTCCCGCGCTTCAGTCAAACGCCCGGTCTGCTTGAGTAGGTCTCCGAGACGAATAAAAAGCATCGCACGCTGCTTGTCGCCGCTGGTATCCGAAGAGGTGGCAAGCGCCCGACGCAGGGCTTTTTCGGCTTCATTGAAGCGGCCACGTTCCTGGTCGTGCTCCGCTTTCAAGGTCAGGAGCGCGATATGTCGTTTGGGTTGCCCCACAGCGAGGGCAATAGCGCGGTTCAGCTCCAACTCCAGCTCGGCGAGCCGGCCCAAGCGACGTCCTGTGGGCAGCATTGCCCACAAAATGTCGAGCTCTGCTGCAGGAGCTCCGCCGCGCCCTCGATGCTGTCGATACTCCTTGAGCAAGGCTTCGAACAGATCCGTTCGAGTCGAATCGTTGCTGGAATCCTGGCTCAAGTCGAGCAGCGGATGCAAAGCTTCGGGGGTACCGGCGAGTAATCTGTAGGTCGCCCATCCTTTTTCTTGGTTCTTGGGTTCTCTGGTAATCACTCGGCCCAGCGCTCGACGCAGGGAGGCGGCGGCTTCGAAGGTCACCGTACCGGCGAGCGCCCGGGCATAGGCAGGGCAGCAAAATTCGAGTCCCAGACCCCAAGGTGAGGCGGTCTGCTGCAACAAGCCAGCAGCGATCAATGGCTGGTACCAATCATCCTTCAGCTGTACACCAAAGCTGGTGCAGGTGAGGTCGAGATGGCTCGGGGTGATGGTCTGTCCAGCCAATGCCAGAATGCGTAAGGGTAAAGGTTCGCCAAACCGTCGAATCTCTGCTTCCACATGACGGATCAGGCGTTGGGACGGTTTGTATTCGACATCGTCGCTGCCGTCATAGAAGAAGCTACCGTAAACTCGGCGGATCAAGCCACGGTGCACCAGGCCGACGAGTCCTTCTTCGAGGGCGAACGGGAAACCGGCCGCAGCGGCGACCCATCTCGACTCGATCTCGGGGTCCAATGACAGGCCTTCGATCAAACGACGAGCATGTAGGGTGGCTTCGTCTTCGCCCATCGCGGGGATGTCGATCACGGGGAGATTGCTGAGGGCTTCGTTGATCGTCTTGCCGCTGCGCTGAATGAGCATCAACCCGCAGGGTAGGGTGCTGGCAGCTAGATGCCCCAACAACTCCAAATCACCGGCTGTCGCGGTCTGCACCATGTCGCAAACAATCCACGGCGGACTTTCCAGGCGCTCGGTCGCGGCCTCCATCCATTCGACCAGGGTTTCTGCTGCCTGATCGAGAGACACGGTTTCGAGTAACTCGAGAGCAGCCTCCGGAACCGCCCGGGGCACCAGCTCTCGAAGCTTGCTCGCCAAATGGCTGCCCAGGAAGGGAGTGCCTAGCAGCGGTCTGCCGACACTGATCCAGATCTTGGGTCCCGGTTCAGTCTCGAGATGGTGCCAGACGGCGTGGGTCTTACCGACACCGAGCGGTCCCTGGACCAGGTAGGCACCCGGAGATCGAGTTGTTTCGAAGGCCGCGCTGATCTCCGGGCGACGTACTCTCACGCGCCGGTCCAGCAATTTGGGATTGTGCCAAGGCATGGCCCGGCGTTGTTTGCCCCGCAGTCGAAAAAACGGCACCCGGCGACCGGACGGGCCCGAGTAGAGATCTAGCTTCTCCATCTGGTAGCGACCGTGAAGCCAGCTGGCAGCGTACCCGGTCATGGCAATCTCACCCAAGGGAACGTGCGGCCGCTGCCGATCGAGGTCTTCGACCAAAGCGTCTCTGACCAACACGATGACGTCGCCATGTTGGATGACCTCGGCCGGAAAGATGAGGATCCCTGGAGCTTCGTCGATCCGTTGGGACGCCAGGCGCTCCAAGAAGGTGGTACTCATCAGTACGGCGGTGTCAAACACCGAAGCGCGGCCATCAATCGGCAAGATCGCGAAGACCCGTTCTTCCAATTGAACGACACCCGGAAGGCTGAAAAGCTCTTCAGCAATGATCTTCGATCGCCGATCCTCACTGTCTGCAGGCCACAACCGCAGCAAGGCAACGGGAAGATTGAGGCTCGGTAATGGCAACTGGACGTCAGTCATCGCAGAGAAAACCCCCTAAAGGAGGATGGCAAACACGCGACACAGTGTATCAAGCCTGGTAGCGGTGGTGCAGTCAGCGGGCGCCTACTAGAGGACGCAAAAAGCTGCTATCATAAGACGGGTCGGTGCATCCGCTCCGATCTTCCCAACCATACTGCAGATCCACGATGACTCGATGTGGGCCATCGTTCGGTTCGATGGAGGTTCGCAGGTCTATGAAAAGACGATTGGATACCCACCTCTACTATTTCACTGTCGAGGACGAAAGTCTCCTCGGAGAAGTTTTTCCTCGATTCGAGGACGACACCTACGCGATCGCTTACAAAGTTGTCGGCACCGACGACGTGTTTGTGACGACTGCTGAAACCAAAGATGCGATGGATCGCCATGACGTTCCCTACAATCACTTGGCGAACGAAGACGGCAATCGCCTGGCGGTTTACCACTCGGCACTGTCGACTGAAGAGCTCAGCGATTACGAAGATTCTCTCAAGGCCTTGGCTTTGGCATACCGCGCGATCGGTATGGTTTGCGTTGGTGTCAACGGCAACTCGAAGCCAGACTTTGCCGATGGTGTGGAGCATTATTCGTACTTCACCGCCCCTGCTGGTCATACGTTTCTTTGGCGATTGTTCACCAAGCGAGACGAGGCGATCGAATACATGAGTGCCCGCTTTGCTGAGGATAGTGCTGCCGCGGATTGGGCGGAGACGCTGCCGTTGACCTCATCCTCGGAGCTGGCCAGCTATCACTGAGTTTTTGGGGAGTGGCCAGGCTCGCGGGCTTGGTCACGAGGCTACCTATTCGGTTTCGGAGCTGACCGAGGAGATCCGCGAGGTCGTCGTCGACGCCTTCGACGGAATCTGGGTTGTTGGTGAGGTCCAACGTGCCAGGCAGAGCCAGCGTGGGCACCTCTATTTCGAATTGGTCGAAAAGGGGCGAGCTGATCGCATCGTTGGCAAGATCGATGCGGTGATCTGGCAGCGTGATCACCTCCGGGTACGGCGTTCTTTATCCGCCAGCGGCCAAGAGATTGTCGACGGGCAGCAGATCCGATGCTGGGGGCAAGTTGACTTCTACGGCCCGGCTGGGCGTTTACAGCTGGTGGTGCGGGACGTCGACCCGCTGTTCACTCTCGGTTTGCTCGAACAGCGACGGCGCGAAACCATGGCAACCCTGGCGAAGGCCGGATTGCTCGACCGCAACCAGCAGCTAGCCTTAGCTGACGTACCATTGGACATTGGCCTCATCACCTCCAGCGGGAGCGCGGCCTACCATGATTTTATAGCCGGCCTGGTGGAAAGCGGCTACGGCTTCAGAGTCCACTTCGTGCATGCTGCCATGCAGGGAGCTGAGGCTGAGCGACAGGTTGTTGCGGCACTGCGGAGTTTTGGGAACCTATCGTCAAGTGGAGGGCAGGCGCCGGCAGTGATTGTGTTGATCCGGGGCGGCGGCTCGCGTTCGGACCTGGCTGCGTTCGATAGCCGGCGAATCGCCGAGGCGGTAGCGCGGAGCCCCTTGCCGGTACTGACCGGCCTAGGCCACGAAATCGACCAGTCGATTGCAGATCAGGTGAGCCACTTAGCCTTCAAGACGCCGACCAAGGTTGCCGAATTCTTGATCGAGCGAGTGGCGCTCGCCGAGCGCAGTATCGCGGCTTGCGGCGAAGCGCTGCGGCAGTTGGCGGGAAAAAAGTTGCAGCAAGCAGAGCAGAGCCTGAGGCGATGCGAGCAATTGGCACCGGTGGCGCGATTACGCTTGCAAGGCGCAAGCCGAACCGTTGACCACCATGCACGATTGGTTGGCCGCGCCAGTCGCCAACGATTGTTCGAAGCGCATCGAGTGACGGGGGAGTTGGCCGGCCGGATGCGAGTCGCGGCACCTCGCCTCGTCGATCGTCATCGTGGTCGCCCTGAGCAGGTCGCACGCCGCCTCGTCGGGGTGGCGACCGGCCGGTTGCGCGAGAGTCTGGCTGTGTTGAAGGGCGTCTCTCGACTGTGCGCTGAGCTTTCGCCGGAGCGGGTCCTCGAGCGCGGTTTCAGCATTACCCGCGATAGTCGTCATAACATCGTCCGAGAGCCATCTGGAGTCCAGCCGGGAGATCGGATCGTGACGACTCTCGCTGGAGGAACTCTCGACAGTCTGGTGCAGAAGACCAGTCTGGTCGAGAATAATGGTCGGTTGGAGAAGAACAGTCGGGCGGAGAAATCATGAACGCCGAATCCAAGGATCAACAGACGCCGAGCTTCGGTGTCGCGATGAAAGAGCTCGAATCGATTCTCGAGCGTATCGATGGCGATGGGATCGATATCGACCAACTGGCTGACGAACTGCGTCGTGCGACGGAGCTTCTCGAGTTGTGTCGAGGCAAGATCCGAACGGCCGAGGTGGAGGTCAATCAGATCGTCCAGCAGCTCGAAAACTCCGACGAACGTTGAGCAGATCTTGAGTGCCCGTTGGATCCTGCTCTGAGACCGCCACCGGTTCGATCCGGGTACCGAGCAGCTATTCACAACTCTCGCGCGGGCAGAATGACTTTGGGCCGGATAGCGATCGACAGGTGGCGAGTCGTCTCTGTGTGGTTCAGGTCGCCTGGATGTTGCCACCAGATGCCGCCGTTGCGGGACGAGGTTTCTGCGCCCTAGAGTATGATTCCAGATAGTTTCACTTCCCGAGCTGGACGGAGCAGACATGATTCGGCGCGGCGCATTCTTGATTCTTTGTCTACTGTTGGTGATGTTGGCGCACCCTGGGTACGCACGGCTCGATGCTGGCGAGATCGTGGGGACAGTGTCTGATGCTGAAGGCAAACACTTGGCCGAGGCAATCGTCACTTTGAGGCGAGGTAAGGACGCATGGGAGGTTGCAACCGACGACAAGGGGGTTTTTCAGTTTAGTGATCTCAAGCCGGGTAGCTACACCATCCAGGTAGCACAAGAGGGCTATTCGGAGGCGACCTACGAGCCGGTGAACATCAGGCTCGGGCGGGTGACCACGGTTCAAGTCCAAATGAGCGCGTCCGTCGAGGAGACCATCGTGGTCACCAGTGAGCCCCCTTCCAGTTTCTCGACACCTACCGCTGGCCGCTCTGTGGTGGGTCCGACCGAGCTCGAGACCATTCCAGTGGCTAATGATCCATGGTCGGTGGGCGCTCGAGCAGCCGGAGTCCTGACCGATCGCGCCAGCGCTATCGATGGCAGCTCCGCCACTTTCGTCGCCCCAGGAGCCGACGATGGGCAGACGACCTATGCGCTCGATGGTGCTGATGTCACGAATCGTGGGGGAGTGGCCGAGCCGGTGACGGCTTTGGGGATGAGCTCGGCGACAGCGATCGAAGTGACGACCGGCGGCAGCGATGTTTCGTTGAGTACACCGGGGGCTCATATCAATCTGTTGACCGGCCAAGGGGGTAATGACACCCAGGCTGGAGCTCGTATGCTGATGACTGACGGTGGGTGGCAGTCATCCCCCAGTCGTGCATTGGCAGAAGGTGTAGGCAACCTCGGCTACCAGCAGATACTGGACGTAGCCGAACTCGGGGTTGATGCCAGCGGTCGACTGGTGCGCGATCACCTGTGGGCCTGGGCCACCTATGAGACCCAAGATATCCGACGTCGCTCAGTGGGTGGCTTGGTCGAGGATACGGACGCGAACAACGCTGCGCTCAAGCTCAACGCACAATTTGGTGTTAGTTCGGCGGTTGTCGCTTACCATCACGGCGACAGGAACTTGTCGGGGGAAGGCGCCGGGCCGGACCGCAGTTCCGAGACGACACTTCTCGAGTCCCGACCAAGTGAGGTGCTGCGGCTCGAGAGCAGTTTGCTGCCGACCTCGAACCTTTATTTCACCGCTCGGTATACGCAGGTCGATAGTGGCACGGCACGGGTTCCCCTGGGTGGTCTCGACGAGCAGGTTGCTCTCGGCGGGGACGGTATCTGGCGAGGCACCTACGGCGAATTTCTCTATGGCCAAGACTCGCGGACCTGGTGGGCCGACGGTGCGCTCTATCGCAGCACGGCAGTTGCTGGCCATGAGGTGAGGTTCGGCCTCAGCGATCAGCAGGTGAATCATTCGACGGCCGAGCGGTGGGGGCGGGACAGCCTGCTGCACCTGGCCGGTGAGAACTTCGGGACACCATTCGATATCGTCCGCCTCGAGCGGCCGGTCGAGTTCGAAGTGAGACAGGACCGTCTTGCCTTTTGGGTCCAGGATTCGATGACCTTCGATCATCTGACCTTCGACTTTGGTGTTCGGCACGATATTCAGCGAGGTAGCAATGTCGGGGGTATGGTCGGGTCGAACCCACTGTTCCCCGAACTCTTGCCGGCGGTTGAGTTTGGTGGCGTTGGCGTCCCGGTCGAATGGTCTAGCGTCTCACCTCGTTTTGCTCTGGCCTATGCCATCGGCGAGGAAGGGCGCTCCATTGTTCGTGCCAGCTACAGCATGTTCGCGTCGCAGCTATATGCCGATCTCGTGAGCCGACTCAGCCCAGCGGCCGAAACCGAGATTTATCTCGGCTTCGACGACCGTAATCGTGACGATCGTTTCGATCCGACCGAGCCTCACTTCCTGCTGTCCTACAACGGAGTCAATTCCGTGCAAACCGGTTTTGGCGGCTCACCGCACCGGACCGCCCAGCAGCTCGATCCAGAGCGCACAGACGAACTGCGCCTCAGCTTCGAGCATAGCCTGCGCTCGGGAGTTGAATTCGGAGTCGAGCATGTCGACCGCAACGTGACAGGGATCCTCGAAACTCGTCGATTGGTTCGTGATGAGCGTGGCCAAGTGCGTCCGGCATTTGCCCAAGATTACCTGCTTGAAACAGTCGTCACCGGCACCCTGCCGAATGGAGATCCGTTTTCTGCACCCGTCTACGGCTTGCGAGACGGTGTCGAGTTGACCGGCGGCAACCTGCTACTCAACGGTGATCGCCAGCAGAGTTATCGCGCCACGACCTTGCGACTGACTCGTCACTTGGCGAGCCAATGGCTGCTCCGTGGCCATGTGACGATGAGCGATTGGCGCTGGAATGTCGGTAGTGAGTTCAGGAACTTTGATGATCCGACTAATGTTGTGGCCGCCGAAGGCGAAGATGCCGCGGTCAGTTTGGCGGACACCGACGGCGATATCGTTGCGCCGGATACGCCAGGAGGCCGTCTGTTTCTGAACAGCCGTTGGGCGTTCAATATCTTCGCGCTGTACCAGGTTGCGCCGCGTCGCGACTGGGGCTTCGATGTGGCTGCAAATCTTCGGGGCCGCGAAGGTTTCCCCCTACCCTACAGCGTCGCGGTGATCGAGGATGATGGTCTTCGAGAGGTCCAAGCGACCGAGCGCACTGACAGTTTCCGCCTCGACGATGTGATTTTACTCGACCTGCGCTTCGAGAAGGAGCTACGCTTCGGTAAGCTGCGTCCAGCGATCAGCTTCGACGTCTTCAACGTGTTGAACGCGGGACAGGTTCTAGAGCGTGAACGTCAGCTGACGAGCCCCTTGGTCAACGTGCCACGAGAAACGTTGAGCCCTCGCGTCCTACGCCTCGGCCTGCGACTGACCTGGGACTGAACACTTGAGCTATCGTCCTGATTCGACCCGCAGTGGAGAAACCAGAACGCCAGTTTCGCCCGAGGTGCGAGAAGGCGGCCCTGACTTCGGACGTCGACGTTGGCGCTGGGGCCTCTACCTCGGGTGCTGGACCTTCATCGGACTTCTGTTTGTCAGTCCGATCATTGCTGATGCGTTGGCCAACCAAAAGAAGATCGTATGGGGCGAAGTGGTTTCGACGTTCCTGGACTGGTACATCTGGGGTTTGCTTTTTCCGTTCATTTACAAAGTCACGCGCAGGTTCCCTTTTGAGCGTCAGAAGCACCTGAGTCGGATACCGATCCACGTTGCTAGTGGATTGGTCGTATCGTTGACTTTTTTGGTCTTGATGTTGATCAAGAACTCGTTCGTCACAGGAGTGAGCCGCGGCCGGTTGTCCTTCGAGATCCTGAATGGCTTGCCGGGATACCTTCTCGGAGGCATCGAGATCTTTCTGCTGCCCTATTTCGCCATCGTTGCGTTCATCCATGCGCTTTGGTACTACGAGAAGTATCGCGAGCGCCAGCACAAGACGACCCGCCTGGAAGCCCAGCTTGCCTTGGCCCACCTCGAGGTGTTGAAGATGCAGCTACAGCCGCATTTTCTGTTCAACACCCTCAACGCGATTTCGGCCTTGATGCATCGTGATGTCGAGGCTGCCGACCGGATGATTTCGCTGTTGTCCGACTTGTTGCGATTATCACTGGAAAAAGACAACCGACATCAGGTCTCCTTGCAGTCGGAGTTGGAGTTCCTCAATCGTTATCTGGCGATCGAGAAAATCCGTTTCCGTGACCGGTTGAGGATCGAAGAGGAAGTGGAATCGGCCTGCATGACGGCACAGGTTCCGCGGCTGATCTTGCAACCCTTGGTCGAGAATTCGATCAAACACGGCATTGCGATGCGGTCGGCGGCGGGTCGCATCTCTATCCGGGCTCGACGCCATGGGGACCGTCTGGATCTTCAGGTGTCGGACGACGGCCCCGGTTTGGCCGATACCGTGATTCGGGAAGGTGTCGGGCTGGCTAATACCCGTGCCCGTCTCGAGCAGATTTATGGTGACGACCACCACTTCGAGTTGACCAATGGGAAAGCTGGTGGCGTGTTGGTGCATTTGGAGATTCCTTTCGAGGAGCAGCCGCGAATTCAGGAAGGCGCCGCCTGACGACAGGTTCCAAATTCGCCTCACGCAGGTAGACTGGAGTCGTTTTGGACTCCACCTTGCAGTTGGTAGGCGCTGCCGTCATCGCCCTTCTTGTCGGAATCCTGCTGGGTGTTCTGGTCACCTGGTTGTGGAACCGCGGTCGTATCCTGCTCCTATCGGAGCGATTGGATCAGTGTCGCCAACACACAGAGGGCCATGAATCACGGCTGGAGGAGGTCGAGGCGCTCCAGCTTGAGCTCGCGACGGTCAAGGCGGAACGCGCTGCGGACGCTGAGCGCCTAGCCTGGATTCACACCGCCGATGAACAATTGCGCACCAGTTTCCAGGCGTTGGCTGGCGAGGTCCTTCAGCAGAGCTCGCGGAGCTTGATGGATCGTTCCGGCGAGCAGCTGCGGCAAACATTGGAGCCGATGGAGAAGGCCCTTGCAGCCTTTGGTGGGCAGGTCCGAGAGATCGAGAAAGAGCGCCGCGGCGCCTACGATGGCCTCCAGCGTGAGATCGCTTTATTGCGGGCAGCCCATGACTCGTTGCAGTCCACCACCGTCGGGTTACAGCAAGCCTTGAAGTCATCGAGTGTGCGGGGGCGATGGGGCGAGGTCCAGCTCCGGCGCGTGGTCGAGATGGCAGGCTTGGTGGAGCATGTCGATTTTTCTGAGCAACCGACGATCGAAGGCCTGCGTCCAGACATGGTGGTTCACCTACCCCGAGGTGGTACCTTGCCGATCGATGCCAAGGCACCGATGACCTCCTATTTCAAGGCAGTTGAGGCCGTCGACGAAGCAACTCGCCGATCTCATCTGGATGCACATCTCAAGGCGTTACGCCAGCGCACGATCGAGCTCGGACAACGGCAATACTGGAAGCAGTTTGAGAGTGCTCCGGACTTCGTTGTGATGTTCGTACCCAACGAGGCCATCCTGGGAAGCGCCTTCGAACGCGATCCCGACTTTCTGGAGTTTGCATTGGCGCACCGTGTACTGCCGGCAACCCCGGTCACGTTGTTGGCGCTCCTCAAGTCGGTGTCGTTTGGCTGGCGTCAACATCAGATCGCACGAGACGCTCTGAAGATCGCCAACTCCGGCCGCGAGCTCCACGATCGTTTGCTGCGATTTCTCGAACATCTACGCCGCATGGGAAAAGGGCTGGAAGGAGCTACCCAGAGTTACAACCAAGCGGTAGGCTCGCTCGAACGACGAGTACTGCCCTCCGCACGGCGACTCGAAGAGTTGGGGGCGGCGGTTGGCGAGGTGGCTGAAGTCGAGGCGCTGGCGGGTGGTATCCGGCCGCCGGTTGGGATCGATGCTACCGAGGAGCCGAAGCGCTGAGGATCGGGATCGAATTGCAAACTCGAGGGTTGAAGGAGTGATCGATGCAGGTGCCTTTTTTTCGGCCGCAGCTTGGTGAGGCCGAGATCGAAGAAGTGGTAGCGACCCTGCGGTCGGGTTGGTTGACCAGCGGGCCGCGAACACGGCGTTTCGAAGAGCTTTTTGCCCAGGCGGTTGGGGCCAGGCGAGCGGTTGCCCTGAATTCCTGCACCGCCGGTCTCCATCTCGCCACCGAAGCTCTTGGTTTGGCCAGTGAGCAGGCGGTGTTGGTACCGACAATGACCTTCGCCGCAAGTGCAGAAGTCATTCGGTACGCCGGGGCAGTTCCGTTGTTGGTCGATTGTGATGCGGACACCCTCAACATGAGCCTCGAAGATGCGCAACACAAGCTCGCTGAACTGCAAGCTGGGGCGCTGCCGGACGCCTTGGGTGAAGTTGGTGAGACGGTGGGAATTGTGCCGGTACATGTCGGTGGACGGATGCTCGACGTGACAGCACTCCGTGCCTTTGCCGATCAACATCGTCTGTGGATCGTCGAAGACGCTGCCCATGCCTTCCCGGCAGCATGGCGACCCCACCCGGATGCCCCGTGGCAGCGTTGTGGAGAACAAACCGCTGATGTCACGTGTTATTCGTTCTACGCCAATAAGACCATCACCACCGGCGAAGGTGGCATGGTGGTGACCGAGCGTGACGAGCTCGCCGACCGGATCCGATCCTTGTCGCTGCACGGCCTCTCCAACGATGCTTGGGGTCGTTACACTTCGAAGGGCGCCTGGGATTACCGCATCGTCGCCGCTGGCTACAAGTACAACCTGACAGATTTGGCGTCAGCGTTGGGTATCCACCAGCTAGCGCGTGCCGAGGAGATGCGTTTAGAGCGAGAAGAGATCGCCCACCAGTTCATCAACGATCTGGCCGACGCTGAAGAGGTCGAGTTGCCTCGGGTGCCCGAAGACCGCATCCACTCTTGGCACCTGTTCCAGATCAAGTTACGGCTGGAGCGTCTGACGATCGATCGGGACACCTTCCTCGAAGAACTGCGTTCCGCGGGGATCGGCTTCTCGGTGCATTGGCGTCCACTACATCTGCATCCCTACTACCAAGAGACCTTTGGTTGGCGACCGGAACATCTGCCGGTTGCCACCGAAGTTTGGCAGCGGACGGTCAGCTTACCTATTTTCCCCGGCATGACCGGCGATGAGCGCCGGGCGGTGGTGAAGACCGTGAGCGAGATCTGTCGCCGGCTCAGGCGAGTCAGCTAGGGCAACTGAGCCTCTTCTCGGAGGATTTTCCAGGCTTGGTTCTCTTTGACCAGTTCTAGGACTTTGATCACCTGGTCGCGATATCCGGGCGATGTGAACGTTTGACTGAATTGAGCGTTGGCTCGGTCTGGTGTCACGGGCTCGATCGTGACGTCGGAGATCTCGACTTCGATCTCCCCTGGGCGAGTCAAACGCTCGCGCCTTTGGGCCTTCCAGGCATCCTGGGTCTGGTCCGCTGGCGGCTCGAAGTTTGCCGAGTAACAGCTGAGGTAACGTTCGACGTCTTTCTGAGACCAGGCACGAGCCCATTCGTCAATTGCGGTATGGATCGTAGTCCGTGGGTCTTCTCGTAAGCTCTCGGTGGCTGGCCCGGTGCTCGGAACAGTGCTTGGAACATTGCTTGTAATGTTGTGCCCGAAGGATCGTGGAGCTAAACCCGTCATCTCTTGCGAGGCACGAGTGGACCCTTGAAGCAGCCACAGACTGCTGAGCGAGCCAATGAGTAGACCGAGGCCAAACACTCCGGCTAGCAAGGCGGGCTTTGGATAACTACGGCGTGAAGGTTCCGATTCGCTGCCCGAACCGTTGTTGCCCACCACAGCCTGCCCGTCGATGTCCTCGGTCGGTCGCTTGGTGAGACGTGTCCAGACTTTGGTGTCGATGTTGGCCAGTTGCACTGGCATACCGTCGAGCTGTAGATAACGATCGACCAGGCGCGAGATGGCGTATTTGCTGTCTAGGTCGAGCTCTAAGAAGCGGACGCCAACGCCCCGAGGATGGTCTGGCCCGTGGCTACTTTCTCGATTCCATAGAACCTCCGCTTGTCCTCGAATCGGCGGCTGGCCTTGCTGGAGCTCGAAGTGGACGCTACAGAGCGTACCCGGAGCGAACTTTTCTCGGGTGCGGAGGAACATCCCACTCATCGAAAGGTTGGCGGCCTTCAGACGGGTCGGTTGACTCGATGTCTCGAAATGCAGATCGACCATGCAGTCGATCGGCACTCTCAGAGATTCGAAGCGAATATCGCTGATTTCGACGTCTTCGTTCACGGTGCAGGGCTACATCACGGCATTGAGAAGCATCGAGGCGCAGGTCTCTAGCACGGGCCAGGGTTCCAGTATGGAGTAAGTTTCCAGCACAGGGCTGGTCTCCAGCAAGAGGCAGGGCTACATCGAGGTCCAAGGGTTGATGTTTCCGCCCTGCCAAGGGAACCACTGAATCAAACTGGAAACAGAAGGTTAGCATCATACTGAGTGTGCTCGAACGGTGCGAGATCAAGCGGCACCTTGCGCGGCAGAAGGTGGCGGAACCACCAGGATATTTGTCGGAGACCGTCGAGCTATCTCAGAAGCCACGCTACCGAGCAGTAGGCGTTCGAAGCCGCTGCGTCCATGGGTGCCTAGAATGACCAGATCCTTGGGATGATTTTCGAGGTGTTGCAGAATCTCGTCGCGTGCCTGGCCAACTAAGACTTCTGGCCGAATCTCTTGGCTGATGTCGTTGAGACGGATGAGGAATCGACCTAGCTCGTCCGCAGCAAAGCGGTCGATTTGTTCGGCACTGAACTGAGAGCTTCCCTCACGATCGAATCGACTGAGTACGAAGAGGGCTTCGACATCCGGCGGTTCTGCCCCTTGGAACTGCTCGAGGAGTTCGAGACCCCAGCGTAGAGTGCTCTCCGATAGTTCGGACAGATCAACCGGTGCCAGAACCTTGGCCGGTGGCAAGTGCGAATCGTCTTTGATCACCAAGACGGGGCAGGTCGCTTTGCGCAAGACGCGTTCGGCAGTTGAGCCGAGGTGTTCCGCGAAGGGTCCTTGGGCTTCTGAGCTACCGACAATCAACAGGTCTGGCTCGAGCGGTCGGGCCGCCTCCAAGAGCATACGGTGCGGAGCTCCAATTTCGATCAGGACGGGGTACATCTCGTCCTCTTCTAGGCCGATTCTTCGCATCTGCTCCTGCGCTTGTGCCACATGTAGAGCACGCTCGGTATCGAGAGTTTCGGCGTCGATGTTGGTCATGCCCATCGGTGAGCCGTAGTAGGCCATCGGTAGCGGGAAGGCATGGAAGATGTGTAGTTGGGCACCGGTTTGCTTCGCCAGGGCATGACTCGCCCGCACCACCGGATCGCTAGCCATGTTGAGTGAAGTGGCTGCGACAATTCGTTCGATCTTGTGAGCCATCGTATCTCCTTGGAATTCACGACAACACGTTGGACGGGTTGGCGAGAGTCTCAATGGATCATAGCCTAATCAGAAGGTGGGGTAACGACGACCAGTCACGAGGTGGTGCTGAGAGCACAGATGGATGGGATCGAGCTACCTTGATGGGTGGGGCGAACCCTGGGCTCAAACGTCGGCAGGCCGTCCGCCAAGCTCCAACTGATGTGCCTGGGGTTCCCACGCCATTCGGCGAGCTTCGAACGATTCTCCACGAGCACCAAGGACCGTCCGGAGAGCCCTAAGAGTTTTGCCAAAGCCTTCCAGGACCGTCCGGCGGGCTCTAAAAGTTTTGCCCAAGAGCTTCAGGACGGTCCGTCAGCCTTTTGTCATTTTGCCCAAGGCCTTCAGGACGGTCCGGCAACCTTTTGTCATTTTGCCCAAGAGCTTCAGGACGGTCCGTCAACCTTTTGTCATTTTGCCCAAGACCTTCAGGACGGTCCGGCACCTCTTTGTCATTTTACCCAAGAGCTTCAGGACGGTCCGTCAGCCCATTGGCGAAACTTTTTCAGGCAATTCCAGGTCAAATCGTTCCATAAAACGCCGTTTTGCACCATTTCATTCAAGTCGCGCACAAACTTCAGAGGCGCCCCATCGCGGCCGAATCTTTCGGCCATTTCGAGGCATCTTGATCACCCAAGCGAGTCGTTTCCGCGTTGGTAAGTAGAACCGAATCTAGTCATCAAGTTGCCTATCTGGTGCCGCCGTACCGCCGCCAGGAGTTGGCCGCTGAGGAGAAATGTCAAGTAGGATCGAATGATGGTGTGGGAAGGGATCAAGGAAACGGTGTTGACCGCTGCCGCTCCGACATTGGAACGGATTCGCCGTGATCGCCTGCGGCTGTCTCACCGGCTAGCCAAGCTGCTGGTCTACGTGGAGGAGCATCTACTCGATCCCCAACTCAGTGCAACCCGCGCATGGCAGGCGGCAGGAATCCGTGATCACACGCTATCGGTGGAGTTCCGGGATATCACCGGGACGTCGCTCAAGCTGTACATCGAAGGCGCGCGGATAGAGATCGCTGATCGGCTCCTGCGCAGCAGCGACCTCGAAATCGGTGTGATCGGCCGCGAAGTTGGTTACAGCTATCACACGACGTTCACCGCAGCCTACCGACGGTGCATGGGGAAAACGCCTTCGCAGGCGCGGATCGCACCGTCGATATGTGGAGCTTCTGATCCGTTGGCTGGCGAGCTGAGCACCTCCGAAGCCTGGGTTTATCTGAAGCGCCTGCGGCAGGCCTATCCCGAGCTCGAAACACCGCCGCCTCGCCGCACCATAGTCGACGGACAACGGTACGAGCAGCTTTATGCCGAGGATCTCTGGCGCCGAATCCGAGACTTGTCGCCAGAGGAGAAGCGAAAGGAAGTGAGGGCTTTCCTCTTCTGCTCGCCGGTATTTTTCGATCTGTTGCGCCGCAAGTCTCGGCTAGAAGGGCGATGTGATCGCCAACGAGGCATCGAGCTGGCGAAGTTGGCTCTGATCAGTCTGGAGGACAGCGAAGAGGCGCACGGCGACAAGATCCACGACTTGCGTGCCCTCGGCTGGGCTTGGCTCGGTAATGCGCATCGGTTGGCGTTGGACTTTGTAGCTGCGGAGCAATCGTTTGCGGTGGCCGATGAGGAATGGCGGCAGCCACGAGCTGAGGTGGATCAGAAGATTGTTGGCGAGATATGTTTTTTGGAAGGCTCCCTGAGGATGTTCCAGCGCCGATATGAAGAGGCCCTCGAGTTGGTTGATCGCTCTCGGTGGATCGCGCGGGCCTACGGCAACCGTAGCGGAGAAGCCGAAGCTTTGATTCAGGCTGCTTCTATTCACACATACTCTAGCCGGCTCGAGGCAGCGATCACGACGCTTGGAGCGGCTCAGAATGCGCTCAATTGCGAAGAGGATCTTCACCTGGCATTCATCGGCTCTGCCAATCTGGCGAACCTGCTAGCCCGGGGTGGCGATTATTGTGAGGCTACCGAGGCGCTTGACATCGCAAAAAGCCTTCATTCAGGTCTCGAGGATCCGCTGGGAGTTCCCCAACTCCAGTGGATTGAGGCCAACATTCGGCACGGCCTTGGTGAGGTTGGTGCTGCTGAGCGGTTGTACTTAGAAGCTGAGGCCGGCTTCGAGGAGTTTGGCCACAATACTTACCAGGCCTTGACTTGCCTGGACCGTGCAATTCTCCATACCGAATCCAAGCAGTGGGACGTGGCATTCTCGATGGCAACCAAGATCGTCCCAGTTTTGCGGTCTCTAGAACTCTATCCCGAGACGACGACTGCTATTGCAATGCTGGCCAAAGCTCTACTGGAAATTGAATTGTCGCAACAGGTTCTTCAGGGCGTTCGGCATTCCATGAGGCTTGACCCGTTGGTTCAGCTAGCCCGATAGGCTTGGGCCGGAGATTTTTCTCCGGCCCCTTGCCAGCGCTACCTAGCTTGATCGACCCGACAGAAACCGATAGCAGTCCGGCCGACGTAAGCCTTTATCCTGCTGGGTCAAGCATCGCGGCGGAGCCACTATGGATCTTCGTCTGGATGTTCATGTCGTCCTCCTTTCTCTTGCGGTACGGCTGTGCTGGTGAGCTGACCGATTCCGCCCTATCAGTCTCCGCCCATCGCATTGATGGCGTTTGAGGCCTGGGGTGCACAGAACTCCCTGGCGGCGAAAGAGCCAGCGGCTTCAATGACTCTACCGGGAGTTTCCCCGGAAAAAACGAATAAACAGCTGTCAAAGCTTGTGGCAGAGTTACTGGGAAGAGTTCTTGCCAGAGTGTGGTACGGCGGCGCGAAGCACCAACAAAAGGGTAAAGATCTAGTGGCACTCGTGGGCATAGGGAGCTCGTCAATAGGACTCAGAACAGCATCATCTAGGGAGGGGCTATGTCATATCGATGCGTACGTCGTTTTACATCCGAAAGAAGTGAATCCAATACTTGGCTTATGGTGTGGAGCCTGGCGGTCTTTGTGGCTGCGGTGCCAGCCACCGCCCAATGCAACACCGTCCCGGTAGCCTTCGACGACACCATCTTCCACACCGGCGACCCGCTCAGCATCCACGTCCTTGCCAATGACGAGGATCTCGACGGTGATCCCTTGGACGTCACCGTCGGTGATTCCACCTGCTCCGGCACGGTGACCGAAGATTTTGGCACCGTCATCCTGACGCCTGACATCCGCTCCTCCGAGTCTTGCACGATCGAGTACGAAATCTCGGACGGGCGCGAAGGCATGGCCAGCGCTGAGATCACCGTCATCACCACCGGCCTGCTGTTCAAAGACAGCTTCGAAACCGGCGACACCACCCGTTGGGATGATGTGGAGGATGGGCAATGAGACGGCTAGGAGCTTTTCTTTTCTCGCTCGCGTTGAGCTTATCGGCTACCGCCCAGGCTCAACAATTCCCGTCACAACAGCGTGGCCTCAATGCCGACACTGCCTACCAGATTGGCGACATCGACCACATCAACCTCTTCAATGGCGGCTTGACGCTCACCGTTCCAATAGGCCAGAGCTACCCTGTTGGGCCGAACCTCTCCTTTCAGCTCTCACTCGTTTACTCCTCCAATGGCTGGGATCACGAAAAGGCTGTGTGTTCCGATTCAGACGGCAATCACCATTACAGCATTCCGATTCGGGAGCCCCAAACCAACGCCGGATTCGGTTGGCGTATCCAACCCGGCAAGCTAGGCCAGGAGCGCGATCCCGGTGGTGGGTTTTCGTCCCGGTCCTATTTCAGCCCCGATGGCGGCGAGATCTTTTTTACTGAAGAACTCCACCCCGGCTACGGCAATCAATCGGACACTTGGTTCTCGACCGACGGGACCTATCTGCGGATGCGTTACCAGACGAGTGGCTGTACGGGTTCGCTCGGTGGCTCCACTGCCTGTTATCAGATCGATTTCCCAGACGGCACCATCCATGAGTTTCACGATTTTTCACCCGGTGGATCACCGCCAGAAGATCGAGATTGGCGGATCACCCGGATGTTTGATCGGTTCGCGACCGATCATCACGTCAAGTTCGACTACAGCACCGCCGGTCAGTGGAAGATCACGGATTCCCACAGCCGCAGTCATACCGTGTTTCTCACTGGTGACCGGATCACCAAAGTTGAGCTGGCGTCATTCGGTGGCGCTGAGGCGACCTATGATCTAGTGCATACGCCTACGGTGATCGACCGCCACCGCTTCTTTCCGCCAAATTGCGATACGGCGACTGCTACCACGATTACCGCGCCGCTTCTAACGGAGTTCAAGCAACCCGAGAGTACCTCCTACACCATGAGCTATGAGACGGGGTCCTCGTCAACCCTCTCTGGCGGTATCCAGAGCCTACGTTTACCCACCGGAGGTCGTTACGACTGGACCTACAAGCTCATTGACTTCGTTTCTCAGGTGCCTAGTGCGCCGGGGGCCCAGGAGTACGCCAACACTTCCTACGGAGTCAGTACGAAGAAGAGCTTCACCGCAAGCACTTTGATAGGCCAGTGGGCATACAACTAT
>JAJCXO010000210.1 GCA_029263395.1 Acidobacteriota bacterium | reverse complement strand
ATCCATGGTGACGTAGGCTTCGGGATTATCGCCCCAACTGGTGCAGTTGTTGGCGCTGTCACAAGCACTGAAATAGTAGGCACGCCGAAAGCCGTCCGATGGCAGATTGCTGCCGCTGACGGTGTAGGTCGAGCCGGTGTTGTGCGTCATCACGAAGGAGCAACCACCCCAGCCGAGAACGTCGTTGCTGCGGCAGACTTTATAGTGATGGGCACCGGCGGAAGTCGCAGAAATAGTGAAGGATCCGTTGACGTAACAGGTGCCGTTGACTGTTGCATCGCAGGTCGGTGTGGGTTGGCCCGGCACCGGTGGCGTTGCGGCAGCGGCGACGGTTTGCAGCCCAACGGCCTGCAACAAGAGAACGGCTAGCAGGGCAACCAGGCGGGTTGCAAGGCGCCAGTCTGGGCGAGAAGTCTGTTGATCGCGAGCGGATCCCATGTCAATTCTCCTGAAGGCGGACAGCGTGCGCATCGTTCGGCGCAGGGCTCGGCACAGGACTCGAGACCGAGGCCAAGGATCGCGGCTGCAAGGTGAGGACACAAATACGTAATAGATCGAACTGTCAAAGCCGACCTGCCAAGGGGCTTTCTGTGTTTATAAGGCGAGAGCCGATAAAAAAGTCGATCAATTCATTGCGATTGATCGATGAGTGCCCTCGAATCACCTCGCTGACAAGACCCGCTCGCCCACTGCTTGCAGGCTCTTGCGGTTTCAACACGCGGCTTGCGTATTGAAACCGCAAGAGGGGAGACGGCATCGAAGCTTGCGTAGCCACCAAGTTGGTAACCAAGGCTCGGTCTTCAGGCAAGGAATACACATGAACACACGATCCCATCGAATTTTTCGGTCGCTCGCGCTCGCGATTCCGCTGTTCGCCTGGCTTACCGGCTCGGTTGCCCTAGCGGTAGACCCTGTTTATACAGCACGCTTCAGCGACGTGGCCATCAAGGGTTATGACCCGGTGGCCTACTTCGAAGAAGGCAAGCCTGTTGAAGGTGATGACGCCTTCAGCTACGAGTGGCGCGGCGCGGAATGGCGTTTTGTTTCACAACACCACCGCGAGCTATTCGTCGCTAATCCCGAACAATTTGCTCCGCAATATGGCGGCTATTGTGCCTACGCGGTGAGTAACGGCTCCACCGCCAGCATCGATCCTAAGGCTTGGGACATCCACGAAGGTAAGCTTTATCTCAACTATAGTCTCGGGATCCAAAAGAAGTGGCGGCAGGACAAGGCTGAGCGAATTGCTGCCGCTGACGAGAAGTGGCCGGCGATCTTGGCGGATTGAAGCCAACTGGATCACGATCAAGACCAGGAGTTAAATCATGAGTCGACTCACCAAAACACAGAGCCGCATCAGTTGGATTGCTCAGTTGACGGCCGCTGTGATTTTTCTACAGACACTGTTTTTCAAGTTCACCGGTGCGCCGGAATCGATCCACATTTTCGAGCAGCTGGGAGCCGAACCGTGGGGTCGTTACGGCTCGGGTGTGATCGAGCTGATCACCAGCATCCTGCTGCTGGTGCCAGCGACGGCGGCGATCGGCGGCCTGCTTTCCCTGGGAGTCATCAGCGGCGCGATTCTCAGTCATTTCACGATTCTCGGCATCGAAGTCGGCGGTGATGGCGGTACGTTGTTCATCCTGGCCTGCGTCGTTTTTGTCGCCTCCGCGGTGGTCGTGTTCCTGCGTCGCCACGAGTTGCCGATTGTCGGTTCGAAGTTCGACTGACGGGATCTAGCTTGGCTAGATCCCATCCAGTTTTGCCATTTTCGGCTCAGGGAGGGAGGTCTTGTGGAGCGAGCAAGCAGCGAGCATGTTTGAGCTTCGCACCTGTTGGCATCTCGTATCCGATGGCACCACAATAACTTAGGCATACTGCAAGAGATCCGGCGAGTTCTGGAGCGGCGGCGCAGCCCACAAGACCGACCGAACTCTCGATGTGTTCTTGGATGCAATCTAGCTAGCTTGGCCGCTGCTCGCTCGCGCCAGCTTGGCGCTGGGCTTCCTGCAAGCCGCGCTCGGCCTGTACGAGTCCTGGATCAAGCTGGCTAGCCTGCCTGAAGTGTTCGATCGCCTGCTGCGGCGAGTGCTGGCCGAGGGCCAGCATACCGAGGTTGAAGTGGGCGCGGGCGCGCAGCGACGGTTGAGCTCCGGGGGCCCGTGCTAGTTGGCGCAGCAGTTGGCTAGAGTGGTCGGTTTCTCCCAGCATTCCGAGAGCCGCCGCCAGATTGAGTCGCTCCTGCGGATCCTTTGGCGGAGCGTCGAAGGCCAGCTGTTGCAAGTCGACGATTGCCTCCGACCGCCGGTCGAGCTCGGCCAGGGTCAAGGCGCGTTGTAGGCGGGCGGTGAGCTGATTGGGAGTACGGGCCAGGATTCGATTGTAGTGGGTCAGCGCTGGTTCGAAGTGGCCGTGGCGCTGATACAGCGTACCGAGCATCAAATGGGCTTCGATGTAGTCAGGGTGCAACTCCACCGCCCGTTGCAGGAATTGCTCGGCACGCTTCAAGTTGTCGGTTCTGGCCAGGACGAACCCGAAGTCGTAGTTGAGCGTGGCATCGTCGGGCTTTAGATCGAGTGCCTGCTCGAAGTGTAAGATCGCGCCTTCAATATCGCCAGCCTCCCACAACGCGGACGCTAGAGCGTGATGCGTCGCTGGATCGTCGCTGTGCTGCGCGACAGCGTGTCGGTATTCGGCGATCTCGTCCGTTAGCGAGCCGCCAAGATTGGCCTCGCTACCGCGTAACAACGCAGCAGCTGAACTGTTGGCCAGAACCTGTACTTCGGCGATTTCTGGGTCGGAACAGCTGGCCCAGCCACCGTGCGCCATGCCTTGGCTAGAGGCAAGATCGAAATGTTCGGTGGCCTCTCCGTCGTTGCCGGTGCTCTGGAGTGCTCGCGCTAAGGCATAATGTACTTTGGCGGCGTTCGGCTGAGCTTCCAAGACCTTCCGATAGTGGGCGATAGCGTCGTCGAGCCGGCCGTGCTCTCGGGCGGTCTCGCCAAGCCCGAAACGAGCCCCTGCGCACGAGGTGTCCACTTGGATTGCCCGTTCGAAGAAAGGGATTGCGGCTTCGGTCAGACCCAGGCCGAGTGCGGTGTGACCCGCCCATAAGTTGGCGGGTGGATCGTCGGGCTGGAGTCGTAGCGCACTCTCGAAAGCCTCAGCAGCATGGTTGAGATCACCTTCCAAGTAGAGCATGTAGCCGAGGAGATACGCCCACCGGAAGACGTCCGGCTGAAGCTGACATGCGTTGCGATAGCTAGCAATCGCGGATTGCGGCAGCTCGTAGGCTTGATAGAGCCTACCGAGGCGACCATAGGCCTCACCAAGTGCTTGGCTGTTGATGGGTTTGGCGTTCTGTGATGCTTCGACCTCGGTCCGAGCCATCTGCAATTGTCGTTGGACTCCAGGCTCCATGGCGTCGAGCGAGACCTGTGCTACCTCCACCAACGAAGCCAGCATCGCCGTGTCGTCAGGCTGGGAGCAAGCGGTCGAGCCAACCACGATCCACTGGAGCAGCCAGTACCGAACGACGAAGGCTTTCATTCTCGATTGCCGCCTTGTCTCAAGGTGGTGTAACGCTCGGGAGTGAAGCTGTCGCCGTCCCAGATCTCGACGCTGCCGTCTGGCCAGTGGACCGTCACTCGGTTGATGGGCTGCTCGCTCAGGCTACCGCCAAGCCCAAACAATAGTCGCGGATCACTTGCCGAGGCATAGCTGCCGGCGGTCGCGACCCGGCGCCAGAGCTCGTCGCCGTCCTCGAGTAGGACCCCCACCCATGCTCCTAACATGTCGCGTCGTCCGTCAGTGTCAACTAGACGCAGTCCGATCCAGCTCTGATCCTGTCCGACTCGGTTGATCAGCAGCCGCAAGGGGCCGGCATTATTGGCGACCACAACGTCGGTGTCACCGTCGTTGTCGAGGTCGCCAATGGCGGCACCTCGGCTTACTTCGACAGCGTCGAAGCCCGGCCCCGCTCGCTCGGTGATCTCCTGCAAACGGATCCTGCCGCCGGCATCCGGGCCAAGGTTGCGGAACAGTTGATTCGGTTGTCGCAAGGGATGGAGGTCGCCTGCCGCAACTTGTTCGGGGATGGTCTTGACCGCTCCATTCACCGTCAAAAGGTCGAGCCAACCGTCATTGTCGAGATCTAGCCAGGCGGTGCCGAAGCCGGTGGCGTCCCAGGTCGCCATATCGATGCCGCTCTGCTTCGAGGCATCGTCGAAATGGCCGCTACCATCGTTGCGATAGAGCGTGTGGGTCTCACGGTTGAGATGGGTCATGAACAGATCTTCGTCCCCGTCGCGGTCAAAGTCAGCTGCGCTGACTCCCATCGAAGCTTCAGCTTGACCGAGAGCGTTGACCGCACTGCCAGCGACGAAGGCTCGTTCGCGAAAAGCCAACGGATCAGCACTTGTGCCCTGGTTGATCCACATCAGGTTGGGGACACCATCGTTGGCAACGTAGAGATCAAGCCAACCGTCGCCATCGAAATCGCCGACCGTGGCGCCGAGCGCGCCACCCCTAGCGGAGCGGAGGCCGGCACTGTCTGAGATATCGTCAAAACGCCCTGGAGCACCTTCGCCACCGCGGTTTCGAAAGAGGCGATCAGCCACTGGCTCATACGATAGGGGCCCACAATACTCGGGTGCTCCCGAAGGCTGCCGGCACAATTTGTGAGTGGCGAGGGTGAAGTCGACATAGTTGGCGACAAAAAGATCGAGCCAGCCGTCGCGGTCGAAGTCGCAAAAAACTGCGGGCACACTCCAATCAGGATCGTCGGTCCCAGATTCGCGGCTCAGGTCTTCGAAGGTGCCATCACCGCGATTGCGCCACAATTGGTTACGGCCAAAGTTGGTGAGGTAGAGATCCACCCAGCCATCGTTGTCGATATCGCCGGTCGCCACCCCCATGCCGTAACCTCGGGCATCGAGACCGCTGTCGGCAGTGACGTCGGTCCACCGCAGCTCGCGGGAGCCGTCAGCGTGATTCGTCAACTCATTACGGAATAGACGGTCACGGAAAACGTCGTTAGAGGCAGGGTTGTTCGGCGATGGTTCTCCCAGCCTGCCGCCCTGCACCGCGTAAAGGTCGAGATCGCCATCGTTGTCGTAGTCGAAGAGCGCAATTCCCGGCCCGACGTGTTCGCTGAAGTAGTACTCGCCGCTCATACCGTTGACGTGGACAAAATCGAGACCACTGGCGGCGGACTCTTCGGAGAAGATCCAGTGGTCTTTCGACGGCAAGGGGTCGCGAGTCATAGCGCCAGCGGGTGCTGCCAGGGTTGTGACGGTAGGCTTGGAGGCAGCAGCTGACGCCGCGTCGGTGGGTAAAGACTCGGACCCACAACCCGTGACAGCGAGCATCAGCATCGGTGCTACCAGGAGTGCTGTCCTCATCCGGTGCTCGGCAGGACGATGAGCTGGTCGGGAGACGCGGCGCGCCAGGCCCGGTCCGACTCGTAGGCTGCTAGCTGAGGTTGTAGTCGCGCCCTCAAGCCGTTGTCTGGCTGGCTGTCGGTTTCTTCGATTAGGCGGCGCTGCCAGGTCCGCGCTTCCGCAAACCGACCAGCTTCGGCCAAGGCCATGGCGACCGTTTCAGCGGCCTGCGGGCTCGCTTGCCGACGGTAGACCGCAAGGGCCAAGGCAACAGCACGTTCGCCGTCGCGGAGCTCACTCCCTGGTGCACTCGCCAACAGTCGCGCCAGAAAGTGACTGAGATCGAGATCGCCAGGTGTGACCAACAATCCTTCTTCCAACTGCTCGCGTGCCTCGCGGTGGCGTCCGAGTAAGATCAGACAGGTCGTCTGTCCAAGGCGGCCTTCGACATGGCCGGGTTCGAGGGCGAGGAGTTGGGCATAGTGGCCGAGAGCGTCTTCCAGTCGTCCGAGATGCCCCAGGGTGGCGGCCAGTTGGAGACGGGGGCGCGTCGCTGCCGAGTCATGGCTGACGGCTGCGAGATAACTTTCGATTGCGGGCTCGAAGGCGCCACCACGCTGTTCCAAATCACCGCGGGCTGTCAGCACGGCGGCAGCTTCGGAGGTCGAGAGGTTTTGGCTGTCGCGCAACAGATCGTAGCCGGCCTTGGCGTCACCGCGCTGTTCCAGCAACCGAGCGAGTTGGATACGGGCGTTGACGTCACCCGGGGCGAGCCTGACCAGGCGTTGCAGATCGTCGGCAGCGCGAGCTAGATCTCCGAGTGCTGCGAAGGCGGCGGCTCGTTTGGTCAACGCTGACAGATGATCGCTGCGACGGTCGAGAGCGGCGCTGTAGGCGACGACGGCACCTCGCCAATCACTCTGACGGGCCTGGATGTTACCGAGCTTGACGTGCGCGTCGAGCAGCTTGGAATCGAGCTCGAGGGCGGAGCGGAAGTGCTCTTCGGCCCGGGCGTCAACCGACCGTCGGACCCACAGGCCACCGGCTACGTAGTGCAAGCGCGCCTGGGTGGTGGGGGTCGATGTCTCGAGATCTAAACGCAAGGCATCGGTAAGCTTCTCGGCGGCACCCTGTACGCCGCCGAGTTTCGACAGTGCATAGCCGAGATGGTCCTCCAGGGTCACCTCCGGGTTGGCCGCCATCGCCAACACCACTTCAAACGCGGTCAGCGTCAGTACGTCACCGAGGCGGCCGATCAATGGATCATCGAACAGCACTTCGCGGTCGTCGGCTTTCGCCAGATGACTGCGGGCCCGGTCGAGATCTCCCGACCGGCGGAAGGCCTGCCCGAGAACGTGATGGGCGCGGCCGGCATCTGGCTGCTGGGCCAGGGCGCGTTCGAGCCAGGCCACTGCGGATTCCGGTTGATCGTTCGCCAGGGCGGTGCGGCCGAGTCCAAAACAGGCGGCGGCGTGGTCCGCGTCGAGCTCGAGGACGTGGCGAAAAGCCTTCTCAGCTGCGGCGCGTTGGCCCAATTCGAGCTCGAGCTGACCTAGCCGAGTCCAGGCTGCCGAGTCGTTTGGACGTCGCTCGAGGAATGTCAGCAGCTCGCCCCTTGCCCGCTGCGGATCTCGCTGCTGATCGAGGACTGCTAAGAAATAGCCCCAGGTCGGCTCTGCGGAGTAGAGTTGACGGGCAGCTTCGAAGTGGCTGCGAGCGGCGTCGTCCAAGCCGTAAGCAAGATACAACTGGGCCAGCTGCCCGAAGTGGACTGCAGCGTGGTCCCGGCGATCGGTCTCGAGAGCTTCCTGAGCCGCGCGATGTAGTGTGCTCAGGCGTCGCTTGACCGGCGTTTCGAGTCGCTCGACGCCGGGTCGAGCGGGTGCTTTGAATCGGTCGGTCGCCATGCCTAGAGATGTTGTGTTGGGACCGCCGGTTGGCACCTCGGAGGGGCCGGTGAGGTTTGAGAGCAGCAGGTGATTGATAGCGCCTGGGAAGTCGCCACACTGACGCAACGCGGCGGCGAGTCCGGCGTGGGATTCACGGTTGCCGGGTGCCTCCGCCAAAGCTCGCTCGAAGCTTGCGATGGCTGGCTCGCAGCGCTCCTCAGCCAAGGCGACCTCGCCTCGTAGACGGTGATAACCAGGGCCCCGACCAAGGCTAGTGATTTTGGCGAGGCGTGGGTCGGGGATCGAGATCTCGGTCTGGCCCTGGCGTTCGAGCTGGGCGGCGGCGCGTTGCAAGTCGCCGGCCTGACGGAGCGCGATGGCCAGCGGATAGTGCACCACGGTAGCGTCGGGCTGGGTTTTGATCGCTTGTTCGAAATGCTCGATCGCCGCAATGTGGCGCTCCTGCGCGGTTGCGATTCGACCGAGACCAAAATGGGCTGCAGCAGATCTTGGGCGCAGGGTGAGAGCGCGTTCAAAATGGTGCTGGGCGGCGACCGGTTCGTTGGCTTCGAACAATGTCTCGGCGAGCCGCAGGTGGGTCGTCGCGTCGTCCGGCTCGAACTCCAGGACGCGTCGGTAGAGGGTTTTCGCCTGGTCTAGTTGGCCCTGGAGTTGCAGACAGAATGCGAGGTAGTAGGGCCAACGGGCGTCCATCGGAGCGAGCTCGGCGGCGTTGCGGTAGGCGGCGGCTGCCGCGTCGAGGAACTGATAGGCGTTGAGGACCATACCCAGCTGTCCGAAGGCTTCTCCCAGCGCGACGGGATCCTGTGGTGCTGCTTCCAGCCGCTGCTGGACGGCGTCGCGTGCCTTAGCCAGTTGCCGCTGGACCTCGGATGTATGGTCGCCGACCTCGACGTTGGGCACGGTCTCGAGTCCATTAGCCTTCTCCTCGACCACCCGTTGGTCTCGAGTCTCAGCCGCTCCGTCCGCCCGAGTCTCAGCCGCGCCGTTGGCGCGAGGCGCGGCACAGCCGACCGTCGAGCAGGCCCATACCAGCAGCCAAATGAGCGAGCGGTGAAAGTGGGGCTGTAGTTTGCGCATGGCTGAGCAGGCACCTTCCTGATCTTGGAGGGTAGCGTTGGCGCTAGGGCATACCCAACCCGATTGGGACAAACTGTTTAGGGGTGAGGGTGAGCAGCATCACCCTCGACGAGACGGCCGTCCCCGCTGTCGGCGGTGCAGGATTGTGGCACCCTGGCCTGTGTAGCTCTGGTTTGCGTCACCCTGGTTAGCATCGCCTGGTTGCATCACCCTGGGTTGCGTCGGACGGTGACTGTGCGAGAATCGGTCTACACTCGTGAACTGACGCGGCAAGCCGCCGCTTTTCGGACGTTGTTGGGCGTTGCTGAGCCGCCACCACAACGGCTTGAATGGTGAAGAAAAGGACAACACGATGACGATCGACAACGTGGTAACTCTGGGCATGCTGGTATTGCTGCAAGCCGTGCTGGGATTCGACAACCTGCTGTACATCTCTCTGGAGTCCAAGCGTGCGCCAGAGGCCAAGCGAGCGATGGTCCGCAAGCTCGGGATTGGCCTGGCGGTCGTCCTGCGGATCGTGTTGTTGTTCGTCTTGATGTCGGTGATCAAGAGCTTTCAGACACCGTTGTTCGGTTTCCACAACAGCATCATTGAAGGTGAGTTCAACGTCCACAGTCTGGTAGTGCTGCTTGGCGGAATTTTCATTATCTACACCGCCACCAAAGAGATCCTGCACATGATGCAGTTGGAAGAGGTCGAGCACGAAGAGAAGAACGAGGCCTCGGCCGGCATGATTGTGTTTGCGATCGTCATGATGAACATCGTGTTCTCATTCGATTCGATCCTCAGCGCGATGGCCTTGACCGACGTCTTCTGGGTCATGGCGACCGCCATTGTGATCGGTGGTCTCTTGATGATCTTCCTCGCCGACCATGTTTCCAATTTCTTGCAAAAGAACCGAATGTACGAAGTCCTCGGTCTGTTCATCCTGTTTGTGGTCGGCATCATGCTCTTGTCGGAAGGCGGCCATCTCGCCCACCTACATCTCTTCGGCAACGCCATCACCGCGATGACCAAAACCACGTTCTACTTCGTCATCTTCGTGTTGGTGCTGACAGACCTGGTGCAGACCAGGTATCAGAAAAAGCTGATGCGGCTGAAGCAGGCAAGGGGCCACGGCTAGGCAGCCGGCGGTTGAGGAGATCGTTGGCCGAAGTGCCCCTACAGCTCAGGACGAGGGGGCTGAAGGGTTGTTGCTAGGGACCCTCCGGTGTAGCTCGACCCCCACGTCCTCGAGGTTGAGTTGCGGTCACCAGGAGTAGTATTATGCAACTGTTACATTATGTATCTGGTGCATAATAATTCGGAACCTACTCAGCCTTTCCTGGACCCTCGACGACGATGAAGCTGCCGTTCTAACAACCGGGAGGAAGAACGTGCGGTAGGTTGCTGCTGGACCTGGAAGAGAAGGCCGGGCGGCTCCCTTTTGTGAAAGGCCGAGAGGTTGTTATGGGGCTTTGGCTCAGAGTGCGGTCGTGTCCTAACTAGGTTGGCTTGACACAGAACGGCGCTGATCTGGTGGGCTGCGCGGGGAACTTGCACGAGACCGCCGGCCAGGGCAGAGACGGACGCGGACGCCAAAGAGATTCTGGAATCGGTAATTCGGGGATGCGACCGGATCGCAGAACGGAGTTAGCGCCTATCGACGCGATAGTTGCCTAGAAATTAGAGCTGCTTGATGTGAAGCTTGGCGCATTTCATGATCTCGAACATATTTGCAAGCTGCCTGACGTGCCCGATTTGCACATCATATCTCTTGCCGCCGCGGGCTTTTCCATGGCCGCCCAACGGGAATTGGAAGTATGTCCGGCCTTTGTACATGATGCACATGTTATGCGTCATCATCTTCAGTTTGTGTCCAGGTGCACACTCGTCAAGCATGGCCCAAACCTTGCCAGACCGCACCGTGCCTTTAGACGGCACTAGGCGGCCAGGCTCTGAAGCGGACTGGCAGGATTGTTGATTGCTGCGCGGGTATCGCGCAACTCTACCTCAACAATCTCTATCTTCCGCTTGAGGTCTGCGTTGCGCTTCGGCAGCCAGCCCAATTTCAGATCCCCCGCTCGCACAAGGGCGACCGCCTCCTCCCACTGTCGCTCTACAGGACGATTGATGGTCGACAAGAATTCATTCGCCAGCGTCTTGAAGGCAGTGAAGTCCTCCGCCACGTCGGCCAGATCGGACAGAACGGAGCGGTATCCTCTTAGGAAGTCTTGGTGGGCCTCTTGGCCGGTCTCCCCATGACCAGCCAGGCTTCCGGGCTGGACACCATAGAACCAAGCTCCTTCGTCTTCGTCCTCATCCAGAACAGCACGGCCTTCTATCGAGACCCCAGCCCAGAAGTCGTTGCCCTTAACTAGATCACGGAACGTGAACAGCAGGGGGTAAGTTGTGTTGTGAGTATGAATATCCGTTACTGGCTGATGGCCATCAGCCTTCTTTGTGGTGGTACTCAAGATGTCCTCCTCTCTTAAACCGCGCAGTTGATGTCTTGGTTCATCTCAGCGGCTAACCCGTTAGCGTCGTCTCGACGCTAACGAGATTTGATCAAAGTATATACCTTATACTTTGATGACACCAACTACTTATACTCTGATGACACCAACTACCGTTTATGTCCCTATATCTTTTGTTGCTTCGTCTCTGGGTGATTTCAGGCCATTCTGGGTACTTCGGTAACAATGAGTGCCGATTTCGGGACATCCGCTCGTCTTCTACAGCTTCAGGTAGGCCCGCAGAGCCCGCCTAGTGACGCATAGACGCGGCGAGCCGGGGTACGGGAACCCCGGCCATTCGGTGACCAACCTAGCCGCGTCCGATGATCCTACCAGCCGCGCTGACGCAGAGACACCCACCGGCCGGCATCGCCGACGATGATGAAGTCGATCAGCTTGACGCCAAGCAGGGCCCCGGCGTCACCGATTCGTTGGCAGAAATCGCGGTCTTCTGGGCTAGGCGATGGATCGCCCGACGGGTGAGTGTGGAAGAGCGTCACGGAAGCCGCATGGAGCCGCAAAGCATCGGCCAGGATCTGCCGGGGCTCGACCCTGGCGCTGGTTAAGGTGCCGCGGAAAACCACGCACTCACTGATGAGCCGGTGCCGCACATCGAGATAGAGAGAGCCTAGAATCTCCTGGTCGGCTACGTAGTGCTTGACGGCTACATGCCGCGCCACTACATCGGGAGCGTTGAGCAAATCCCGCAGGGTGACAGGGCGGCGAGCCACGCGTCGCACCATCTCTGCGGCAGCGAGAACAATGGCCGCTCGACCGTCTGCGGCTCCCGACAACCGAAGCGATCGGCGGTCAGCTGTCAGCAGGCCAGAAAGCCCGCCAGCAGCCCCCAGAAGCCGCTCGGCTACGTCGAGCGCTGGCAGTCCAGGCGACCCGTTGCGCAGCAGCACAGCCAGAAGCTCGGCGTCAGTGACGGCGTCTGGTCCGTGCTTTAGCAGTCGGTCTCGCGGCCGGATCTCAGCGCTACACATCCGACCGGATCCGGCCGGTCAGGTCCGCAAGCTCGACGTGGCGCTTGAGAACGTCACCCTCCGACATCTGGGCTAGTACGTTGAGCGTCGAGATCGCGTCAGCTAGCAGATCACTCCGAACGGCGTTGATGCCGCCGAAGACTTCGACCGGTAGCAAGGCTCCTGGCTCCTGATGGATCAGATCGGCCAGGCTGCCGAGTCGACGTTTAATCGTGATCAAATCGAGTGCCGTCGAGCTGATCTCTACCTGGATCCGAGAAACGGGCTGGGGAGAACGGGGCAGCGGGATAGACTGAGGCAGGTCGCGCATAGGGGAATCTCCTTGCGTGGCTAGGCTCTCGTGGGAGTGAGCGCTCTCACGGGGGCCGTTTGGTTGTTTCGTCGCGAGTCACTCGCTCTCGACGACGAACAACGTAGCATCTGATTCCCGGCGCGTCTTTAGCAGCTATCTCAAGCCAACCCTGTTAGGACACGACCCGGCGGTGCGCGATGTGGTGCTCAGCCCGCTGGGTGTGCTACATGATGAGCCGGCGCGTCTGCTGCTGGACGATCTACGAGATACTGCTCAAGCGGCATCGATCCTCAGCCTTATTGGCCGCGGTTGTCACCGTGCTTCCGAGATCGCTGCCCGGCTCGACAAGCCTGCAACTTCGCTGTCGCGTCCGTTACAACGGTTGATGGAGATGAATCTGGTCGAGCGAGAGACACCCTTTGGCGCATCCGTGCGTTCTGGGAAGCGAACGCTCTACCGCATTTCGGATCCATTCTTGCGCTACTGGTTCCGCTTCGTTGAGCCTGATCGTTCGCGCCTGGGGATGCGGCAGATCGATGCTGTGGAGGAGGATATCTCGGGTCGCTTTCCCCATCATGTCGGGGAGATTTGGGAAGAATTGGCGCGGGCGAGTGTGCCGCTACTCGACGCTTTTCGCCAGCGATGGCGACCCGCACAGCGCTGGTGGGGCGCTGGAATCGATCGCAAGCCAATGGAAGTGGATCTTGTCGCCGAAAGTGTGAATGGCAAGAGCCTTCTCATCGGCGAGGTCAAGTGGACGTCCAAACCAGATACCCGTAGGTTGCTGCTGGACCTGGACGAGAAGGCCGGGCGGCTCCCTTTTGTGAAAGGCCGAGAGGTTGTTATGGGGCTTTGGCTCAGAGTGCCAGCCCGTGGCGAGATGGGGCAGACCGTGATAACGCCGAAACGCGTCCTCGACGTTCTGATCTGAGCAACGCCTGGGATCCCGGTAGACTCATGGCCCCGAGCCCTTACGGCAAGTCAGAGGACGACGGCGGAGATGTGTCACCGATTGTTGGTAACGTTGCTTCCCACAGCGGTAGGCGCCTACCCTCCTCGGAATCTCTCTTTGAGACTTCTATGTCCTGTCGAGACACCTTTTATGGCAACGAAGTGAAACATGCAGAGAATTCGATATGGAGGCTCGTGCCAGCTCGGTAGCCTGTTAGACTTTCCCGGCTCACCCCAACCATGGAGGATCGCTCATGCCGAACGTGCGCTTGCTACCGGTCAGTTCTCTCAGCCTTTGTCTATTTGTGGTTGCCTTGCTAACCACAACTCCCGCCGCTTGGGGTGCGACCAGTTGTGTCGACGTTTCGTGTGGTCTCAGCTGCTCACCCGGGCTGCCGGCCGCTACCTCGACGCTGGTGCCGGCGAGCGAATTCCCTCCCGAGGCGACCACACCCATCGCTTTTCTCGATCCCAACGATGGCCGGGGTCGCCGCTTGATCGCGACGCAGCAAGGCACTATTTTGGTCTGGGACGGTGCGACGCAAACGATCCTACCGACCTTCTTTCTCGACTTGCGTGACGACGTGGGGGGACCAGTTCTAGCTGGCGGCGAGCGTGGCTTGTTGGCAATGGTGCTGGAACCGAACTACGCTCAAAATGGCCGGTTCTATGTTTTCTACACCCGTAGCGGCGGCGACATCGTTGTTGCACGCTACACGCGTTCAGCGCTCGATCCGGATCTCGGTGATCTCGGTTCAGCGACGACAATATTGATCATCGATCATCCGGCAGGGAATCACAATGGTGGCTGGATGGCTTTTGGCCCGAACGACAATTTCCTCTACATCTCCACCGGCGACGGAGGCGGAGGTTGTGACTCGGGTGCGGGCATCAATGGCGATGGCCAGCGCAACGACACCCTGGCCGGCAAGATGCTGCGGATCGATGTGCTCGGTGTCGACCCCGGGGCGACTGCGCCGGATGATTGCAGCGTCAGTAGCGGCCCCTACATGATCCCGACCAGCAACCCTTTCGCCGGTCAGGAGCCAGCCTGCGACGAGATCTGGACGCTGGGGTTGCGGAACCCCTTCCGCTTCAGCTTCGATCGCCAAACGGGGGATATGTACATCGGTGACGTGGGGCAGAACAAGTGGGAGGAGATCAATCTCCTACAGGCTTCGACGCCGGCACCCGCCAACTTTGGTTGGGTCTGCCGCGAAGGCTGCGAAACTGCTGGCAACAACGAGTCCAACTGTGCCACCACCGGCTGCCCGGTAGATACGGGTACTACCTGCGAATTCCCTCGGTCATCCGGCTATTGGGATCCGGTGCTCTGCCACTACAACGGTGGCTGGGCCTCGATTATCGGTGGTTACCGCTACCGAGGTGACCGGGTGCCATCCATTGCCGGCGACTACTTCTACAGTGACGCCGCGTGTGGCCAAATCTGGAAGACCACCGTCCTCGATCCGTCCAATCCGGCGGCTATTGATTCCGAGTGCTGGGCGAGTGGTTTCGGGGGTACCTTCGGCTTCGCCGAGGACCATTTAGGGGAGCTCTACGTCATCGTCGGCGGTGCTGGACGGATCGATTGCATCCACAACGGTGATGGCTGCACCTGGGCCGGTGAAGAGCTTTTTGCCGATGGATTCGAATCGGGGGACATCAGCCGCTGGTAACGCGTTCGTAACTTCGATTCTTTTCTCCGGACTATCTCCTATCTTGTACAAGATTTGTTGTACATCAATGTTGTACAACAAATGATGCTCGACTCCATTAGGAGCACGCTGTCTGGCATGCAATGAAGGTTTTAGAGCTGTCATTGTGTCGAGCCTATGAGGCGTTTCTCAGTGCGGGGTCAAGTGAACGATGGAGACAACCAGGGTCGCCAAATTTGGTACGCCTATAGGTAAGTCTCGCAGTTGCAAGGACCTAGTGCCGATCGATGCGGCTCTCTGTGCTTCGTTGGCAGTCACCGCTGACACTGCTGTTGGGCAAGGATGTTAGGAGCCTTGCCAGTGGTGACACGAGGGAGGTGACAGGAAGGTAGCCGCCTTGCCAGTGGTGACAAGGCCTTCGGCACGGGAAGTTCTCGGCATTGTCACTACTGACAACATGAGAATCTCGAGAAGAAAACAGCTTTGTCGTGGGTTCTAACGGTCGAAACAGGGAAGAATAGAGCTTCTGGTGGCCGCAGGACGTGCAGAACCGGGAAGAACTCGGCTTCTTGGTGGGATCTAACGGTCTAGAGGGGGAAGAACTCGGCTTTTGGCGGGGCCTGGGCAACTGTTACTTGACGAAGAGGCGCCTATCGGCAACCCAAGCCACGGGTTGACACCCGAGGCAACCGGATGCCGCCCTCCGGGCTCCTGAACTCCGAAGGGCCATGGATTTCAGTTCGGTTGTTCCTTGGCGAGGAAGCGCCAACAGGCGTCAACGCTGGGCGGGATCTAACTCGTCACTCTGTGGCAACTCCCATCTCCTCCAACAACGCCTTGGATCCCGGTAAGTCCATGGTCTCGAGCATCCACAACAAGTAGCGGATGTCGGCGGAGACGTTGCGGGCGATTTCGGGGTTGTAGCCGAAGTCGTTGGCGATGTTTTCCCATACGCGGTCGAAGTTGACGCCCACCAGCTCACCTTTGCCGTTGAGCATTGGGCTGCCGGAGTTGCCGCCGGTAGTGTCGCCGGTGGCCAGGAAGCAGACCGGGACGTCGCCAAGCTTGGCGTCAGCCCAGCGACTGGTGCCAGCCTCCGGTGCGGCGTCGAGCACGGATTGTGGGGCGTTGAAGGGGGCCTTGCCGGTGGCTTTTTCGACCACGCCCGCAAGCCGGGTTTGCGGCTCCATCCAGATACCGTCCCGGGGACGATAGCCGGTCACTTCGGCGAGGCTGACGCGCAAGGTGCTGTTGGCGTCGGGATCTACCGGCCGGCCGAGGAAGGTGCGCAAGGTTCGACGCCAGACCGGTCGTAGGCGAGAGATGGCTCCCTCGGCCCGGTGTTGCTCCGCTTCGATGGCGATGATCTCGGCGTTGAGGTCGAGGGCGAAGTTGATCAACGGATCGTGACGCTGGCGCAACTCGTCGACGTTCTGGTCGAACATGGCGAGCCGAGCTTCGAGATCGAAGATCTGGGATCCCTCGAGGAGCCCTTCCACCATGGGTCCGATTTGTTCGTGGTCTTTGCCCCCCTGGAGAAGGTTTTCGACCGTCGGCATTTGCTGCTCAGCCGGCAGGTTGGTGAGCCGATAGAGGAAGTCCGCCAGCAGTTCTTTTTCGGTCGGCGGGTGGAGACGTTTCTGATCCCGACGTTGGCCGTCGAGCTGCTTGTTGCGGTGTCGGTCCTGATAGTCGGGATCACGCTCGAGGTCGGGGTGAGCACGCTCGATGGCCCAGCGGGTGACGGTGAGCGCCAGGTCCAAGGCTTTCGGACCTTGGTCCAGGTGATCGAGGAGGAAGTTCCGTTCCCAAGTTGTTGCGGCGCGTTCCACGAGAGCCTCGAGCTCGCGGTAGGCGTCTGCGGCAGCTCTGTGTTCGGGGTGATCTTGGATCCAGGCTAGCATCTCCTGTTCCGAGGACCGCTTCTTGGCGAGCAGTTGGCCACGACGGATGCCGGCGATTTGGCCACGAGCATTTTTCTCCCGATTGGCGAGGCTCTTGACCCGGTCCGCGAGCAGGATGCGGGCCTTCTCGTCGTCCGCACCGGCCGCTTCCATCCTCTCCATCCAATAACGTAAGAGCTTGGCGCGTCCGGGAAAGTGGCGTTCGGCGCGTTCGGCCATCTCGGCACCGATCAGCGACCGGTACGTTTTTCCCGGATAACCGGCAACTACGACGAAGCTGCCGTCCGTCACACCTTCACGGGCGATCGGTAGGTGACGCCGCGGGTGATAGGGGCGGTTGTCACGGGTGTGGACCGCGGGTTGATTGTCGGCACTGGCATAAATGCGGACCAGGGAGAAGTCACCGGTGTGGCGCGGCCACATCCAGTTGTCGACCTCGCCACCGTACTCACCTACCCCCCGTGGAGGGGCATACACCAGCCGGACGTCGGGAAACTCTCGGGCCTCGACCAATTGATACAACACACCGTTGTCGTAAGCGGCGACTTGGCAGCGAGTGAAGGCTTGGCGCTCACACTCCGCAACCATTTCCTTCTGCTTACGATCGATCGCACGATAACGAGCCAGGTCGTCACTCGCCGATGCGGCGGCAGCCTCGATCTCGGCGGTGACGTCGGTAAAACGATGCGGCACCGAGGCCCGGGCACCCGTGCCGTACAGCTCCTCTTCGCGGCTGCTAGCGAGGAAGCCGTGGGTGATCAGGTCGCGTTCAGGGGTGCTGTGCTCTTGCAGAATCGAGAAGATGCAGTGATGGTTGGTGAGTACTAGACCGTCACTTGACAGCAGGCCCGCCGAGCATCCACCAACATTGACTACCGCTTCGAGCAAGCCGCCCTGTTCGATGTCCCAGAGTTCGCTTGCCGGAATCTCGAGGCCAAGCTCTCGCAGCCAGTTCGGATCGTGCTCGAGTAGCTGTTCCGGTGTCCATTTACCGCCGACAGCGGAGAGTGAAAGTGTGGTCATAAGGCAAGCAGCGGTCAGAAGGGTCCACCGGAGGTGTTTCCTGAGCATCGTTGGTGATTGACCTGTGTGGGAGATTGAGAGTGGGATGCCACCGCATGAAAACGTGCGAAATGGCGAGCTGATGAGGCAAAAAGAGCAACCGCTGAGGAAGATAAGAGGTCCCGGATGAGGTGTCAAGCGTGTCGGAGTTAGACCGCCCACGCCGCTCAGTCTCCATTCCCGTCATGTCGACAGCCATTGGCTGCACCAGGCTTGCCGGGCCCCTGGGTTGCCGGGGCACAATAGCTGGGTCTGAGTAGAGACTGTGTACCGGTCGACTGGATCCAGGAGATTTCATGCGGGAACTTCGATACGCAGTGCGCACATTGGCCAAGAATCCTGGCTTTACGGTTGTGGCCGTGTTGACCCTGGCCCTTGGGATCGGTGCCAATACTGCCATCTTCAGCCTCATTCAAGGGGTCTTACTGCGGCCGTTGCCCTATTTGGATGACGGTGATCTGGTTGTGTTGCGTCAGGCGGCACCCAAGGCGGAGATCGACAATTTGCCGTTTTCGGTGCAGGAGGTCTACGACTACCGACAGCAGACCGAGAGTCTGGAGAGGGTGGTGGAATACCACAACATGACCTTCACCTTGCTCGGTCGGGGTGAGCCGGAGCGGGTGACAACCGGAGTGGTGTCGGCAGAGTTTTTTGATCTGCTAGGGGTCGAGCCGCGCCTCGGGCGGACGTTTCGCGCCGCTGACGACATACCCGACGCCGAGGCGGTGCTGGTGCTCAGTCATGACTATTGGCAGCGTTCTTTCGGCGGCGACCCCGAGATCGTTGGGCAAGTGTTCGAAATGAACAACCGCCCCCATACAGTCGTTGGCGTGCTGCCACCGATACCGCAATATCCGAACGAAAACGACGTCTACATGTCGGTCTCGGCTTGTCCGTTTCGGGCCAATGGCGAAACCAATCGGCACCAGAATCGCAGTGCGTTCCGGGCCCTCACCGTTACCGGGCGCCTGGCTGCCGGCAAAACTATGGACGATCTGAAGGCCGACCTGGCTGCGACTGGCGAGCGTTTTGTCGCTGACTTCCCGGACACTTATCAGCCTGAGCGAGGTTATGAAGTGAGTGCTGTGCCGCTCAAGGAAGTGTTGACCCAGCAGGCTCGCCCGACGTTGCTGATTCTGCTCGGTACCACCGGGCTGGTGTTACTCATCGCCTGTGCCAACGTTGCCAACCTCACCGTGGCGCGCATGCTGCGTCGTCAGCGGGAGATGGCGGTACGGGCTTCGCTGGGTGCTAGTCGCGGTCGCTTGGTGAGTCAAACCTTGGTCGAAAGTGGGCTGTTGTCGTTGGCCGGAGGTGTTCTTGGCCTGGCCCTCGCTTACGGCGGCCTCGGCATGTTGGTGGCGTTCACTGCCCGTTTCACGACCCGCGCCACCAATATTTCGATCGATGGCTGGGTGCTGCTGTTCACCCTCGGGATCTCGCTCGCCACCGGGCTGGTGTTCGGCGCCATGTCGGCGTTGCCGACTCGTGGTGACCTGGCGTCGGCCTTGCGCGACGGCAGCCATGCCACCGCCGGCCGCGGCAAGCAGTGGTTGCGTGGTGCGCTGGTCACGGCGCAGGTGACGGTGTCTGTGGTCCTGCTGGTGGCGGCGGGGCTGATGCTGCGCAGTTTCGCCAAGCTGCAGCAGGTGGATCCGGGCTTCAATCCCGAACGGGTGTTGACCGCTCAGTTGTCTCTCAACTGGACCAAGTACACCACCTCCCAGGATGCCGTGGCGTTCTTCGACAGCCTGTTGGAGAAGGTCCGTAGTCATCCCGGAGTCGTCTCGGCGGCGGTTGCCAGCGATCTGCCCCTCGAACGCCAAGGACCGCGCAACCGCGGGTTTCAGATCGAAGACCAACCGATCGACGATGGTGGACTTGCGCCGGTGATCGACTTCCGGATCGCCAGCCCGGGTTACTTTAGGACCCTTGGCATCCCCTTGGTGCGGGGCCGCACGTTTGATGCTCAGGATGATGCCCAGGGCGTGCCGGTGGCGGTGGTGACCCGCAGCCTAGCCCAGAACTACTGGGGTGACGACGATCCGATCTCCCGCCGAGTATCGGTCGATGGCGGCACCACCTGGTTGACGATTGTTGGCGTGGTGGGTGACGTCAGGGAATATGGACCCGCCGTGGCGGCTACCGATGAGCTTTATGTGCCGTTGGCGCAAGGTGGTTTTTCGCAACGGTTGCTGATTCGAACCGCCGCTGATCCGATGGCGATGGCTCGCGAGGTCAAGGAATTGGTGTGGGCGGTCGATCCGGATCAGCCGGTGTCGAACCTCGAAACCATGCCAGCCAAGACCGCGGCCGCTACCGCCTCGCCACGGCTTACCACCTTGCTGCTCGGGTTGTTCGCGGCGTTGGCCCTGGCGATTACCGCCGCCGGCCTATCGGGTGTTGTTGCCTTTGTGGTCAGCCAGCGCACTCAGGAGATTGGGATCCGGATGGCCCTTGGAGCGCATCGCGGTAGCGTTTTGTTGATGGTGTTGCTGCAGGGACTCCGGCTGGTGGTCGTCGGCCTCGTGGTTGGGATCGCGGCATCGCTGGTTGTCGGTCGGCTGATGAGTGATCTGCTGTTCGAAGTCCGGCCGAGTGATCCGCTGACGCTGATCGGCGTTTCGGTGGTGTTGATAGCTGCCGCGGCCGTGGCCTGTCTGATCCCCGCCCGTCGAGCGATCCGGGTGCAGCCGACGATCGCGTTACGTAGTGAGTGAGTCGAGTGTCGACGGGGCGCCCGTCCCTCAACCTCGCCCCCTCTTCCGTCCACCCTTCTCGCCCTCCTCTCGGGGGAGGGGCGCCCCTACCCGCCCAAAAAACCGAGTTTTAACCGGGTTCGGATCGGATGGGAAAAATTTGATCCTCACGGCTCCAACCTAACAGTCCCTAACTTTCCCGTTGTGACGCCAAGTGAGGATGAAGATCATGAGCCTGAGAGTTCTGTCGATGGTCATCGGTTTGTGGTGGGTACTGGCGGTTTCGGCCGCCGGTCAGGATTTGATTTTCGCCGATGGTTTCGAGTCTGGCGATCTGTCGGCCTGGTCGATTGTGTCCATCGGCTCGACGACGCCACCCTGCGTGGTCGGGCTGCCAGTCAGCGGAGCTTTAGCGGGTGATCTTGGACCTTCACCGCCAGGATCGTTCGACGACGTGACCTGTGTCGAGATCCGCAACGATCGTCCGTTCGAGCGCAGTGGGGAGGTGGCGTTTGCGGGTATTCCGATGCCAGCGAACCTCAATCTGACGTCCACCGACGGCTTGGTGCTGATAGGTCCGGGTGGCCGACGACTCGCGTCGCAATTCGATGTGTTATCGCGTTGGGGCGGGCCGATGGGCGATACGAGTCGGCCGATCCGCTGGCTCGAGGTGAGCGTGATGCCTCAAATCGCGGCGGACGACTCGGCGGTGTATGCCCTGCGTCGGTACGATGTTCTGGCACCGGCGGTGGATCCGTTTGCCGCCACCATCTCGCCATCCGGGGCAATGTTTGAGGTCGATACCGGCGTGGCGACGTTCACCCTCGATCCGTCCAACCCGGCGCTTTTTCAGAGCATCACCATCGACGCCGGATCGGCTGCTGATGGGGCCCGTGCTGGCCAGGCGCTGGTTTATACCCACAGCCCAGGTGCCGGGCCTCGTATGGTCACCAACGGTGGAACGGTACTCGACACCTCCACTGCCGGCCAGGTAGTGGTGGATCCAGACTCGTTTGCGGTGGTCGAACAAGGGCCGGTCAAGGTGGTGGTGATGCTGCGTGGGCACTTCTCCGCTGGCAGTGAAACCCTATGTACCGCCATCACCCCGGCCTATGAACGTTTCGGCTTCACCGTGGTGGCAACCCTCCATCGCGCCAGTCGAGACGTGCACTTGCAATTGCAATTCCGCAACGAATGCAGCGACGCCATGGCCAACCAATGGCTCGACGATGCAGTGACCGTACAGTCGATGTCTTGGCAGCTGCCGATGGACGCTGGACTGCCCGGCGCTCCCACCGCCTACTATGGTGGAAGTGGTGCGCTGGTGGCGTCGGCCGCGGGTTTCACGGGTATCACGGTCGTCGAGCAGCGCAAGGGAGCTGGCTCGCCATGGGTGCGTCGAGCCCGGGTGATGCGCGATGCTGCCACGTTGGAGACTGCTGAGCAGTTCGAACAGCCATTTGTGGCGGTGAGTGACGGCAACTTGGTGGCGTCGGCTCAGATGCCTTGGATGCGTTACCGTGAGCCGCAAGCCTTGGCGATCGACAATAAGACCTTGTCGTTACAGTTGATCAGCGAGCCACTGGTGATGGGCGAAGGCCGTGGTATCTGGAACTTCGCCAAGCTGAGTTTTGACGCGGTGGGGACGGACTCGGGTGGACTCGAGGTCGACTTGCAACAGCGGCGAGATCGTGACCAGGCCGAGCTCGAGCGTGGGCTGCTGGTAAGGGCGCCCCGCGATCACGTCAACGCCAGTGGACTCTACGCGAGTCTGGGGACCGGCTCGGGTTCGCCCCTCGAGACCTATTATCGAAACTCTCTCGAGTTGATCCATGGTTGGACCGTCGACCCCGGCGGCCAGTGGGATCGTGCCAAAACCTTCGGCTCGCAGATCTGGCCGGACGTCCAGTTTGACCAATGGAGTGTCGACGGCGAAACGCCGGCCAACAACGCCGTTCGGTCGAACTATTGGAATCCATCCGGTGCCGAGCTCTTCGAATTCTTGCGCACTGGGGAGCCGCAATGGGTGTGGGATTTTGCCATGCCCCAGAGCTGGCGTCATGGCTTCAGTGCCTTCCTCAACATGGGAGAGCGCAGTCACGGCAATCGCAACGGCCTCAGTGTCGCCGGCACCGGGACCGGTGAGGGGCATTGGAATCGTGATGGATTCAGCTCGAGTGATGACTACAACTACAACATGGGGATGCAACTGGCATACGCCATCCGTCCCAACGTGGCGTTACGGGATCGGTTTGCGCAAGCGGGGCGCACCGTGGTGGACCGTTACAACATTCCGCAAGCTGACCAAGCGACGCGCGATCCCTTCGTCAACGGTGTCAACTTACAACGCGGTCAGATCCAGCACTTCGAGCACCTCGCCAACTGTGCCGAGTTTGTCCCGGGTGCATTGGGAGCGTCTTGTCACGACAAGCTCATTGAGATCGTCACCGAGTTGACCAGCGACAACCTGTCTTCCGGCGTGCAGTGTGGGGAGGACATTCCGGCACCAAATCCATGCAGCACTCCCCAGCAATTCATGCTGAACGGTCACATCTACCACTTCTTCCACCGTATTGACGCCAACTATGGCGACCTCAACGGCTTGTTACGCCGTGCGCTGATCGAGTCGCCCCAGGCGTTTTATACCTGGGCCATTCCCAAGCTCGGTGATGGCACCTCGATCGACATTGCCACCGACTGGCCAAACGGTATGGATTGTGATCTGTCGGCTGACCGCACCACCGTCAACAGCTGTGTCGGTTGGGTCGGCGGCGAACCCACCTACTTCGAGAACCGCCCTCACACCGTCGCCCTGCTCCTGATGGCGCATCAGCTCGATCCGTCGATTGGGTTGTGCCAAATCAGTCGTCAGGCCCTCGACGCCCTGGTCACCGCCGATGCCTTCTCCGGATATATGTCCAACAACGCCGGCTGGTGGAAGGGCTCCGCGCAGATGATGCAGGGTATGGTCTTCGCCATCGGCGGGGACGATCTGTGTTCAGATTAGAGGCTGCAGCTCAGTAATCCAGGAAAATCGGCCAACAGATGTCCGATTTTCCTGAATTATTCGAGTCGGTTGCATGTACTCAAGCGTTACTCGAAGGGATCCTTGCTCTTCTCGATCGCTTCGAACGTCGGTCGTTCGATCTCGTCTTTCCAAGCTCCAAAGACACTCGAGAAAATCGGCATGCCACTCATCGGCGGTTCCAGAACAACCCGTCGTCCCGTTTTCTTGATGATTACATTGCACTTGGGGCAACGGTCGATCAGCGCCTTGCCATAGTCTTCATCTTGCAGAGCCGAATTGCATTCAAGGCATAACATTGGATCCCACCTAACTCATCATCAAGACGTGAATCGCACTAGCCTCTTTTTCTTTTGTTCTCTCGGTCAAGGGACCGTCGAGCTCCACCCCGCAGTGTCTCCCGACTCGAAGCCGTC
>JAJCXO010000209.1 GCA_029263395.1 Acidobacteriota bacterium | reverse complement strand
TATGCCGTCCAGCTCGCACCGCTGCCTTGTTGGAAAGATCTATCCCTTGCCACCCGTCGCAAACTCGTGAACGAGATGGTCGTCGAGATCGAAGCGGAAGCTGCGGAGCAACGCGCCGAGCTCGGCATCGAACCCTTGGGGATGGACGCCATCCGCAACCAAGATCCCTTCGCTCGTTCCGCCCGCCACAAACGCTCACCCAAACCGCTGTGTCACGCCGCCAGTAGGGAAACGCGTGATCTCATGAAACTCGCCTACCGGGCCTTCGTCGGAATGTTTCGCGAGGCATCACTCAAAGTGAAACTCGGTCGGGCCGCCGAAGCGGTCTTCCCTAAACACAGTTTCCCACCAAGCCTGCCCTTCATCCGTTTCGGCCACGCCATCGATCCGCTCGCCGACGCAGGCGGGGCGGCGCTTTGGAGGGCCTGGACTCCAGCGTCTAGCTGAGCCTGCTAACGGGTCGATTCCCGACCCAAATACGCTAGCCAATCGTTCATCAAATCTCGATATCTGAGATTGCTGGGGTAGGTGCGTCTGGACTCCACCGAAAAACCAGAAAATTCGAACGGCCAGGGTAATCAAAGTCGACTCGAAGCCGGTTCACCGTCTCGGCTCTTCCTGGTGGCCATCAGAGGGCTTCTGACTACGTGGAGGGCGGCGTCTAAATAGGTTGAGTTTGCCTAGCGGCTCCAACACCGCTCCGCTCTTCGAGGTCACTGGCACCTATGCCTATGTGCCTATGTGTATGCGGTCGCCCGTGATCCACGCTCCGCGCCCAAAAGAAGGTCGATTCTCTCATCGTCGACTACCGTCGAACCCGGATCTTCGTTAAGGTCTGCACTCGAGATTTTCTCCTTCGACAGGATAACGAGGACGGCGTCGCCGGGCCGACCCATCGGTGCGATCTTCGCGATGTCGTGGGCGGCACGATGACAGGGCGGCACGATGACAGCCTACCCGGCGGAATGAAAAGCGGCAGTCCCGGAGCACTCAAGCGGTCATGAAACGAGCTTTGACATCCGCCCTCGCCGCACTGATGGCACTGGCGCTCACCGCCTGCGAGAGGGCCCCGGAGTGGAACGTCTTGCTGGTAACTTTCGACACCACGCGCGCGGATCGAATCGGCTGCTACGGTTATGAGCGGGCGTCGACGCCGAACCTCGACGCGCTGGCCGCAGAGGGTTTTCTCTTCGAGCAGGCGTTCTCGGCGGTGCCGATTACCCTGCCCTCCCATTCGACGATTCTCACCGGCCAGTACCCGCTCGCGCACGGTGTGCGAGACAACGGCGTCTTCCGCCTCTCGGACAGCCAGACGACGCTCGCCGAAATACTCTCCGCCGCGGGTTATGGTACAGCGGCGGCCATCGCCTCCTTCCCGCTCGAGTCCAGCTTCGGCGCTGACCAGGGTTTCGATCTCTACGACGACAATTTCGCCGCTGCCTATCAGGATTTTCTCGGCCAGCGCGTGGTGCCGAAGTTCGGCCTCTATTTCGACGAGAGGCACGCGGCGCTGGTCAACCAAGCGTTGATGCCCTGGCTCGACGAACACCACGATCGCCCCTTCTTCGCCTGGGCGCACTACTTCGATCCCCATCAGCCCTACGCACCGCCGCCGCCCTATGACCAGCTCTTCATCGACGACCCCTATGACGGCGAGATCGCCTATGCCGATGAGGCCCTGGGCGGGCTGATCGATCATCTGCGCGAGCTGGGCGTCTTGGAGCGGACCTTGATCATCGTCACCGCGGATCATGGCGAAGGTCTCGACGAACATAACGAGCTCACCCACTCCACACTTGCCTACAACACGACGCTCCATGTGCCGCTGATCCTGCGTATCCCGGGACTCGAAGGCGGCGCGGCGATCCCCCAGCGGGTCGGTACGGTGGACATCGTGCCGACGGTGCTGGATCTGCTTGGCCTCGAGCCGCCGGGAGCGTTCCAAGGTCAGAGTCTGCGGCCGCTGATCGACAGCCGAGGCAGCCGGGTCGCCGGTTTTCCCCGGCCGCAATATGCCGAGACCTTGTCGCCACGCATCGCCCACGACCTCGGTGAGCTGAGGGTGTTGTTCTCCCGCCAGCACAAATATATCCACGGCCCGCGGCCGGAACTCTACGATATCCAGGCCGATCCCAAGGAGTTGCACGATCTGGTCTCGGAGCGGTCCGAACTCGCCACAGACCTAGAGCGAAAACTCGAGACGTTCCTGGCGAGAAACACCCGCAGCGATCCCGGGGCGGTGACCGAGATGGATCGGGAGACGCGACGGCGTCTCGAATCGTTGGGTTATATCCAGAGTCGGGCGGGAGAGCTGCCGACGCTGCGCGAGGAGCTACGCCGCGACGGCACCGCGCCTCAAGATCAGGTTGATGACATCAACGAGCAGAGCGCTGCCAAGCAGATGCTCTACGATCAACGCCCCCTGGCGGCCAAACGGCTGGTCGAAGTTTTGTTAAGCCGCCATCCGGATAACGCGACCTATTTGCAATTGCGCGCCAGAGCCGAGCTTGGTCTCGGCCAGGTCGACGAGGCATTGGCGTCCCTCGAGCGCATCCGCCAGCTGAACCCACAGGCCCTGCCCGATGAACAGATCTTGCTGCAAGTTGCTGGCTACCTTTTCGGTCAAGGCGAAGCCGATCGGGCGGTGGTTCTGGTGCAGGCACAGCAAGAATCCGCGCCGAGCCCGTTGGGCCAGTGGATTCTCGCCAGCCTTCACGCCGCCCTCGAACGATGGGATGAGGAGCGTGCGGCGCTCGAGAATGCCCTCGAGATATCACCGGAATTTGCACCCCCACGCATCGACCTGGCGGTCAGGCGAGCGCAGGCAGGCGACTTCGCCGGGGCCCGCAATCTCTTCGAGCAGGCGCTGACCGACATGCCCTATTACGCCCGCGGACACTTCAATTTTGCTGCCATGTTGCTCGAAACCGATCAACCGGAAGCAGCGCTCGAGAGCTTCCGGCGGACGATCGAAATCGAGCCTAACTATCTCCAGGCCAGGTACGCGGTGATCGCCACCAGCCATGCGCTCGGCCGCCGCGACCAGGCCGCGGCGGCCCTGGCCGAGCTCCAGGCGCTGGCGCCGGATAGCCCCGAGGCGGCGTCGGCCGCGGCACTTTTCGAGGATCAAGGATGAGACGTGGAACCGACTTCTGCCACAGCTTTTTAGTCTTCGCCGCCCTGGTGGCATGTACGCCCACGGACGAGACGCCGCCAGCAGCTGAGGTCGAAGCCGTGGCCATCTATCGGGGAGGCGTAGTCACCGCTGCTGACCTCGACCAGGCCGTGCTCGACCTGCCATCGCAGCAGCGCCTGGCTTTGCAGGCGGCAGACCTCGAGCCCTTCCGCGAGTTGACGGGGTCGCTCGTCTGGCGGCGGCTTCTACTCGCCGAGGCCCGTCAGCTGGGGCTCGATCAGGCGCCAGAGCTGCTGGCCGAGATCGACGGATTGCACCGCCAGGCTCTGGCCACAAGCTATCTCAACAAAGCTCTGCCGCCGCTCGAGCAGCCGACGGAGACGGAGCTCCTGACCGCATTCGAAGATCAGCGCGAGCGTTTCGATCAACCCGAAGCCCGATCGGTCTTCCATCTTTTTCGGCGGCTCACCGGCATGCTCACCAAGGACGAGCTGGTCGCGCAGGTCCGGGATGTACGCCGCCGGGTTGCCGCCGGCGAGAGCTTTGCGCTCTTGGCGGCGGAGCTTTCCGACTCGGAATCGCGCCACCAGGAGGGATTCATCGGTCGCATCGTTCCCGGTCAGCTGCCGATCGCATTCGAGCAGGTGATCTTCGGCCTCGACGAGAAGGTGCCAAGCGAGCCGATCGTCACCTCGGACGGCGCGCATCTTTTTTTCGTCGACGCGATCGTCCCAGCGAGAACAACGTCCTTTGACGAGGCCCGCTCGATGTTGCGCCGAGACCTCCTGGCACGGCAGCGGGCAGACGCTGTTTCGGCAATCGTCGAAGCGATCGAGCTGCCACCTGGCAGCTTCGTTCCCGAGACCGACGAACTCATGGCGCTGCTGCGCGCCGGCGATCCCAAAGCCGTGGTTCTGCGCCTCGGCGATTTCGAAATGAGGTTGGGGAAATTTCGACGCCTCGTCGCCCGGGAAGAAGAGCAGCTGCCGTTGAGCCAGAAGCTCCTCTTGAGGAAAGTTATGCCGTCTCGGGTCTTCGCGGCGCTCTGGCAGCGAGAGATGGCGGTCCTGGCCGCTCGGCGGGCGGGCGAAGAGCTGGCGCCGGACGCTGCAGCGGAGCTGGAGGTGAGAGCTGAGAGCGTGATGCTCGAGAGATATCAACGGCAGCTCTTGGGCCGTCAGCTCGACAGCATGCACGATCGTCTCGAGGCCTACTACGAGGGCAACAAGAAGCGTTTCAGCTCGCCTCTGCGCTTGCAAATTCGCCGCTTGACTCTGCCGCTGACAGAGGACGCCAGCGCCAAGATGGCGGAGCTGGAATCGCTGCGAGCCGAGGCCCGCGCCGGCGTGCTCGACCTCGCAGCCGCCGGCGCGCGCCTCGGCGGCGAGTTCGAGGATCTCGGCTTGCGCAGCCTCGACCAGCTCACCCAGGCCGATCCCAAAATGGCCCTTTTTGCCGGCCGAATGGCCCGAGGAGACGTGTCACCTCCCTACACCACGGCGACCGGTGAGCTCGCGATATTTGAAATCACCCGGCGGCAAGAGCCGGAGATCCTTCCTTTCCAGCAAGCGGATACCGCCGTCCGATCGGCCTTCTTGCAACGCCACGGACGGGAGCTTTATCACCAGCTGATCTCAGACAAGCTATCGGACGTCGACTTCACCCTCGACGAGGAGCGCCTCGCCGCCGTAGTCACGTCTTGGGTATCCGGATCAGCGGCCTCTGACTCCCCATCGTCATCCGTGGCGGTAGAGGAAGGTGAAGGTTGAAAGCTCTCTCAGAGTCCCTGGGCGGGAGTCTGGACCCGTGTCTGGACAGGAGTCCTAACCGGAGCCTGGCCCCGGTACTTGGACGGGCAGCTCGCACACGACCTCTGAGGTGTTCCATGGCTCGCCAGGCCAGCGCCCTGCTTCGTAGAGCTCGAGGCGGCGGCGGACCAGGTCGTCGGCGCATATCGGGTTGGCAGCGGCTTCGACCGCTTGCAGAGCCGCCCGCTGCCAGGCGACGGCGCGCTCTCGCTGCCCGGAGGACGCAAGCACCATGGCGACAGATTCGGCGCTCAGCACATGATGGGAAGGCAGTCCCTCAACCAGGTCGAGGGCCGAATCCGAGCGGCCTCCGAGAGCCAACATGCGAGCGAGCAGTGAGGCGGCGTCTGTTTTTTCAGGTGCTGCCAGTTGGACTTTCTCGAGCGGCTCGATCGCGAGAGAGATCTGCTCGCCGGAACCCAAAAGGCAAATTGCCTGCCAGAAAGCCGCTCGAGCCATGCGCGGATTGAGCTCCTGCGCCCGCCGGTAGTGCTTTATGGCCGGCCCCAACCGGCCGCTTGAACGCAATGCCTGCGCCAGATTGAAATGCACCGTAGCATTCTCGGAGTCGAGGGTCAGGCTGGCCCGCAAATGATGCTCGGCGTCTTGCAGGCGCCTTGCTTTGAGCAAAAGCGTGCCGAGAAAAAAATGCACCCTCGGATGGTCGGGGAAGGATCGCAAGGTGTCTTCCAGCTCGCGGATTGCTGCCGACGAACGTCCGGTCTCGCCGAGGGTGATGGCGACCTCGAGGCGCGCGTCGATATTTTCGTCATCGGCGGCGACGCCGCGGCGAAAGTGCTCGAGAGCGTCGGCCATGCGGCCGGCTCGGCGTGCGTTCTTACCCGCGCGGACGTGGTGCAAAACGCCATCCCGGGCCTGGCCAAGCTCCTCGAGCCAGGGGTCGTCGACGTGGATTTCCACGAGCTGCCTGTTTTCGTCCGAAACCTTGGCAAGCACCTCGAGTTCCCTGGTGTCGCCCAGGCCGTGGTAAGCGCGGCTCAGGGGGTAGAAGAGCGCCGAGGCTCCGGGCTGGACGCCGAGGGCTCGTTCGAAGTGGCCAGCGGCAACGGCGAAGTCACCCTGGCCGAGAGCCAGCCGGCCAAGACCAGCTTCGGCCAGGGCACATCCCGGTTCCATGTCGAGGGCCTGCCGAAAAAGCTTCTCAGCCTGTTTGGAACGGCCGGCTTCGAGCTCCGCTTCGGCCAACCGAAGGCGTGCCGGCAAGGAATCCGGAGCCCTTTCGAGAGCTCGTGAAAACGCTTTCCGAGACTCGTCGAGTTCAGAGGTTGCGAAGAGCACATGACCCAAAAAATACGGCCAGCGCGCTTCTTTGGGATCGAGCCGACCGGCTTGCCGGTAGCAGCGCTCCGCGGATCCGGGAAAGCCGTAAACGGTATACCAATGGCCGAGCTCGGCGAGTGCCTCAGCCATGGCCCGAGGACCTGCGCCGGTGGCGATGGCCTGCTCGAGAGATCCATGGCGGGCGGCGAAGGATTCACGAACGGCCCGGTCGAAGGCGTCGAGATCCGGCGGCGGCTCGAGCTCGACGGTGGCCTGGCAGCCCAGGAGAGCCAGGCTCAGCAGCAGCGCGATTCTGATCCACATGTCTACCCACCTACTGCTGCGGCAGCAAGATCGCCCGAACCTGAGGCGGACGACTGACCTCGGATCAACCGATGGTATTGCCCCGGCGCCAGCGGTGGCCAGCTTTCGAGGCCGTCCGGCCACTGCACCTCGATCGAACGCAGCTCCTTTCCCGCCGGCAGCCCGAAGAGCACGCGCGGGTCCCGTGCCGAGCAATAGCTGCCGTCGGTCCGTACTCGCCTCATCAGTCGCGATCCGTCGGTGAAATGAGCCGTCACCCGTGCGCCGAGGGCGTCGCGGCCTTCGGTGATGAGCCGCAACCCCACCCACGCGGAGCCGTCCGCGGCCTCATTCACCAGCAATCTGGCCGGGCCGTTGTTATTGGTGAGCAGCAGATCTTCATCGCCGTCATTATCGACATCGCCCACCGCCAGGCCGCGGCTTGTCTCGAGAGCGGCCAAGGCGGAACCCGCGAGCTCGGCTCCAACCTCGGAGAATTCGCCGTCTCCGAGGTTGCGAAAGAGCTGATTCGGCTGGCGCAGTGGAAAAGGCTCACCGGCCAGGAGCTGCTGCTCGATCACCATGATGTCGCCGTTGGCCACCGCGAGGTCCAAATCGCCATCGTTCTCGAGATCAAAAACACCAACACCGAAGCCGGTGAACGACCGGCTGGCCACCGCCAGTCCCATGGCCGAGGAGGCATCGTGAAAATCGCCGCCAGTGTTTTCAAAAGCGGTATTGGTCTCACCTCGAAGGTGACTCATGAACAGATCCTCATCACCATCCTGGTCCAGGTCACCAGCCGCCAATCCCATACTCGCCTCCGCCTTGCCAGCGGCGTTCACCGCCACTCCGGAGACCAAAGCCACGTTCTCGAAGCTGCCATCGCCGAGATTTCTCCACAGCACATTGTGCATCAAGTCATTGGCGACATAGAGGTCGAGCCAACCGTCGCCGTCGAAGTCGCCGCTGACCACTCCCAAGCCGCTGCCCGCCTCACGGCCGATACCGGCCGCGAGCGTCACATCTTCGAAAAGGATCGCCCCCGCTTCGCCGGGTCCAAGATTGCGCAACAGCAAATCGCTCTCGCCGTTGTAGTTCTGCGGACCGCAATAGTCACGCCGGCTCGAAGGGCTGCGGCAGTAGCGGTGATTCTCGAAACGAAAATCGACATAGTTGGTGACGTAGAGATCGAGCCAGCCGTCGCGGTCGAAATCGAGCACCGCGACGCTGGTCGACCAGCGGTCGTCACCGGCGCCGCTGCTCCGGGTGACGTCTTCAAAGCTCACGCCCCCATGCTCGTCCAGTCCGAGATTACGCCACAGTTGATTGGCGCCATAGTTGGTGACGTAGAGATCGAGCCAGCCGTCGTTGTCAAAATCGCCGGTGGCCACCCCCATGCCGTAGCCGAATGCGGTCAATCCAGACGTCTCGGTGACATCAACGAATCGGGGACCGCTACCCTTCAGGTCATTGCGATAAAGGCGATCACGCGGTGGCCCTTCCTTCGCAGGCGGGAAGAGCGCGTCGGTCAGCTCTTTACCCGGCCCCAGCATGGCACCCTGGACCAGGTAGAGATCCAGGTCACCGTCATTGTCAAAATCGAAGAAGGCGGCGCCGGCGCCCACCACCTCGTTGAAATAGTGCTCACCGGACATGCCGTTGAAATGATGGAAGTCGAGGCCGCTCGCTGAGGTGGCGTCGTGCAAAAGGCCTCCGGAAGGGTTGTCGGTGACAGGCGAGACAGCAGGTGTCCCGCAGGCGAGATGCGCCCCGAAGAGCAAGGCAAGAACCAAAGGCCACGGAAAAAAACAAACATCCATTGAAGGCAGCGAAAACGGTCTGGGTGGTTTCTGGTCCTCCCCCTTTGGAAAAGGGGGAGCTAGAGGGGGATTCTCGCGGTCACGACCGCGACTCATGTGGCAACTCGCCGCCTGAGGACGCGGCCCTGAGACCCTAGCCCCCGTGCTGCTGCGGCGCAGGGTGTGCGCTGACTTGGAGCTTTCCATGGAACGCAGTGTAGCGTGCCAGCCAGGCCTTATAGCGCTTGTCCGGTCGGCAGGCCCGTGGTACTGTCTCCGCTGGTTCATTCATAGGCCACAAGCTCTCGCCACTACGTTGGTGATCGTGGAAGCCCAACCGGAGCACCTTAGCTTCGATCTACCATGCCCTACTCGAAATGAGCGGGCCTGTGTTTGATCCGCCCGAGCTATATGGCGCTCTTGTACTCAGGAGATGTCATGCGGAAGACAGCCTTAGTTTTGATTTTGGCACTACTCGTCGCTGGCGCCATCCACGTGACGGCAGAGAACGTGGGAAAGAACATCACCCCGGATGAGTTCTCCGGGATGTCCAAAGCCGAGCGACAAGCAGCGGCCCAGGCGCTGAAAAATGCAGACTCGGCCACCGCGGGGCCAGGCTTCCAGGGCACCCTCAGAACCGGCACGAAACACTCGGTGCCGGCCAGGACCGTGAATATCTCAATCACCTATGACACCGGCACCTTCACCGGTGTGGGTACAATCCCGGCCGTTGCCGACAACTTCTCTTTCGGCAATCATTTCGATTCGGTCAACGGTGACCCCATCGGCGGCACGAAAAATACGGTCACAATCACTCAGCTGACCGCTTTCATGGCGATCGTTGACGGCGACACCACCGGCACGGGCGGCGCGTTTGCCACCATCTTCGGCCCGCCCGTGGGTACCGTGGCACCGTCACTCAAGTCGGCTAACATCGCCGGTCTTCAGGCCGGCGCCTTCAATACGATCGCGATCGCCACCACGATCACCGGCACCAATCTCAATTTCATGGCCGGTATCTGGAATCCGACGGCCGGTTCCACCGCGGGAACTAACCCCTGCGCCACCGATTGCGTCGGCTTCGACAATGCCGGCACGGTGGCCGGGCAAGGCAATCACGGTATGGCGATCGAAGATTTTGGTGGCGGTAATTTCACTCCGAACACCACTGCCAACGCGATGTTGCGCGCCACCGGCAGTCTGGTGCCCGTAGAGCTGATGCGCTTTTCGGTCGACTGAAAAACGACTCGAGGAAAGCGGTCCAGCGGGCGCGTCTTAGGACGCGCCCGTTTCATTTCAGGCCTACCGGTTTAGTTCTGGCCTACCGGTGTGACATCTAGCCGGGCGAGCAGCTCTTCTTCGAGCTGTTTTTGGTGCTCGCGCGTCCGCTCGTTACCCAGCGCATTTTCGGCCTGGTGGCGTGCCTCTTCGAAGCTCATGGGCCGCGCCGGCCGGCGGTCGAGAAGCTCGAGGATCCACAGCGAGTTGCCGGTCGAAGGCAACGCGTCGGGCTGTTGCACGAGAGGGCCAACATCTCCAGGGGACAAGTCCTTGACGGCCTTGAAGACATGGGGGCCGAGGGCAGCCAGCTGTTGACGGTCGAGCCAGCCGAGAAGACCACCGCGGCTTTTTGACGGAAGCTCCGAATAGGTCTCCGCCGCTTCGTCGAAGCTGAGGCGGCCGGCCCGTAAATCGGCCTCGAGCCGCTGCCCGAGCAGCCATTTCTGTCTCAGTTCCTCGCGCTGAGCGCGCATCGAGATGGCCGCGACGCGGAAGGTCTCCGACACTTCGAAGCGTTCTTTATTCTGCTGAAAATAGGCCCGAATCTCGTCTTCTCCCAAGGCATTAAACCGCTCTTCCACCCTCTTCTTTAGCTCATCAGCCGCCAGGGTCAACGTGGTCCGCCAATGCAGCTTGGCGCGCACGTCGGGATCCTGATCGAGACCGAGAGAACGGGCATGCTGCGCCGCTTGCAGCTGCACCGCGACCGCGTGGATCCATTTCCCGGCACGCTCCTGCGGTAGGTCTGCCGGGTGACGGGCAACGCCGCGAAAGCCAAGCAAATGTCTCAGCTCCGAGAGCGATAGGCTCCAGCCCTCTTCAGACCTGGCAACGATCGCGTTGTCGCTAGTGCTGACCAGCTGAGCGGCCGCCAGATCGAGTGACACCGACTCTAGCAGCTCGGCTTCGAGTTCACTCCATTCCAACCGCCCCTGTTTCTGGCGCAGGGCTTGCTCAGCCCGCTCCCGCTTCTGTGCCGCAGCGGTTCGGATTTGCTCCTCAACACCGTCACAACGCAGCAAGGTCAGGCCATCTTCGGTCTCGATCACATCGCTGATCTCATCCTGAGAGAGAGCAAAAGCGACGTTCTCAACCGCCGGATCGAGAGAGCCTGGTTTGACCAGACCGATGCGGCCGTGGCGGAAGCGGGTCTGGGAATCTGACTCTCGCAGGGCCATCTCCGCCCAGTCCGCGCCATCGGCCAGCTGCCGGCGAATCTCGGCCATGCGAGAGCGCAGCTCAGCGGGCTCACCGCCCGCGAAGCGTTTGAAAATATTGGACAGACGCACCCGTCGCGGTCGGTCGAGTCGCTCGCCGTTCTCTGCCAGCCATTCGACGATCTCTGGCTCATCGATCTCGATCCCACTCTGCACCTCGCGGCGCAATGCGTTCTCGAGCAACTGCGTCTCGAGGTTGAGGAGCGCCAGGCGGACCGCGGGTTTCTCCTCTGCGGACCGCTGCCGTGCGGCCTCGGCGAGGGATTCTTGGGCCGCCAGGGTGGTCCACACTTCTTGGCGCCGCTCGAACTCGTCTTCAGTCTTCGTCACGACAAGCCACATGCGGTATTCCGATTCGCTCACCTCGCCGCCGTTGTAGGTAGCCAGGATCTTCTCGTCCGCGGATTGTGGCGCACAAGCGGCCACCAGGACCAAGCTCGCCAAAACCGTCAACATTCTTGACTGCATCTTTCGCTCGCTCCGCGATTCTCGATCTCGACCACGACGCATCACACCTATACTCGTACGACCCCGAGTCCAGCGGCTCTTTGGGGGCCGGCCAGTGTAACCCCTATGCGCACATCTTCGAAGAGACCGTTCGTTGCAAAATTCGCAAGACGACATCCGATCGGATGGCTCGCCGGTATGCTCATCGTTGGGTTTTCGATCGGTTGCCGGCCGCAGGAACAGGCGACGCCACCGCTCGAGAGTAATCTCCAGATGGCCGAGAGGTTGCAGCTGCTCGCCGCCAACTCCCGGCCCCAGCATAATATCTATCTTAATGAGCTGCGCGCGGATCGCTTCGCCGCCCAGGGACTACCCACCGATCCCGAGGCTCGAGCGGCCGCGATCCTGAGAACGGCCCGTGAAGAGCTGCGCGCCGGGCGTAACGCTTCGGCGATCACCCGTCTCGAGCAAGAGCTGGCGCGGGACCCGCTCGGGAAGGCTTGGCGACGAAAGTTGCGTTCTTTGCTGGCGCTCGCTTATCTGCGTCTCGCCGAGCAGGAGAATTGTGTTGAGCAGCACTCGAGTGCGTCGTGCCTGGCGCCGATCTCGGCCGAGGGAGTACATCGCCGGCAGGGTGCTTCTCGGCAGGCCCTCGAGCTGCTGGCGGCACTGCTTGAAGAAGAGCCCGGCGATCTAGATGCACGCTGGTTGCTCAACATCGCAGCGATGACGGTCGGCGAATACCCCCACGGCGTTGATTTCAGGTGGCAGGTGCCGCCTACGGTCTTTGCTTCGACCAGCGATCCGGGCAGGTTTCCCGAGTTGGCCGGCGCCTCAGGTGTCGCGGCCTTCGGGCTCGCCGGCGGCTCGATCGTCGAAGACTTCGACGGTGACGGCGCTCTCGACATCATGGCCTCGTCCTGGGGCCTGCTCGACCCTCTGCGTTTCTTCCGCAACCTGGGTGGCCCCGGCCTGGGCTTCGAAGAACGTAGCGAAGCCGCCGGGCTGCAAGGGATCAGCGGCGGCCTGAACCTGATCCACGCCGACTACGACAACGACGGTCTGGCGGATGTCTTGGTATTGCGCGGTGCCTGGCTAGGGCCCAATGGTCGCCACCCGAATTCTCTGCTGCGCAACCTGGGCGGTCGATTCGAGGATGTCACCGTGGCGTCCGGCGTACTCGGTTTCCATCCAACGCAGACCGCCGCCTGGGGCGACTTCGATAATGACGGCTGGCTCGACTTGATGATCGGTAACGAATCGTTGGCCGGCGACCGCCACCCTTGCGAGCTCTTTCGCAATAACGGCGACGGCACGTTTACCGACGTTGCAAAGCAGGTGGGAGCCGCGATCGAGGGTTATGTCAAGGCCGTTCTGTGGGGCGATTTCGACAATGACGGCTGGCTCGACCTCTACATCTCGCGCATGCTCGAGCCCAATCTACTCTTGCACAACGAAGCGGGCCCCGAGGGCGGCCGCAGGTTTCGCGACGTGACCGAGCAAGCCGGAGTCGGGCGGCCGCTCTACAGCTTCCCGGCTTGGTTCTTCGACTACGACAACGACGGTTGGCTCGATCTCTTCGCCGCCGGCTACGATCCAGAATACCTGGCAGCCGGCGCGGCCAATGTGGCGGCGGACTACCTGGGCGACAAGAATACGGCGGCTGAGACGCCGCGCCTCTACCGCAACAACCGTGACGGCACGTTCAGCGACGAGACCGAAAACGCCGGCCTCGACAAGGTGCTCTACGTGATGGGCTCCAATTTCGGCGACTTGGACAATGACGGTTGGCTGGATTTTTACCTCGGAACCGGCGCGCCGGATCTTCGTGCCGTCGTACCCAATCGCATGTTTCGCAACCAGGGCAACGGCGGCTTCGGCGATGTCACTACCGCCGGCGGCTTCGGTCATCTGCAGAAAGGACATGGCGTCTCTTTCGGCGACCTCGACGGCGATGGCGACCAGGATCTCTACGCCGTGCTCGGCGGCGCCTATTCAGGGGACGGTTTCATGAACGCGCTATTCGAGAATCCCGGCAATGGCCGGCGCTGGATCACGCTCGATCTCGAAGGCGTGCAGGAGAATCGCTCCGCGATCGGTGCGCGCTTGCGTTTCGAGCTCGAAACGCCGGGTGGCGTGCGCCAGGTTCACGTCACGGTCGGCACCGGTGGCAGCTTCGGGGCTTCCAGCTTGCGCCAGGAAGTTGGCCTCGGCGACGCTACAGCCTTGGCTGAGCTGGAGATCCTATGGCCGGCAAGCGGTCTCCGGCAGAGCTTCCGGAATGTCGGGATGGATCGTTATTGGCATCTGCGGGAAGGCGGCGATTTACAACCCATAGCCGAGGGCCGTTTGGCCGATGTGGATGAATAGACTTTCAGCTCTTTCCGTCGCGGTGTTGCTCGCTGCCTGCGGCGCTCCTCAGGCGCCTTACCCCGAGCTCGATTACCGGCGCGCGGTCAACGCTTTTGCCGAAGGCCGCCACGATCTGGCGCGCGTCTACTACGCCTTGGATCTTGCCAAATATCCAGATCGGCTCGAGTCTCAGCGCGGTCTGGCGCTCGCCTGGCTGAGCGGGGCCGGGCAGAGCTTGGAGCCCGCCCTGCCGGTTCTCGAGAGTTACCTGGAGACGGTTCCACAGGATGATGAGATTCGCCGACTGTATGTGCAGAATCTTCTTCTGCTCGGCGAAGGGTCGAAAGCTATGGCCGTCACACGGGAGCTCCATTCGTATTCCGAGCGAGCGCTGCTTACCGCCGAGGCCCTGGCAGCAGAGGATCCCCTGAAGGCCTGGCAGAGCCTGGAGCCCCATCTCGATCCGGCAGATTCGCGCGCTGTGGCTCTGGCGGCGTCGATCACGAAACGATTGGGTGATCTGCCGAAGGCGCTCGACCATGCCCGGCGGGCGGCGCGGCTGGATCCTCTGCGGGCATCAAATTGGTACTTGCTGGGTCGCCTTCAGCTGGCCGCCAGCGAGCGAGAAGCGGCCAGACGATCTCTCGGCGTGCACCAGGGACTCGGTCAGCTCACGAGAGGCGGGCCGGACGGTGGCCCTCTGTCGCCGATCGAAAGCTTGAGGGTGTTGGAAGCGCTGGGTTCCGATCTGCCGCGAGAATCGCCGCGGGTGCGCCAGCTCATCTGTCGCTTGCGCCTCGAGGCCGGTTTCATCGACCAGGCACTGGACGACTTGCCCGCAGTGCTCGAGACGATCGGCGGCGGCGAGGGTCTCGAGCTCGCCGATGTGCTCTGGCGGCGCGGAGAGCGCGCTGCGGCAATGCATCTTTATCGGCAAGGGTTGCGGGAAACGCCCGACAGCCGCCGAGCGCGCGGCGGCCTGGTGGCGGCACTGCTGGCCGCCGAGTCGGGAGACGACCTGGACGAAGTCCGAGAGCTGCTCGAGGCGGGTCTCGCAATGGATCCCCACCTTGCCCGCTACCATCTTCTGCTCGGTCGCCTCGAGCGCGCCGAAGGCGATATGGATGGCGCGGCGGCCGCGCTCTCCCACGCCCTCGAGCTAGCACCGTGGAATGTGCCTTGCCGGCTCGAGCTCGCTGACCTGCGTCTGGCTGCGGGGAATCGCCAAGCCGCCTCCGATCTGTTGGACCATGCGCCGGAGCGATCACCGGCCGTGGACGGCTTCCGGCGCGCCCGAGGTCTGCCGCCGAGGAGCGTGCTGTGAATTCGCTGCTGCTCCTCCTGCTCGCCGTGCCACCGTTGGCCTTGCCGCCGGCCGTGCCGCCGCCAGCCGTACCGACTAGCTTCGTCGACGTGGCAGCGGACGTTGGGCTGGATTTTCGGCATCAAGACGGCCGGTCAGGTCGTCGCTATTTCATCGAAACCGTGGCCAGCGGCGGCGGGTTCTTCGATTTCGACGCCGACGGCGATCTCGACATCTACCTGCTGAATGGCGCCGCAACCCCCGGCTCGAAGCTGACTCGGACTCCGCGCAACGCCCTATTCGAGAATCGCGACGGCCGTTTCGTCGAGGTTGGGGCGCGCGCTGGAGTCGCCGATGACGGCTACGGCATGGGCATGTGCGTAGGTGACGCTGACGGCGATGGCCGTCTCGACCTCTTCGTCACCAATGTCGGCCCGGATCGACTCTATCGCGGTCTTGGCGGTAGCCCTTTCGAAGAAGGCCGTTTCGAAGAGGTATCGGCCCGCGCCGGCGTCGACGGCGGGGAGCAATGGAGCGTCGGCTGCGCCTTTGGAGACGTCGACGGCGACGGCGACCTCGACCTCTACGTCAGTCGCTACGTGGCGTTCTCTTACGAGGACCACCCGCGCTGCGTCGACCGTGCCCGCAAGCTGGACTATTACTGTCATCCGACCCGCTTCCCCGGCCGTCCAGACGCGCTTTTCATCAACGGCGGCGACGGCGTTTTTAGGGATCTGGCCGCCGAGCGTGGCATCAGCCGCGAGACCAGCGAGAAAGGCCTGGGCGTCGCGCTGGCCGACCTCGATGTCGACGGCGATCTCGACCTCTACGTCGCCAACGACGGCACGCCGAATCGTCTTTATCTGAATGACGGACACGGCCGTTTCGAAGACGTTTCCCTGCTCTCAGGGGCGTCGCTCGGTGAGGCCGGCGAGCCGCTGGCCGGCATGGGCGTGGCGTTGGGTGATCTCGACGGCGACGGTCTCAGCGATCTGGTGGTAACCAATTTTTCCCTCGAGCCCAACAGTCTCTACAAGAATCTAGGTGAGGGCCTTTTCGACGATCGCACCCGTGAGTCCGGGCTGCATGCCGCCTCCTATCGCCGTCTGGGTTGGGGCGTCGAACTCTTCGACGCGGATAATGACGGCGACCTCGACCTGGCAGTAGCCAACGGTCATGTGATGGACAACATCGAGCGCTTCGTGCCCGGGGTGAGCTACGCCCAACCCGATCAGCTTTTCCTGGGCGACGGTGCCGGCCGTTTTCGCGAGGCCAAAGCCTCGGGGATCTCGAGCCAGGACGCTGTCAGCCGCGGTCTGGCGAGCGGTGATTTTAATGGCGACGGTCGCATCGATCTGCTGGTGACACACACAGGCGGCAGACCAGCATTGCTCGAGAATCGAACGGCGTCGAGCCACCATTGGATCAGTCTGGAGCTGGTCGGCCCGGCCCTCAATCGGCATGCGATCGGCGCCAGGGTCGAGCTACAAGCAGGTGAGCGGACTCAGGTGCGAGAGGTACGGAGCGGAGGCAGTGTGCTCAGCCAATCGGACCTTCGCCCGCACTTTGGCCTCGGCACCTTCCTTGGCGAAGTCGAAGTCCGGATTCGCTGGCCCGACGGCAGTCGACAAACCGCCCGCACCCGCAAGCTCGACCGCGCCTGGAAGATCGTCTATCCCTCGCCTTGAGCCCGTAGTCCTCGACGATGTGTAGGACACCATGCCGCTCGGCCGCCGCGGGACCTCTCGCGGATCGTCCGTGCTGCCTAAGGCGCTCGTGCCAGCCTGACTCTATTGGCTGCACACCGAATACGTGCCCGTCACCCATCCAGGGAGGCGAAGGCAAATTCAAGCTCTTCACCTACCTGATTCTTTCGATTCCGCCGTTACTTGATCGATGATCTTTCCGTAAAACACAAAACCCAAAAATCGTCTTTCCGCTGAACCCGTACACAGGCTAATTACCTACCCGGAAAGGGATTTCTGGCGTTGACCACAGACCGCTTTATCGGCTAATTTACCGGCTCTTCGTCAAGCGTGGCGACCTAATCTATTCCGTCTCAAAAGGTGGTCACATGAGAAGAGCGGCACTAGCTCTCACTGCCTGTCTGCTCACTGCTGGTTTGGCGTCGATCAGTCTTGCTCAGCAAGGCGCTCAACGAACCGCACCTGATCACGTGAAGAGGTCTTCGGCGACTCTTCACAAATCGGGGGAGCGCTTCGGCACCGGTACCATCACCTTCGACAACAACGTTCCTTTCCAGCGGGACGGTCAGGACGATGGCTTGATAGGAAACCGCTTCAACCCGGCGGGGACTCACTCCATCAATTCCGTGAGCTTCAAAGTTGCTGGCAACTACATCGCTGCCGGCACGGTTGGCTCGGTCGTCATGACGGTTTGGAACGTCGACTCCGTTGCCGGAAATGCCACAGTGCTTCAACGCCAGGTCGTCAACGGTGTCCCCGGAATTGTTTTCGGTGGCAGCGGAGTGATTACCGATGCCACAGTGCAGGTTCCGCTGGCTGCTCCGGTGCTCAGCCACAGTGGCTCTTTCATCGCCGGGGTGCGCAACACTTTCTATGATGGCTGCGGCGGCAACACGAACCTGAACAGCTCATGTGACGGTGTGGCTCTGACCGAAGGCGCCGCTGATCCTGGCTCGGGTTTTAATGCGGCTCGCCTTCTCTTCACCGGTCCTTTCAATCCGACGTCGGTCGTCACAGTCAATTCTGTTGGCGCAGCGATTCCGGGCCAGAACGCCATCTTCCGCGTCAGCGGTGACAATCTTCCCGTCGAGTTGATGCAATTCGACGTGGACTAGTCAGTCTGGCTTCATCACCTCTGGGTTCTCATCCTGAGAAAATGCCTGGACGAGACGACATCCAAAACCGAAGCGTCAAGCTTCAACAGAGCGCCAGACTCCGAAGTCTGGCGCTTCTGCTTTTCTGCCATCTATCTCTAACCGGGCTGGTCTTGGGTTCCGCGCCACTCGCTTCTGAAACTCACGCTTCACCTGTGACAGGGCAGGCAATACCTGACACCGTCGTCGCTCGCACTCGACAGACCTCGGTCCTGAAGCAAGAGTTGCTCGCCTGGTGCGCGCTCGAGAAAAGAAACTGCGTCGAGCTAGAAAAGCTCCGACACGCAGCCCAAGATTTAGTGGTTCGCCGCGAGCTGAGCCGTCGGTTTCACGAAAGCGGTCTTAGCGAGGTTCCCGCCTTCAAGAATGAACGAACGTTGATTCTCGATCGCCTAGCCGCAGCGCTTCTTCCTCGCCACCTCGCCTCGACTCTGCGCCAGCCTGAGCCAGAAGAGTTAAGGCAGCTCTTCACCTCGATAGGCGAAACGTCAAGACAGCGTCGTTGGCGGGTAAGAAATCTCTACCGTCGACTTCCCAAAGATGCCGATCAGGCTCAAAGGGAAGGCTTGAAGCGGGGTATGAGTTTGCTGCGAACGAGAATCCAGCAGGGTGAAGACTTCGCCAGCCTTGCCAGGCAGTACTCGGACTCGGCCACTGGCAGACGCGGTGGCGCCATCGGCATGGTGACCCTCGACCGCCTCGACAAACCGATCGCTGAGGCCTTGGCTTCGCTTGGACCTGGGGATCTGAGCCCGATCCTCGAGACCCGCGAAGGACTGACCCTGCTCCTGGTCGATGAGGTGATCGAGCCAGATACCCGATCCTTCGAACAAGCCGAGGCCAATCTGCGTGAACGTTGGCGTAAGAGGCAGCTGGAGAAACTGAACAAAAGGCTCGATGCTCGCCTGTTGGCGGAGACTGCCAGCGACGCCTCAACGGCCACCGATCGCCGACTGCTGCGAGCTCGAGCCATCGAGTCCCGCCTCCTTGGCCTCAACAAGACGCCACAGGCCGTCGACCAAGAGCGGCAGGCCGTCGAGAAGCTAGAGGCACAGCTGGCCGCAAATGTTCTGGCCATCCCACTGACTCAACAGCCGAATTCGCGACAAGTGCGGGCTTTCTTCGACTCCAGGCAGAGGCTCTTCGTTCGGCCTCGGAAGCGTCATCTCGACTCCCTGAAGCTGGTCATCGATCCTGCCCTTCCCGCGGCCTTCTACCAGGCCGCTCATGAGCTCGGTGAGCTCGCCGCGGCTGGCAAGATCGACTTCGAGCAGGTCGAGCGTGATTTGGGGACTGCCGTAACTCGTCGTGATCTGGGCAAGCTGACTGATCGCCAGGTCTGGCTCCTCGGACTCAACGTCGACCATGCCTTACGCCCCCTCGAGGTAGGCCAAGCAACATCGTGGATGCAGGAGGGCCAGGCTTTGCACCTAGTGAAGGTGTTGTCGATCGAGCCCGAGACCGTGCTCGACTTCGAGCAGTCCAAACCACAAATCGAGGCCTTGCTCCGAACGCGAGCGAAGAAAGCCGCGGGTAAACAACTGTATGCGTCGATCCTCAAGGACCTGGAGTTCCGTTTCGCGGCAGGCTTCGAGCCCGTCCATTCCTGACGATTTGGAGCCTGAAGCCGCAAGCTCGAATGCTCCGTCGGCCGCAGAAGAAAGGGACTCGCGCCAATGATTCGTCTGGCTTCGCTGACGGCACTAGCCAGCCTGTCCCTGCTTGCACTGCTCAACCTGGGATGTGCGAAGCCGGCGAACGACTGGAACGTGCTCTTCATCACCTTCGATACCACTCGCGCCGACGCCCTCGGTTGTTATGGCAACGAAGACTCCCAAACGCCTACGCTCGACGCTCTGGCCGCCGAAGGTTTCCTCTTCGAGCAGGCCTTCGCCACCGCCCCCATCACGCTGCCGTCCCACTCTTCGATGTTCACTGGCACCTATCCCCTGGCCCATGGCGTTCGTGACAACGGCACCTTCAAGCTGCCATCCGCCAGGATCACGTTGGCGGAAGTGCTCAGCGAGCGTGGCTTCGTCACCGGTGCGGCGATCGGAGCCTTTCCGCTAACCCGCGAGTTCGGACTTGATCAGGGTTTCGACTTCTATGACGATCGCATTTCCGCGGGCCGCCAGGACTTTCAAGGCCAGCTCACAGCCGAGCCCGATGGCCTCTATTTCGACGAACGACCCGCTCCCCACGTCAACGACGCGATCGTGCCCTTCCTGAGAAGCAATGCCGGCGGCCGCTTCTTTGCCTGGATCCACTATTGGGATCCTCATCAGCCATTGATTCCCGTCGCTCCTTACAATCAGACCTTTGCCCACAACCTCTATCTGGGCGAGATCTCCCAGGCAGACCACAGCCTGGGACGGGTGCTTGATGAGCTGCGACGCCAGGGAGTCCTCGATCGCACCTTGATCGTCATGACCGCCGACCACGGTGAAGGCCATGGCGAACACCGCGAAGACTCTCACTCGCTACTCGCCTACAACGCGACACTACATGTCCCCTTGATCGTCAGGATCCCTGGGCAACAAGGCGGCAAGAGGATTCAAGAGAAGGTTTCGAGCGTCGACATCATGCCGACGATTCTCGACTTGCTCTCCATCCCTTGGCCAGAAGGCCTCCAAGGCGAATCGTTGGTGCCCCTGATCAAGTCCGGCGAGCCCTCGAGTCGCGCGAGGCCGCTTTATGCCGAGACCCTGTCGCCTCGTCTCTCCCACGGCTGGGGCGAAATCAGGGCTCTCTTCTACCGCGATCATAAATACATCCACGGGCCGCGACCGGAGCTTTATGACTTGGCGGCGGACCCGAATGAACTCGCGGACCTGACCGTTGAAGACCCCGAGACCGCCGCCGAGATGAAGCTGCTGCTCGAAGCGTTTATTCGACGTTATGCCAGTGCTGAGTCTTCGGAATCCGTGAACGAGATCGATTCCACTACCCGGCAACGCCTGGCAGCTCTCGGCTATCTCTCGGTCACTGGCTCCGAGACTGGCGTCAACGAAGGGCTTCGTGAAGATGGCATCCCGCCTCAAGACCGTATCCAAGACATCAGCCTGTCGAGCCGAACGAAACAAGCCCTCGACCGCAAGCAATTCCTCTTGGCTCGGGAAATGGCAACCGAGTTGGTTGGCCGCGACACTGCCAATGGCTACTATCGGGGGCTGCTGGCCTTGTCCTATTTCGGCCTCGGACAGCTCGACCAGGCGGCGCAGGTAGCAGAGCAGGCCGACACGCTAATCTCTCAAAATGACAGTGTCTTCTTGGTGGTCGCCAAGCGCCTGTTCATCGCCGGAGAAAGAGAACGGGCCATGACGCTCACCAAGAAACTGGTGAGGTCTCACGCCACAGCTTATGGCCACTATCTGCTTGCCGAGATGCACTACGCCACGGGCAACGATGCCCTACGAGTTGAAGAGCTCGAGCAAGCTTTGGAGCTGGAGCCAGGGTTCGACCTGGCTCTGCTCAGCCTAGCTATCCATCATGGTGAAGCGGGCAACGGGCAACGGGCCGAAGAGCTGTTGCGCACTCTGCTCAGCTATCACCCATTCCACGCCAAAGCGTTGTTCAATCTGGCGGTTCTCGCCCTGCAGCGCCAGGATCACGATGAAGCCGAGCTGCTGCTTGATCGCTCGATCGAAATCGAGAGTGAATACTGGCAAGCCCACGTCGCATTGCTGGCTTTGCGAGTGGAACTCGGAGAGTCGAATACCGCCCAGGAGAAATTCGAGTGGATCATGAAGCATTGCCCGGATCAGCGGCACAGAAATCACGCCAAGGCGCTGATCGGCAGCTCGTGAACAGGTTCTGTGTCCTGGCTCTAGTGACTTTCCTGGTCTGGGGATGCCAAAGCGATCCGCCCGAAAAACCAAGACCGGAATCAACAGAGCCCGTGGCGGCCAAGTACCGAGACGGCTACATACTGCTGAGCGAAGTCGAGGAGAGGCTACGCGCCGAGCAGGCATTTCGAGCCTCTCCGACAGGAGTTGCACCGATTCGTAGCCGAGATGAGTGGCTAACCACGCTGAGCACGACAGCACGACATCTGGCCTTCGAGCGTTGGCTCATACCTGAGAACGATCTCGAGTCGCTCCCAGAACTGGCAGACATCGCCCGGCAAGCGCTCGAGCAATCGACCGTCGACCTCTACCTGAACGATCGCCAAGCTCGGGAGCTTCCATCTGAAGCTGAAGTCGAAGCTTTCTATAGCGACCATTCGGAGATGTTCGAACAAGCAGGCCAAAGATTCGTATCGCATATCTTTCGACGCCAGCGCCCCGGCGAGCCAGAGTCAGCGCCTGCGGAATTCCTCCTTGACCTGAAGCTGCGCATCTCTCAGGGCGAGACCTTTCGTGCCTTGGCTGCTCGTCATTCCGACTCTGAGACCCGCTTGCTCGAGGGACGCCTGGGTTGGATTCAGAGAGGCCGTCTGCCCAAAGCACTGGAAGAGGCCGTCTTCGCACTCCGCTCTGGAGAGATGAGCGATCCCATCTTGGTTCCAGGCGGTGCCACTCTATTCCTAGTCACCGATACGCTCTATGCAAAATCTTATAGTTTGCAAGATGCCCGCCCCGCGATCATGAACCGCCTGCTTCAACTCGCCCAGGCCCAGGAACTCGAAGATCTGGCCTCGAGGGTCCCCCTACCCGCGGACTCTCTGGTACTTGATGACGCCGAGCTAGCGTCAGTGCTGAACGAACACGATGCCGATCAGGTCATCTTGCGCCTCGGCGAGCATTCCTACAAGGTCGCTGACTGGCTCGAAGATGTCGCCGAGCGCGACGAGTTCGAGCTGTCGTTGGTCGACCCCAAGGAAAGAGCCTACGAGATTTACCGTCGGCACAAGCATCGCCAGCTCGCGTTCCTACGTGCCAGCGAAGAAGGATTCCCGTCAGAAGCGCCTTTGCAAGAGAGGCTTCGAGCGAGCATCGGCAAGCAGCTTCGCCGGGAGCTCATCGCTTCGCGCTCCCAGGCCCGAATGATGGCCAAGATCGATCAGATGCCGCAAGAGCTGAGAGACTTTCACCGGCAGAACGATCACCTCTTCCAATCGCCGTTGCGACTGGAAATCGTGACCTTGGAAGTACCTTTGGGCAATCATCCAATGACCAAGATCCAAGAGCTCGAGAGTCTCCGCGAGCTCTTGCAGCAGGGAGAAGTCTCCTTCGACCAAGTCGCAACGCAGTCGGCTGGCACGCTGACCCCAGCGCAGTGGCTTGGTCCTCAAGCCATCAGCGCACTCTCGCCCAAGGTCAGGATCTACTTGCTCGGCCTCAAAGGCACCGGATTCTCGGTACCGTTTCAGCTCGACCGCCAATTGCTCATGATCTGGGTAAAGTCTAGACAGGAGCCCCGGATCCTCGGATTCGAAGAGGTCGAAGATCGAGTCCGAGATGAGTATTTCGCACGCCACCGCCAGCGTCTCTTTCAGCAGCTGCTCCAAGACGGTCTCAAAGCGCAAAGTTTCGAGCTGAACGAGCAAGTACTGAAAGAGTCACTGGCTGCTCCGGGCGAGAAGTAAGCCGTTCCTTGCCGGCTGGCATCTCTCGAGACCTCCTCGAGGCTCGATTGGCTCCCGAGCAGCATTGCCAACACGTTTCGCCGAGCACAAGAACCGTCAAATGGGTAAAGTGGCACTCTCATCGCCTGCGTGTGAAACGCTGGGCGGGCATTGCACATGGAACCACCCTCAGGAGGTGACGCTTGGGCCGCAACCGTCTGTACCTTGGACTGATTCTCGGCGTGACTGGAGCTCTCATGACATCTTGCGCCACACCAGAGACCCATCACACCCCGGACGCCGACCCGATGTTTACACCCGGCGTCCCGCTGTCCCTCGCTGAGCACCGTGCGCGGACGATCAGCGATCTGCAGTACAACCTCGAGCTGTCAATTCCGGCGGCGCGGGATGAGGCGATTCGCGGGCGAATTGTCGCGACGTTCGAGCTGTCGGCCCTCGACTCGCCACTGATCTTCGATTTTGCACAACCCGCAGACCATGTGCTGGCCGTTGAAATTGATGGGCAGCCAGCAAGCTTCGAAGCGGCCGACGAACACATCGTCATCCCACAAGCTGAACTGAAAGTCGGTCGCAACGAGATTGCGATTCACTTCATCGCCGGTGACAGCTCGCTGAATCGCAACGACGACTTTCTCTACACGCTTTTTGTGCCCGATCGCGCTCGCGTCGCTTTGCCGATCTTCGACCAACCCGACCTCAAGGCACGGTTCGACGTGCAGCTCGAGATACCTGCCGACTGGACCGCCATCGCCAACGGTGGGCTCGACTCACTCGACGATAGCGAGGACAGGCATGTCTACCGCTTCGCCAGCACCGAGCCAATCGCCACCTACGTACTGGCGTTTGCGGCCGGGCGGTTCGAGATCGAAACTGCCGAACGTGACGGACGGACGATGCGTTTTCTGCATCGCGAAACCGACCCCGAGAAGGTAACCCGCAACCTTGACACAATTTTTGATCTCCATGCCTCGGCCTTGCGGTGGCTGGAGACCTACACCGGCATCGAACACCCCTTTGGGAAATTCGACTTTGTGGCGATACCCGCCTTCCAATATGGCGGCATGGAGCACCCCGGCTCGATCTTCTATCGTGCCCGCTCGCTTTTCTTGGACGAAACCGCCACCCAGAGCCAACAACTCGGACGCGCCAGCTTGATCGCCCACGAAACTGCCCACATGTGGTTCGGCAATCTGGTGACCATGGAGTGGTTCAACGACGTGTGGCTGAAGGAAGTCATGGCCAACTTGATGGCGGCGAAAATTGTTCATCCGTCATTCCCCGAGGTCGACCACGATCTCAGGTTCCTGCTCGCCCACTATCCGAGCGCCTATGAGGTCGACCGTACGGCGGGATCCAATCCGATCCGCCAACAACTCGACAATTTGAACGAGGCTGGTTCACTCTATGGCGCCATCATTTATCAGAAGGCGCCGGTTGTGATGCGTCACCTGGAGCTGATGATGGGTGAAGCGCCGTTTCGCAACGGCATCCGTGCCTATCTCGACGCCCACCGCTACGGTAACGCCACCTGGCCTGATCTGGTGGCGGCGATGGCTGCCAACACCAATGAGGATCTCGAGGCTTGGAGTGACGTCTGGGTCCACGCCGCCGGTCGACCCACGGTCAGCGTTGATCTCGAAATGGCCGACGGCCCTGGAGCAGCCAAAACCGTGACGTCCCTGACCCTGCGACAGACCGACCCCTTGGACCATGGGCGACTGTGGAGGCAACGGCTACACCTGTACCTGGGTTATGCCTCGGCTCCCGGTCACTCGATCGAAACCAACTTTCGTTCCGACCGTCACGCCGTGGCCGAAGCCGCTGGGCTGCCGGTACCCGACTTCGTACTCGCCAATGGTGGCGGCGCCGGGTATGGCCGATTCGAGCTCGACGAGGCTAGTCGCGGCTACCTACTCGTACACCTGCCTAAGCTCGACAACAACCGCCACCGTGCCATCGCCTGGCTCTCGCTGTGGGATGCCATGCTCGAAGGCCAAGTCTCTCCGCAAGAGTTGGTCGACTTGGCGATCCGAGCCACGGAAGACGAGGGTGACGAACTCAACATTCAACGCCTACTCGACGATCTGGAGTCCGCCTTCTGGCGTTATCTCTCCCCCGAGCAACGCCTCGCGCTGGCGCCACGACTGGAGGATCATCTGTGGCAAAGACTCGAAGCGGCACCGCAGGCTCGTCTCAAGTCCGCTTATCTCAGCTGCTACCGTCAAACCGCGCTGACCCCCGACGCGCTGGCGCGGCTTCGTCAACTGTGGGAAGGCGACAACCTGATTCCTGATCTGCCGTTGTCCGAGAACGATCTGACAGCCCTCGCCCAAGAACTGGCAACTCGCGGTGTCGCCGACGCCGAAACGCTGCTGGACCAACAGGTCGAACGCATCACCAACCCTGATCGTCGGTCACGATTCGAATTTGTTCGCCCCGCCCTCTCTGCCGATCCCAAGATCCGTGATCAATTCTTCGAGAGTCTGAAAGACGCCGGGCATCGCGAGCACGAACCTTGGGTGTTGGAAGGCCTCGAGTTCCTACATCATCCGCTGCGTGCCGAGTCCGCCCGTCCTCACATTCAACCCAGCCTCAACCTCCTCGAAGAGATCCAACGCACCGGCGACATCTTCTTCCCCCTGCGCTGGCTCCAAGCGACCCTTGGCGGCCATAACTCTCCTCAAGCCGCCGAGATTGTTCAACAGTTTCTCGACCAGAACTCCGACTTGCCACCACAGTTACGGGGCAAGCTGCTGCAAGCGGCGGATCCCTTGTTCCGTGCTAGTGCGCTCGTTCAGCCGTAGCTGGGTCCCGTCCAGCTTCAAAGAGAATCCCCCTCAATTCCAATTTTCCAGAGGGGGAAGTCAGAACAAAGCTCAGGTTCCCCCTTTGCAAAAAGGGGGGTTAGGGGGGATTTCCAACCCGCTTGAAACAACCCTTCGCTCGACTCAGTTGGCCAGCGTGAATTCTTCCAGGCTGACGTTTCCCAGACCAGCGATCGCCCCACGAATGGGTACCCCAACTTCGTCGTCGAGCCACCAATGGTTGGTGCGGCCGTCGTATTGGGTCTCGAGACGTAATGCGGAGACCTCACCACGATCTGTGGCGAAGGACTCTCGCCCGGTGGAGGCAGCTTGTAACTCGATGACCTTGCCCGCCGTCGGCTGATCTGCCGGCAGCAAGAAGCGGCTGACTGAAGCCTGGGATACCGACTCGCCGAGGCGTAACCAGTCGAACCCGGCATCCGCCGCGCAAGGCAGCATGAAACTGGTGCCGGGTGGCACTTCGAGACTCTGCTCGACAATGCCGGTGACGTTGCCACGGGTGAGTGCACGGAGCTTGCCGTCGTTGATCCAGATGCGCGTCCGGGACAGCTCCTCTTCGTGCCGCCGAGTCATCTCGACAAATTCCGAAGCGCCTGCGGAATCTCGACGATGCCAGATTTCGACCTCACGCCCATCCCGCTCCACCACACTGTGCAGCAAACGTCCGCCGTCTTCAGTATGGAACAACTCCCAACTCTCGTCGCCGAGCTGCTGATTGTCGTCATCGCGATAGATGTAGCGGCCTCGGGCAATTTCATCTTGCCGCTCCCAACGGCCAGGATGGGGCTCTTGCTTGCCATTCAGAATTGCCGCCAAGTCTTGCTCGATACGCTCCGCGGCTGGTGTTTCGACGATACGGCCGATCTCTTCCCCGGCTTGTCGCACAATCACCGTCGGTACGTTGGTGACCTGTTGCCCTCGAATAAAGTCCGCCGGTTCGTTGAAGCCACGGTGGATCGAAACCAAGTCCAACTGAATGTGGGGATTGCCAGCGGCTTCGACCGAGCGCAATAACTTCGGTACGTAGTTGCGACTGTCGCCGCACCAGGTACCGAGCACGACGGTGACTTCAGTATCGCGATCGAGCGCCCGCAGGGCTTCTACCGCTTCGGAGCTCGGCTCGTACTCCGAGACCCGGCGACGCCATGACGGGGCGGCTTCGAGAAGCTCCTCGAGCAGGATCGGACCTGCGCTGCCCTGATGAGGGGAGATCACGATCGTTCGCTCGCCGGCACTCACCACATGGTACATCGATCGACGATCACGCACCGCCGTCACCCGACCCACCGCAACCGGCCCGGCTCTAGCCGAAGAGCGGGCGCCCGTCGCATGCAGTTCGAAGTCTGCTAACGGCAACTCTCCGACTTCCTTGGTCTTCATGTCGATGACATAGGCTCGCCCCAATGACTCACCCAAGACCGCCATGCGACGGTCTTCATCCTCGCTGTCGAGCCAGAGGGTAAACACATCGAGCACCAGATCACCGTCGACATAAACGTCTCTCGATGTATCAGACCACTCAAATTTAGTGGTGTCGCTTTCCTCAGTGTCGCTCCCAGCAGCAGGTACCGATAATACGACTGACAGGCTTGCGACAAATAAAACCGTTAGAACCAGCTTTGTGAAAACACTACGACCTGAGACGAACGCATGGCGCATCGTTGACTCCTCCTTGGTGATTGATCGTATTCAATGTAAAACAAAACGATCCAAAGAGGGCTACTATCAAGATTTCTTTACGCAGGCATTACACCGCGAACCCGCCACTTTGTATGGATAAATAGATATTTGATAGATACATTGCGCACCCCCACGGATCGTGGCTTCCGAAGGGAAAACAACAAACCTCTTGGGACTATCGTTGTTTTCACTTCGCAAGACACTGTCCGTCGGAAGACACTGTCCGTCTAAAAACGCTGTCCGTCGAAACCTGTCAGCAGGCACGAGACCGATCTCCTCTACTCAACAGAATACACCGTCCGGCTGACTCGCACTCCTAGGGGGGCGACCTGTAAGCTGGTTTTTACAGCTTCGTTTCAAACTCCGCGCACATTGTCCAGCATCGAGACCTCCCGTGACGAGACGACATATGACGACATATACTGAGAGGCGGCCTTTGTGCACCCAGTCCAACCGGCGTTTCGGCGCCGTATATTGATCGACCTCACAACCACCAGCAAGGAGAAGCGATATGCGGAACTCGACCGGCGTGATCTATGCGACCCTAGCGCTGGGATTGCTCCTACAAGCTCCAGCCAATGCCGCTGGCAGTCAGCCGGCCCCCACTGCTCCCCCAGCGCCGGAAGCAGCCATGAGTCCGGAACAGGAAGCGAAGAGCGCCTACAACTTGGGCCTCAAACATCGCGACAAAGCCTGGGGCTATGAAGACAAGGCCAAAGAGGCAGGCTCCGATGAGGAGCGTGAGAAGCTCCTTGGTAAGGCCTTGAAGCAATACCAGAAGGCTATTCCGTTGTTCGAAGAGGCGACGGAAACCCTCGGCACCTTCCATCAGGCGTTCAGTAGCCTGGGCTACGCCTACCGCAAGAGCGGTGAGCACGAAAAGGCGCTCGTCGCTTATGACAAAGCGCTCGATTTGGCGCCGTTCTATGGTGAAGCGATCGAGTACCGGGCAGAAGCGTACCTCGGTCTGCATCGCATCGATGACGCCAAGGAAGCCTACATGCAGCTCTTCGGATCAAACCGTGAGCTTGCCGATCAGTTGATGCAGGCGATGGAGGCTTGGCTCGCCGAGCGGCGCGAAGACCCGGCCGGGCTCTCGACCGACACCCTCGATGCCTTTGGAACCTGGCTCCAAGAACGCGGCCAGCTAGCTGGACAGAGTGCCCAGCTGGCTCACGCCGCGACTACCCGCTGGTAAGCTGATCCATGGGCCCCACGGCAGCACGCTCGAGCGCCGCCGTGGGCCTATTCTTTGCTTGCTGGACCGCAATCGCTAGCTGGACCACAATCGCTTGCTCCACCGCTAGCCGATCACCACACCCGTCGCCCGAGCCCGCCGTCGAAGTTTCGACCTACGACTGGCAGCTTCCGCCAGGTTTCCCGCAGCCTCTAGTGCCGGCGGACAATCCGATGTCGACCACCAAAGTCGAGCTCGGGCGTCGCCTGTTCTACGACCGTCGCTTGTCGGAGACCGGCGAGTTCGCCTGCGCTTCTTGCCACCGTCAGGAGCTAGCCTTCACCGACGGTAAAGATCGCGCCATCGGCGCCACCAGCGAGGTCCATCCACGCGGTGCCATGAGCCTGGCCAACGTCGCCTACAACACCACCCTCGCCTGGGCCGACCCCAGCCTGACAAGCCTCGAGCAGCAGGCTCGCGTGCCTATGTTCAATCGCCATCCCGTCGAGCTCGGGGTGGCGGGCGACGGCACAGCGATGCTCGCACGGTTGGCGGCTGACAGCGCATACCCACTGAATTTCCAGGAGGCCTTCCCGAATGGGGGCGGCGTGTCAGACACCCTCACCGTCGACAACGTCGTGCGCGCCATCGCTGCGTTTCAGCGGACGTTGATTTCCGGGCGCTCGGCCTACGATCGTCGCGTCTATCTCGACGATCGGTCGGCAATGTCGGACGCTGCCTGGCGTGGGATGCGACTCTTCTTCACCGAGCGCCTCAGCTGCTTCAAATGCCACAACGGCTTCAACTTCTCGGGCCCAACTCGATCGGTCGCCGCCGCAGTGCAGCGATCCAACACCGTGTCGACCAACACTGAGCCGACCGGTTTTCACAATACTGGTCTCTACAACCTCGGCACCACCGGCCTCTACCCAGCCGACAATCTTGGCCTCGGCGAGCACACCTCCAAGCCCGAAGATATCGGACGCTTTCGCGCCCCGACCTTGCGCAACGTCGGCTTGACCGCCCCTTACATGCACGACGGCAGCCTCCGAACCTTGAGCCATGTGATCGACCACTACGCTGCCGGTGGCCGCACCCTCACCAGGGGTCCGTACCCCGGCGTCGGCCGCGACAACCCAAACAAGAGCCCGCTAGTGACCGGCTTTCAACTCACTGCTCTGGAGAAGAGCGACCTGATCGCGTTTCTACACAGTCTCACCGACGAAGCCTTCGTCACCGATCCGCGACACGCTGATCCGTTCGATAGGGCGGCACAGCATTAGGTCCTGAGCGCAAGATCCCTAATTAGAGTCCATCTCGTTTTGCCATTTTCGGCTCAGCGAGGGAAGGTCTTGTGGAGCGAGCAAGCAGCGAGCATGTTTGAGCTTCGCACCTGTCAGCATCTCGTATCCGATGGCATCAAAAGGACTTCGGCTTCTCGTAACAGATCCGGCGAGTTCTGGAGCTGCGGCCCAGCCCACAAGGCCGACCGAGCTCTCGGCGTGTATTGGATGGGATCTAACTAGAGTCCATCCAGAAACCCGTTTCTCGCCTTCCTGAGAGCCCTCAGGCCAACGCTTTCCGCAACGCCATGATGTAGCCGAGGTGGATACCCTCGTGGAAGTTGTTGAAGACGATGGCATCCTCGATTGTGCCGAGCTGAATCCCAGCCGAGGTTGTGTAGGCGGTGAAGGTCTCAAATCGCCCATTCTCGAAATCCACCCCGAGTAGATCTGGCCCCCGGTGGAGAAACTCCATCACCCGACGATACGACGCCTCATCGCCAGCCTCCGGCCCGGTCCCTTTCTGATACTTCTCGATCAAATCCGCCGCCAAATGCGGTTCGAGTCCGCTCAACCGATAGTGCAAACGCTGCTGTGTGACGACAACGTGCGCCGCGTTCCAGGCCACATGGTTCGCAAACCCCTCGGGAACCCGAAAAAGGTCCTCGTCGGATACCCCAGAGACAACCTTGCTCACTACCCTGCGGATATCTCCCAACTGCCGGATCGCTCGCATCTCTGTCTCTCCTATCAATGAATTGGGTTCGTCGCGGCTTGGCCGGACAGTATCTCAGGACCCATGCGAGTGGGAAGCAGTCACTGGACCTACGATCTCGAGCACAGCGTCGGCGACGAGGTCGGCAATCCTCTGCCACTGGGTCAGATCTTCGAATTGTTGCACCCAGACATGATGGCCGTCCGACGCACGGATGACCTCGATCAGGAGCTTGGGATCCGGAGGCCCGCCGCTCCAACGACCGTTGATCACGTAGTCGACATCGAGCTCGGTGATCATGCGATGCACCCTCCTCAGATCCGTGCCATAAGGGGCCGTGGTGGTAGGACCAATGACACCGAGTCGACTAGGGTCGAAGCCGCCAAGCCGGGCCAAGAGGTGGTTGATGATCTGAGGCACCTGGACGGGACTCGAGAACGTCTCGGGCTGAAACGAGGTGATCGCGAGGGAGACTTCAGCAATGACTGGAGGGCTCGCTACCGGTTGGCTCCTTCCCCTCGTCCAACCCAGGGCGAGGATCAATCCGACCACGGCTCCGGCAGCGAGCGCGGTCCAAACCCGGCGGGTGTTATAGCTCTCAGCCTGGGGAGATGCTGCTGGCAACAGCTCAGCCGCAGATTCATCCCCCAGCTCAGGCTTTTCGGACACCGGATCGACACTCCACGGCTCAACCTCCGCCATGAGGCGATAGCCGCGCCGTGGCAATGTTTCGATGTACCGTGGCACGCTGGCAGAATCCTCGAGGGCGGCCCGCACCTGACGCACACAGAAGTGTAGATTTTGATCGACGTCAGCCTTGACCTCCGGCCACAGGTGCTCACGGATCTGCTGTTGATCGACCAACTCCCCGTGATGGGCAATCAACAGAGACAGCAGCTTTGCCGGCTGGGGAGCCAATCGTCGCGGTTCCTCACCTTGCTTCGGTTCAACAGCACAGATCTCGCCAGTGACTGGATCGAAGACGATACCTCCGACCCGAACACGGTCCGATGCCTCCACTTGCGTAGTACTGCGCTCGGACGAACTGGTTTGGTCATGATCCACACGGTCTAGCCTAATCAGGCTTGGGTAAGCCCGCAATACGGCTAACCTCGCGCTCCACGATCCCGCAGCAGCTTGGCGACCTGGTCATGGCCTCGCGCCTCAGCTACAGCAAGCGGCGTTTGTCCGGCGGGATCAAACTTGTAACCGACTCGATTGGGATCGGTACCTTGTATCAACAGCAACTCGACGAGATCGAGTTGGCCCGACATCGCTGCCCAGTGCAGCGCCGTGGTCCCCAGACTATGCTGGCGTTCGATGTCGGCACCCGCTGCCAACAACAACTCCATCATCTCGACCAAACCGCCGCCGATTGCCGGATACCAGAGCAGAGCAAAATCGTGGGCACCACGTTCGTGGATTCGCAACGGATCTTCCGTCAACAGTGCTTTGACTCGAGGGGTATCGCCACGCATCACCGCCGTCGGCAGGGAATACGGGGCACCACGTTCCAGTAGATATTCGACAATCGGCTTTCGGCCGGTGTGAGCCGCTGCTTCCACCGCCATCTCAGTGGTGGTTGCAACCGCATGCGCCAGCAACGGGTGTTGTCCAACCGCCGCACGAACCGCATCGAAGTTGCCGTGCGACGCTCCCACCAGCCGACCCCGCGCCAAACTCGAGAAGGCATCCAGGTCCGGAGCCTGGTATGGACGACCCTCGACGTCGTAGGCCAGCCGTGAGGTTGAATGATCGTGCGGTATCTCGGCGTGACGCCGCAGCATCTCGACCACCGCCGCATGGCCGGCGGCGTCGGCGAGATCCGTCGGCGTGTGGCCGTCCTCATCTCGGCTGGCGACATCCGCTCCCTTGCGAATCAAGATCTCGACCAGGGCCAGGCTGCCTCGCGCCGCCGCCGCGTGTAACACTGAGCTGCCGTTTGGCTGCGAGGCGTCGATGGCCGCACCATTGGCCAACAAGTTAGCAGCGGTTTGCTCAGCGGTCGCCAAATCAGGATGTTCGAGCGCGGCTCGCACCGGCGTCCATGCCGACTCGCCAGCCGGCCTGAGATTAGGATCACCACCCGGACTGTAAACCCGCCAGATCTGCGAACCCGCGCCGCCAATCGCCGCCGCGTACATTGCCGTGCCACCGATTGTATGGTCACGGTTGATCGCCCCCGGGGCTTCCTCGGCCATCACCGCGAACGTTTCCCAATCCAGCGCCAACGCGGCTTCGTGCACGTCGAGTTCGTAACCGTACTCCCGCAACAGCGCCGCGGCCGTTGGCTGGCGCGCCAACAACGCCACCGCAAAGGCGCTGCGTCCTCGATCGTCCCGAGTGTGGACCAGACCAGGCTCACCGTCGAGTAACTCGCGTACCACCACCAAGTCACCTGCCGCCACCGCGGCCAACAGCTGACGGCGTGGCGAATCATGGGTTGCTGCCGGCCACACAGATGGCGACGCCATTGTCGCCGCGCCAGCCAATGGGATCGTTCGGGTCAAAAAGGTGCGTCGTGTCGCCTCAGCCATGGGTTGCCCTCCACTTCGGGTCTGCCGTCGATCATCTTCGCTGCCGGTCGTCTCTACAGTCGATCGTCTCTGAAGCACCCTAGCCGATGCTCACCTTCATCAGGCCGATCGCGCTCTGAGCAAAGCCTTTGATTTCCATGAGAACGAGCCCATCCGACATGGACTTCGCCCTCAGGACTAAATCACTGAGCCTACAGCTGCTCGAGACTCGTCTTGTCGGCGGGGGACGGAATCTCGGAAGCGTCACCCCAATAAGCTCGGATCAGGTAGTCGAAGGCGAGGCAGAAACCCATACGATGCGGCATGGTCCACACCATGGGAATCAAAATGCCGACCAAAACGAGGCCGCCGAAAGTCCAGCTAGCCGAGCGGAAAATAATAAACACGATGATGATCAACAGGCCGACGAACACACGGTCACCGATCACCCACAGCGCCCAGGTGTCACCTGGATTCTGCTCGAAGCGCAGGTCACAGACGGTACACCGTTGGTGCAGAGTGAACCATTTGGCGAAAATCTTCCCGCGTCCACAATGCGGACACGTCCGCCGCAAACCGCGAAACAAGGTGCGGCCTATGGCAGGCCTCGATGCCGGTTTGTCAGACGTTGTCATCTCGCTGTGAGCTACGGACCGAGCTCACCCTCAGATCAATGCTCGGGCGGAAACTTGCCGAGCAATTTCTTGACCGACTTGTTGATCTGTTTTTCCGGCTTCTGTGGATCCTTGATCTTGTTTCGAGTCCAGGCACTCCAGACCGCTTTGCCGCTCTCGGCGTCGTTGATGCCGATGATCAACGTCCCCCAACGGTAGGAGCTGATGTCCCCTTCAACTACCCAGGCAACGCCGGTTGCGATCTGACGGCGGTTGGCCTCGATATCGGTGACTTGTTCCATCGCACCATCGAACGAGACCAGGAAATCAGGTTCCTCGTCGATTGCTTGGCGGAAGCCTTGGCGCGCCAATTGGCGATCGATCGCGTTACGGATCTTGGTATCGATCGCACCACCAACCGCCAGGGGTGACCCTTCTGGACGCTGCTTCTGTTCGATCCAGCCATAGGTCTGGTAGACCGAAAAGTCAGCCTTGCGGTCAAACTTCATCCCTTGATCAGCGGCCCCAGCAGCACTTGGCAGCCAGAGCCCCAAACCGAAGATGATAGCCGTTAAGACGACCGGAACGATCGTTTTTGTGCGTTGAGTTCTTCTACTCTGCATTCTTCTGCTCCTCTTCAGTCAGTCTCTCGCTCACAGTCAGTATAGCGTTGGCGAGCTATCGAGACGTTAGAGTCAGTGCAACGGTGCGAACTTTTTCCAACGGCCTTCCGTCATAGGGTGTGAGATGCGAGACACACACTCCATGGACCCTTCTTCGCCCGATCTCTTCCTCGCCCGGCGGGCTGCCAAAGCGGATCCGCAGGCTTGGGACGAGATTATCGAACATTATGGGGATCGCATCTTCAACGTTGCTTATCGGTTTGCCGGTAACCAAGCTGAGGCCGAGGATCTAACTCAGGAAATTTTCCTCAAGCTCTACCGCAACCTCGACCGCTACCGTGGTGACGTGCCGTTGATGGCCTGGGCGTTGCGACTGTCGCGGAACCTCTGTATCGACCACTACCGCCATCACCGCACTCGGAGGCAATCCGAGACGGTCTCCGACGAGGTTTTGGCACAGCTGCCTTCAGGCGACGATCCACGACGCCACAGCCAAACCCAAGAACGCCGCCGGCTGGTACACGAGGTGCTGGCAGAGATGTCGGAGAGTCTGGCCTCGGCGCTCATGCTGAGAGATCTTCAGGGCTTGAGCTACGACGAAATTGCCGGCTTCTTCGAGGTTCCCGTAGGAACGATCAAGTCTCGACTCAACCGGGGCCGGAAAGAGCTCGTACGTCGGCTCGAGGAGCGGTTGCAACGGTCCCAGGCACCACTCTCGATGATACCCACCGAGCAGGCCCCGTCCTGCTAGATCAGGATCAGATCTTGAAAGACTCGACGATGAACGACTCGACGACCAAAGATGCCTGTCGCCACTTCCGGGAGCGTTTTCAACTCGGCGTGCAGGATCCGCATCGCGACGTTTGTGGAGAGTGCAGCCGTTTCGCCGAGGTGTTGGAGAGCTCGATGTCGACTGAGAACCGCCGGTCGATGCCGGCAGGGTTGCGCAGCCGCCTGCGCGGCATTCCACGCCACGAGGTCACCTGCCGAGACACCGAACGGCTCTATCGCGAGGCTCGTCGACGCGCAGGCGTTGTGATGCAGCCTAGTCAAAACGACCGCACTGACGCCAACGATCGCATCAGCGAACGCGACACGGCTCGGGAACACGACCCTGCCAGCGAACGCGACCCTGCCAGCGAGCAGCACCTCGCCAGCTGTGAACGCTGTAGCGAAATATACGGCACCTTGCAGTGTGCCCTCGAACCCGAGCGTCTGGCGATGTCGGCTCGGCTAGCTCGGCGCTTGACCGAGCTAGCCAAACACCCGCAGCGCCTCGTACCCTTGTGGATCAGCGATGCCCGTTACGCCGCCGCCGCCTGTTATTTGCTAGCGGCCATGACGCTGACGGTGGCGGACGATGCTTCGGCTGTGCTGCGCGGCACAACTGAATCCCTGAGCAACCGCGTCGGAGTCTGGGCCACAACCGGCGAGGCCCGGAGATCCCGAGTCTGGGATGTGGTGTCATCGTCGCTCGAGCAACGCCTCGAAACGGGTTGGAACCGCGCCGAAAGTTACCGTGAAGCGAGCGAACGATGGCTCTCCGAGGCTTACCGGGATATCGAATCCACCACCAGAGAACTAATACCCGATCACGATCGATCGGTTGAAGGAGGACACGATGACAGATCTAAAAGCGACGGAACATGAAACGGACGATCATCCGGTGGAGTCACCGGTGGCCCCACCGGAACCACCGCCGAGCCCGGCGCACCACGAGCCAGCTTACCCGCCGGCAGCGCGGACCGCAGCACAGCCGACGATCCAGCCGCCACAACATGCCCGATCACCGATCCTGGCGGCCTTATTCAGCCTCTTCCCGGGTCTCGGCAATGTGTACAACGGCCTCTACCTGCGCGGCGTCACCTTCTTCTTGATCTGTTTTGGGCTGATCGGCCTGGCGAGTGGCACTGATGAGCCCGAGGTTGTTCTGTTGGTCTTCTCAGTGATCTTCGTTTGGCTGTTCAACATCTTCGACGCCTATCGCCAGGCGACCCTGATCAACTTCGGTTACCCAACCGAAGTTGAGCTACCCAAGCGCCGCACCAGCCTCGGTTCCGGTGGCCTGGTCGCCGGTAGCGCGGTGTTTCTGCTCGGCTTCTACGGCTTCCTGCGCGAAACCTTCAACATCGACCTGACCTTCTTGGCCGACCACTGGTACGTCCTGTTCATGATCTTCGGCGGCTTTCTCATCGCCCAAACGGTCATGCAGCGACGCAAAGCCGACGAGGAGGAGGCATCCGATTTTTGAGGCCCGGGGCCTAGACGAGGCCCGAGGGCTCTGCCACAGGTACTTCGTAGGGCCGATTGAGATGGCGCATCAACTTCTCGAGCGGCTCTCGGAGATCTTCGGGCACATGTTCATCGATGTGCAAGATCAACTGGTCGAGCTCGTCGTCCCGACCGAGAAGGCGCTCGAGCTCCTTGCGGTGGCCAGCCACAAGTTGTGTCGCAGGCCGAGCTGGACTGAAGAGCATACGATGGGCCGTGGTCACCACTTGGCGATCGTGCTCCCGTAATTCTTCCCGATCATTGATCTTGATCAACAAGCGGGCAAACGACGTCAGATCTTCACAGAGTCGAAAGCCGACCTCGTCGCTACAGCCCTCTTCCTTGTTCAGCCACGACTCGATGCGTTTCTGCAAACGCTTGATCGACCGGCGATCATCGATCCTGAGGAAGGGATAAATCTCCAGGTCACGCAGGATGGCGATGCGAGTGAAGGCACCTCTCAGCCATTTGGTGAGTTCCACGGCATTCGACGGATCACTGCCACGCAAGATCGCCCGTCGAAATTGCGCATAGAGGCGCCGGATCTCGAGCGAGTCGGCAAGATCGACCCACCGCCGATCATTGGCCGGTAGGCCTTCATATTCACAGATTGCCGACTCCGCGGCGATCAACGCCTTGCCGACATGCCGCAGCCCTGAGTCGGCATACGAGGCGACGCCCCAGACCTGTCGGTTCTTCAGCGCACCGGCGAGTGCCTCCTGCATCTCCAACAGTTGGCCACGAGCCACAAAAGCCAGACTCGAAACTTCACGCGCCGCCAACTCACTCGAGATCTGAGCACCAATCTCTTTTAGAAAGTCGCCATCCGCCGCCTGGGATTCATCTTTCTCGCCATGAGCGGCACTTTCCGCATCATAGAAGTCGGTCAGATCGCGAAGTACCTCGATGGTCTGTGCCATCAACTCCCGCACCTGCCGCACCATGTCGTCGTCGATCGAAAAGTAGCCGGTGTCTTCGGGCACGATGAACGCGACACCCTGAATGTTCTCGATCAGAGCTCGGACACGGCCTAGAAGCTCATGCTTGTCCATAAGTACAAGAATACCGGAGGTTTTGGGGTGGGAACACCCCGAAACCTCCTACCGACGGCTTCCATCGGGAACAATCGTCCGTTGCTATGGGATTCCGAATCCTACTTGTTCGTTACTCTGCTGGCTTGGCGAATTCGGAGTCCGCGATGTCCTCATCGAGCACTGTCGACTCGACCGTGCCTGACAACATCGGCTCATCGTTGAAGGTGGTCACCGAGGCATGCGGCAACATCAAACCACCAACTTCACGGAAGTCGGTGAAACGCTGCTCGAGTTGACCACGAGCGCCCACGAAGTTGGTTCCGCTGTATGCCAAGCTGAGGATGCGACCCGTCGCCGGATCGATACCAAGCTGGTTGACTTCGCCTTCGAGCTCAACTTGCACCATCTCCACCGCCACTCCATCAACGTCATCGCTGCCGGCTGCCACCGCCTCGAAACCAACATCGTGCCGGTGTTTCAGCAGTATTGGCACCAGCCGCCGGAGGCTCTTCTGTAGATCAGCACGCTGAGCTGCCGGCAGTGGGCCCGTGCCACGAGGACTCTGGGAAAAAGAGTCTTCGCCGTTGAGCACCTGCACCATCGCTCCGAACGGCATGACCATCTCCCAGCGCATGCGATCCGGCAATACGATGGCTGCTTTGGCCTGCACCTTCATCGCTCCTTGCGGAGTACTCGCTTCCATCGCCATCACCGAGCGATAGGTGGCCAATGCGTCGAGGCGTTCGGCTCCACCGATGCCCTCGACCGCCTTGGCGATCAACGCCCGTCCCTTCTCCTGATTCTCGGCGGTCGCCGCCACCGTTTCGACCTCCGGCTCGGGGATCGTGATGTCGACCTCCTGCACCTCGCCGAAGTCGCTCAGCGGACGGTCGGTACCTTCTTTGGGGCCCACCACCAGAAAGGTCAGCCGATCGCGATGCAGGTACTTCTTGGCGGCGTCGCGCACTTCGGCAGTGGTTACCGCCTCAATGCCCTCACGGTAACGCTGCTGCCAATCGAGGGGATATCCAAAGTACTCGTAGGTCAGCTGTTGGGACAGGATTTCACTGGCCGAGTCCGCTCGAAAGACGAACGAGTTGAGTACACCGGACTTGGCCTTAGCCACCTCTTCGTCAGTCGGCGGCTCGCTGATCATGTTGTCCAGCTCTTCGAGCAAAGCATCGATGCCCGCCGCCGTGGTCTCGGTTTTGGTGCTCATTGCCAGCTGGAAAACACCGGGATGATCCCAGCGACTGCCGACGCTACCGTTGACGTTGTAAGCCAGCCCCTTCTGCGATCGCACCCGAGTGAACAGCCGGGCCGCAAACGAGCCTCCCAGCACCTGATTCATCATGTCGACCGCGTAGTAATCCGGGTTGTCGCGCTGAATCCCAAGATGCCCGAGACGAATGTTGGATTGAGTGACGTCGTTCTTCTCGACGAAAAAGACTCCGGGGTTGGCGTTCTTGTTGTACGCCACCTCACCGTGGTCGATCGTTGGCCCCTTGGCCCAACTTCCGAAAACTTCCTTCACCTCCGCCAACGCTTCTTTGGAATCGAAGTCGCCGACCAAGCCGAGAATGACCCGGTTCGGGTGGTAATACTTGGCATGCCAGGCCACCAAATCATCACGACTGATGTTGTCGATCGTGGCGTAGGTCTCTTGGCGGGCGTAGGGCGAGTCAGAGCCGTAGATCAACTCGCGAAATTCCCGCCCCGCAATCTGGCCGGCGTCATCGTTCTGACGCGAAAGGCCAGACACCGTTTCGTTTTTGGCCACATCGATCTTGTCTTCTTCAAATGCCGGCAGACGCAGCACATCGGAAAAGACTCGCAACATTTCGGGGAAGTCATCGCGCAACGAGCTCATCCGCAGGTTGCCGTTGACCACCCCGATTGTGCTCTCGATCGACGCCGCGTGGTCCTCGAGAAAATCGTCGAGGGCGTCGGACGCCATCTTCTGGGTACCGCCGCTGCGCAACACCCGCCCAGCGAGATCGGCCAGTCCGATCTTGTCGGCAGGCTCCCATTGTGAGCCCGTCCCGATCAAAGCCTGTACGTCGATCAGCGGCAGCTCGTGATCTTCCAACATGATGACCACCATGCCGTTGTCGAGCTCGAAGCGCTTGGGTTGCGGAACGTCGACATCGGGCAGTGGCGGATAAACGATATCGTCGGCGCTGGTGACCTGCGCTACCGTCACAGGAGCCAAGAGCATGGCTGTCAGGAGCACCCCGAGGGTGAATACCAAACGTCGTTTGAGGTCGTGTGTGTTCATCGTCGAATGCTCCTACTCGGTGTCGCCGGTGGCGGCGTCCGGCTCCTGGGTCACGATCATTCCAACGGTTCGGTTGTTGGCGGTCAGGGTCTTCTGAGCCACCCGCATGATGTCTTCCTTGGTCACTTTCTCGATCCGGTCCAAGTCGCGGAAGAGCTCCCGCCAATCGCCATAAATCGAGTGGGTCATACCGAGCTGCACGGCGAGGCCGAAGTTGCTGCGCACCTGGCGTAGCAGGCTGGCCTTGGCGCGAGTGCGGAAACGCTTGAGCTCGGCATCGGTGACCGGCTCGGTCTTCAAGCTCTCGAGCTCCTTGCGGATAGCGGCCTGAACCTCTTCGTTGGTGTGGTCTTTGGCCGGTACCGCGAAGGTCAACCACAGCCCGGGATATTTGCGGCCGGGAAAGCCCGACAACGAACTTGAAAAGAGCGCAATCTTCTGGTCGCGTACCAAGGATCGGTAGAGACGTGAGGTGCGACCGTTCGACAGCACATCATCGATCGCGGTGTAGACCGCATTGTCCGGATCGAGCACACTCGGGCGATGGTACATCTCTGCGTAGAACGGCTGTGCCGGGTCCACCATCACCACCGTCTTCTCGGCGATCTGGGGCGGCTCCACGGTCCGTAGGGATTCGGGCTTCTTACCTGCCGGCGCACGACCGAAGTATTTCTTGATCATCGGCATGACCGTCTCGGCCTCGACACTGCCGACCAGCACCGTGATCAGATTGGCGGGCACATAGTGCTTGCGGAAGAAGGCGTCGGCGTCGGTGGCGGTGAACGACTGTAAATCCGACATGTAGCCGACCACTGGTTGCTTGTAGGGGTGAGCCACAAAAGCGGTCGACAAAGTCTGCTCGATCATGCGACCAATCGGCTGTGACTCGGTCCGCAAACGACGCTCCTCCTGCACCACGTCGCGTTCCTTGTAGAACTCGCGATACACCGGATGGATGAAACGCTCCGACTCCAAGAAGGCGAAGAGTTCGATCCGGTTGGCCGGAAACGAGTAGGCATAAACCGTGTGGTCCGAGTTGGTGAAAGCGTTGAGACCAACGCCCCCTTCACGCTCCACGATGTCGCCGAACTCGTTGGCGACAACAAACTTGCCTGCCGCCTCTTCCTTCTCTTTGTAGGCCGCGTGCAATGCTTCGACCTCTTTCGGGTCGGCCAGCGGGTCGCGTCGCTTCAACTCATAGGTCTGATACGCGACCTCAACCTCCTCGAGGGCTTTCTTCTCGGCCTGGTAGTCCGTGGTGCCGATGTTCGGAGTTCCCTTGAACGCCATGTGCTCGAACATGTGGGCGAGGCCGGTAATGCCGGGGACCTCCTGCGCGCCACCGACATTGACCACTGTGGCGAAGGAGAACACCGGCGCCACCGGTCGCTCGACGATGATGAACGTCCAGCCGTTGTCGAGCACGTGCACGGATGTCTTGGATTCGAAGTCGGCCAGCAGATCCTGGGCGGACAGCGGCAGCGCGCTGGCCGTCAGCAGCAGCACCATGGCCACACCGACGACAAGCCGGGAGCGAAGACGTGGAATGGGTCTCATATCTCGGACCTCGGAGTTCGCTCGAATGAAGTAGCTCTCGACAATTTCCGCACGAGGTGCTCGATGCCGTAGAGGGCAGCATCTGACGCCGCCTGAGATGGCGAGCCGATGCCTCATCCAAGCTGGGTGAGTGGTTCAGGAAGGATTATGCCTGGGAAGTCTGCGGTAAAACTATTACGTGGCCGACCGTCAGATGTTTCGCAAGAGAGTCAGCAACCAGATTCAGCCAGTGTATGGGACGTGGAAACCACGGTCAAAACACCTTGTCCCACGATCCATGCACCTTGGCCCACTGTGCAGGGGATCACCGTGCAGGGGATCACCGTGCAGGGGATCGCCGCACCGGATCACGCCAATCCGAGCCGCTTCATCTTCTTGCGCAGACCTTCTCGACTGATACCAAGGCTTTGAGCGGCCCGGGTGCGATTACCTTTGGCTTGCCGCAAATGTAACTCGATGAGCTCCTTCTCATGCTCAACCAAGCTAGCGGGGGCGGATCGGGTGGTTGCCTCGACCCTCAGGATCCGTTGCGACAGCCGATCGACCGTAATCGGCGTACCTTGTGGGGTCACCGCCACCAGACGCTTGGCCTCGTTCTCCAATTCGCGGATATTTCCAGGCCAGCCGTACTCTTCCAACACCCGTTCCAGCCGTGGCGAAACCTGGGGATCGGGCCTGCCAGCCTTGTCTGACGCCTGGCGTAGAAAGTGGTAGAAGAGCGGCAAAATATCGTCGGGTCGATCACACAGCGGCGGCAAATCCAGCGTGACGACATTGAGGCGGTAGAGCAAATCCTCACGGAAATTGCCGTTGGCAACTTCCTCTTCGAGGTTGCGGTTGGTCGCCGCTATGAACCGGACGTCAACGGTTGATGGCCGACTAGAGCCCACCGGCTGTATCTCGCCGAACTGCAGTGTCCGCAACAACTTGACTTGGAGCTCGGACGGCAACTCCCCAACCTCGTCGAGGAACACCGAGCCACGGTCGGCCGAGGCGATCACCCCCTCCTTGTCACGGGTTGCACCTGTGAAGGCACCACGCAGGTGACCGAAGAGCTCAGACTCCAGCAAGTTGGGCGAGATCGCTCCGCAGTTGATCGTCACGTAGCGTTCCTTCGCCCGCGGACTGTTGAGATGCAGCGCCTGCACCACCAGCTCCTTGCCGGTGCCGGACGGTCCTTGCACCAACACCGGCAAGTCCGACGTCGCAACCTGAGCAACGGTCTCGAGAATCTTGAGGAAACCCTCGTCCTGCGTCACGATGCCGGGAAACTTATATCGCTCCAAGAAATTGGCTTCGAGCAATCGATTACGCTGCTCGAGCACAATCCGCTTCATGCAGGTTTCGAGTGCCGGCGACGATAGTTCCAGGATGTGCTTGAAGAGAGCGAGCTCGGCGTCGCCAAACAGCCGATCGAGGGTGCGCGATTCCAGATACAGCACACCGGACGGGACCCCGTCGACTTCGAGCGGCGCCGCCAGTACCGACCGGATCTGCATGCGCAGGATGCTATCGGTCTGCGCAAACCGCTGATCGCTCAGAGCGTCCTCGATCAATACTGGCTTGCCGTCGGCCAACACTCGAGTGACGATCGAACGGCTCACCGGTTCGCCGCGGCCCTCGAGCTCGTCACGGCTCCAGTTGCGCACCACTTTGAAATCCAACTCATCCCCACGCTGCAGCACGAGAAAACCGCGTTCACCCCGCAGACTCTCCAGCGAGTGGCGGACCACCGCGTCCACCATACGATCGTAGTCTTCGAGCTTGAGCAGCTCGCGTGCCAAATTGTGCAGCCCTTGCAGGGCCTCGGTTCCGAGATGAGCGAAGGCCATAATAGATTGTTCGAATGAGGAGGTAGAGATTGGGGCAACAAAGCAGCTGAGCCTTCGCCCAACGCCGCCGTTAGATTAAACGAAAGGCTTCTAAACTACGAGGCGCCGAGGAAATCTCTCTATTCTTCTACAGCCTCGAAGCATTGTTTCGACAGAAATATGGTTCATTATAGTGGCATCCATAGGTCTTTAGGGATACACCGCGCAGGGGGACATCGCGCACGGGACATCGCGCACGGGACATCGTGGCACCGATCCCTACTACCGCAAATTCATCAGACCTGACTCCCTCCCCCTCGCACCCGAGGTTTCGCTAGCGGCTCTCGATGGCCAGTGCCGAGCCCAGTTTGCGTCCCAGACGGTGTTCGATCCACCGGCGATCCCACCATTCGAGCGGGTTGACTTGCAATCCATGAAGGATGATCGAGAAGTGTAAATGATCACCGCCTGCCAACCCGGACTCTCCCGTCCTGCCCACGGACTCTCCCCGCTCGACGGTTTTTCCAGCCTCGGTTTCAATACTCGAGAGATGTGCGTACAGCGTCATCAACCCGTAGCCATGATCCACCACGACGGTATTGCCATAAATCCCGAAGTACTCGGCGAGTACAACATTGCCACGATTGGCCGCCAGTACCGGCGCCTTGCGAACTGACGCCAGATCAAAACCAAGATGGTCTTGTTGGTCGACATCCCGGCCATCGTAAACATAGGTCCGACGATCAGCAAAGGATGCCATCGACTGGGTGTTGGGGAGTTGTAGGAAGGGTTCGTTCCACAGGAACTCCGGCGCTGAGCGGGTCGCTAGCTCGGCGAGCGACTGGGCGTTGGCACGACGTAGATCTCGATTGATCACGAGATAGCTCGCCAACAAGTCTCCCTGATCTTTGACCTCGGGAGTCCGAGCGAGGATTTGCGGAACCACCCGCTCCATGAACCGATCGGAGAGATTGATGATGTCGGTACGCAACGGCTTGGGGGTGAATTTGTCGATAAACCTGACCGCCAACTCGTTGCCGATGTCATCGATCGCAACCAATCGGACCTCAGCCGCGTCGGCGAGATCGTGAGGGATACCAAACAACGCAAAGCGTTCGTTGCTCTCGGCTCCAGGTAACGGATAACCCGGAAACCAATACTCGCCAACCCGCACCCCATGCCGCACCGCCGACGGTCCAACTTTGTAAACCACGGTTTCGCTGCCACCCTGGGCAACATAGGTTTGGGACGACGTGACCTGGATCGAAGGTGGTGTCAGGCGCACCGGCAGAATCAGCTCCTCGACCACCGGGGGCGGCGACCGCAACCAGGTGGATGCACGTTCGGCGGTGACACGAATCGTCGCCTCACCCTGGACCAACCATTCGACGGAATTGGAGCCAACGTCGAGAGCGAGCTCGTCGGTGGTCACCCGGGGCCCCCAGAACGCCCAGAACGGCCGTGGCTGATGCTGGCGCTCGGCAAGCAGCTCAGCACGTTCTCCTTGCACCAATTCCACGGCGATACGTGACAGGCCGCGTTGACCTACATCGGCCCGCACCTTAACCGGCGTCAACCGCCCGAGGCCGGGCAGCTCCGAGTCGATCGCTACGATCGGCGTCGGTCCCACCCGGAACCAAGACAGCGCCAACGCCAAGCCCAGCAGGACTGAACCACCCACCATCACAACGCGCTTCGAGCTCGACGCAGACTTCATACGACTCCTTTGACGGAGATTTATTGTTGCGAAGACGCGCTCGCTAGCTCTGGCTGATCCGTCTCTTGGAAACCGGACCTCGGCATCCAAGACCTAGGGATCCAACATCTAGACATCCAAACCTGTAGAACGCGCTTCTGGGGTAGCCTGTGCGGTGAATGGCAGGCGCGGCGGGACTACCAGGAGGTTACCAGAAACCCAACTAGGCCCAACGACATTTCCATAGGCAGATCTATCGTCCCATTCGGCGGATCTATCGTCGTGGGTCAAATTTCTCATTCCAGATCTCGGGTGGTCTCAGGTTCAGCCCATCGTCGATGTGGACCATGAAAAGAGCAACAACGTTGAGCAACTACGAACCAGGCGAGCTGACTGGCAGGGCGTACGGTATGGACCTGACCGCTAGCTCGAGTACACCGGCAGCGGAGGATTGATGCCGGATCGTTCAGAGGATGGCCAGGTAACGCAGCGCCCGCGCCAGAGTTTGCGAAAGGGCCTGGCCTCGGCATCACACCTCTTCGCTCTCAGCGGCTTCGCCGTAGCTCAGCCACTGTTTGATCTGCTGGGTCGTCAGGCAGAGTTCTTCATCGCGCACGACGTGCAGCCGATCGACCTCATACTGATGACGCTCGCCTTGAGTTTGGCGTTGCCACTGACGCTCGCGCTGCTGGTGCGGTTCACAGCCTGGCTTGGCACTGCGATATCGCTCGGCTGCTCGACGGCCGCAACCGTGTCGAGGTTTTCCAGATCGTCGACGAGGCGGGCGGCCTGAAATCAACCCGGCAGCTGGACACAGGCGGGTTTGTACTGTCGGGCACTGTCGGCAACGAGGCCATTCGGGATCCTGACGGCCGCCGGATTCCGGTGGCTCCAAAACGCATCGGCCAGGCCAAACTACGGACTGACGGTCAGCGCGTATGGATTACGGGTCGCGCCGCACTCGCTCACGGGATGCTGCTGGTTTTCGTAGAAGACGGTCCTGTTGTCGCCCGCGACCGCCAATTGAGCCGTAGCGAAGGCGCTAGTCCCACCAGCGAGAACTTCGTCATCCGTTTGCCGGACAACCCGGCGCCAGACTCTAAAACGATTCGCTTGTTCGCAGTCACGCAGGCCAGCGCGATCGAGATCACGGTGCGCTAACCAAAGCCTAGGTCTCGTCGGAGCCTCTGAGGTCGGCCTGGGTACGGAGGGTGTCGGGATGCTCCGGGCCGAGGACCCGCTGCCTGGCTTCCCAAACACCTTCCAAAAGCTGTCGAGCCTGCTCCAACTCGCCTTGCTTACGGTAGGTCGACGCCAAATTGGCCTGGGCCGTGAGGGTGGCTGGATGTTCGGGACCAAGGACCCGGCGCAAACCTTCCAAGACCCCTTCTTCGAGCTGCTGGGCTTGGGCGTGATCCCCTTCGTGATCGTAGGTTGCAGCCAGGTTGCCTTGGGCGCGAAAGGTATCTGGATGGTCCGGCCCGAGGACTTGACGCAGGCCTTCCAGAACGCCTTCTTCGAGGTGCCGGGCTTGCACGTATTTTCCCTGCTCCCGGTAGGTTAAGGCGAGGTTCGACTGGGTGATGAGGGTGGCGGGATGCTCGGAACCCAGCAATGGCTGGTAGATGGCCAAAGTTTGCTCAAAATCAGCACTCGCCGGCACCATCTCCCCTAGGCGAAGCTGAGCGAGTCCAGAAAGATTCAGAGCCGCTGCATAACTCGTCGAGTCTTCCCCGACCAACGAGAGGATTTGGCGAGCATCCTGCAACGCTTCCGAATAGCGGCCCAATTGCAACAGCAGTTCTGCACGCAACGCATGAAACGTCGGCAGCTCGTCCTCCGAGAGCTGGCTCAGAACGCGGTCCTCGTTCTCGTCGCGGCCACCCGCATCCTCACCGACCTTGGCTTCGGCAAAAGCGCTCAGTACTGTGAGCCGCCGATAAGGTGGCCAACCCGTCGCTTCGCGGGCGATTCGCCAGACGGTTTCGGGTGCCAGTTCTCCAGCTTCCAGCTTGGCTCGAATCTCCTCTTGCAGAGCCTCAGCGTCTTCGTGTCCACACCACCAGGCAAGCTGGAGTTCGTAGAGCAGCCGTTCCTTTGGCCCCAAGTGTTCTGCAATCGCCAGGAACCATCGCGCCATACCGCGTGTCCGAGGCTGGGCGGCGCCTTCGAGAAAACGCAAGAACTTGATCGCCGCAACCTCCCGATCGAGCTCAGACATCTGATCGAGGACGATGCGGGGTACCAGGGCATTGGTGAACACATACACGTTGATCCCGGGGAAGGACGGATGCATGAAACCCGCATCTGCCAGCCATTCCAGCTCCTCTTCGAGCACGTCGTCAACAAAGTCCGTGACCACTTCCTGCGCCTCGGGGTCCAGACCCAGAGCTTCGAAGATCGGTAACAAAGGAACATACCTGCCGCCGAGAGCAGCGAGGACCAGGAAATCACGCAACACCTTCTGCTGCTGAGGCTCCTCGTTGGCAAGACGCTGGTCGATATCCTCGAACAGCCCAACCGACAGCTGCTCGACGACGCCCTCCTGCTCCATCAAATCCGCCATCTGATTCGCAATCGCACCGGGTCGACCGGCGGTGGCCTCGACCAGGCTCGTGACGAGTTTTGCTGGTAGCGTTTTGGAAGCAAATCGTCGGTCGAGAATCTGTCGGAGATCCGGCCCGGTCAACGGCAACAGTTCGATCCGCGCTGGCTCCTGCTGGCTGGAAGGAACCACCTCACCCGTTTCTAACTCGAGGCCACAAGACACCACCAACAACAGACGCTCAGGGGCCCGTTCCGCCTCTCGGATAAACCACCGTCTCTGTGCGTTGGTCCAAAGGTGTGAGTCTCGAACATGAATGATGAGCTTCTGCCGGCTACTCAACTCGGTCAGGCATGTTCTCAGTGTCTCTGGATCCTCTCGCGGCGGGGTCTGACTTCCCGAACCGGGTTGGCTCAGCACCTCGGCGAAACGTTCCCCCGAGTCAGCAGATTGCCAGACGAGGGAAAGCAACGAAGCGGCCCAATCGCCAGCAGGTCCAACCAACTTCGTTGATGACAGAGCCTCGGCTTCTGACTTGACGGCACCCGTCATCTGCTCCCGTGCCGACGAGCGCTTGTTGTGCTCGACCAGTTGGTCCAAGAATTGGCCCAAGGGATTGGGGCCATCAGGCTCGAAGCCTCTGAGATCAAAATCCCAAAACCCCATCGGGTGGCCCTCGCGCTCGGCCAGATAGCGCACCGCCCGACAGACATAGCCACGACCGATCCCCGGTTCGCCAGCCAGCACCACGACAGCAGGACCCGAGTCACTGAGCGCCAAGTCCAACAGCTCGCACAGCTGTACCTCCCGGTGGAAGTTGAAGCGCTCGTAACACGACTCCGGCCGCTCGAACCAATTGTTACGGAGCCGCTTGGGGCTCGGAGCAAGGCTGGGCTCCATCAATATCTCCCGTTTGGTGGATGTTGGGCCAGCGCGTCGTGAGCCGGCGAGCATATCGGGCTGGGCCAGGAACGAGGGTCGGCAAAGTCAAAAGACTCTCGGCTCAAACCGAGACAGGAACCAATACTCAAAGATGCACGGTGTCAGCGGAGTTGGGCAATCAAATGGTCGTAGTCTGCATGCGAGCCGATCCAGAACCAGGTGACCCGATTACCCTCAAGCAAACCGAGAACCCTCCAACCCTTGGTTACCCTCACGGAATACAGTGGCTCCGAAGAGTGAATTTTCTTGAAGTGCAGACTAGGATGACCAGGATTCACCTTCCAGAGCCGGTAGCTCTTCCTGGCCCTCTCTCGGATCTCTGTAGGTAGCTTTGCGAAAAGTTGGGTGAAGCTCTCGGTCAGCGAAGACTCAAAGCTCGTCAATCCCTATCTCCCGCGTTCGACCAGCTGAGATTTCGCCTCGGACTTTCTTAGCGAGCCGGGCCAAAACATTCTGCGAACTGGCGAAACTCGCTGCCCATCGTTGCTCGTCCTCGAGCTCTTCCAGGATCATCGCAGCGATGGCATCCTGGTCCGCTGGAGCGAGGTCGCTGACTTTGGCAATGGCTTGTTCGAGGAGATGAGTCATTCGGAATCCTCCAGATTTCCTTGAATTACAGCTTAGCATGACCTAAAACTAGCCGTGCGTCTCATCATAGTTGCGCACCGAAAGATCATCCAATTGCACCACGTTAACCCAGCTCGAGATGGGCCAAGAGGCCAAAGTGATCCGACGGGAACACAGTCGGGTGGTTCTTTCCACGTGGCCGAATAACCCGGCACCTCATTGATGTCCGGAGCAAGGCTGGGCTCCATCAATAGCTCCCGTTTGGTGAATGTTGGGCTTACGCGTCGTGAGCCGGCGAGCATATCGTTTTGCAACCCCGTTGCCCGTTGCGCGTATCTCTACGAAGCAACTATCTGCACGACGCAGATAGACGACGATGGGAGACTCGCATGCGCTCCTCAAACGGATCCACTAATCCACAGCATTTGCCGCTCAAACCAGCGGTTCTGCTGATTCTGACCGCACTCGCGCAACAGCCGCGCCATGGCTACGCCATCATGGTGGCGGTGCGGGAACAGTCCGATGGCGGGGTCGA
>JAJCXO010000208.1 GCA_029263395.1 Acidobacteriota bacterium | reverse complement strand
ATCCATGGTGACGTAGGCTTCGGGATTATCGCCCCAACTGGTGCAGTTGTTGGCGCTGTCACAAGCACTGAAATAGTAGGCACGCCGAAAGCCGTCCGATGGCAGATTGCTGCCGCTGACGGTGTAGGTCGAGCCGGTGTTTTGCGTCATCACGAAGGAGCAACCGCCCCAACCCATCGTATCGCTGCTACGACAAACTTTATAATGATGCGCGCCGGAAGAAAACGCGGAGATACTGAACGCCCCGCTGACATAACATTGCCCATTGACCATAGCGTCACATGAGGCAGACGGCTGGCTCGGCACCGGCGGCGTGGCGGCAGCGGCGTCGGCGGGAAAAACGATTGCGTGCAAACAAAGCACCATCACCAACAGGGCTAGCCTGACGTTGAGATTCAAGTTCCGACGGGCAAAACGTGGGTCGCGCGCGGCTCTCATATCCTTCTCCTAGGAAACGGCGGGCAGCTTTATCCTGATCGAACGGTGAACACGGGTCTCCGTCGGTGCAATTCAGCCAGGGCACTGGCTGTAAGTGAGGTCGCAGACGAACCGAAACAAAACAACATCGAGGGGGCTAGACATCCGGCAGAAATGCCAAACGTCGCTCTCGTCCTCGGAGCCAAATGCCCCTACACTACTATAGGCGTCGACAACAGAAGAAATCGATCAATTTCGTTCAACTCCGTTATCAACAATGCCCTCTTCTCGATCCGCGAGGGCCAAAGGGTGAGCCTTCAGATCGCCTCGAGGGTCTCGCTATCACCTCATAACAGTACACGAATCGTTCCACGACGTTCCGTAATTCACATGTAATAAACAGCACTTCTTCCATACAAAAAGCAGGCACATAGTTTCGCGCTTAGAAGACGAAGCATCACACCTTATCGACAAATCCTGCCGTCTAAAATAAACGCATCAATAGCGACCATCTCTGTCATTAATCCTTGCCGACAGCCATAACAACTGACTTATGGGCCAAGAAGTCCAGACCCGACTTCAACTGATCCGAAGATCGTCGACTGCAACACCCTCGGGCTGGCCGCGAACAAAACGCTGCCGGGCGCGTAGAACCCCCATACACGCTCTGAAGGAGGACTCGACATGAAGCGGTGGATTTTTGCGCTCACGGCCTTGTTAGCAGTTCAGCCGACGTTTGCTGCTGGGGACAGCATCAGCAACCGCGTTCCCGGCAGTCGTGTTCCTGACAAACAGTGGATGCAATACGTCGATCCCGCGGACGCTGGGTTCGACGCTACCAAGTTGGCCGCGGCGGAGGCGCAGTGGAAGGAACTACCGTCCTCGGCGTTCATGGTGATTGCGGACGGCGCAGTCGTCGCCAATTGGGGAGATACCGAGCGTCGGTTCATGTGCCACTCGGTGCGCAAGAGCTTTCTTTCGGCTCTGTTCGGCATCTATTGGGACCGTCGCGAGATCGAGCTCAACAAGACGATGGCGGATGTCGGCATTGACGAGGCGGGCGACGGCTTGTTGGAGAGCGAGAAGCAGGCCCGGATCTTGGATCTGCTGAAGGCGCGGTCGGGAGTTTTTCATCCCGCGGCTTATGCCGGGCGTACCGACTCGCGCCCCCGGGGCAGCGAAGGACCGGGACGTTATTTTGCGTATAACAATTGGGACTTCAACACCTTGGCCGCAGTACTCGAAAAAGAGACCGGTAACACGGTGTTCGAAGCCTTTGACGAACATTTTGGGAAACCCTTGGCGATGGAAGACTGGCGGGTCTCCGACGGCTACTTCCACTATGAACGGGACAAGTCGGTGTACCCAGCTTACCCGTTCCGTATGTCAGCACGCGACGCGGCACGTTTTGGTCTGCTGTTTGCCCGCGAAGGGATGTGGGGTGACCAACGCATCTTGTCCCGGCATTGGGTGCGTCGGAGCACCGCACTTTATTCGGACGACAGTGACAACTTCGGCTACGGCTTCATGTGGTGGGTCGCACGCCAGTCACCGTTTGTCGACCACGGGTTGGTGTCCGCCCTCGGTGTCGGCAATCAGATGATTGCGGCCCTACCGAACAGCGACCTGGTGATCGTCAATCGTGCCAACACCTATCAAGGCGAACGGACGCCGATCGAAGGACTGTTGGAGCTGATCGAAAGCGTACTCGCTGCACGCACCAACGAGCCGGTTGCCAATCCCGAGCTGAAGCCGCTCGAGTCGACACCAGCGGAACCTCTTCCCAGGATGCCCAAAGCCCAAGCTGATCCGCTCAAAAAAGAACTGGTAGGCGACTGGCCCTATCCGCCCGCCCCCTTGGATCAACCCGAGTTCACTCGCGTCAAGATCACCTTGGAGAACGATGAGCTAGTCGCCTTCTCGGACGTCTCCGGCACCTTCGTCGAAGTCCTCCAGCCCGATGGTTCACTGATCGAAGAAGACAGCCAGGAGCGTTACCTGTTGATCCGCAATGACGACGGCACCTTCGCTGGCATCTCAGATGTTATGACGGTTGCTCAGGGAGCGGTTCTCAAGGCGGCAGCCAACGATCGCGCCGGCGCCAAGAATTTGCTTGGGCTGCTCGATAACGAAGACTCACGGTTGACCGCTATCGCCAAGGTGTTGGTGGATCTCTTCGACAGCCCCAGGAAGGGTGAGAAGGCGGCTCGCAAGTTGCTCGAGTCGGTACCGGCGCGCGACGTCGAACGCGGAATCAGCCGGGCCGGGTTTCGATTCTTGCGCCTCGAGCGCCCCGAGATCTCGCAAGAGATCTTCGCCCTCGGTACACGTCTGTTCCCGGAGTCTTCGCAGGCCTGGGAACAACTCGGCGAAGCACATCGTCGGCAGGGCGGCGTGACGAGCGCAGATCACAAGGCTTTGGCAATCGAAGCGTTTGCCAAAGCCCTCGAGCTCGACGCAGACAACCAGCGAGCAGCCGACAAGCTGAAGGAGCTGCGCAGCGAGGCGGATACCGACGACGATTGAGGGATCGGGAAAACTTGACAGGCCAAACGGATCTTACTGACAAACTTTGCGACGTTTGGCATATTGTCTTTGCGGTGCCAGGTAGGCTGGCTACAATCCAATAACCGAGGAGACGACTCGCATGCAAACCAGAAAGGCTATCCAACGCACATTGGCGGTGACAGCTTTGACGGTCCTGGTCGGTGGAGCCAGCGCCCAAGACTGCGATGAAGTCTGCGACCCAGCCGTCTGTGCGGTCGTCACCTGCATCATGGGTGACGACAATGGCCAGACTCTCATCGGAACCCCTGGCAACGATACGATCTTCGCCCTGGGTGGAGACGATACCGTCCTCGCCGGGGGCGGGGACGACATCATCTGCGGCGGCTTCGGCAACGATACGATCAATGGTGAGGATGGCAACGACATCATCTGTGGCGAGGACGGCGAGGATCGCCTCTTCGGCGGTCCGGGATGCGATGTGATCTCAGGCGGCCCCGGTGACGACATCATCGAAGGCAATCGTGACTTCGACGATCTGACGGGCAATACCGGTGCCGACCAGATCAGCGGCGGGTCCGGGGACGACATACTGAGCGGCTGGGCCGGCAACGATCGACTCGTCGGCGGCGATGGCAACGATTACCTCTTCGGCGGCGCCGGTGTTCTGGAATTGGTTGGCGCCGGAGTCGCCGTCTCCAGAGTCGTTGGCAGTGACACCGTCGGCGCCCAGGGGAACGGCCAGATCGATGCCCAAACCGGTGTTCGAGAAGATGCTGTTGCCGCGGACCGTGTGTCCCGTGGTGTCGGTCAGGTCGAGCACGCCCACCCCGTTGTAGGCGATGACGTTGCCCTCTCCCGGGGCCGTGCCGCCTACTAGGACGGTGCTGACATCGAGCTCGAAAGAAATTCCGGCTCTGCCATTGCCGAGTGGGGCAGCGCCCGTCTTGTCGGTACCGATGTAGTTGCCTTGCACGACTTCGCCGAAGGACTTCTGGCCGAAGTAGGCGATACCGTTGTCCGTGTTGTCCGAGATCAGGTTGCCGTCGCCGGGATTCGGGCCACCGATCGTCATGTCTTCGATGCTGCCGACAAAGATGCCGCTGGCATTGGCGTCCGCCACCAGACCCGTCTCATCGGTGCCGATGAAGTTGCAGCGGATCGTGTGAAGACCGTCCCCGCCTCCGACCGCAAAGATGGCGGCGCTCGTCGTACCGCGCAGGTTGAGCCCTTGAATCGTCGAACCATCCGAGTCGGTGAAGAGCTCGAAGATCCAGCCGGCGCCGCCGTTGCCGTCGATGACGATGTCGTAGATCGGTCGATCGGAGATCGCTTCCGTGCACACGGCTTCGTTGCCCGGCTGAGAAGAGCCATCGATGATCACCGGATCATCGATCCGTGGCAGGTTGGACACGAGGGTGATGACGTGCGGGCCCACGCCAGGGATGGCGAAGGTGATCGTGTCGAGCCCGCTCTGTGCGTTGGCGCAGCCGATCGCCTCGCGCAGCGAGCCCGTTCCCGAATCAGCGGCGGTGGTCACCGTCAGGCAGCCGGTGGCTGCGGTGACGGACGTACTCGAGAACTCGGACGTATTGCCGTCGGCGTCGGTCGCCGTGGCGAGAATGTCGTCGCCGGTAGCGACGCTTCCGACGAGCGAGACGGTCGCGGCCTTGGTGCACGGAGCAGCACCGCAGCCGGAGTAGTCGCTTGCGGTGTATTCATCAAAGCCCAGGTAGGTCATGCCCTCCAAACCGTCAGGATCGGCGACGAAGAACTCGACCCGCAACGGATAGCTGGAATTGACCGTCGTCGAGTCGACGGAGTAGCTGATCTTGAGGTCGCCACCGTTGATGGTCGGTGTGCCGGTGAGGACTGGAAAGTTCTGGAGCTGGTTGTTGCCCGTGTCGGGGTCGCCTGAGTCGTTATTGGCCCCGCCGCCTTCGAGCTCGATGCCCAATTGAGTATTCGAGAAGATGTGGTTGCCCAGGAGCGCGACGCGTGAGGTTTGTCCCACGGTGACGCCGTGGCGGCCATTGAAGGCGATGACGTTGCCGTCACCGGGGGCGGTGCCACCGATGGTGGTGCCATCCGCCATCCGGACGAAGCCCGCGGCCACGCCCTGCCAGCCGTTGGCGAGGGGCCCAGCGCCCGTGAGGTCGGTGCCGATCAGGTTGCGCTTCATCTCCAGGCCGTCCACATCGTCAACGACGATGCCGATGGTGGCGTTGCCTGAAATCAGGTTGTCGAGGATTGCGAGATTCTGCTGCGCCTCGGTCGAGCTACTGACGACAACGCCGAAGTCGTTGGGCAACGCCGCCGTACCGGTCTTGTCGTTACCGATGAAGTTGTGCTGCAAACGATTGCCCATACCCCCACCGAAGAATCGAACACCGGCTCTATTGCCGCCCCCGGTGGTGGTGACCAGATTGCCCTGGGTCGCGTCGGACCCGCCAATCGTCACGTTGTTCCCGCCCTGGATCTGAACTTCGCCGTTGTTGCTCGGCCGACTCGTCCCAGTCTCGTCGGTGCCGAGGAAGTTGCAGGCGATGCGGTGATTCGCGCTGCCGTCGACTCGGATCAGGCGGCTGCCGAAACCGCGGATGTTGAGGCCCCGGATGGTCGACCCGTCGGAGCCCGCACCGAGCTCGAAGCCTGTGCCGACGTTGCTGCCGTCGCTGACGATGACCTGATAGGTCGGCCGGTCGGGAATCGCCGTGGTGCACACCGTGCCGTTGCCCGACTGCGTCGGGCCATCGATGTAGACCGGCGCCGTCAGGGTCGGCAGCGCGGTGCTGAGAGCGATCTCGTGCGGTCCGGCGCCGGGGATGGCGAAGGTGATGGTGTCGAGCTCCGGCGTCGCGTTGGCGCACGCCAGCGCTTCGCGCAGGGAGCCGGTGCCGCTGTCGGCGGTGGTCGTCACATTGAGGCAGCCCGGTGCCATGAGCGTGGCGGGTGACGAAAACTCGCTGGTATTGCCGTCGCTGTCCGTGGTCAAGGCCACCAACTGATCGCCACCGCTGAGCCCATGGGTCGCGGCGACCACCGAAACGACCACGTCGCCCAGGTACTCATTGGCCTCGAAGGTGTCGGAGAAGAGCCAGGTCTGACCTTCTTGTCCGTCGAGATCCGGAGTGAAGAAATCGACGGTGATCGGGTACGCCTGCTCGAGCGGATCCGAATCAACTGTGTAGGTGATCTGCGCCTCGGTGCCGACGATGAGGCCTTGGCTGAGCTGTGGAGAGTTCTGCAAGAGATTCGCGCCGAGGTCGCTGTCGGCCGAGTCGTTGGCGGTTGCGCCGTCGGCGCCAAGGTCGATGGCGAGCCCGCTGTTCTGGAAGAAGCTGTTACCGGGCAGGTTGTTCGAGGCGCCACTCGCCATCTGCACGCCGGTGCCGTTGAAGGCGATAGCATTTGCATCGCCCGGCAAAAGGCCGCCCACGGCATTGGCACCGGATGACAGCGAGACTCCAATCACGTTGCCCCGAGGCAGCGAGCCCGTCTCGTCGGTGCCGATGAGGTTGCACAGGATCGAATTCTGCCCGCTCTGCACGACGACCGCCCGGTTGCCGTTGCGCAGATTGAGCCCTTGGACGATCGAGCCATCTGACCCGGGCACCAAGGTCAGCAGGTCGGGGCGGCCTCCCGCCGTGCCGTCGACGACGACTTGATACGCCGGCCGGCCGGCGAGCTCGGTGCTGCAGACCGTCTCGTTGCCGGACTGACTCGTGCCGTCGACCAAGGTCGGGCTAGAGATCGACGGCAACGCGGTCAGCGGGCTGATCACATGGGGGCTGGACCGAATTGTTGGAACCACTGATCTCCACGCCGATCCCGGTACTGCCCGAGATCACGTTGCGCACGTTCGCGTTGCTGGATCCGACAAAGTTGCCATCGCCCGTGACGCTGACACCGGTCCCGTTCGGCACCGCGAAGCTGCCGGTCAAGTCGGTACCGATCAGGTTGGTGAAGACCCGCGAGCCCGTTCCAAGGACGAGGACGCCGTTCGCCGTATTGCCGGAGATCAGGTTGCCTTGGTTCGCTGCTCCGAGGTCGTTGTCGCCGTGGATCCAGACGCCGTTCGTGTTCGGTACCGCAGCCGTACCCGCACGGTTGGTACCGATGAAGTTGTTGTAGACCTGGTTGCCGACTTGGTTGCTGCCTTGGAATCGAATGCCGATTCCGTTGCCCGAGATCAAGTTGTCTCGAATGGTGTTGTTCGAACTCGCCGTCTGCAGCGCGATCCCCCAGGCCCCGCCGTCGAAGGGCCCTGGCCTCGACGAGCCGTCGGCCGAGGTGCCGATGAAGTTGCACTCGATCAGGTGATTGCTGGTCGGGACCGTGAGATTCGAGAAGTTGAAGCCTTGAAAGTTGAGCCCGCGAATCGTCGAACCGTCGACGCCGAGGCGCATCGCTGTGCTGGCGCCGCTACCGGTAACGCCCGGACCGAGGAGCGACAGGACATAGTCGGGCCGATCGGGGATGGGGATCGTGCACGCGCCGCTATTGCCCGGCTGGGTCGTGCCGTCGAGGATCACCGGATCGGTGATTTCCAGCGTGGCGGTGAGCGCGATCTCATGGGGCCCGGCGCCGGGAATATTGAACTCGATTCGGTCCGTACCCGAACCCGGGAAACAATCGCCACCAGTCGTCTGACCGTTGGCGTTGGCGTTGGCGATTGCCTCGCGCAGTGTGCACGCACCGTCACCGCCGATCTGGTTGTCGGCGGTGCTGTCGACGGTGATCGTTGCCGCCCAGGTCGGGCCGGCGGTCATCAGCAGGAGAATCAAGCTCACCAAGATCTGTTGTGTCCGGCTGGGACGTTTCGTCGTTACGGCACGGCGGAGTCGCGACGAGATGTCACGGCCCGCGGCGAGCGGAGTGAAGTTCGAGAAGAGAGTACCTAGGGTCATATCAGCTGTCCTTTGGAATCGCCGCCAGCCGGCCACTTGGTGAGGTTCGGCCAACCATCTAGGCCTAATCAGGAGCCTGTGCTCTCATTTGGATAGTTCCGAGACGACGTACTGAGTACGATCTCTGCGGTCAAGAGCTGCCCTCGAGAAGACATGCGGAAGAATCGCGAACGTACAAAAACATCGGCTCCTCCCCCGCCCAACACCAACCAGAGCCGAGAACGATCTCAACGCAAGAGGTACATTCTGTCGGTTGTGGCTTGACGAACCGTTGTCTTGATTACATCCTGCACTTCATGATGCATCCTTTCTGTCGTCTTTTCTGCCACCGTTGTTTCTACCGGCTCGAGTAGACGACCGGCGAATGAAACTCGATAAAGGACCAAATTGTGGTACCGTAACGTATCCAAAGACGGAGGCGATCATGACTCAATTGACAATCAGCCAAGACATTCGCCCGATCTCAGATCTCAAGGCCAAGGGGAGCGAGATTGTCACCCAGACATCGACGACAGGCCGCCCAGTCGTTCTGACGCGTCATGGCCGGAGCGTTGCCGTAGTTCTGGCGGTTGACGAGTATGAACGTCTGCAGCAGGCAGCTGAGAGGGGAGCTCTAGTGGAAGCCCTTCGGGAAGGAGAGCGGGACGTGGAGGCGGGCCGCACCCTGACCCACCAAGAGATGCGAGCCAAGTGGCTCGCCGAAGAATCAAAAGACTGATTGCGTGGAGATCGTCTGGTCGCAGGCCGCAGATCGAGATATGGCTCGGATCTACTCCTATCTCGAACCGCGGAGCCTCCGTGCGGTCCGCGGACTCATGCGGCGTCTCTTCAGGGCAATCGAAATGTTGGCTGAAATGCCCCGGATGGGGTCAGTAGCTGATCTCGGGACAGAAAAAGAGTATCGACAGCACGTCGTCGAGCACTACAAGATCTACTACTACGTCGAGGAAGAGCGCCTCGTTATTGTGCGTCTCTGGGACACGCGCCAAAACCCAACGACGTTCTTTGTCTCTGATCTCTCTTGATTAACCTGCATCCGCCTTCATTGGGTACGGTCTTTAGCGGATAGTGGGCAACCAATCTGAGGCGAACGAAAGGCAACAGCCAGCCGTTCTGCCTGCGGACTCTGCTGTCTAGAGCTGGACGCATCCATGAGGATGCAGGCATTCGGAAATTCCCGGCATGATTGCCGCTGCTTAGCCAGTTTAGTCAAACTAGAACGCCCTGACTGAAGTAATTAGCCAGATTTGCTCACGATTACAAAATCTACAGCGCCACCAGATTTCAGGGCCCGATGCTCTGTTTCCACAACAAGCCGAAAACCTAGAGTGTTGCGGCGATCTCCGGGTGATGTACGGCGAGGGTTCCAGTCACCTCGGTCATAGGCAGCAAGAGCAGTGGCTTCATAATGCGTAAGCAGTTTGGGTTCTTAGGACCAGCCTCCACAAGCATCTTTTGCCTCAACGAGGATCCTCCAAGTCGCCGTAGCGGTACCGGCCGATGGGCCGAGTATTGTCGACGTTGAGCCTGGAACGCCGGTCTTCGCTGGAATCAGCGTTTGGCATTTCCAGGCTTTGGTTGCAAGCGTGTTCTACTTCTTCCGCCCCTGGCTCAACGCCAGCTGTGCTTGGAGCAACTCGACCTGCTTCGTCAGCTGGGTGATCTGCAAGGTCAGCTGCGCGATCTCCAGCTGCAGTTCCTTGCCCCCGGAGGTCTGCTCGAATTCGATCTGCGCCTTCAAGAGCTTGAGTTGGACATCCAGCTGCTGCTGTTGGAGGGTCAGATCCTGGTTGGCCACCGCACCCTGGAATGTCAGGTCAGCGTCGAGTACCTCCTTCTCTTTCTTCAGGGTGGCGAGTTGGTCCTCGAGTTCACTGAGCTTCAACGCCCTTTCCTTCTCGTCGATGGTGACCAGCGCGGTTATCGACTTGACATACTCGTCGCGCGCCGTCGTGGCTGCGTCGGCGAAGGCCGCGGTCGCGGCTGCCGCGGCGGATTCGGCTGTCCTGCCGAAGGAAACCGGCCGGCCCATGGCGTCGAAGGTCATATTGAACTTGCGCACCCCAAACCCGGACGCGACGACCTCGACGCAGCGAGGCGGCGAGACGTTATCGATCACTTCCTCGATCTTCTGGTCGATGATCTTCAGTGTTTTGTTCTTGTCGAGCCGGAGTGTGGTTAGGAGGATCGGCTGTGCTTGCCGGTAGTAGATCCGAGCTGTCTTCTTCTTGGCGGTCGCACAGTTGTTACTCGTGGATGAAGACTGAACCGACAGCCCGCCGGCGGTAACCACGTGTCCGGTTTTGTCCAGGAGCGCCTTAGAGAGGACGTATTGGGGTGTGTTGAGAGCGCCGGTAGCGGTGGTGTAGGTCGTCCCGGGTGGGATCAAGGTGGCCGGCGGCAGCTCAGCGAGATCCAGTCGGAGGTCGACTTTCTCGGTCTTGGTGTCGGACTTGAGTCCCAGGCCCTTGGCGAATGTGGCTTCCTTCGCTTTGAAGAGGCTCCCCGCAGCACGCAAGGCCTCTTCACTTCTGAGAACTGCCGCCTTCTGCGCTTCGATCCGACGCAGCAGAGAATCGAGACTCGCCACCGGCGTCTTGGCGACCTGCGCCTCGAGTCGCCGGAGGTCGTTACGCGCCGTCTCGGCATCGAAGGAAGCGACGAGTCCCTTCTGCCAATACTCGCAGCCGTGCTTATCGCGTTGGATGAACAGCTTGGAAACTCGCGACTCCGGCAGCTTGGACTCGAGCGGCTCGAACCCGTTGGGCGGCAAGGGCTTGAAGTAGTGCTCGATCAGCCAGGTCGACTGCTCTGTCGTGAGGCCGGTGAGTGGTACGCAAGGAACCGCATTCGGCCAGGATGCCCCGCCTGGTCGAGCGGCAGCCGCCGGCGACACCAGGGGTAGGATGGTCGAGGCGAGCTTGACCAGGCCCTTCACCACCTCCCCGGCCTGTCCGGTGGACTCGCTGTTGATCGATGACAGCAGCCCTTGGCTGGACAGCTTGATCTCCAGCTGGCTCTTGGTCCATCGTGGCGAAGCCATGTCGACGAGGTAGTAGGTGCTGGTGTCGCCGCCGGTGTTCAGCGTCGTTTCGATCTTGTGCTCGTGCTTGTATTTGGTCTCGGCGGCCGAGAGGTTCTGTTTCGGCTAGATCGTCTCGGTGGTCTTCCGCTCGGCCTCGACTCGGAGCTGGCTTTTGGCCAGGTAATAGCGGACACCGGGTTCGTTGACTTGGTTCGCCCCGGCCTTGATCGGTCCGCTGGTGTTCAGCTGCGCCGTGGCGCAACCGAGCACCAGGACGCTGCTGGCGAGGCCCGCTGTTCTAAAGAAGAATCGATACATGGTTGGCTGTCTCCCTGTCATTGGTCGGTATTTGCTTGCCAGAAGGTCACGAACCGCCGGGCGCTGCTTCGGATGTCTCGCAAGAGATCGGCGAGAACGGCTGGCGCCCCTTCGGCCTCGATGGTGTCGACGATCTCGAGCTGGGTAGGCGGCGGCCACGCCGTCAGGGCCGTCAGCGCGAACAGCCGGGTCTCGAGGCGACATTCCCCGGAGTCCACAATCCAGGCCAGGGTCCTGGCGCCGTCCAGCGAACGTTGGCGGATCAGCTCGCGGATCCAGCCCTCCACCAGGTGATCCGGAAAGCCTTCTCCTCGTTCGAGTGGCCCGCCGCAGGAGTCCTCGAAGAGATCCGGTTGGTGGTCTTCACCCTCGACGTCGGCAAATGCCTCGGCGTGAAGCTCGAGGCGCGGGAGATCTGGCGCTTCCTCTCGATCTTCCTGGAAGTCGAGACGCCGATGCTGCAGCCGGTGGCCGAGCAGTCGCTGTATCTCCGCGTCGTCGGGTTCGTCGATCAGCTTGCGCTTCAAGTCCGGGTCGAAGCCCAGCCGTTGTTCCAGGCTCTCGAGGGCTTTGAACCGTAGCGTCAGCGGTGCGGCGGAGTCCTGCGCCAGCGAGGTCAGGAAGGGGGCGGCAATGGGCGGCTCGCCCAGCTTCTCCACGCCGAGCAGGCGAGTTGCCATCGAGGAGTCTTCGTCCCTGACCAGCTCAAGGATCGGGGAGCGGACGGCCCCGGTCGCCAGCTCTGGTCTCGTCATGCCGATCAGCGCCGATTCCTGAAAAAACCGGTTCGTCGATCGCAGAGCTGCGGACAACCAGTCCAGCCTTTCGGGAACCGTCCTGGCTTCGAGATACGACGCCACGAAAGACGCCTCGGTAGACGGTCGCACGCCGTGCCTGCCCGAAACGATCTCCCGCGCCGGGGGACATCCGTCGCAAGCCCAGTAGCCGCGGTCGCCATCGTCCATCGGTGGTCCGAGGAAGACGACCGCGCCGCGGAACTCCTCTTCGGACTCGACATCGCCGGTGATTGGTACGGCCACCCAGAGGTCGTCGAGATCGGGCGGCGGCGCACCGCCGTCCGCCAGTAGAATGCTCTCGACTCCCAGCTCGTAGAAGCTCAGGAGAGTTGAGCCGCGTTGGCCCAGGGGCTCGGCCCAGGCCGTGACAACGATCAACGTGGCCGTGTCGGCCAGGTACGGTAGGCGGTCGGCCCCGAAGCGGAGACTGGTGGCCGCCGACACCTTGGCGAGGGCCAGGCAGAGCAGTAGTGAGGCGGCGATCGGCGGCGTCCTCATGGCCTCGCCAGCACTCCCGTCAGGTACTCCATGTTCAGGTTGTTCAGGCGACGATAGGTGCGTGTGCCCCGTTCCGTCCGACCCTTCTCGCCGAGCAGTTTCCAGCCCGGCGCGCGCAGGCCGGAGTCCATGAGATGGAGTCCGTTTCCGGATAGGTCCTTTTCGGAGTACTCGTGGCCGTTCCAGCGCGCGCCGAGGGGGTTGTGGTGCGGGTCTATGCCGTCATGGTCCATCCAGGAGCAGTTGACTAGGCCCAACGCATGAAGGGCCTCGTGGATCACGGTCTGGGCGAGCGCCCAGGCCAGGTCCTCGGTCCGTAGGGCGATGCCATCACCCGGCGACATGGGCTGCCAGTAGCTGGGCTTGTCGATCATCGACTGCGCGAAAGCACCCACATTGACCCGACTCCGGTCCAGCGGCGGCGCGGTGGAGCAGCCGTCCGGGGTTAGATCGGTGCGGCCAAAACCGCGGTCCTCTTCGGCCGTCATGTTGACGATCACGTCGCTTGCTTCGGGGCTGGCGAGCTGAATTCCCAAGGGTTCGAACCACTGTCCAGTCAGCGCCTCTACACGGCTCACGATAGCGGCAGGGAACGAAGCTATGCTGGCCGCTGGCGGCGGCGGGACCAGGGTCTTGCTGGCTACCCGCCTGACATGGTCCAGGGATCCTGGCAGCCATTCCAGGCCGACCGTTCGGCGCGGGATCGAGACCAGATCGGGGCAGCAGATCACCTGCACGGTGTCCCGGACTCCGGGGGCACTCGCGGTAATCCGCGTCGCCACGTCGCGCGGCAGTCTGACGTTCTGAACCGACCATCTGCCCTGATGCATGCTGGCGTTGTAAGTGCAGGGTATCGCGCCGTTGTCGCAGTCGAGGCCGGGCGCTTCGAGAATCACACTGACGCGCAGCCAGGGATCCACCTCCGGCGGCTCGTAGCGGCCGCTGACCTCGATGAACGGGCCCTGAGCGGGTCCGATGATCTCGAAGTGACGCGGCGTCATGACGACCACCGCGTCGAACTGGCCAAACGCGAGGGAAGGAACAAGGACCAGTAGTGCCCAGATCGAACTGACCTTCATCTCCTGCATGACCTTTCCTTGTTCTAACGCTTCCGAGAAGACATATTCCAATGACCTTGGCGTGAAGCCCTCTCGCGAGTCACGGCGACTTCATCACCTACAGCGCTAACCGCCGCAAGAATCCACCACCAGTCCATCCTCGCTTCGACCTGAACGAAAGCAGGTCGTAGGTAGCTTTGGTAGACTGAAGAGCAGCGAGGGAGGATTGTGACTCCCGTGATGACCGATCTCGGAGGTACAGACATGACGGTCAAGGAGCAGGTGCTCGAAGTCATTACCAGGATGCCAGATGACAGCACGCTGGACGACATCGGCTACGAACTCTACGTGATTGAGAGCGTGAAAAAGGGACTGGACGAGCTCGACCGAGGCGAGTACCTCACCCACGAACAAGCGAAAGAGAAGCTCCAGAAGTGGGTGAAGTAGCGGAGATCCGCTGGTCCAACAAAGCCGTCCTTCAAGTCAAGAGCATCGGCGAGCACATCGAGCTCGACTCCCCCTGGCAAGCCGAGAGAATCGTCAACCTCCTGTACTCCGCGCCTGAACGGCTTCGCTGGTCGCCGCGGAAAGGGAAGATCGTCCCGGAATTCGGTGATCCGAAACTGCGCGAGGTCTCGGTGTTCAGCTGGCGGCTCATCTACCGCATCCTGGATGAGGAGACTCTCGAGATCGCCGCCGTTGTTCATGGCAGACGGCTGCTGAAGCGATCACAACTCGGATGACATCATGGCGGTACTCAAGGAGGCTGCCGAGCAGCTGAGCCATCATGATCGGCTGCCAGCCGGCGACCAGGCGAAGGCGAGCTCCTCTTGTGTACCGGCCCAATCGGCGGCGGAGAGTGTGCCTGGCAAGTCCTCCTAACTCGCTATCCGAGGTGTCTTACCTCCACCTTGAGGTCGTAGCCCAGGAAACGGATGATCGCTGGCAGGTGCCGTAACTGAGGCTCCGTGCGCCCGTTTTCCCAGTTGTAGACAGAGCTGGCGTCTACGCCAATCTCCGCAGCGACCTCCCGTTGCAAGAGGCCGAGATCGAGTCTTCCCTTCCGAATGTGATTACCAACGGTAGCAAGCTCGGTCGGATAGGCCGGATCAGGCGGCTTCAGGGCGGTAAGAGTCAAACCGCAAAAAGGTAACGCAGTGGTGAGGATGTGGCTACTTGGGAGATCCACGGCACGAATGCCATTGCTCACTCCAACTCGTCGAACGGTACCGGTCGCGAATCCGAGTTGGAGTTGGCTCTTGCCTGGCAGGACTGTGTAGATCCACTGTCGCGTGGTCCGCGTTTGATGGCGCCAAGCGCATCCCAGGCTAGAATTCCGATTCAAGTGAGCATAGGCCTAGCGCCTCTCTTCAGAAGAAGACGGCAATATCTGGCACTGCCACTGTTAGCCCGCCAGGTCAATCTTGCTTAATAACAATGTTTCGAAACGTAACCGTAAAGTCTTTTTCATGATCAGACTCCCAGCATCCAAGATCTAAACGAACTATCTTGGTAGCAGATGTCGACGCTTGGTCAAAAGCAACCGCGAGCGACGTCGGAACGGACGCGGCCAAGAATGCCTTTGTTCCAAAAGATGCATTCCGGATCTGATTGGCGAGCGCCACAGAGCTCCTTTCGCTCGCAGGATTCAACTGATTATTCTGATTATCAAAAAGCCTGGTCTTCTTGGAGCTGTACACAAAAAACTCACGATCTTCGCCGTCATTCGTAACTGTAAAGCTACAAGTAATCACCCTAGAGGCCCGCCTACATTCGACAAGATCAATAATAAAGCCATCAGACGACAGGCGTTCGACATTTCGTGTCCTAGAACCAAGTGCATCTACAATACGCTGAACCATCGCTACGCGAGCATTGCGATCAGCCTGTAGCCCTCGCTTCATCGAGCCGCTCTTGATGAGCACCTTCTTTCCCTCCAGCGTCTCGAATGTAACCGTCAGAACCAGTTCGCCACTTGCCACGTCATCATGCACTTCACCAAAAATGACCTGATCTACCCGAAAAGACTTCATTTCATCGACGAGCGCTTGCGAGGCGCCAACAAGTGTTTGTATTGTTTTTACGTTCTCCCGATGACTGGTGAAGCGATTGGGATCTCGCCCGTTCAGTATGGTGAACTGAGAGTTCAGGGAGCTTATAGCTTCTTCAAATTCTCGTGTTAGATTCGCGGAGAGATCCGTCTGTTCATCTTTACGTGTCGCAAAATCCCAAACGTATGCAGAAATATTATCAGCGGCCGCCGGAGCGGGATAAAAGAGGGCGAGGATAATCAAAATCGTCCGGATCATTGGCGTTTCTCCCAATTACATTTTGGACTGATGCTTGTAGTCGAGCGATCGACAACTTGGTTAAAGGAGCAAGAATAACCATCTTGACGGTCAAGAGTGAAGAGGTGAGGTCCAACTGGCGCCTTGATTTTTAAAGTGGTGAGTCCTTGTTCGTGGATCGGGGCTGGCTCTCCATCTATGCTAACGATAGTTGAAGCGGCATTGGAGTCGAGAACCAGGGTAAATCCAATCATCTTCTGGGCTGCTACATTGAGTCCTTCCGGGAGCTGAGAACTAGCCTCGCTTGGCGTGGTGCCTGAAGGGCTTTGTTTGACTGGAGGTTCTAAAGATGACCCAATCTTGGTTGAGTCAGGGGTCTCCTCAGCCGGTGGATCAGTGGACCTGAACGGTAGATCGCCGAGGTTTTTGCCCACCTGTGTGAGAAGACCTCCTATGAGGAGTGCAAGACCGGCAGTGAGCCACCCTACGATTTTGAGTATCCGGCGACTGTACTTCTCGCCCATTAATCCTCCCGAGTGCGTAGTGAAAGTAGAGCAACCTCACGGCAGTCGAGGCCTGTTTGGCAGCAGCCTCTTAGAATCTCCGGCGCTCAGAAACGGGCCAGCACATGATGGCGGGCTACAACGCTTCACCAATGATAATGCACTTAGACTGGAATTGAGACTTGGAAGCAGCCACCCAATGTATTGCCCGGTGACCTGCTCCCCGCAAACTGGTCCAATGGAAACGAGAAACCGGCGTTCCCGCTAGGATTCTGGTCGAAGGAGATCGCCTCTGGCGCAGCACCATGGTCACCCTCGGCAGCCAGCACACCCGGAACGTCGTGGTACTACCGAATATGCGCGGCATCATCGCCACTTTTGACAGCGTCGACACGCCGCCCGAGGGCTTCGGCAGCAACGGCTACGCCGATCGCAACATTCGCGTGTGGACCAGTGAGGGACAGGTTTACGCCGGTGACGCGCGCATCTATCCTGCCCAAGGGCCGAAGAAGATTGGGCTCGAGATCAAGGGGGGCCGCCTGCTCAAGGACGGCCTGTTGCGGGTCGCGGTCACCCGGGCGACGATCAAGAACTGGAACACGAACATCAAGCTCGGCGACTCGGTCGAGATCCAGATGCCCAAACGTTGGCTCGCCGCCTATCCCGGCTTCAAACTCGATGGCAGCAAGGTGACCGGCAAGGTCATCGATCCCGCCAACCAAACAACCCGTACTGTCAAGCTCGACGCCCTGACCTGGAAAGACGCGACCGCGGGCGTCGTCAAGGGTACCCTGGCTTCGGATACTGCCGAAGCGCTCCACACCCTGCGTTGCACACAGCCGGTGAAGGTCGGGTGGACTCTCGTGACCGCGGGCAGCGCCGCGCTGGTGTTCGATGGCTCCGGCGCCCCTGCAGCTCGACAAGGGGCCGACGAAGCCGGGCGGGAGTTGCCCTTAGCTCGATGCTGGATTAAGACTTCCTCGGCGCGACGTATGGATCCTCACTGAACAGGTCATTCAGGCAAGCTCTAGCTCCTGGCTCGTGCTGCTATGCGAGGTCCTCGCTTCAGACTATGAACCTGATCTGGTCGATCGCGAAGCAGATGAAGAGCTTAAGCGCCGCCGCCACAGATTCAACCGTTACTAGCCCTGGATTGAGAAGACGGCGACTCCCGCCAATACCGCACGCTCGGCACCGTCCTCTGGAACTCCTCGACCCGCGTGAGGGTCGCCTTCCTCGGCGCGTACCCGTGCACCTCCCAACCTCGCGCCGCGTCGGCAGGAACACCGAGCACCACGCCCAGCTCCCGGTACGTCATACCGAGCTGGCGGCGGGCAGCGAAGATCCGCTCACCGAGCGTCCTCGGCGCCGGATGCGGATCGTACCCCAGGAACCGTATGATAGCTCTCCAGTGCCGGATTCCAGGCGCCGTTTGCCCCGATTCCCAATTCCGGACCGTGTGCACACAGACACCGAGCTGCTCGGCGACCTCTTTCTGGTAGAGGCCCTGATCCAGACGACAGCGCTTGAGGTGGTTCCCGAGAGTGGAGAGATCTCTCGGATAGTCGGATCTCGGGGGCAGCGGCACTGTAAAGGAGAGACCGCAAAAAGGTAACGCAGGGGTGAGGATGTGGACACCTGAGAGGCATCCGGCACGAGTGCCACTCCGCACCACAGCTGGGATCATCGAAGACTCGAAAGCTCTTCTGCGTCAGCAAGATCCTTGAGACGTCTCGAGAGCCTCTTGGCTGCAATCAGGTCTTCGAGAGAGATGATCTCGACAGGAGTTTCTTCGATCTCGATCTGTTTTCGGTTAGTGAACAGCTGATCGCTGCTAATCCCTTTGAGGTGAGTCAACAGGTCGATTCTGTTGGGCTCTACTCCAAGATGAACTGCTGTGCCTGGGTACGTGAAGGCATCTTGAGGAATCCCTGCACCGCCAAAACCGAACTCGCTGAGCGCGGCCATCACTCTGGGAGCATTCTCAGCAGACGGGTAGATTAGAAAATCGATGTCCTGAGTGGCTCTGACATAGCCATAATAATTGACTGCATGACCTCCAACCAGAAGATATTGAACCCCATGCGCATTGAAGATTCTGACCAGGTCCTTCATTTCCTGGGAGAAAATCACGGATCGCTCACCAAGAGACTTTTTCCCAGGTCGCCTTCTTGACGATCGGTTGTGATGCCCAGTCCTCTCCCCAGGCTCGCTTCTGAACTATAGCGAACTCCGCGAGCCGTTCCTCAGGTGTCATTCGCGCCCGCCGACGATACTCGGCTGCATTCTCTTCTTCGAACGATTTGAAAATCTTAACCTTGGTCATCGAAGGTATCTCCAGTCGACCCTATTCTAGCGAGGCTTTGGAAGAAAGTCGCACGGTCTGGCAGTTGCATGCCGCAGAACCACCGGCGGAGGATCTGGTGGCATATGTCGAAGATGCGCTTGACGACGAAGATCGCACCCTGATCGAAGCGTATCTGAAACGTTCGGAGGCGGGGCGGCAAGAGGTCGCGTTGTTGCGTCAGGGTCGCATGCTGGTGAACGCGGTGGATCGGGGCGAGATCACGATAATGCCTCAGACGTCGATGCCGCAACCACCTAAGCGTGTTCCGGATCAACCCTCGACGACCCAAACAACACCCTCAACCCGGCGAACCGTTTGGCTGGCGGCGGTAGCGGCGGCGCTAGTGGCGACGGTCGCCGCGTCGCTCGTCTGGTGGCAGGCTTACGGGCCGACAGCACCCCAAACCACCGGCCGGATTGCCGACGGCCAACTCAACGTACCGATCGTCGAGATGTTGCCAGCCGATGGTGTTTTGCGCGGCGAAGAAATCCCAACCCCGACGGTAACATTGGCCGAGGGCAACAATCGCGTCGTGCTGATTCTGGTCTCGGAGCAAGATCTCGGATCCTCTCGGCTGGCGATTGAGGCGAGCGACCAGGCCGGTACGGTGTTCTGGACGGCACAAGGTCTGGAGCGCGATCCGCGGGGCGAGTACACCCTCAGTTTGAGGATCCCCTCCAGGGTCGAACACGTGACTCTGGAGATCTTTGCGCTCGAATGGGATCAACGACGCCAGATCGAGCAGTATCAATTAGCCATCGACCGTCAACCGGAAAATTCGCGGTGAAACGCTGGCGGGTCGCGCTCCTCGTCTTGTTGTGGGCGGCGATCGCGCCGGGATTCGTTTCGATCGTCGAGGCAAGGCCTCAGACCCCGTCCCGCCCCAAACCGCCCGAGCCGCCAATACCCGGCAAAAACTCCCTATTGACCGTCGGACCGGAGGCGACACCGGACGGCCAGCGCCAGTGGCAGATCCAACTGCCTGCCCAGCACGTGCTGCACCTGCGTCTCGAACAGCTCGATACCGACGTTGCGATCGAGCTGCAAAATCTGTGCGGCAATACCAAGGCGAACTGTCTCAAGCCACCGCGGAAGACGCTATAAGCCTGCGGCACCAGCTCGAATCGACCCTCGGTGAGCTCGAGCGAGCCAAACAGACTCTGCGCCTGAACCAGCCCCGTTACGCCAAGGTCTTCGAGCCTGAGCCGCTCTCGCTGGCAGACGCCTAAGCGCTGCTCGCAGACGACCAACTCATGCTGGAATACCACGTTGGAGACGCCCGTTCGTGGTTGTTCGCCCTCACCCGCAACCACCTGGCGGTTTATCCCCTGCCCGGAGAGACCGAGCTTGCAACCCAAGTGGATGCGTTGCGCCAGCTGGTCTCGCAACCACGCCGCCTTCGAGGTCCTGACAGCACCACGTTCGGCCGGCGCAACAGCACCGAGCTCTTACGCCGAGATGCCGTTCCTGTTGCGCTCTATGGAGGTTACCTACGCACCCTCGGCCAGCGTCCTTGCCAGCCTCACCAGACTGCGCCCGACCGACCCCAGCTGGGCCGTCGACTTCATGGGCTTCGGCGACCCACTGCCCAGCGATGCAACACGCCAAGCGGCTAAACGCTCCGGTATCTCTGGAGCCAAGGGGCTAGGACGTCTGCTCGCCAGTGCTGACGAAATTCGCTCCATTGCCGAGCTTTTCCCGCCAGAGCGGACCCGCATCTACACCGCCGAAAACGCTCTCGAGCGGCGCCTCAAGGAAGACCCTACCGTCCACCAGGCGCGTTACCTTCACTTCGCCACCCATGGCCTGGTGGATACCACCATCCCATCCCAATCCGCCCTGCTGTTGTCGCACTCCGACGACGGCGAAGACGGGCTGTTGCAAGCCTTTGAAATCGTCGAGCTCAACCTCTCGGCCGACCTTGTCACCCTTTCCGCCTATGAAACCGGCCTCGGTCGCTTCTACCGCGGTGAAGGATTGCTCGGCCTCTCCCGCGCCTTCGTCTACGCCGGTGCTGATCGCCTCCTCGCCAGCCTGTGGCGGGTCGCAGACACCAGCACCCGCGAGCTGATGACGATCTTCTACCGCGAGCTACAACAAGATCCGAGCTCCCCCGCCGCCGCCCTGCGTCGAGCCAAGCTCAGCTTGCTCGATCGTCCCGATCGTGCTCATCCTCATGCCTGGGCACCGTTCGTGTTGTTCGGAGGTTGAGAACCAGCCCGTTGATCTAGCCTGGACTCCTTGTGGTAGGTTTCCCGCCCAACACCCGCCCCACCCGCGACTCGAAAGGAAACCACCATGATGATGCGCCACGTCGAATCGACTCGCGGAGGCAGGCCCTGTCACGCACTGGTCCCCCTTTTTTTGTTCACCGCCGGGTTGCTGATGGCGCTGGCGGGCTGTGCGGCGCCGGAGGAAGGAACGAATGCCGCCACGTCATCCGAGGCGGCGGATGTGGTCATCACTCAGGGACGGGTCTACACCTTCTCGTGGGGTGAACCCGCCGCCGATGGCACGCCGGCCGCCGATGCGCCGCACGATGCAAATGGCTGGCAACCGGACGCCGAGGCAGTGGCGATTCGAGATGGCGAGATTGTGTTTGTCGGCAGCTCGGAGGACGTCAAAGCCTACATCGGTGACGGCACCGAGCTACTGGACGTCGGCGGCGCCACGGTGCTGCCCGGACTGGTCGACTCCCACACCCATGTTGCCGGGCTCGGCGAGTTGGCAGTCCAGGTCAATCTGATCGGCATCGCCGATGAGGTACAGGCTGTCGCCAAGGTGGTGGAGCGGGCGGCGTCAACCCCCGACGGTGAGTGGATCCTTGGCCGGGGCTGGGATGAAGGGGCGTGGGCCAATCGTTACCCGACGATGGAGTTGCTGAGCCGGCAGGTACCGAACCACCCGGTGGTGCTCGAGTCATTACACGGCTTTGCGGTGTGGGGTAATCGCCTGGCGTTCGACAAGGCTGGCATCACCCGCGACACGCCGGACCCGGACGGCGGTGAGATTTTGCGCGATGCGAGTGGCGAACCGTCTGGCATCGTGCTCAATCGTGCGGGCTCATTGCTGACGGCGGCGGTGCCGGAGGCGACGGCGGACCAGTTCAAGGGTTATGTGCTGGCGGGCCTGCGACGGATGGCACAGGACGGCTACGTCGCGGTCCATGAGGCTGGCTCGGCGAGTCACCATATGGCGGCTCTGGAAGCCTTGGAGCAAGCTGGCGAGTTACCGATTCGGGTTTACGCCATGTTGTCGGCCCGGGATGCCGAATTGTGCCGAACCTGGCTCGCCAAGGGTCCGCAGGCGGGTATCGACAGCCATCTAGCGGTGCGCTCGGTGAAGGCTTATTACGATGCTGCCCTCGGCTCTCGAGGTGCCCGCCTGCTCGCCGACTACTCCGACACGCCTGGGCACCGAGGCACCAGCGGCGACGACTATGGCTTCGACGAAGAGCTGGTCGCCGACATGATGCGCGGTGGCTTCCAGGTAGGCATCCACGCGATCGGTGACGCCGGCAACCGTGAAACGTTGGATTTCATCGAGGGTGTGCTGGCGGAGGACTCAACCGCTAAATCACATCGCCACCGGATCGAACATGCACAGGTGATCCATCCCGACGACTTCCAACGGTTCGCCCCGCTCGAAGTCATCGCATCGATGGAGCCGCCGCACGCGGTCGAAGACATGACCTGGGCTGAGGATCGTGTCGGCGCGGAACGGATCCGCGGCGCCTACGCTTGGCGGACGCTGCGCCAGGCCGGTGCTCGGCTGACCTTCAATTCCGATCTCAGCGGTTCGGATCACAACATTTTCTATGGCTTACACGCCGCTATCACCCGCCGCGACAAACAACAGCAACCGGCGGCTGGCTGGTACCCCGAACAGACCATGACGCCGGAAGAAGCGCTACGCGGCTACACTTCGTGGTCGGCCTACGCGGCCCATTGGGAAAACCACACCGGCGTCTTGGCCCCCGGTCGTTGGGGCGATGTCACGATAATGGACATCGATCCACTGTCGCTCGGCGAAGCTAATCCCGGCAGCCTCTTGGGCGGCAAGATCCTGGCGACGATCGTCGCTGGCAAGGTCGTCTATCGGAACGAACACTGAACCGCCGAAGAACCTGCAAACCTGAGCCGGGATGGCGAGCAACACCAAGTTAAGTTGTAGACGACGGACCAACGGAGACATTGATATGACCCATCGGCTCGTGCACCTGTTAGTGATCGTAATCCTGTCAGCCTTCCCTGCCGCGGCCTCTGGTCAGGACTCCCCGGCAACCGACGCACCCAACGTGCTGACCGAAGCGGACATTTTCCAACTCGAATATGCGTCCGATCCCCAGATCTCGCCGGACGGCCGACAGGTGGTCTACGTGCGCAACGCAATGAGCGTGATGAAGGACCGTAGGCGATCCAGCTTGTGGATCGTTGATACCGACGGCTCCGGCCATCGGAAACTCAACGCCGGTGAAGGCCAGGAATCGTCACCCCGCTGGTCACCGGATGGTAGCCGTGTTGCTTACGTCGCCGGCAGTGACGAGGGCAGCGAGGTTTTTGTCCGCTGGATGAAGACCGGCCAGACGGCACGCCTCACGCAGTTGCCCAAGAGCCCCGCTGGTCTCACCTGGTCGCCGGACGGCAACCATTTGGCGTTCTCGATGTTGGTCACCGAAAAACCGCCAGAGTTGGTCAAGCCACCCAAGAAGCCCAAAGACGCCGAGTGGGCAGACCCACCGAAAGTGATCACTCGGGTCTACCACGAGGCCGACGGCCAAGGGTATCTCGAACCGGGTTACCACCACCTCTTTGTGCTGTCGGCGGTCGGCGGCACGGCGAGGCAGGTGACCTCGGGGTCCTTCCACCACCGAGGCCCGCTAGCCTGGGCACCGGATGGTCAGGCGCTGATCTTCTCCGCCAATCGCAACCCGGATTGGGAGTACGAATTCATCAACTCGGAGATTTATGAAGTTGCGCTCGGTGCCCCGGCCGCCGTCCAGGCGACGATCCGCCCGCTCACCGAACGTAATGGACCCGACCGGCATCCCGCGGTGTCTCCAGACGGCGAGTGGATCGCTTATCTCGGCTACGAAGACAAGGTCCAGACCTACCAGGTCACCGGCCTCTACGTGATGCGTCGCGACGGCAGCAACCAACGCTTGGTGACCAGTGGACTCGACCGTAGCATCGCCGCGCCGCGCTGGACCACGGATGGCAAAGGCCTGGCCTTCAGCTACCACGATCAGGGCGTGACCAAAATCGCAACAACCACTCTCGATGGCAAACTCACCGTCCTGGCAGAGGACTTGGGTGGCACGTCGCTGGGACGACCGTACCCTGGTGGCTCGTTTACGTTCTCCAATTCGGGCACCCTCGCTTACACCGCCACGGACTCACAACACCCGGCCGACATCGTGGTCGTCGATGGCACGAACACCCGACGGATCACCGATCTCAATGACGATCTGCTGGCCTATCGCGAGCTCGGAGAAGTTGAGGAAATTTGGGTCGAGTCCTCTCACGATGCACGGCGTATCCAGGGTTGGATCATCAAGCCGCCAGGCTTCCAGGCCGACAAGAAGTATCCGCTGCTGCTCGAGATCCACGGTGGCCCAATCACCAACTATGGCGATCGCTTCTCGGCCGAATTCCAGCTTTACGCCGCCGCTGGCTACGTCGTCTATTACGCCAACCCGCGCGGCAGCACCGGCTACGGCGAAACCTTCGGCAACTTGCTCTACCACGACTATCCCGGCCAGGACTACGACGACTTGATCTCCGGTGTCGACGCTGTGATCGCCCAAGGTTCGATCGACGAAGAGCGCCTCTATGTGACTGGGGGCAGTGCCGGCGGCATCATGACCGCCTGGATCGTCGGCAAAACCGACCGGTTTCGCGCCGCGGCCGTCGTCAAACCGGTGATCAATTGGTACAGCAAGGCGTTGGTGGCGGACAACTACTTCTATTACCACGACTACCGTTATCCGGGAGCGCCGTGGGAGAACCCCGAGGCCTATCTGAAGTATTCCCCGATCTCCTTGGTTGGCAACATCTCGACGCCTACTCTGGTGATGGTGGGTACAGCCGATCTCAGAACGCCGCTGTCCGAGTCCAAGCAGCTTTACCATGCCCTCAAGTTGCGCCGGATCGACACTGCCCTGGTCGAGATTCCAGACGCCTCTCACCATATCGCGGCGCGTCCCAGTCAACTGATTGCCAAGGTGGCCCATGTGCTGGCTTGGTTTGCGAAATACGACAATACCGACGTTGAGTCTGCTCCCTAGCGCCTGGCGAGGCTCCGGCGACGGTGGATTTTCTAGAGACCTTCGAGCTCCTCGGCGTCAAGCCGGACTGCAGCGCAAAAGAAGCGCGCCGGGCGTATCTGCGCCTACTCAAGCACCACAAGCCGGACCGCGACCCGGCAGGCTTCCAACGTCTACGGGAGGCCTACGAAACTGCCCGAACGATCGCTGAAACACAATCGGCCCGGGTGGTATCGATCGAAGGCAAACCGACCCTGGTGATCAATGGCCATGCGGTCGGAGTCGAGCTGTCCGAGGCCAACGTTGGCGATACCGGGGAAGAACAAGAGTCCGGGGCGTCACTTGACGATCCATCGACCGGGATCGACCTGGAGAGTGCGTCACCTGACGACACTGCTCCACCACAAGACACTGCCCCACCACAAGACACTGCTCCACCACAAGACACTGCTCCACCACAAGACAATGTATTCACCGACGAGGTCATGGAGCCCGTCGACCCTCTCGAGCCGTTCTTGAAACGACTCCGGGAGTCCGAGGACGACGACGAGTACGTCGAAATCGCCCGGCAAGCGGTCCAAGAGCTGCCGGAGCATCTCGAAGCGTACCGATTGCTGGCGATGTTCGCGGCGCGCGCAGACCTCCATGAAGAGGCGCAGGCCGCCTTGCGGACCGCAGTGGACCGCGGCTCGGAAGTGTGTCTAGACTTTCTGCTGCGTCAGTATGCTCCCAACCTCACTAACGACGAAGTTGCGGCTGCCGCAGAGTCCCAAGATCCGGAGACCATGTTGTTGGCGGCTTCGGAACAAATCCGACGAGGTCAGATAGAGCAAGCCTGCCAGACCACACAGCGGGTCTTCGAGATGGCGGAGACAGTGGATGGCTGGCTGCCGGCAAAAGCGGTTGTTGGCATCCTTCTCGAGCTCACCATCAGCCGGGCGTTGGATCCGGCCGACGCGCTCGCGAATCGGCTCGAGGCCTGGCTGAACCTCCACGGCAGCTACAAAGTGCTGGATGCTGAAGCCGCAATCGCTTGGCAGATGTTTAGCGAGCTGCGCCAGCTGCCCCGTCACTTTCCGCAGCAGGTCCGTGCTGCCATCGCCACGGGCTTGTTACAGGGTGAGCTCCCCGAGATTTCGGACAGCCTGCACGAATACACCATCGCACATCCCCAGCTGGCCCTTGATGCCGCCAATATGTTGGCTATGGCGCCGATGCTCCACCATCTCTACCAGAGTATTCTGAGTGGTCCACTGTCGACCAGGCACACCTCCGGTGAGAAGACACATCAGACCTCGTCAGGTGGTTTTCAGCTGCTCTGGTATTTATTGCTGGCCGTCTTTGCGATCATCGGAACACGAGGGTGCCAATCCACCAACACAGCAAAGTTCCACCACTATGAGACCCCTGTCGTCGAGTTTCCCACTGAGGTTTCAGTCCTCGGCGAATATTGCAACGATGTCGATCCGCGCGACCATCCTCCCTGCCGATTGGCCCGGGTGATCATCTCCCAGCTCGACACCGGCAGCTGTTCATCTGCTTTCAGACTCGTCGATGACTTGCACACCAAAGTTGACCAAGTGCTGGTTCAGCTCGGCCAGATCGGTGGAATTCAATCACCAGGAGAGCTCTCGCTGGTGCCAGATCTCACAATACCCTCGAACTCAACTCTTTCTGACCGCGCCGATCTCCTGCGACAGGGTACTGAAGAGATCCACGATCTATGGAAGAATCGCTGTCGCTTGCTGATCCAGCCTCGGCGCCAGACTGTCCCACAACAGGTTCCGCAGACTATCGACTTTTGCCAGGATCCTGAGACTTGGCCTGAGCTCAAGGTCTGCTTTCGCGCGTATCAGACGATCAACCATGTCGAAGAAAACAATTGCATCAGCGGCCGAGGCGCCTTCGTCGCGCTCAACCGTTTACTCGACAGCGATAACCCACAACATCCGGTCCGGCGAGTGGTCGAGGAAATTTACGATGTGCTGGAGTCAACCTGCGGAACCAGTCGCTAACCTGCCCAACGGCATCTTCTATGCGTGATCAGGACCAAGCTCACGGTCACTTGGTGGTCGGAATGGATCTCGGCACCACCCATTCGCTGGTGGCAGTGGTCGAGAATGGACGACCGCGGGTCTTGCGCAACGCCGTCGGTGAGGTCTTGACGCCGAGTGTGGTTGCGATCGACGGCGATGCGGTGGTCACCGGTGCTGCAGCGCTCGCTCGCACCACCGTCGCCGCCAGCGAGACAGTGACCGCGTTCAAGCGGGACATGGGCAGCAGCAAAACCTATTCGATCGGAGACCGGACACTGACGCCGATCGAACTTTCGGCCTGTGTGCTGCGCGGCCTCAAAGACGATGCTGAAGCAGCTCTCGGACGAGCGCCAGACGAGGCGGTGATCAGCGTACCGGCCTACTTCAATGATCTACAGCGCCGGGCAACCCACCAGGCAGCAGAACTGGCGGGGTTGCATGTTGAGCGTTTGATCAACGAGCCCACCGCCGCCGCCATCGCTTTCGGTTTACATCAGCTGGAACGCGAGCAACAAGTGGTTGTGCTCGACCTGGGTGGCGGCACCTTCGACGTGACGGTGCTCGAAATTATCGAAGAGGTGATCGAGATCCAGTCGAGTGCTGGCGACAGCCGCCTGGGCGGCGAGGACTTCACTCAGGCTCTGGCGGAACGGTTCGCACGTCATCTGCAGGAACAACATCATTGCACGCTCGAACCCGCCAGTGATGCCTGGGCGCGGGTCCTAGCGGCCTGTGAGACGGCTAAGAAAACCCTCAGTCGTGATGGCCAAGGCCGGATCACGGTGAACGGCCTCAAGCTCTCGGAGGGGCGGCGCCGTGACGTTGACCTCGAGATTAGCCGGCAAGAAGCCGAGGCACTCTGGCAGCCGATTCTGGAACGGATTCGCGGACCGATTCGGCGCGCCCTGCGCGATGCCGAGCTCAATCCGTCGGACGTCGACGAAGTGTTGGCGGTTGGTGGCGCCTCGCGCATGCCGTGTTTCACCGCGCTGGCAGAAGAGATCTTCGGTCGTACTCCAGCGAGCGACCACTCGGTGGACGAAGTCGTGGCTCTGGGGGCCGCCCTACAAGCAGCTCTCAAGGCTGGGGATGCAGCGCTCGACGACCTGATTGTCACCGACGTTGCCCCCTTTACCCTCGGCGTCGAAACCGTCTCGATGATCGGCGCCCAGGCGATCGCCGGCCTGTTTTCACCAATCCTCGAACGCGGCACGGTCATCCCGGCAAGCCGCGTACACACCTACAGCACGGTCGAGAATCGCCAAACCGTGATTGAGCTCAAGATCTACCAGGGCGAACACGCCACCTGCGATCGTAACTTGCTGATCGGCAGCCTGACGATCAGCGACATCCCACCGCGGCCGGCGGGAGAAGAAACCATCGAAGTGCGCTTCACCTACGACCTCAACGGCGTGCTCGAAGTCGAAGTGATCGTCTTGTCGACTTGCCTGAAGCAAGATCTTGTGCTCGAGCAATCTGCTGGCCGCTTGAGCGCCGCCGAGCTCGAACAGGCTCGGTCCGCTATGGCTGGCCTCAAATTTCACCCACGGGACGCCCTACCCAACACCACCGCTCTCGCTCGTGCCGAAGCGCTCCATGTCGAGATCCTTGGCCCTCCGAGACAGGTGCTCGCCAGAGCCATCGCCGCCTTCCGCTCGGCAATCGAGCTTCAGGACGCAGAGCTCATCGAGGTGACGCGCTCCGAGCTGGCCGGCCTGGTCGAGAGTTTCCGGTGACGCCCTCGAGAGAGCGTCCAAATAGCTCTCTCGGTTGATGTTTGGCTCGGCGAGGCGACCGAGCAGTAGTGCTTGGCTCGGCGAGGCGACCGAGCGGTAGTGCTTGGCTCGGCGAGGCGACCGAGCGGTGGCTTGCTGTGCCAACTGTAACAATTCCAACCCTCCAGCGTTCCTTGAGAAGAAGATACTGAGCGACGTCTGCCCAACCTGGAGGCCCCATGTTTTCCATCATTCGCCCACTCCGTGCGGTTATTCGTAAGCTGCGGCGCAGCCCCAGTTTCACCTTGCTATCGACGTTGACGCTGGGCATTGGTATCGGTGCCAACACCGCTATTTTCAGTGTGGTCAACGGGGTGTTGCTCGAACCGCTGCCGTATCCCGAGCCGGAGCGGTTGGTGGGTGTGTGGCATACCGCACCGGGAATCGAACTGCCCCAATTCGAACAGTCTGACGCCACCTATCTGCTTTACCGGCAACACAATCGGGTGTTCGAGGATCTTGCGCTTTACGATCAAGGGACCCTCAACTTCACCGGCATCGAGCGCCCCGAACAGCTGCCAGCGGCAGCGGTGACAGCCTCTCTGTTTCCGACACTCGGCGTCGCACCGGCGATGGGTAGGGACTTCACCGAGGCAGACGAAAAGCCCGGGGCTGAACCTGTGGTGGTGATCAGCCACGAGTTCCACGCCAGTCGCTTCGGCGGTGAAGACACGATCCTCGGCCAGACGATCGAGATCGACGGCGTGGCGCGAACGGTCGTCGGTGTCATGCCAGCTGGCTTTCGCTTTCCCGCCGTCGACACGCTGTTGTGGGAACCCATGGCGATCGATCCCGAAGCGACCAACGTCGGCAATTTCAGTTATGTCGGCATCGCCCGCCTGAAGCCGGGGAAGACGCCTCAAGATGCGGCCGCAGAACTCTCCACCTTGGTACATCGGCTACCGGAGCTGTTCCCGAGCGAAGAGATCACAGCGGGCATGATCGAAGGCGTCGGGCTTGCTGCCCTGGTACATCCACTGCGCGATGACGTGGTCGGTGATGTTGGTCGCGTGTTGTGGGTGTTATTGGGCAGCGTCGGCTTCATCCTGCTGATCGCCTGTGCCAATGTCGCCAATCTGTTCTTGGTGCGGGCCGAGAAGCGGCAGCGGGAAGTTGCCATTCGGTCCGCCCTGGGCGCTCAACGAAGCGATATCGCTGGCGCTTTCCTCGTCGAGAGTGCCTTGCTCGGGCTCGCTGGAGGCTTCATCGGCTTGGCGCTGGCCGCTGCCGGCGTACGCGTCCTCACCAGCCTCGGCCCTGGGACGGTACCACGACTCGAAAACATCGGTATCGATGGCGGAGTGTTGGCTTTCACCGCGGCTATTTCCCTGTTCGCCGGCCTGTTGTTCGGCGCCATGCCGGCGCTGCGTCGCGCCCCCAACTTGGGAACAGCGCTCAAGGACGGCAGCCTCAGAACCACCGCTGGACGGGCCCAGCAACGCGCCAGCAACACGTTGGTGGCAGGCCAAATCGCCTTGGCTCTGATCCTGTTGACCGGCTCGGGTCTGATGGTCCGCAGTTTCCTCGCTCTGAGGAATGTCGACCCGGGATTCGATCCCGCCAACGTACTAACCTTGCGTTTGTCGTTGCCTGCAACACAATACCCCGAGGCCGAAGAGCGAGCCCGTTTTGTGCACCAGGCCATCGAACGGATCCAGGCACTTCCTGGCGTTGAAACCGCAGGTGCCGTGACTCGGCTGCCGATGGCTGCTGGCGGCTCCAATAGCGGTTACGCCTTCGAAGATTTCCCGCTCGAGCCCGACGAGGTACCGCGGATCATCGCCACCCGTCGAACTGCCCCGGGCTACTTCGAAACTCTGAACATTCCCCTCGTCGCCGGCCGAGTCTTCGAACCCGCTGATCACCAAGAAGCCAAGCGGGTCGTCCTGATCAGCCAAGCTCTTGCCACCCAGTTGTGGGGCGACACCAGCCCGATGGGCCGGCGACTGGCAAATGGCCTTGCCGAACAGGAAGACTGGTACACCATCGTCGGGGTCGTCGGCAGCATTCACGATGAGGGGCTAGCTGAAGACCCAACCGAAGCGATCTACTTTCCGATGGTCAGTCCACCGTCGCCGACCGCAGACGCCGACGCTGGAGCTACCGCGGCCCAGACCATGAGTTTCACCGTGCGCACCAAGGTGCCCCCGGAAACCCTCGCCGGAGCGGTGCGGTCAGCCATCTGGCAGGCCGACCCGAATCTCCCCGTCGCCAATGTCCGCACCATGGACGAAATTGTCGCTGACGACAGCGCCCGCGCTGGCTTCACCATGATCTTGCTGGTCATCGCCGCCATGGTGGCACTGCTGCTCGGTACGATTGGCCTCTACAGCGTGATCTCGTACGTCGTCAATCAACGCACCCAGGAGATTGGCGTGCGGATGGCGCTCGGTGCCGGTCGCGGCGCGGTCAGCCGCATGGTGGTACGTCAAGGGCTCGGTGTTGCGGTCGCCGGGATCGCGGTCGGCTTCGTCGGCTCTCTGGCAGCGACGCGCCTGCTAGAAGCTTCGCTATTTGGCGTCGGCGCCACCGATCCACTGACCTTTGTGACCGTGTCCCTCTTGCTCTTCGCCGTTACTCTGATCGCGAGCTACCTGCCAGCACGGCGGGCGGCGTCGGTTGATCCTCTGGTGGCACTGCGTCACGAGTAGGGCCGCTTCGAATCCTCGAACACCACACCACTAATTCGACCACATCGAGAGATCGCCGCTCTCGAATCCGTCGGAAAAGATTGCCATGATACCGCCACCACTGAGGACGTGGACCACGACGTTGGTATTGGTGTCTTGGGTGCCGACGACAACTTCAGGCAGACTATCGCCATTGAGGTCTCCGGCCGGGTAAACGCTAAACACACGGTTGCCGGTTTCATACGCCCAGAGCACTTGCCCATCGTCGCCATCCATAGCGTAGACGTGGTAGTCGAAGGAGCCAGCGACAACGTCTTGGTTACCATCGCCGTTGAGGTCGTCGATGGCTCGTACTGTCCAGACATCACCACCATTGAGGGTACCCACGGTGGTTCTCCAGTGTAGGGTGCCGTCCGCACCGTCGAGCACAATGACAGCGTTCTCGAACGAGCCGACGATAATCTCCGGGATGCCGTCCTCAGTGACGTCCTCCAGGAGGTCAACCATCATGCCAGCCTCTCCGACCGCCGTACTCGACCAGACGACCTCACCTGTAGCTCCATCGAGGCAACGAATAGCAGAACCGTCAGTGCTCCACAGCACCGCCAACGCCTCCTGCACACCATCGCCGGTGATATCCGGCAAGACGCCGCAGGCATTGACAATCGCCGCCGCAGGGTATGTCCACAACACCTGACCACTAGCCGAAGTAGTACCACCGTCGAGGGCGACAAGTTGCGAACCATTGTCTCCAATCGCCGCCAGCACGTCGTGATCACCATCACCGTTGACGTCACCGAGATTACAAACTGACAGGACGGCGTCAGCAGCCTGGTATTGCCACAGGACCGTTGCAGGTACCCCGCTGGCGCCATCGATCATGTAGAGCGTGTTGTTGTCCGAGCCGACGCCAAAGGCGGCTTCCGGCACGCCATCGCCGGTGATGTCGTTGAGTTGAGCCAACGAGTAGACCCAACCCGACTCAAACGCATCGTAGGTATCGAAGCTCCACTGAATCGAGCCATCTAAGCTGTCCAAGTCATAAGCAGTGCGCCCACCCCAAGCTGTGCCGAGCAGAATGTTCTGGCGACCGTTGCCGTCAGTATCAGCCGAAGGTACCAGCGACTGATCACCCCAAGGCGAGCCGCCCGATACCCCATCCATGGTCTCGATTGCCCAAACCACCGTCGCCGGGCCGGAGCTCGCACCATCAAGCAGGAAAATGTTGTCGACTTGGGACTCGTCGATACCGACGACGATCTCATCACGGCCGTCACCGGTGACATCGGCTACCGAGCGCACACAAGAGGCATTGTCGGCACCGGTCATGAAAAACAGTCGCAAGCCTAGGTCGGTGCCGACCACAGCTTTGGCCCCCACCGGGCGGGGCTCAGGGATCGCCTCAGCCCGATCCATCAGCCGACTCGCAACCACTCCTGGCGGTTGCGCCCAAGCCTGCGAGCTGATCGTCATGGTCAGCAGGCCTAATAACGACATAAGCGGCAGCAACGATCGCCTCATGACTGGCTCCTCCTGTCACGGAAAAAAACCCAACCAAAGAAAACGCCGAACAGCAGATCATTCGGCCCATAGATGACAAAAAAAACACCGGTCACCGCCGAGGTTTCGAACAGGCTCGTCAGCTCCGGCCCTCGTTCCATCATCCATACCACCCACGTACCAAAGTAGACCAGCTTCTCCAGTGCAAAAACAGCCACGATCCACTTGGCAGATCGATAACAACTGGCGCAAGCCAAGTAGGCCAACCCCCAGAGAATGACGGCACCTTGGCCGAAGGTCGAGAACACTTGCGGCGAATTTTCACCAATCCATGGATTGGTGAAAGCCAGGGAGAACAGCAGGATGCCGACAATGTTGCTCGCGGCGGCTAGTTGAAAGCCTCGCGCAATCCAGGGTGAGTCGCCCATATCTCTCCTTCGTACTTCAGTAGACCAAGTGAAGCAATGTAGGTTCTCTGCAAGTAAGAGCATAACAACAAGCTCCTCAGCCACATCCATGAGGATGTGGGCATCGCGGAGATGCCTCGGCGTGAATACCGCTGCACTCGGAACGCCGGACTTTACGAGCGGAACAGCAGCTTCTCGAGATAGATCCGTTGATGGCCTAGTGGATAGTCCTCTAACTTGGCAAGAACGCTATACCCATGCCGTTCGTAGATGGCCCTGGCCTGAAAGCTGAAGGTATCGACGTGGGAGTACATCCGCGGTCGAGGGACGCCTGCTCCAGCATCTCGAGGCCGCCGTAGGCCCGTCGACAAAGTCCGTAACGGCGACTACGGCGGACGTAGAGACTTCCACGGAATCCATAATTCGCGACTACGGCCGATCCGCGGACGAGGAAACAAAGTTTTCTAACTTGCTCGACTGTCGCGCATGTTTGCGGCAGTTTCCCGATCCCGACGACGGCCGCCCGGCGGCTCGCGATGCATCTCCCCGACTATCGTACGACCGCCGTGAAGACCCCTTACCGGTCTCCTGGGTTCCATACGACCGCCGACTCACCTTCGACAAAGCTCCAAGACCCGACAACGGCGGCCGTCGCTTCGCCGCCTTGGTGTCCGCCAACCCTATTGGTTACACCTCAAGATCTCGATTCACTCGGTGTCCGCATCTCCCCGGCGACCCGATCCGCCAGCCGACGAAACCTGGGATCTTCGTGCAACGGTGCCAGGTGGCGATCGATCGAGAGGAACGGCATGAACGCCGAGCGCTCCTCATAGGCGAGCTCGAGATATCGCAAGGCCTGGCTGGAATCTCCTGCCTGGGCGTAGCGGATTCCGATAGCGCAGGACGGGATGTAGTGATCGTCGCGGGCCCGCAACAACCGTTGTAAACGCCATTGATCGAGCGCGACGAGCGCGCTTTCTGGATCGGTGTCGAGTTGCACCAGAGCGTCACGATCTGCGGCTCCTGCCTTCATCTCGCCTCGCGCCGCTTCGGCGGCGGCCTCGAGATCACCCAACTCCCGATAAGCCTCGACCAGACAACCGTGTAACCAGGTGGTGTTGGGCTCGAGGTCAAGACCACGTTGGCATTGCTCGACGGCCTGCTGATAGTCGCCAGTCAAGGCGTAAATCCAGCCAATATCTCCGCGGATGCGCGCCGACACTGGATCCAGTCGTAGCGCCCGGCGGAGATGCCCGAGCGCCTCGTCCGTGCGGCCCGCCAGCAGGTGAAACATCGCCCAGCTCTGGTGGAGATCCGATGTCTCACCGCCCAACTGCTGGGCCAACTCCAACTCGCGAAACGCTGCGTCTAGATCCCAGTCGTACAACGCACTGACTGCCGCTAGCCCAAGATGTGCGTCGGCCAACGCCGGATCGCTGTTCAGTGCCTGGTGATAGGCATTCCTGGCAGCCGGTTTCAGGTCGTGAGGAGGTCCTTGTACCTTGAACAGAGCATCGCCCAGAACCAGGAAAGCTTCTCCCGACGACGGCGCCAACTCTGTAGCCCGCCGAGCGCGTTCAACCGCTGCGTCCACATCCCCTCGCTCGCCACGGTCGAGTAGAAAGCGAGCTTCGAGGATCGCCTCGTGGGCCGCCGGGGCAACGTCAGGAAGACGGTTGGATGCAGTCGACGCATCGACCGGAACCACCTGGCCGCTGACTTGCGGCTCCACTGACGAGTGGAGCTGGCGGTAGCTCGCCCCATCGATCCATGCCAGGGCAATAGCTCCCACGATCAGAGCCGCCGCCAGCAGCCAGTAGCGCCCCCGAGCCCACCCGACATCACGACTGGCCTCGATCCCACTCGAAGGCTCGTCAGGTGCATTCGGCAACGCTGCCTGCGTGGGAACCGGTGGTGCCTCGACCGGGGCGATGAAACGATAACCTCGCCGCGGAACTGTCTCGATGTAGGTCGGTGCGCTTGCCCGATCGCCGAGCGCTGCCCGGATGTCGCGGATGCAGGCATTGAGACCAGCTTCCGCGTCAATGAACGTATCGCCCCAAATGTGGCGTCTCAAATTTTGACGCAACACGAGCTCCCCCGGTTGGGCAACCAGGTAGGCGAGCACCTTGGCGGGCTGGGGACGGAGCGGAATGACGCGACCAGATTTCTTGAGCTCGCCAGTACCGCCGTCGAGCTCGAAGAGGCCAAAACGAAACTTGTTCCGCGCAGCACCTGGGGGAGAAACAATCGCTTCGTGGTGATGCGTCTTAGAACTCGACATCGAAGGTACGTCAGTCATGCCTCAGTATACGAAGCCGAGCACGACATGATTCAACTCTGAACACCTTGCCATAAGAATCGACAAACTACTTGTCTTCAATGCTTTGAGGTTTCACAGGCCGTCAAAGCCCCAAGCTCGCTAACAAACAGGGCACTACTGCACCATTCGCACGCCTTCGGCATGGGAAGCGAGCTGAATATCATGCAGAAAATGTTCGCCGCTCACCCACAAAACCCGCTGTTCCCCGAGGTCCTTCGACAACCGGCCAACCGCTTCGAGATATTGCGGATGAGTCGAAATATCCTGGATCGGCTCCCACCCTTCCGGAGCTCCAACGGTTGCCTGGCGCGATTCGCTGAGCGTCGACCAGACATAAAATGGCACCCCCATGGTAGTCAGGAACCTGCGAACCGTGGACGCCGACCATTGGCTTCCATCTTCGGGATTCTCCCCGAGCACCAAAACAACTGCCCGCAGGAATCCGCTGGCCGATGCTGACACGCCAGCATTGGCCACAGCATCAGCCAGGCGCTGCGGCTGCTCGAGCCTAGAGCGCTTGCCGTGGCCATCAGCTCCGCCCGCTGAAAAGCGATCACGAAAGAACCGCGAGCCAAGGATGTAGGGAACACCACCATATCCCTCACTCAACGCTTCCGAGAGCGGAAATCGGTCGAAGAGGATGGATTGATCGGCGGATTCTGCATCACGCACGGGCGTGGCCTTGAGTAGACGTACAGAGCGATTGGATCCGAGGGTTCCTACTGCCCGATGTCGCGCCTCGCGAAAACGGTACGCAAGATCGATCAGCCTGTTGTAGCTGTTGCGATCGCGAACGACGATGACCTCCGCCGAGCGCTCCTCGACCGCTACGATCTCGAGGGGTTGGTCGCCCTTCTTCAGCCAACCTGACATCCGCTCCATCCCCGGCAGGTTTGCACCCGGTGACAACACCACGGGCACCGCGGTCAATTGGGATACCACCTTGTCGGCAAATCGTCCACCGAGTAATACTGTGGCGGTGGCCACCGAGTCGTCAGGAAAATCGGCTTGTGCATTGATGATGTGGGTCTGGGTCGGATCCAGCTCGCCAAATGGCAGCTTGAAGGCGCGATTGGCGACAACCTCGAGCGGCTCAGCATCTAAAGTGACCGCAACACGGATCGGCTTGGCATTCTCGGCCGATACCCACACCAAACGCCCATCCCGCGTGCCGTCCGGTTGCGTCCGACCAAGCACAATGCGCAGGAACGCCCGGGACTGGGCCGTGTTGATGGTCTGCTCGGTTCGATGCAATTCAATGCCATCGGTGTTGCGGGCGATAGCGCCGAGTATCCTGGGTTTGAGATCCGCGCCAAGATTCACCTCAGCTTGCCAAGGCTCGCCATCGATCTCTGCTACAACCTCACCGTCGAGCATCAGCTCTACCGCGGCAACATCTTCTGTGACCGAAACCTCAATCGTTTGGATGCCGCTGACCAATCCCAAGAACAAGGTAAGGAATTCAACCATAAATACAACCTCCGGGTCAGATCATCATGCTGATGTCTTTCTACACGCAAAGTCGAGGTTCGAGACAAACCACAACGGTAGAGGTTACCATTCTTGTTCATTCGGTCGCAGGCCCTCGCCCTGCACTGCCGAGTCGGCCCCGCGGGCCACGGATTCGTTTCGATCGCTGCTGACACCCACCAAGGGAGTTCCGATGCAACACAAATTGATAACCATGGTCCTGCTACTGGCGCTGTTGGGCGTCGGCTGCGCATCCAAAGAAGATCTGGAAGCGGCTCAGGCACAGCTTGCGGCCTGCGAACAGGAGAAACTGAAGCTGGAAGCGTCGGTGATCGCATGGGAGGAACGTTTCGATAGTGCATCCAACCGCTGGACCGAGGTCGAAGCGTCGGTGACCGAGGCCCTCCCGGTGGCCCTCAATGAGTTCCACACCGAACGCGACCGCATCATCTCGCTGGTTCCAGAACAGGTACAGGGCGAGGTGACAGACTACTTGGACGACTACTTCACCACCGTGATGCAGGGCTTCGGCCAGCTAGCCGAGGACAACAAAGACATCAAGCTACAGCTCAACGCGACTCACAAGGCGCTGGAATCGGTGGGTGCTGATACCCGGGCGATCAGCGCATCCATCGACCAGACGGTAAGCGAGGAGCGTGCCAAACGTGAGGACGAAGCAGCACGGCGCGAGCGGGTCGCGACACGGCTGGCCGAGACGGTGGACTTGATCGTCGAATTCGACCAGAACCGGATCAACTGTAAAGACTGCCCAGAACGCGTCAAGCTCAAAGACAAAGCGAAGGAGACGTTGCTGGCTTTCCATGCCGAGCTGATGTCTGATCTGGCCGATCTGCAACGCTTTGCGGGCGATCCGCCCAACGTCCCCTGATTCAGCGGCGATCGATTCTTGGATTCCGCAGGCTACGCTCTCGAGGACGCGCCATCGCCGTGGCGACGGCGCGCCCTGCGCACCGGGCTCTCGGTGGTGGTGCTGGCGATAGTCGGCCTTGCGTTGTGGCCGCCGGTCGTTACGGTGCAACGAGCCGACGCCGAGAACAACACTGAGGCGGCCGCAAACTGCGGCCGTAAGCTCGGCACTCTCGCGATGGCAGTCGCCACCGGGCATACGGTCCGCCGAGAGCTCAGCGAGCTCGAGATCAATGCCCATCTCGACCGCTTGGTCGGCCAGAACCAACACTCACAGCAGTCGCAAGGACTCACCCTCGGACTTACTGACCTCGACGTTGATCTCGAAGCCGGGACGGCGACGCTGTATGTCACCGGTCGTATGCTGATCGTGCCGCTGGTGTTCGAGGCCCGTGTCACAAGCCAAGCGCTCGACGAACAGACCCGCAACAACGCGTCGTCCTTGAAGCTGCAATCGCTGCGGGTTGGCCATCTGCCGCTGTACGGCCCGTTCAAGGGACTGGTGGCGGCTCAGATGGCTGGGCTGATCGCAAAACTACCGACGGAATCGACCGTGCTCGGTCATGCCGACACCTTCGAGCTGACCAACAACCAGGTGACTATCCTGGTCGAAGGCACCGTCGAAGGTGAGATGGTTCTCCCACCGACTTGAAGGTCCTGCGATCTAGTTCCAACGGTCTTTGTCGTCGTCAGGGATCTCGACCCGACCCGCCACTGCCCGGTGATCGATACCACCCGAACCGTCACGGCGGACGGTGAAGTCACCTTCGACGTCGCGCACTGAAATCGAACCCGAGCCGTCGCTGCGCACCATCACATCGCCATCGACACCTTCGATATCGATCTCACCCGAACCGTCTTCCTCAATCAGCACCGACCCCACCGAGCGCACCTCGATCTCACCGGAACCATCGCTGATACGGACTTCGCCGCCTACCCCTTCGATATCGATCTCGCCGGAGCCGTCCTCGATCTCCAGATCACCCGCGATGTCTGAAACTTCGATCTCGCCGGAGCCATCGTCGATATTGGCTGACGCTACGCCTCGGACTTCGATCTCGCCAGACCCGTCATCAATCTCAACCGCAACACCCGATGGCACCTCAATGTCGAGATCAAGGCGGGCCGTCGAACGCCCCCAGCTACTTTCGGGAATTTCGGCAATCACCCGGATACGATCACCGGATCGTCGAACCGTGAGTTGAGTGTCTTCGAGCAGGCTAGAACTCGAGGCACAGGCTTCGCCAACAACCTTCACCTCACTACCCTTGACACCTTCAACTCGCAGAAAACCGGCGCCAGCATCGATCTCGATAAGCTTGACGCCGGCAGCGTCCAAGGTGTCTTCTCGGGGTGCGCGATGGTCACAGTCATCAGCGACTGCAGGCACAGCCGCGATCGCTCCGAAGGCGGCAAAGGATATGGCTAGCGACAGACTTGTGCGATGGAATGACGTCTTGAAAGGGCTACGCATCGAATCTTTCTCCTTGTCGAGAGGTTTCCGCTCACCCCATAGGACGCACAAAACGGACCGAAGGTTTGACTTTATTACCTCAGTCTTTGGATTGCCTAAGTTCTGCCATCAGGTCGCCATCAACAAGGCGATAGACTGAGGCTGTCTGTCCTACCCAACGCCGCCGGAGGAATTCTGATGTTCGGATGTCGTAAAGCAATAACGGCCCTCTGCCTCTCTCTTGCCGCCCTCGGCTGCTCCCGCGAGCCGTCGAGCGAGAGCCAATCGACTTCTCAGATTCCGTCTGAGTCGATCACTGCCCCAGCGACATCACCGCCGCCAAAACTCAGCCCGGAAGAGCTGGCACCGATCATCCGCGAAGTTGCCGAGTCTGGTGTCGGTCCAACCAAGATCGTCATCGAGCTGGCAAAACCGGTTGTCGAGGAGGCTCAGATCGGGCAGGCCCTCGCTGGTACAGAGTTGCGTATCGAACCAACCCTGGAAGGCCAGCTACGCTTCACGAGCCCGACCACACTCACCTTTCAGCCGACTCGAGGCTTTCGCCCCAACACACGCTACGAGGTTGAGTTGACCTCCCTCGAAACACCAGCGGGCGTCCTCACCGCTCCCGCAGCCGGTCGCTGGGTTCGCGTCTTCACCACCCCCAACTTCGACTTCGCACGCTTCTCGCTGACCTCGATCGACTACCCGCGCAAACGGGCCGAGGCGCAATTGATCTTTTCGAGTGCGGTCGATCCAAAACAGGTGGCGGAACGGGCACGCATCGCGGTGATCGGCAAAGACGGCCGTGCTCGACACGATGTCAAGGTGCGATTCGGACCCGGTCCAGAACCCCACATCATCCTTGCTCAGCTCACTAGCAACAGTCTGCAGGGAGGCGGGCGCCTGGATTTGACGCTGTCCGAAGGAGTGCCGAGCGCGCTCGATGGCGACTTGGTCACAGACCACAGCACCGCGTCTGCCGATCTCAGCGTCGGGCCAATGGCCAAGATCCTCGCCAGCTACCGTGCTGAAGGCGCCAGTGGGTTCTACCTCCAGGTGATCTGCAACGACACCTCGGTCGGCTCCCGACGTTATTACTGGGACCGAAGTCAGCGGGAGTATTACGAGGTCTCAACCCGCTGCCAACCGAACGAAGCCGATGCCGCCTTTGGGATTCACTTCGAGCCACCGGTGGACTACACGGTGTCGCCAGCGGGCGGCGGCTTTCGGATTTTTGGTGACTTTGCACGAGGCAGCTATCACATGCGGATCGAGTCCGGGGTTCGGACCGCCGACGGCGGCATGTTCCACGAGGCCTACAGCACGGACTTCACGGTTCCGGCGCGGAGTCCTACTGTTCGCTTTGTCTCCAAGGGTCGCTACTTGCCCCGCACTGCCTGGACCTCACTCCCGGTCCGCCATCGCAATGTCAGCGGCGCCACCCTGTCGATCCGCCATGTGCCGGCCGAGAATTTGGTCTTTTGGATGGGAGACGACAGCGACGAATCTGCCAGCGAACGAACCAGCAATCTTGTTATACGGCAACAGATCGCACTCGGGGGCGATACCGATGTCGAGTCGACAACTTATGTCGATCTGGCCTCGCTGGTACCACCGACAACCCGTGGATTGATCGAACTGCGAGTGGAAGCTGGAGCCGCCAAAGACACCGCCCGTATCTTGCTGACCGATCTTCACCTGATTGCCAAACGCTCGGGCGGCGAAAATCGGCCAACGGTTCGCGCCTGGGCGCTGGACATGGATAGCCTGGCACCGGTCCGTGGTGCTGAGATTCGACTGATTCGCAAGAGTGGTTACGCCCTCTCAACCTGTAAGACTGGGCGCGACGGCGGCTGTGATCTGCAGGCCTCTGCCGAGGAGCTCGATCCAACTTCCCCGTTCGCTCTGCTCGCCATCGCCGACGATGATCTGACCTATCTCAAGTTCTCAGAGCTCGAGGCCGAGGTGCAGGAGACCCGCATCGCGGGTGAACCCTATGGTGATGAAACTCGAAAGTATCGCGCCTCGCTGTACAGCGACCGCGGCGTTTACCGGCCCGGTGAAACGGCCCATCTAGCAGCGATCGTGCGCCAGCACGATCATCTAGCGCCGCCAGCTGACATGCCGGTGGTCGCCAAACTCACCGATCCCCGCGGCAAGGTACTGAAGCGCACTACGCTAACCACCAACGCCGCCGGCTTCGTCGAACTCGACGTCGATTTTGCAGCGTTTGCCACCACCGGTCGTTATGAGGCCCAATTAGAGGTTGCTGATCACCCGATCGGCCAATACCGCTTCCAGGTTGAAGAGTTTGTCCCCGAGCGCATGAAAGTCGAGGTTGAGACCGCCGACCCGGAGTATCTCTTAGGCGAATCGATGGCAGTAACGGTGGCCTCACGCTACCTGTTCGGCGGCGTCCCGGCAAAACACAAAGTGGAAGTCAGCTGCGAGATCGCCCCGAGCAATTTCCTGCCTGAGAGCAACAGCAATTTCCACTATGGTGTGTGGCGCCCCGAGAATAGCCCGGTGCGACCGTTGGCGCTCGGCTCGATAACCGCTGAACTCGACGACGTCGGGGCCGGTACCTTTTCCTGCCCCGGAGCAGGCCGTGCCGGAGGTTTCAGTGGTCCTGCCGAACTGGTTGCCCGCGCTGCGGTTTTTGAGAGCGGCAGCGGACGGACCACCGTCAATCAAGCGACGGCACCGGTGCATCCCGAAAGTTTCTACATCGGTTTGATGTCGGGTACAACCAAAGTCGGAGCTGGAAACGAGCTGGTGGTGGAGGGTGTGACCGTCGACTGGCAGGGCGCTTTGTCCCGAGAGACCGAAGCGGTGGAGCTCGAATTCATTCGATTGGAAACCGAATACGGCTGGACCTATGACGAGACTCGCGGCCACGAGACTTATCGCCGCTACCTGCGGCCGGTGACCGAGTCGTCGACCTCAGTGTCGGTCATTGACGGTAAGTTCCGCGCCACCTGGAAACCGGGCCGTGACGCGGTCGGTTTTCTGGTGCGGGCCCAGGCCGGCGCCGCCCGCACCGACCTCGAGCTCGAGGGCCACGGTGACTGGTACTACTGGGCACCGGACGAGACCGAGGTCGACCTGACACCACGTCCTGGCCGCCCGGCCTGGCTCTCCCTCGAGACTCCACCGGTGGTTCAGGCTGGTACTCCCTTCCCGGTGCACTTCAAGGTTCCCTATGGTGGCAGAGTCCTGCTGACTGCGGAGACCGACAAACTGTTGCGCAGCGAGTGGATGGACGTCGACGCTGGCGATGCTGTGTGGCAGGTTGAGCTCGAGGAGTTCACCCCCAACGTTTATGTCACCGCGTTCCTGGTCAAAGACCCTCATCTCGACTCGCCCCAGGCCTTCCTTCCCGATCGCGCCTTCGGCGTTCAATCGGTCACCGTCGAGCCACGAGACTTTACCCGTCCCCTCCAACTCGATGTACCTTCGGAGGTGCGCTCCAACACTCGGCTGACGGTTGCCCTCGACCTCGGTGCCGGAGACGGACCTACCTATGCCACGGTTGCCGCCGTCGATGAAGGCATACTCTCCCTCACCCGTTTCCAGAGTCCCGATCCATTCAGCGATATCTTCGCCCGGCGGGCCCTCGGGGTCGAAACCTTCGAGACCATCGGGTGGACCCTGTTGGTGCCACCCTCCGGGCCTTCGGCGACTACCGGCGGTGACGGCGCTGGCAGCTTGGGACGAGTGCAACCCGTTAAACCGGTAGCCTTGTGGTCGGGGTTGGTGGAGGTACCGGCGTCCGGCAAGCTCGAAGTCGACTTCGAGGTGCCCCAGTATCGGGGCGAACTCAGGATCATGGCAGTAGCCGCCGATGGCCGTTCGATGGCCCGCGCCGACGCCCAGGTGACGGTCCGTGATCCATTGGTGGTGCAGGCCACTTTGCCTCGTTTCCTGACTCGCGATGACGACATTCGGGTCCCGGTTTTCGTCACCAATGTCTCGGGGACTCGCCGCGAAATCGATGTCAGTCTGAGCGCCGCAGCCCTCGACATCGGTGGGCTCGATGCCGGAACTTTAGACTCGAACTCATCACCCGTCGAAATCGTGGGGCCCACCCGTCGAACCCTGACCCTCGATCACGGCGCCAGCGACACCGTCGTCTTTCGGACCCGAGCGCTCAGATCGTCGGGAGCGGCACGGCTCGAGGTCGTGGCCCGTTCGGGCCAGGACACATCGATAGAACACAGCGATGTGCCGTTGCTACCCGCCGGCCCCAAAAGCCGACGCGTACAACGCATCGAGCTCGAAGAAGGCCGCCTCGACCTGACACCGTTACTCGATGGCTGGGTACCCCTCAGCGAACGATCGACGATCTGGGTCACCAACAATCCCTATGGCGACACCTTCTCTCACCTCGAGCACTTGCTGCGGTATCCCTACGGTTGTCTCGAACAAACCACTTCCAGCACTCGCCCACTGCTCTACCTCGCCAATTTCGTCAACAGCGTCGACCCGGCGCTTCTCGCCGATAAGAACATCGAAGATATGGTGCAGCATGGCCTACGACGTCTGCTGTCGATGCAAACGCCGGACGGTGGATTCGCCTATTGGCCGGGGGCTTCCGAGCCCGCCTATTGGGGCACCGCCTATGCCACGCACCTGTTGCTCGACGCCCAGAAACTGGGATACGAGGTGACGCAAGAGCGGCTCGATGATGCCCTCGACTGGATGGACCGGCAGATCACCAACACCTTCGAAGCTGGACGTCAGCGCAACAGTTGGTACAGCAGCAACTCCGAGCCTTACATGCACTTGGTCCTCGCCCGGGCCGGTCGCGCACGGCAAGCACGCGCCGAAAAACTGATTCAGGAGATGCCGAAGAGCCCTCGTCGGGAACAGCGGGAGCACCTCTACATGTTGCAGGCTGCACTGTACGAAGCCGGTGACCAACGGTACGAGAACCAGCTCAGACGTCCAGATCTGTCGACGCTCAGTGACCACCGCGACAACGGCTGGTCGTTTTATTCTGATCGCAGACGTCGGGGCTTCATGCTCTCGACGTTCGCCGACCTCTTCGGCTCCGATGCTGCCGGCGATAGCCTGGCTCAGCTCGTGGCGGAGGGATTGCGGGGCCATCACAGCCGCTGGTATACCACCCAGGAGCTGGTGTGGGGCATCACTGGCCTCGGCAAATACCTCGAGGCCGGAGCCGAAGATTTTGATCCACCACAGCTCCTCGCCCAAGGCAAACGCCTGACCCCGCAGCCGAGCCAACGCAAGACGGCGGACCGGACCTGGAGCCTGGTGCGGGCCAGCGAGTACCGAGAGTTGGAGCTCGACATACCGTCAATAGGTGATGGCAAGCTTTATTTGATCCTGGCCAGCGAAGGGGTACGCACCGTCCCAGACTGGCGTACCGGCGGCGAAGGCTTGCTGTTGTCCCGACGCTACCTGGATGCCGCCGGGCAACCGCTCGACCTCAACCTTGGTCAGACGCTGGGGGATCTTGTCCACGTTGAGCTGACCTTGCGCAACAACAGTGCCGAGCGAATCTCCAACATTGCCCTGGTCGACCGCATCCCCGCGGGTTGGGAGATAGAGAATCCGCGCCTCGGCCGCGGCTCCGCCATCAGCTGGCTCGACGCCGATCAGCTTTGGCAGGTTGATCATCTCGACCTACGTGATGATCGCATCGAACTCTTCGGCCACCTGAAGAAGGGTGAGGTTCGTAAAGTCGTCTACGCCGCTCGCGCTGTCACTGCCGGCCGATTTACTATCCCATCGGTGGAGGCAGAAGCGATGTACGACCCTCGAATTTGGGCTCGAGAAGGTATGCAGAAGGTCGAGATCGCAGGCCCTTGGGCGACTGCTGGACCGATTACGCCGGGGGCGGAGTAACTATCACGCCGGGAGCGGAGTAATTTGGATGGACTCGAGCGCCGGCATTCCAAAAGTACAACGCCGCGAGGTCTGGCGAGATCGTCTTTGGCGGGCCAACGTTTCGTGGACCAACATCTGGCGACGCCGGACGCTCATCCTGCTGGTGCTGTTCAGCCTCATCTTCGGCTCGTTCTGGGCGTTGGCTTACGTTCTGCCGCTCCCGGACCGCCTCGCCGAACCACCCTCGACCGTCGTCACATTCGAAGATGGCTCGCCAGCCTACGTCTTTTTATCCCCTGACGACAAATACCGGATGGCGGTCACATCCTCCGAGATCGACACTGACGCCGATCTTGACGCCGACGTCGCAGTCGACCCGGACTATTTGGCAGCCCTGCTGCGCTTCGAGGACAAACGTTTTTATCGTCACCCTGGCGTCGACCCGCTGGCAGTAGTACGGGCCATCGGTCTCAACATACGCTACCAACGGGTGGCTTCCGGCGCCTCGACCCTTACCATGCAACTGGTGAGGGTACTCGAACCGCGGCCTCGCAGCCTACGGTCCAAAATCACCGAGGCGTTGCGGGCAATGCAGATCGAAGCACGGATGTCGAAGCCGGAAATCCTGGCGGCCTACCTGAGCTTCATCCCCTTCGGCCGCAACATCGAAGGGGTCGTCGCAGCCTCCCACGCCTACTTCGGCCACGGCCCGCAAGACCTGACGTTCGACGAGATTGCCGTGTTGCTGGCTGTGCCTCAGCGCCCAAGCCGTCGATTCCCGACCCGTGACAACAGCGAACGGCTACGTGCTGCTCGCGATGACATCATCGGCTGGCTGGAGGATCGCGGAATCACCTCGAGCGACGACCCATCCTCAACACGATTGCGAACAGCCGCGTTGCCCAGTGAGGTACGGCCGCTGCCTCGTTACGCACCCCATGCCGCCTTCTGGCTGACAGCCCAACCCCGGCTACAAGGTGCAACACGTATCGAAACAACCTTGGATCGCGGTCTGCAACGGATGGCCGAGAAGGCGATGGCCGGTACCCACGCCGAGATGGCGTTTCAAGGCATCCACAATGGTGCCGCCGTGATCGTCGACCATCGCACGGCCGAAGTGCGCGCCCTGGTCGGCAACTTCGATTTCTGGGACGAGCAACACGGCGGCCAGATCATCGGCTTCGATACGCCTCGCTCGCCAGGCTCGGCTCTCAAACCATTCATTTACGCACTCGCAATCGACCGTGGATTAGCCTTACCCGAACACCTGGTGCCCGATGTTCCAACCGCTTACACCGACTACGCGCCACGCAATTACGACGGTACATTCACCGGCTTGATTCCGCTCGAAGACGCGCTGTCGTTCTCCCTCAACATTCCCTTCGTCCGGCTGCTCGGCCGACTCGGGGTCGAACGTTTCATTGGCAACCTGCAGGCTGCGGGGGCGGCCGGGCTGCGTCACGAGCGCGGTTATTACGGACTGTCAGCCGCGATCGGCTCGGTCGACATCACACCCCTCGAAGTGGCTGCACTCTACACTGGCTTGGCTCGAGACGGACAGTATCGTCCACTGCGCTGGCTCAGCACAGCCACCGACCAACCCGCGGACGCGCGGATTTTTTCTCCAGGCAGCGCCTTCTTGACCCGACGGGCACTCGCACGCCGAGACCGGCCGGACTTCCCATCCCGCCGCAAGCTGTCGGGAGCACCGCCAGCAATCCATTGGAAAACCGGCACCAGCTACGGTCACCGCGATGCCTGGGCGGCGGGCTCGGGGCCCGATCACACCGCGGTCGTTTGGCTCGGCAACTTTGACAACCAGCCGAGCGTCGATCTAGTTGGTGCCGAGGCTGCCGGGCCACTGTTGTTCGATCTGCTGGAAGCCGTTGCCGATCGATCTCGCCCACGGATCGCCGAGCGACCACCAAATGATCTCAAACGGGTGGAAGTCTGCGCCTACTCAGGGTACCTACCGAAGCCAGCTTGCGAACAGCGCCGCCGAGTTTTGGCACTACGCCATCGAGTCCCGACTCAGCGTTGCCCCTACCACACGGCGATCGATGTCGACCTCACTACCGGCCTCGCACTCAACCCCTCCTGTCGCGCCGGCCGTTCCTACGAAACTCGCAACTATGTCGTCTGGCCGGCCAGCATTCGGCGCTGGCTCACCGCCGGCCATCGCTGGTTGCCCAATCCGCCTACCCTGGCTGACGAATGCCGGGTCGCCGGACAGCGGCGTGCCCCTACCATCCTGTCGCCACCAGCGGGCCAAATTCTGGTGTTGTTGCCGGGCATCCCGGCCTCAGATCAAGAGGTACCTTTGCAAGCCGAGAGCCTGAACCCCGGGTCTCGACTCTCCTGGTTCGTTGACGGCGAATTCCTCGCCGCCGCCGATGCTGCCGACCGCGTCTGGTGGCTGCCGCAACCTGGACACCATGAAATTGTCGTCATGGATGAAGCAGGACTTTCGGCCCGGCGACAGGTACAGGTCAGGACACGGTCCGGCTGAGAAGCGGTAAGAGTTCAGGAACGACAACGTCAACTCCTATAGAATCGCTGGCTCCTGATTGCTCTTCGTCGACAGCTCCCGCAACCGTCTCAAAGCCAAACTGGAGGTCGTTTGCCATGCTCGGATTTCGATCGCACCGCATCGCTGTGCCCATCTCGTTTTCCGTCGCGCTCGCGATCTTGACCAGCGCGTCGATTGCTGACCGACAGGCTAAGGGTAATTTCGAGACCGGTGATACGTCGGCCTGGTCGTCGACCATCGGCGGCATGTGATCACCTAACCGCCACAACTTCTGAAGTATTATTCCGCGACGACGCCACCCTCGACGTGGATCCCTCCTGTCGTGCAGCGCTCCCGCGCCGCATAGCTCTAACATTTCCCCGGACTACCGAAGATGAGTGTAAGTACCTCGCCCCGCACCGCAGCCACGTCTCCCACCGACGGTCTCTTCGAGCCAACGGACACGTTCGTTCATCGCCATATCGGCCCCTCGGACAACGAGATCGGTGGCATGCTGGACGCACTCGGTGTCAACTCACTCGACCAGTTGATCGATGAAACCGTGCCGGCATCGATCCGCTATGAGGAAAGGCTCGAGATCGATGGCATCGACGACCCAGCCCGGGCGATCGGCGAGGTCGAAGGGCGCGCCTGGCTGAAATCGATGGTGAGCCGCAACGAGGTGTTCCGCTCGTTCATCGGTATGGGCTATTACGACTGCTTGGTGCCGGCTGTCATCCAACGCAACATCCTCGAAAATCCTGGCTGGTATACCCAGTACACGCCCTACCAGGCTGAGATCTCCCAAGGTCGGCTCGAAGCCCTGATCAATTATCAAACCATGGTGTCGGATCTCACTGGCCTACCGGTGGCCAACGCCTCGCTGCTCGACGAAGCAACCGCGGCGGCCGAGGCGATGGGGATGGCCTACAGCATCGCCCGCGGCAAAAAGCCGGCGTTCTTCGCAGCCAGTGACTGTCACCCGCAAACCCTTGCGGTGTTGACGACCCGAGCCGCGGGCCTGGGCATCGAACTCCGTATCGGCGACCATCGCGAGATAGATCTTGCGGCAGGCGACGTGTGCGGCGTTCTGCTCCAATATCCGACCACCGATGGCAAGATCCTCGACTACGGACCACTGATCGAACAAGCCCACGCTGCCAAAGCCATGGTGATCATGGCGACCGACCTGCTGGCGCTCACTCTGCTCCGGCCTCCGGGCGAACTCGGCGCGGATATCGCGGTGGGCTCGTCACAGAGATTCGGGGTGCCTTTGGGTTTCGGCGGTCCGCACGCCGCATTCCTGGCAACCACCGAAAAGCACAAGCGGCAAATCCCTGGGCGGATCATTGGGATTTCGCGCGACAGCCAGGATCAGCCGGCCTACCGCATGGCGATGCAAACTCGCGAACAGCACATCCGGCGTGAAAAGGCGACGTCGAATATCTGCACCGCCCAAGTACTTCTCGCCATCATGGCCGGTATGTATGCCGTTTACCATGGCCCGGATGGCCTGCGGCGTATCGCCCAGCGCGTCCATGCCATGACCACAACGCTGGCCTCCGGCCTGCGACGCCTGGGCTGGGCGGTGGACGAAGCACCATGCTTCGACACGCTGCGGATCGAGCTCCAAGATCAAAGCGCCGACGACCTCCTGCAGGCGGCCGAAGCACGCCGGATCAATCTTCGACGCTTGGGCGACCACAGCATCGGGTTATCCCTCGACGAAGCGACCACCATCGCTGAGCTGGTGGCCCTGCTCGGCCTTTTCGCCGAGGCCGCAGGTGATGAGGTCGAGGCGCCAGCGCTTGCTGAGTTGAGCGGCTCGGCGGAGCTTCCCGCTGAACACCGACGCCACTCTGACTTTCTGACCCATCCGGTGTTTCACAACTATCGCACCGAGCATGAGATGTTACGGTATCTCAATCGACTCGAACGCCGCGATCTATCGTTGACAACATCGATGATCTCGCTCGGCTCGTGCACCATGAAGCTCAACGCCACCAGCGAAATGGTGCCGATCGGTTGGACTGAAATTGCCAACATGCATCCTTTTGTTCCGGCGAGCCAAAGCCAAGGGTACCGACTCCTCTTCGACTCGCTCGAGACTTGGCTGTGCGCCATCACCGGCTTCGACGCCATGTCGGTGCAACCCAACGCTGGCGCACAAGGTGAATACACCGGCTTGATGGTAATTCGCGCATTCCATCGCTCACGCGGCGAGAGTCATCGGAACGTTTGTCTGGTACCGATCTCCGCTCACGGCACCAACCCGGCATCGTCGGTGATGGCAGGCATGAAAGTGGTGGTCGTCGCCTGTGATGATCGGGGTAATGTCGACCTCGACGATCTGCGCGCCAAGGCTGAGGCCCACAGTGAAACGCTCGCCGCTTTGATGGTCACCTATCCGTCGACCCACGGCGTTTTCGAAGAAGCGATCCGTGATATCTGCGACATCATTCATCAGCATGGCGGCCAGGTTTACCTCGACGGCGCCAACCTCAACGCTCAGGTCGGTTTATGCCGCCCCGCTGACTACGGCGCCGACGTTTGCCATTTGAACCTCCACAAGACATTCTGTATCCCCCACGGCGGCGGTGGTCCGGGAGTTGGTCCCTGTGGCGTCAAATTGCATCTCGCACCATTTCTCCCCAATCACCCAGTAGTCGAGGTCGGCGGCGACCATTCGATGGGGGCAGTGGCAGCGGCCCCTTGGGGCAGCGCCAGTATCCTTCCAATTTCCTGGATGTACATCGCGTTGATGGGCCCAATCGGATTGAAGCGAGCGTCCGAAGTGGCGATTCTCAACGCCAATTACATGGCCGCCCGACTCCAGGATCACTACCCGGTGCTCTACCGCGGCGACCGCGGACGCGTCGCCCATGAGTTGATCGTCGATATCCGACCGTTCGAGACCAGCGCCGACATCGGCGCGGAAGACATCGCCAAACGCCTCATGGACTATGGTTTCCACGCTCCGACGATGTCGTTCCCAGTGCCTGGCACCCTGATGATCGAACCCACCGAGAGCGAGTGCAAAACTGAGCTCGATCGGTTCTGTGATGCCATGATCGCAATCCGCGAAGAGATTCGCGAGATCGAAGCAGGGCGCTCAGACCGTGAGGACAATCCGCTCCACAACGCGCCTCACACCGCGGCTATGGTGACCGCTTCAGAGTGGACGCACCCTTACTCTAGAGAGGTGGCTGCGTTCCCCGCACCTTGGACCCGGGAATCAAAATTCTGGCCCTCGGTCGGTCGGATCGACAATGCCTGGGGAGACCGCAACCTGATCTGCACTTGCCCGCCGATCGAGAGTTACGAAGACTGAGCTCGGGTCGGCCTCAAACCCCGGTCGCGATCGAGTACGCCCAGTTGACCAGGACAACGCCGACGAGGGCGCAGCGTGCCCAAATCGGCAGTCGACGAGGGACTCGTGGAAGGGACTGACGGCGCCAAGCGCGCCAGCCAGCCACAAGCCCGCCAACGATAAATCCCATCCAAGCGAGGGCTGGCAACGGGTAGTGCGTCACTGCGTGCAATGGATCGAGCCGGGCGAGGTCCAGCGCCGCCCGAGTGGTGCCACACCCAGGACAGGCAAAACCAACCATGCTCTTGAAGGGACAGCTCCACAGGTTGCCAGCGGCTGCCGCTGCCAGCGGCGAAAGCGCAATCAAGGACAGCGCGGCTATGCCCCACAACAAACCGAACTGGCGACCGACGGGCTCAGCCACCAGCCGTCAGCGCCGCCATGGCGCCTCCGATCATCAGCACAAAAAACACCAAGCAGCAGACACAGCACAAGGACACTGGGATCAACACCGCAACCAACGCGCTGCCCTGGTTTGCCTGGTGAACTTTAGTGAAACCGATCACTGTCAAGACCAGCGACGCCAGGATGGCCAGGAGTCCGCCAAGTATCGGGACTATCGACAGCAAGCTCGAGACCTGGGCGTAACAGAGCACCTTGAAGGTACCCTCGAATCCAGTCGCCGACTTATTGGTCGCGCCGACGAGCAACAGACTCAGGTGAAAAATCCCGGCGGAGATCAACATCACGATTCCGAACAGAAGTGGCCACACCACAATCCAGATCAGGGCGCTGAGCGGACTGGCCGCAAAAAGCTGGCCAAAACCTTCGAGCTCACTGATCTCACCCAGATTGGATTGCATCGCTTGGCCAAACACCAAGTTCCACATCTGACCAAAAGCCTGCCCGAGCCAGCTGAAGAACAGACCGAAGAGCAGCGGCCAAATCACCTCGCCATCCGCTCTCAATCTGGAAAATGCATCAGCTGGCGCGGTGACGATCAGCTTGACCGTCTCGATCAAGGCATCGGCCCACCCGAGCCTGTTGCGCTCCTCCCACGGTATTCTCGGACGTTCCGCGTCCTCCGTCGACGCGCCCTCCCAGCCGGGCGGTATCTGAGGCGGTACTGGGGGAAACGACTCTTCGACCATACTTCAAGTCCCTTCGAGGACGGCAAATCTTCCGTGATGGACCTTCGGGGAGTGCGCGAGAGGCTCTGTGGCGAGTGTATCGAAGGCGGTCTCCGATCCTCAACACGGTTTCGGATCTTCGAGTACAGTCTCCGGTCCCTGAGAGCGAGCGACCAACCCCTCGGCCTTGCACGGTTCTTTACCGCACGGTAAACTCACGCTTCACATTGTCATGAAGCCATCACAATCCAGCTTGCCGCCTGAAGATGCTTCGGAGGCTGAGTCGGCACCAGCTGAAGGTGCCAACGCAGTCCCTCAGGAGGTCAAGCCGCCATCGCTAGGCTACTTGCTGCTGGAAGGTCGTGCGCTCGGCGAGTTGTTGACGACTTATGCCGTCCTTCCGGCCCTACGACGAAGCGCGCAAGGCGATGGGCATCCAGTCCTTGTCATACCCGGCTTCCTCGCCACTGACGTCTCCACGCGACCGATGCGGCGTTTCCTCAAGGACAACGGCTACGCACCGCATGGTTGGAAACTCGGGCGTAATCTCGGACCACGGAACGGTATCGAAGATCGTGTGATGGACCGATTGCTGGAGCTACGGGAACGCTACGGCAGAACGGTGAGCGTCATCGGTTGGAGCCTCGGTGGAGTTTACGCTCGACTGCTAGCCAACCGCAGCCCCGAGAACGTCCGCGGCGTCATCACTCTCGGCACACCGTTCAACGCCCATTCCAAGGCGAACCGCAGCTGGAAGCTCTTCGAATGGGTCAGTGGTACCCAAATCGACAACGTTGACCCGGAGACCTTCAACCACATCCGAAGCACACCGCCGGTCCCCACGACCTCGGTGTACAGCCGCACCGACGGTGTGGTCGCCTGGCGCAGCAGTCTGGATGCCGACGGTCCCCTGGTGGAGAACATCCAAGTCCCAGGCAGCCACATTGGACTGGGCGCCAATCCCCTGGTGTTGCATGTCATCCTCGATCGACTGTCGCAACCGGAAGGCGAGTGGCAGAAGTTCGAACGCTCGGGGTGGAAGAAGCTGTTTTTTCGTCAGCCGAAGGACCCGGCTGAAGCTGGCCATGAGGCATCGAAAGTTGAAACATCCAGCCAGAAGCGGTCCGCCTCCCGCGACACACACGGTGCTTCGCGCGACAAACACGGTGCTTCCCGCGACAGACAGAGTCGGGATTTGTCGATCGACTGCGTCCAGCCGTCGGAAGCCTAGACGTCGGCCCGGTCGGCCCTTGGTGGCCTTCATTGCCGCGGTCTTCAGCCCGGGTAGCGACAAGGGCTGCTAGCATGTCAGGCTTGCCAGGATGGCAAGTCTGCGAAGAAGACAGGGCCGAGATGCGGTCTAACGATACGTTCGAGAGCGATGTCGAACGATGCAGCCAAAGGCATCTTCGCGACAGAGCACGAACCCAGTAGCGGAGAGCTCAATCCATGCAACAACTCACCGGCCTCGATGCCTCTTTCCTATATCTCGAAACGCCCAATGCTCCCATGCACATCGGCGGCGTCTCGATCATTGATCCCGAAACTCCCAACGGTCGCTTGGATCTCGATATGTTGCGCGATCTGTTGATGTCGAGGATCCACGCCAGTCGGACCTTTACCCAGCGCCTTGTCGAGGTACCCCTCAAACTCGGTAAGCCGTATTGGGTCGAGGACGAAAACTTCGACATCAACCGCCATGTGCAGCGCACCCAATTGCCCGAGCCCGGCGGCTTGAAAGAGCTGTCCGCTCTGATGGCCTGGGAATTCGGCCAGATCATGGACCGCGACAAACCCCTATGGGAGCTGCTTTTCGTCGAGGGGCTGGACACCGTCGGGGGGGTCCCTTCGGGATCGATCGCCCTGATCAGCAAAATTCATCATGCGGCGATCGATGGCGTCTCCGGCTCGGAGATCATGAGTGCGCTTTACGATCCGTCACCAGAGCCCCGAGAAATCGCTCCTGCCGCACATCGCGAGCCGGAAGAAATGCTGTCGAAGACCGATCTGCTCAAACGCAGCGGACGAGGTCTTCTGCAGGTGCCCAAGGCATTGACCGGAACCCTCGGCGAAACCGTCAAAGGGGTAGTCAAGAGCGGCGCCGTTTGGGGATTGAAGAAGATCAAGCCACCACCGTTCCCGTTCAGCGCACCCCGCACACGACTCAACGTACCGGTCAGCCAGAACCGCTCCTGGAGCGCTGCGGTCCTATCGCTCGATCGGATCAAGGCGATCCGCCACCAAGTTGATGCCACGGTCAATGACGTGGTACTGGCGATCTGCGCGGGCGCCCTCCGTCGTTACCTCGACGGAAGCGGTGACCTGCCTGAAAAGCCCCTGGTGGCGATGGTGCCGGTGTCGGTCCGCTCCGAGGATGAACGCGGCACGATGGGTAATCAAGTTTCAGCCATGCTGGTCTCCCTCGCCACCGACGTTGAGGATCCAGTGGAGCGTTTGCGCCTCATCCATGAGGGTGCCACCGGCTCCAAGGTCCATCATCAGGCGATCGGCGCTCGGACCCTCTCGGACTACAGTAAATTCATTCCCTTCGGCCTGGCAGGCGTGGGGGCTCGCCTGTACACTCGCATGGATCTAGCCGAAAAACATCGTCCAATCTTCAATCTGGTCATCACCAATGTGCCCGGTCCACAGATCCCACTGTACGTCGCGGGGGCAAAACTCATCGCCCACATTGGAGCCGCCCCGATCTTCGATGGGATGGGGCTGATCCTGCCAATCTTCAGTTACGCTGGCAAATTGGCGATCGGAGCCACCTCGAGCCGCGAGATCATGCCGGACATCGATGTCTTCACCGGCTATCTCTCCGAGTCCCTCGACGAGCTCGAGAGCGCAATCCTCGCCACTGCCAACAACACGAGCGACCAGGACGGCTAAGTACTCCAACTCAACCCCTGGTATCCCACCCCCAGCTGCTTCGAAGGAGTCGATAGATGGCCACCCCTCCCTTCTACACTTGCCAGACCATCCCAACCACGGACACACCGGGGCTGTCTCGGCGCCAATTCCTTGCACGCACCGGTTCCTGCGGCGCCCACCTGTTGTGGATGTCGGCCGCCGGCTCGCTTGTCACCCAGCGCCTGTTTGCCGAGGGATCGGCACACAAGATCGTAGCCAGGGAGCCATGGGCGCGACTCGAGCAGCTTTATGACGGCATCTGGGCTATCGTATCGACCCCGCTCGATGCCAAGGATTGGACGACCCTATCCAACGGCGGCATCATCGCTGGCAAGGACGGAGTGATGGTGATCGAGAGTTTCGCTGGCGCCAAGGGGGCCCGCTGGGCGGCACAACAAGCCCACGAGCTCACCGGCCGATGGCCAACGGATGTGGTCATCACCCATTACCATGGCGACCACGCCAACGGCGTCACCGGCTTCGTTCGGGATGGCGAGGCTCCCCGTATCTGGACCACATCGAAGACCCGCGAGCTGCTGCTCCAAGATCGCGGCCAAAACTCTGGTCGTGGCGACGAAACGGAGCGGACCGCCCTCTACGAATCAACCCAGGAGATCGATGCCACTAACGGCAACACGATCGATCTGGGTGGCCGCAAAGTCCGCCTCGAACCGCGAGCTGGCCACACCGCAAGCGACGTCACCATCGAAGTCGAAGACCCGAGCGTTGTGTTCTACGGCGACTTGGTGTGGAACCACATGTTCCCAAACTTTCGCGATACCACTCCGTCACTGTTCGAGCAGAGTATCCGCGACGCGATGCGCGAGCGCGAAACCATCTACGTGCCAGGCCATGGATCGATTGCAGACACTGCTGACATCGAAGGGCTGCTGGCGGTCCTGGGCGAGGTTGAAGCTGCCGCCCGCAAGACCTTTGGTACCGAGATGACCGCCAACGAAACCGCTCGCCTGTTGAAACTCCCCGATTCCTTAGGGGAGTGGATCCGCTTCAGCGAAAACTATTATGAAGTTGCGATCAGCGCCTGGCATCAAGAGCTGTCTCTCGAAATGAAGCGCGAACGTATGGACGCAGCTAAGGCATCCGATCCAGAATCCTGACTACCGATCGGATACCGCCGTAGAGCTGCTCGACAGCGTATCGCTCGTTGGGAGAGTGGGGGCCATCCCCGGGCAACCCGAAGCCGAGCAACATCACTGGCACTTTCATCTGATCAGCGAACACTTCGACGATCGGCAGAGAGCCGCCACCCCGAACCCGTAACGGGCGGGCCCCCCACTCTTCGGCCATGGCCTCCATCGCGGCTTCGACGATCGGGCCTTCGGTATCGATCAGCACACCGTTGGCACCGTCGAGGGCACGAACCTCGACTCGTACACCGGGGGGAGCAATCTGCCGTATGTGCTGCTCAAAAAGCTCGGCAATCTTCGCCGCGTCCTGATTCGGTACCAGGCGCATCGAAACCTTGGCCCCGGCCGACGCCGGTAAAACGGTCTTCTGACCGGCTCCCTGGTAGCCTCCCCACAACCCGTTGACATCACAAGTCGGGCGCATCGCAACCCGCTCGACCGTGCTGTAGCCCTCTTCGCCGAAGCCGGCCTCGACCCCTAAATCTGCGAGATATTCGGCCTCGTCATGGGGCACATCTCGGGCCTCTTCCCGCTCCCAATCAGCCAGTGGACGCACGTCGTCATAAAAGCCAGGAATAGCGACCCGCCCTTGGGCGTCGGTCAGACTGGCGAGTATCTTGCTCAAAGCATTGAGCGGATTGGCGACAGCGCCACCGAACATCCCGGAGTGCAGATCACGGTTCGGACCGTGGACTTCAAGCTCCATGTAGGTAATGCCCCGCACGCCGTAGTAGAGCAACGGTTGCTGCGGGCTCAGCATGTCGGAATCGGAGATCAACACCGCATCGCAGGCCAACTTGCCTTCCGTGTCCTCCCGCACACATCGCAAAATCGATGTGCTGTTGGACTCTTCCTCACCTTCGAGCAGAAACTTGACGTTGACTGGCAAGCTCCCTCGCTCGGCGAGGATCGCCTCCACCGCCTTGAGGTGGCTGAACATCTGCGCCTTGTCGTCGGTCACTCCGCGGGCGATCAAATAACCATCTTCGACCACCGGCTCGAACGGCGGATGACGCCATTCTTCAATCGGATCGGCGGGCTGCACATCGTAGTGCCCATACATCAGGAGTGTCGGGCGTCCAGGCGCCCCCATCCATTCACCGTAAACGATCGGAAAACCACCATAATCTAGGCTCTCGGTGGTAAAGCCAAGACCCCGTAGCTTGTTGATGAGCACCTCGGAACAGCGCACAACCTCGTCGGCAAATTCCGGGTCGGTCGATACGGACGGAATCTTCAGCAACTCGATGAGCTCATCGAGGGTCTGCGTCTTTTCATGGTCAATACGAGCAAGAACATCTTGAATGTTCGGCATGGTCTAACTCCTATCCAACAGGGTTGGCGGACACTAAGACGCCCAGGCGAGTTACGCAGCCAGGGGGCCGCCCAGGCCGCGCAGTCCACAGGGGGCGACCAGACCACCGGCGCTCTTGGGCGGGATCTACCTAAATCAACCTTCCTGCAGGTGTTTTTCGAGGCCAGCGAGATAACTGTCCCAACCGTAACTCAGGTTACCCATCGTCTCCTCGGTATCGATTGCGTCGTGCTCGAGATTCACCCGGGTGCGACCTCCGAGGTCTGTGAAGTCGACCCGTACCCACGACTTGTCGCCATCGTGGTTCCATTCCCAGCTGTACTCCAAGTGTTCCAATGGGCGGACAGTCTTGAAACGTCCGATCATCGTCGACTCCTGGCCGTCGAATGACGCCACCAGCCGATAGATGCCACCCTCTTTCGGGTCCACTTCCATCGCCGTTGCGGGCGGAATCACCGTGTCGTTGGACACCCAAGCACCATAAACCTGCTCGACGGTCGCGTCGATCTCATAACTCTTGCTCAACTTCATGACACTCCCCTCTCTCGTCGTTTCGTAAGCTTATTCTCTGACTGGGCAGCATACCGCATCCGCCCGATTCAGGTGTCACCTCCAGCATTCACTGGAGCAGGGTTGCCAGATCCCAACGGAGAAATGTGCCTTTTTTACCCGGTCACACCCAGGATCGTCGAAAAACCAACCCGATATCACCGCGTAACAACGCAACAGCTCGCCCGACAAAAGCCCCTTACCCCGAGGAAAACCCAATATGTCGGCCGACAAAAGCGATATCACCCGGTAATATCGGATATGTCGGCCGACAAAAGCGATATTACCGGGTCAACAGAGCTTCTGACCAAATCCTGAGCCACCATCGACAGGTCATCGCCCAACGGATCACCGTCGAGCCCCGGTCTCCGCGGATCATGCCCATCCTTGTCGACGCACAGAGACGTCATCAAGCGGTCATTCGGAGGCCGAGCCGCAGCTCGTGGCCCGATACCTGAGGAAAACGCCGCTCAGTCGCGACGACCGCCGAGTAAGCCAGCCCGGAAAAGGAAGTAGAGCAAAGTGATAATCGAAGACGCTGCAGCAGCGACATAGGTCAGCGCGGCGGCATTCAGCACCTTGGAAACACCTTCCCGCTCAGCGTGGCTCACCAGCCCAAATTCATACGCCAGCTTCTTGGCACGGGCCGAGGCGTCGAACTCGACCGGCAGCGTCACGAGTTGGAACAAAACAACGGCGGAGAACAGCAAGGCACCAACCCCGAACAAAGCGGTTGACGTCAACATCAAGCCGAACATCATGCCGTAGAGGCCAAACTTCGAACCGATACCCGCTACCGGCACCAGCATCGAGCGGGCCCACAACGGTCCATAGGCCCGAGCGTGCTGGATTGCATGGCCAGCTTCATGACAAGCAACACCGATCGCCGACACGGTAGCCTGAGCATAGGTCGCCTCGGATAGGGCCAGGGTTTTGTTCATCGGATTGTAGTGATCGGTCAGATAGCCGCGGGTCGCGACCACTTCGACGCCGGTGATCCCAGCTCGGTCCAGCATCTGGCGAGCAGCTTCAGCTCCGGTGAGGCCGGTTGATGCCCGCTGGCGTGAATATTTCTTGAAGGTAGATTTAGTCAACGCCGACGCGCCCATAGAGAGCACCAAAGTGGGCAACGCGACGAGTAATAGATACATGGGGTCGAACATGGAATCTCCTGTGGGTCAAATCCAAAGCTTACATGTCATGAAACGACGCAAGCACGTCCGATATTCCGTCGACTCCGGTCTCGAGCCAAGCTTCAGCACGTTCGGCAAGGGCGGCGAGGCGGTCGGTATCCCAGCTCAGATCAGCCCGCAGGATCTGGTGGCGCATCGACTGTCGGCCGAGGTTTTGAAGGAAAAAGAACTGCGCCAGAGCACGCCGCTTGGTGTGACGCTCGCGAGGCGAAGTCGTGGCTGTGGCGAGCCAGAGTCTGGCTCGACGGGCGCTGCTCTGGAGCTCTTGGGCTCGCCAGATGCTCGGTCGCTCCAGAATCCTGCGCGTCTGTTCGAGGTCACCCGCTGCGAAGGCTTCGTCGGCGCTACGGATCGCACCGATGAGCTGTCGAATCACTGGTTGATCTGGCCCCCAGGATTCAGCTTCGAAGGTCGAGGGCATCGGTCTGGTGAGGTCGATTAAGGGTTCCAGTTCGCAACTGCCTTGGTGCTGGTCCGCCTCGTCGAAGGCTACCAAAGCCTCCCGATCCCGACCACGGTGCAGGTGCAGCAGCCCTCGCAGATGGTAATAGTGCCGTAGGTGTCGCTCCTCGAGGTCCCCTTGGTCTGACACCGCCAACAGCGCTTCCACCGTGTCCCAATCGGCGAGCTTCGCTGCCTCGCAGGCTGCAAAGTAGGCACCAGTGAACCGCCATGGGTGCTGCATCATAGCCTCGCGGGCTTCCTCGAGCCCGGCAATCTGATCGACTGGCAATTCACTTGCCGCAACCCCTTGCAGGGCGAGCTGGCACATCGCCAACCACCGCACCACCTCGTCGTCGGAATCCGATTGGCCATCACCTCCCCGGTTGCTCAGCGCGCTCTCGGCACGCATCACTGCGTCATCCAGTGAGTCGTTGTCACCTAGGGTTGCGCCCTCACCTAAAGGATCGGTGTCGAAGGCATCACAATCGAAAACCCCATTGGAGACTGGCAGCCGCTGATCGCCCGCCGGCTCCAGATGGATCCGTGGCGGCTCCGGACCGAGACGATGCATCTCCAGACCTGCCGCGCCGTCGGTCACCGCGACCACCCATCGCCCTTTGGCATCCTGGATCAAATCGGTCGTCACCGGCAAATCGACCCGATAGAGCTCACGCAGTCCAGTGGCGTCGGGTTCAAACGCCCGCAGCTCCACCGGATGAGCAGTGCCACTAACGACCAAAACAAAACTAAGGCCTTGCTCGCTGCTGGTCGCCACCGTGTCGCCGCCACATTCGGACGAGCGCGTCAACTCTGCAGAGGTTCTAACGCGGTATGCCTTGGCCCCCTGTTCAGGTTCGGCCCAGACCAGGAACATGCCCTCGCCGCCATGGCGAATCAATCTTGGAAAGAAGCGATCGATGAACTTCTCGTCTTCAATATCGCCGCGGGGCTCGCGCCGATCCACCATTACCAACCCATCCCCCTCAGGGGCCGCAGCCACAGATTGCAACTGCCCACCGAGGGGCAACAAGCCACCGACAATCTCTTTGCCACGTGCATCACGCAGGTGAGCACCTCCCAAGAAGGGAGCTGAAACCACTCGCGGAGGCCCCTTCTTAACCAATGCCAGCGCCCAGGAGTCCTCGAGTTCGCCTTGAATTTGCCAACGGTTGAGGTCAACCGTACAACACCTCCATTTGCTGTCCTCGGCCTTGGATCCGATATCGACCCACACCATCGGCGCACCGGCATGGTGGCTGCCGGGAACCAACATAACGCTGTGCATCTTGATTTGCTCAGGCAACAAGTCTTCGAGGCATCGCCAGCTGAGAATCTCCCAGTCACAGCGCCCAATCTCGAGAACTTCCCCCTTATTGCTGAGAATCCAGATTCGTCTGTCTTCGACCGTCACGGAAAAGCCAACATCGAGTGGTCGTGGGGCTCGAAGCGAAACCCGGACGCTGACCTCCTGACGTTCGAGATCCACCCAGTAGAGGAACAGCCAGCGTCCGCTAACCTCAGTCAGCAGCAGCTGCCGACCGGATGGTTCGAGCCAAACCGCAGCTTTTTCGAGAGGGAACGGCGGCTCGATGCTCGCTACTTCGGACAACGGACCGCACCCTTCGACAACTTCTACCCGCCAGGCTTGCTGAACGCCAGCCTCGAGCTCGGCAACTAGCAGGCGCGCTCCCTCTCGCTCCTCTTCGGTGGCACGCTCCAGCACATCACGGCCACAGGCCAGAGCCGCCAACGGTTCACCAGCTTGCCGCAAACGCTCGATCTCCGCCATCAGCAGCTGTACGGTTCGGGCGTGCTCGAGGCGTGTCCGCAACGCTTTGAGTTGTCGACGCTCGTCGGCTACCAGAGCTACGAGCTCGATCGACGCCAAACTCTGTGCCACAGCCTCGAGCTCGAATCCAGCCTCTTCGAGCCGCCCTTCGGCCAGGGCTTTGCGAACCGTCGCCAACCCAGAACGCACCTGCTCCTGTTGTGCGAGGGTGAGCTTCCGGTGCGCCTGTTCATTCAGCTGCTGAGCTTCCGTCACCCCCTGCAGCTCCTTGAGATAGGGCGATATCTCGTCGATCGCTCGCCGCAGCTCACCCTGCTGGAATGCGGTTTGTGCCCGCTCCAAAGCGAGCGCCGCTTGCACCATCGTTTGTGCCCGCACTCCGGATGCCGGGGCGCCCATGGTCTCCAACCAAGTCAAAACCGGCTCCGAATGCTGCTCACGGACCCTCTGCCGCAACGCCTCGGGCAAGGCCAGGAAACTCATCAACGCATCACGATCCACCGCGTCTTGCAGGCCTGCCGACACCGAGGCCACCCGCTCCGACGCCTGACGCTCACGCTCACACGCCTCGGCTTCCTCGACCAACCTTGCCAGATCCGGCCGCTCGCTCCCCGCTTCTAGGGCCTGTTGCCAATGGCGGGCAGCCTCTGGGTATCGGTGGTCGGCAAATGCCTGATCACCACGGCCTTGCAGATCGACAATCGCTGCCTGGCGATTCAGCTCAGCAGCTTCCCGCAGAACCTGCCGCACCACCTCACTTGCCGGCCACAGCTCACCCAAGGTCCGCGCATCATCCTCTACCGCCAGAGCTCCTTCCTGTTCGAACCGCTCACGCAACGCCTCCTCGGCGGGTCGATGCTCGGTAGCCAAAAGATCGGCGAGTTCTTGTTCGAGGCGTGGGATGAGGGGGTGGGGCGGATCGTGCTCGATCACCAGATCGAGATTGCGACGAGCCACCGGTCGATCTCGGCTACGGATCGCCTGCTCTGCCAACACTGCATAAACCTCGGCAGCTGGCCTCAACCCGACACCACGAATCAGCTGGGCCGCCTTGTCACTGGCGCCGGTCCGCGCCGCCGCCAGCGCCAACGAGGCTCGCACCACCGCTCCCTGGAGCGCATCGGACGCTAGTAGCGGCTCGATTCGCAATGCCTCATCGTCCATACCGAGCAGGTCAACCAACAGCTCGAGGTAGGGCTGGGCGGCCTCGATCGCCCCCTGGCTACGCTCGAAGGCCAGTGCTAGTTGCGTCTCCGCAGCTTCGTAGTCGTAGCTATCGATCGATTGGCGCGCCCTGGCCAGGAGCTCCTCGATCGACGCCGCACGATCCTCCGGAACGGAACGCGCCTCAATGATCGTGAGTTCGGGCGCCAGCACCTCGGACTGTAGCACCTCGGACTGTAGCTCCTCGGACTGCGACACCCCTGGCTGAGCTTGGAAATCGAGTTGGCGCTGGACCCAGGCACGAGCGTCGGGTTCGAGCTCATCGAGCACAGCGTGACAGGCATCGCGGAGTCCGGAGCGATGATCGAGGCTGACGACGTTGCCACCCGCGAGCTGCCCTGCGGTGCGTGTCACCGTCAGATATTGGTCGCCGAATTGCCGAATCAGCAGGCTCTGCAGCCTCGACTTGAGTCGATAACGCCGCGTCTTTTCTTTTGCTGCGAGTTGCCGTTGGGTTGGATTGATCGCATGGATGAGATCGAAGAGATCTTCAACCCGGACCGTAATTCGCCCTTCGAGTACAGCGAGGGGCTCAGGTAGCTGACGCTGGGGACGCTTCGTTCTGTGCCTGCGCATTCCCGACGCTCTCCTTACGAATTGATGGTCTTCCCGAGACGCGTTCCCGAGACGGGCTTCTACCGGCTCGGCATCTGTAATGCCGAGTAATCACAACAGTGATCTAGATAATTATCAACCATATACAGAGAACGAACAACTACAAGCCTTCGATCTGATCCGCTGTGACAACCCACCACTCAACCTCCTGACTGTTACAATCCTGCGCCTACGCCATCCCTTTCCAGGAGATCGAGATGACCGAATCTGCAACGCTCACGATGCCACAAATGCCGCCTTGCGACCATCAGCCACAGCCCTATGAAGGCCCTTCGGCCGAAGAGGTGCTGGCCCTGCGTCGGAAGACGGTGAATCCAGCGGTCTTCACCTATTACCAGAAGCCGCTGATGATCACGGATGGCCATATGCAGTATCTCTTCGACGAGACTGGCCGTCGTTATCTGGATTTCATCGCCGGCATCGCAACGGTCTCCTGCGGTCATTGTCATCCCAAGGTCACCGCCCGGGTCATCGAGCAGGTGTCGCGACTGCAGCATGCCACGACGCTCTATCTGCATCCAACACTGCCGACCTTCGCCGAGAAGCTGCTTGCCAAGCTGCCGCCGGAGCTCGATACCGTCTACTTCCTCAACAGTGGCAGCGAGGCCAACGATCTGGCGATCACCATGGCGCGGCTCTTCACCGGCCACCGCGATGTGGTTGCGGTGCGCAACGCCTACCATGGCGGCGTCGCCACCGCCCTCGGACTAACCTCGCATCACACCTGGAAGTATCCGATCCCACATGGCGAGGGCATCCACCACACTGTCTGCCCAGATCCCTACCGCAGCCCCTTCGAGGGTACACCCGAAGAAATCGCCAAACGCAGTGCCGAGGATGTCGAGGACCTGATCCGCTTCACCACCTGCGGCAAGGTCGCAGCCTACATTGCGGAGCCCATCCAGGGTGTTGGCGGGACAACCTACGGTGCACCGGGTTATCTCGAGCGCGCCTACGCCACGGTCCGTCAGTACGGCGGCCTGTGTATCTCCGACGAGGTCCAAACAGGCTTCGGCCGCACCGGTGAACACTATTGGGGTTTCGAAAACTTCGGCGTGATACCCGACATCGTCACCATGGCCAAAGGTATTGGAGGCGGTTTTCCACTCGCTGCCGTCGTCACCCGACGGGAGATCGCCGAGCCGCTGGCGCAACGCATTCATTTCAACACCTTCGCTGGCAATCCGGTATCGATGGCTGCTGGCCTAGCGGTGCTGGAGACCATCGACGAGGACGGTTTGCAGGAGAACGCCCGGGTGGCCGGCAGTCAGCTCAAAGCCGGCCTCGAGCGGCTTTCCGAACGCCACCCGTTGATCGGTGTGGTACGCGGTATCGGCTTGATGCTCGGGGTTGAGCTGGTGCGCGACCGCACAACCAAGGAGCCCGCCACCACCGAAACCGCCGCGGTTTTGGAGGCTGCGCGAAACCTCGGTGTGTTGCTCGGTAAAGGCGGACTCTATGGCAACGTTCTACGGATCAAACCGCCTTTGTGTATCCACAGCAAGGACGTCGAGTTTGGCCTCGACGTCCTCGATCGGGCTTTGGCCCAGGTCGAGGGCGGCTGAGACCCCCGACAAGCTGGCCCGTCGATTCAGTCAGTGGCCCCTCCTCGGACAACCACAAGATGATGGGGCAGCGGGCCGTCGAACAGTCCGTTGGGGCCTCCTAGATCGGAGGTTTTGCCGGTCACGGGCAAAGTGTGGGGAATCGACGACGATGATGTCGCTGGGGTGATCGTCAGGTGCCCCGAGAAGGTCCGCTGCAACCCGTTGGTGTCGAAAACCACCGTGTACGTTTGGCTCGCAATCGCCGTCCCTGCCGGGCCCAACGTTTGATCCGTCGCTGGCGCAACGCCGGCAATTTCCCAAGAGCTGGCACGCACCGAAATCATTTGCGGCTCGGCGCTGACATTGGTCACGGTGATGGTCTTGGAGCGGCTGTCGTAACGGTCGATGAGGCCAAAATGGAGCGTATTAGGGGAAATCGAAATCACCGACACGGTGCTGCCGGATAGCGGCACGGAAGACCGCGCCGCACGCGCCCCAGTATGTTTCTCTACCAGAGTCAACGATCCGGTCAACGCATCGTCGAGCTTGGGACTCCAGGTGAGCGTCACCGTCGTGCTGTCACCGGCACTGCCCGCAGGTTGCAGAGTCAGTGCCGACGGCGACAACGACAACGCAGCCGTCGGTGCTTCGAACGCCACCGACACAATGTGGGTGCTCGCGTTGGTCAGCGTCAGACTACGGCTGACGCTGTCACCGACATCGACGCTGCCAAAGCTCAATGACGCTGCAGACAACAAAAGATGATCACCGTGGATTATTACCGGGAGAAGGCCCGAAAGCCTGGAGGCAGCAGCCGAATCAATGGAATCAGCAGGACCACTGCTCAACGACGTCGGCAAGACAAACACCTCATGGGCGAACACCGGTACGGTGACAAAAAGAATCGCAAAGACGATCCAGTCGAGTAGGTTCAATCTCTTCATGACAAATCCTTTCTCAGCCCCAGTTATCCTTGGGTTAGACGGCTCATCACTTGCCGAAAACGGGCTGAACGATGCGCAGGAACCCGAGACCTGAGCTGACCGAGTTCGAAAACAAAATAGTTTCTAATCTTTTCTTCTTGAACGTTTTCATCTCCTTGTCACTTCGAGGTCTGAGTCCGTCCGTTTCTTTATGATCGTTACCAGCCGTCACGGCGCGCCTCTCACCTTTCAAAACGACGTTTAGCACGGCGCGCTGTCACCAAAACTTCATCGGATCGACCGAGTTGCTGTCGCCCCATCCCACTCGCACGCCCTCGCCCGTCCAATCCCGCACCCCATCACTTGAACTGATCGGCCGGTCCCTGATCACTGTTGAGGCTGGGCGAGGCGAGCTACGCTGTAGGTCCGATGGAATACGAAACACCGATCACCAACCTCTTGAATTCCTGGGCAGAACAACCCACAGGAGACGACACAGCCGTCTTCGCTCTGGTTTATGACCGCCTGCACGACATTGCGGCGGCTCATTTCGCCAAACAGGGTCGACACCGGGTCCTGCAGACCACTGCCGTGCTCAACGAAGCGTTCCTAAGGCTTGCGAAGTCCCGGGACAAACGATGGAATAATCGAGAACATTTTTTTGCCAGTAGCTCGCGCATCATGCGTCACGTACTGGTGGACTTCGCAAAGGAGAGCAATCGACTCAAGAGAGGCTCAGGCGCCGTCCACATCACCTTGGATGATCCTTTGCTCCAAGATGAGAATCAACATCGTTGTGACGATGTGGTGGCTGTCCATCAAGCCCTCGCGGCCCTGGAATTATTCGATCCGGAACGCGCCAAGCTCGTCGAGCTCCGATATTTTGCAGGCATGGCGCCGCCGGAGATTGCTGATTTTCTGGGACTGTCCGAATCAACCGTCCATCGACGTTGGCGAATGGCCAGGGCGTGGCTCTTCGACTATCTCAATCCGGGCAATTGATGGATACCATCAGCAATGGCCGGATTTGGGAGCACTCACCGTGGTTCCTGAAGATCTCGTCACCCCTTGAAGAAGACTCCTTGAAGAGTTGATAGGCTTCTCAGCCGATCCCGCTGGAACAGAAACTCTTCAAAGAAGGATTCAACGTGAAGCCTCGTTATACCGCTTGTTTGCTCGCCGTCGTGATCGGCTCAATGCTTTCCGCCTGCACCATCAAACCACCGATCTCCATCGGCCAGAAAGAGTCGACGGTCGGCCAAGGCATCGTTATCAACCTCACCAACACTTCGGACGAGCACGTCCACGAGGTGGTCGTGGACATCACTAGCCCCGACGGCGAGGCCAAACAATTTGTTATCCCGACTCTGGCCCCGCACGAGTCATTCAACCTTGGATGGCTCAAACTTGATGGCTGGCCGATTCCCAAGGGATCGAGAGTGAAAGTGTCTGCCAAAGGCTACACACTCTCGGTGGGTCCACAGACCCTCTAGTGCCCTGTTTGATTAGAACCTTCCGAGTATTCTCGAGGATTTCTTGTGACTGACAAGGCTTGCCGACGCAGGAATAGTGGGGCTCTTTAGAGGAGGCGTAACGCTGTCAGGCGCAAGAAAGACCGAGAATAGCGGAAGGGAATAGTCAAACAGGGCACTAGAGCAAGCGGTGGTGTTGAGCAGTTGCTCAAACGAGCCTCGCTGAGCAGGCTTTCTATTTCCAGCTGGCTTGGAATACGCAATGCTCATCGCCGCGACTGACGCATTTCGGCTGCGTCACCTCGCCGGACTCGGCACCGGCTGCTTTACCCATACCGGTGATCCAGCCGGGCAACAGATTGCAGTGGTAGGGCGAGATCTCCGGAAAACCACAGAGCGTCGCCCGCAGCGTCCCGTCTCCGACTTCGGTCTCGAACGCGCCAGTATCGCAGTACATCGGCCATAAAGGAGCGGCATTCCTCAACAAACGCTCGACCGTCGTCTGGCCAGAGAACAGCTCGAACATCGTGTTGCCCTCGAACTGCGAGGTGAAATGCCCTACCTCCGCCATGAACTCGGGGTCGCCTTCGCCCATACGATCGCAAACCGCCTTCAACATCTCCTGGTAGACAGGATAGGGGTACCACTCACCACGCTGAATCTCGTCTTCGTACGTGGCAGCAACCTCGCTGGACAGAGTCTCGGCGATCGCCGCCACTCCTCCAGGGTAACCCGAGTGTTTCACGTACTTCAGTACGCCCCTGATTGCGAATCCCCTGATCTTAGTCATCCACGACTCCCTTTGTACGTGGCCCTCGTCCGTGCCAGCCGATCATATCGGACACCCGATACCCCAAAACGGATGTTCGAAGGATCGTTACATCATTCATGACAGCTGCTCTTCCTCAGCGAGCCAACCTACGCCGACAGTGATGTTTGCCCAACCGCCACAGAATGAGCTCGCATCGCCGGAATCAAGGCCGCCCGAAGCTCGGACGCAGACTGAAAACGTTCCGCTGCATCATAAGCAAGACAACGTCTGATAATCGCCTCGAGTTGTTCTGAAGCAACGCAGTCGCCCGGGATCTCGATCTTGTTCTTTTGGATCGAGCTCAAGACTTGGCCCGGTGTGCGGCCACGAAACGGCTTACGACCCAATAAGGCTTCGACGGCCATCACTCCGACTGCAAAAAGGTCCGAGCGCTCGTCTGCTTCCTCGCCATTGAGCTGTTCCGGCGCCATGTAGGCCAATGTTCCGATCACAAAACCCGGCATCGTGAGATTGCTGTTCTCGACTCCTGAACGAGCGTGGAACTTGGCGAGTCCAAAGTCCAACAGTTTGACTGAGTTTTCATCACCGCCAGCTTGATCACCTCGATCACCATCGCGGCGCACGGCGTTGGAAATCAACACGTTGTCGGGTTTGAGGTCGCGATGCACAATACCTTTGCGATGGGCGGCGCTGAGCCCGTCTAGAATTCGATCGAAGAGCTCGGCTGCTTGATCTGCGTTGTAAGGCCCTTCCCGTCGCAGGATCTGCCCCATGGTCGCCCCTTCCAGGTACTCCATAACGAGGTAGGCACAGCCATGTCTGGTTTTACCGAAATCGTGGATAGTAATAATCCGAGGATGTGCAAGCTTGGCCACGATGTGGGCTTCACGTTCAAAACGCCGCGAGGAATCTGGAGCATCCAGCACCGAGCGCGCCAGCACCTTGACCGCCACCTTGCGGTCGAGGCGTAAGTCGCGAGCCCTGTAGACCACCGCAACGCCGCCCTTGCCCAACACCTTGTCCAGCCGGTAGCGCTCATCGATCGTGCGCTCGACCGGCAGCGTCAACGACAACTTCGAGCCATCTTTGGCACACACCTCGTCGCTGCTATCGTAACAACGGCCACAGGTCGAACACTCTTTGACCAAGAAGATCTCTTGGCTCTCGAAGCGATTCAAAACCTCCCGTTGGACACGGTCTTGCTCGTCCACCTGCACATGCAGGCCAATATTCTCGTAAGCCAAGGCGATCTGCCCAGTCAACGCGCCGATGATCTCCAAATCATGGTCGGTGTAGGGCTCTTCCGAAGCTTTTGCCCCCAGAATCAGTAGGCCAATCAAATGCTGATCCGTCGCCATCACCGGCACGATCAACTTGGCGCGTATGCGCCGTAACCACTGGCTTTCATTGGCTGGCAGCTCGTCCGGCAGACCATCGGGAAACACCAGTGCCTGACCACTCCGATCAGCGAGGCGCAATATTTCGAAGCTCTCTGGAATGTTACCAACTCCCACCCGGGCGCCTGAAGAGTGAACCGAGGTCAAATCGCTGGTCGAGTCGTCGCGGAAAAAAACATAGTTGCATTGAGTATTGAAGGCCAGGTTGAGGTCGTGGCTGATGATCTCGGAGATCTTCTCGACCGAGCCGGCATGTTGAAGTTTGCTGGTCAGTCGCAACAGCAGGGTATTCTGGATGACTGACTGCATCTGCAGCACGATGAACACGGTGAGCGGCAACGGAATTAAGGTGAGCCTCCAGATCCAAGGGGAGCCGAGCCACCCGGGGACATCGATCGCCGAAAACATCAACAAGCCATAGACGATCGTGAACAAGCACCAAGGCAATGCCCCGAGCAACACCCACCCCGCTTGCCGACGCCCCTGACGAGTAGGGTAGCGCCACGCGGGCAAACTGAGAAAGACGATCATCAAGACGGCCCAAGTCTGCATCCAGACGGTGTACACCGGACCCTGCACAACCTTGAAGCTCCACGGCAGTAGGTTGCGCTGCCAAACCACTTCGACCAAGTACGTGGTAGTAACCAAGGTCCCAAATCCGAGCCCAGCGAGATATAGCGTCGGGATGACCCAAAAGCGACTCCTCAGCCAGCGTTGTTTCTCAGGGATGACACACGCCAAATGCAGCATGGTGCCAAACTGCGCACCGTTCAATAGGAAGGACGCCGCAATCGTTACCACCGCCAGCAAAGGGGAGCCGATGATGCTGAACGGTTGCGCGAGCTCCACCGCCGCGAGCACAAACACCCAAAACAGCAGATCGGCTGGCAGAGATCCTGGACGCATGGCGATCGACAGCAACCCCATAGACCCAAACCCTGCGACCAAACAGGCGTTCAGAAACAACGGCAACCAGTCGATCGACATCCCCGGGACCACCGTCAACATGATGGTCTGCTGACCGCGACGGACTTGATACTCGACTTCCCTACCGCGCTCGAACCGCTTCGCTACCATGCCGTAGTCGACCAGCGACTCGATCGGCCGCCCATCAACCTTCAACATCACATCACCGGCCTGCAGGCCCCCGAGCTCCGCCGGGCCTTCGGGTTGTAATGCAACAACCTGGGCATGTTCACCCCGTGGCTCGACCGTCACGCCGATCGCCCTGCCCGAGCTCTTCTTGGCTTCGACAAACTGGAAAATCAGCAACAAGAAGATAGGGAGATACACGAGCCCCCGCCACAGGAGCTCGCGCATCTGGCGCGATTGGGACACTGGCATACCGCTATCTTACCTTTTGTTCTTCGGCCTGCTGCTCAGGGAACAGGAACCTGTCGCTTGACTCTTGAACTACCAAGGTAGTACTATCGCTATAGTATTTCTTACTGAAGCCTGGGAGACCTCATGGAATCACAACCCAACGAAGCGACGAAACATCGGCTCGGCGATCTCCAGCTCGCCATCATGCGAGTCTTGTGGCACCACGGCGAAGCAGCCGTGGCTGACGTCTACGAAGCGCTGCGCGAAGAGCGTGGCCTGGCCCCGACTACTGTCGCGACGATGCTCGTCAAGATGGAGAAGAAAGGTGTCGTCTCGCATCGGACCGAGGGCCGTAAATTCATCTACCGCCCACAAGTCAGTGAGAGTGCTGTCCGCAGATCCATGGTCTCAGAAATCAAGGACCGTTTATTCCAAGGCAACACCACAGCCTTCGTCAGTCACTTACTTGCCGAACATGATCTGGACGCTACCGAGCTGCAACGACTCAAGGCGGCGATCGCCGAAAAGGAGGGTAGATGATGCTTACAGAACAACAGCTCTACACCATTGGCATCAGCTTGCTGTGTTGGCTACTGACTTATGCTCTTCACAGCACAGTCTTCCTTGCCACTACTTGGGGTATGACCACTTGGTCAGTGTCGAGACGGTGGTTCGATCGCCGCCCGTGGCTGACGGACGCGGTGTGGAAAGGCGCCTTGATCGGCGGCTTGCTCACGACGTCACTCCAACTGACGATTCAGGGGGAGCCAATGATCGGATTCTGGCCGGCCCCGTCGACACTCAGTGGGACATCTGTTGCTACCCCGGTCAGCTCCACCTCAACAGACTGGACCGCACCACACCAAACAGCATCTCCCCTTCCGAGTGCCCTGCTACCAATAGACCTCGCTCAACTCATCCTCAACTCGGGAGCCACAACCTGGGTCTTACTGATCTGGATGCTCAGTGTGATTGTCTCGTGGACCGCCCTTGGACGGCAAAGTTGGTGGCATTGGCGGCGACTTGCAGACCGGGCGGAGCTTCTACAAGGCAAGCTACCGGCGATGCTCGCCGAGCTCTGTCAACAGAGCGGCTACCCTCGCCCGGTCCGCCTGAGTACTTCGTCTCGCCTCGCAGTGCCGATTGCTCTCGGTCTCCGTCGCCCTGAAATCTGTCTCCCCCCAAGGACTCTGACCAAACTCTCCGTGGAGGAACAACGAGCTCTCCTCTCCCACGAGCTCGCTCATCTGATTCGTCGGGATCCTCTGTGGCAATTGTCGGCCTTGGTGGTCAGTGGGTTGTTCCCATTTCAGCCGCTGAATCGGCTGGCTAGCCTTAGGCTTCGCCGGGTTTCGGAAGTCTTGGCTGATGATTGGGCGGTCCGGCGGACTGACAACGCCGGTGGATTGGCCCGTTGTTTGACGGAAGTCGCCGGCTGGGCAATCGAGACGCCGCGCTTCTTTCCATCTCCTGGTATCGCGGGCCAACACAGCGAACTCGGAGAACGCATTCAGCGCCTGCTGTCAGAACGAATCCCTGGCAAGATACAAGTCTCTCGACGTGGCTTCATCTTCGCAACCAGCGGCGCCGTCTTGTTAGTGGCGACGATCGCTCCTGGCTGGAACGCACCCTCATTAGCTCAAGCAGCTCCCACCGCACCAACCATCCTCGACAATCACGCAGAAGCGTCGTCCGACGAACTGGACGCGCCCCTACCCGACGCGATCCTGCTCGATGTCACTCGACCTGACGCGACCTTGCCGGTGCCGCTACCGAAACCGATCAAGCCCCCGGCAGGGCAACCCGGACCGCAGACCCCACGGATGCCGGTGCCCGAAATTCCGCGCCAGCCCGCACCGGCCCCAGAAGCTCCCGACGAGCCGCCAGTGCCGACGTTAGCTCCAGAAGAGCCAAAAGCGGCAGAAGCAGCTCCGAGCGAGCCGGATGAGCCAGCGGCCCCAAGCGAGCCCGAGCCACCCACCGAAGCATCAGATGAGCCTGCACCGACCATCGAATCTCCAAGCGAGCCCGAGGAACCCGAGGCGACGAGCGAGCCCATCACAACTTCCGGTGCTCCCGCGGAGCCCACGCCCCAACCAACTCAGAGACCCAACCCTGGTGTGGAGCCGGAGTCCCATTCCCTGCCGTCGGCAGCGGCGGTCCCCTCTGGGGCCCCAACAACGGCAGCCACTTTGCCACCGGCAATCAAGCCACCGGTCTTATTGGAAAGCCCAACTCCACGCTATCCTTCGATAGCCCGGCGGCTAAATAAGAGACGAGCCACGGTCGAGCTACAGGTCACCGTCAATGCCCGTGGTCACGTAACCCACGTCACGCGGACCGGCCCTGAGCTGGGCTACGGGTTCGAGGCCGAAGCATTCCGTGTCGCTCGTGGCTCGAAATTCCAACCCGCAACCCGAGACGGCGTACCCATGGAGTTCACCACCAAAATCAAAGTGGGTTTCCACAACTGGCGGGGATCCCAAAGGCTACGTCAGTAGCGACGGGCGAGCCGCACTGCGCCCGCCCGATCGCATGGGTTATAGGCGAGCGGCAACCGCTCTACCCGTTCCGGTTAGATTAGAACCGAAAGCCGACCGACAATCGGAAGGTACGTGGTGCCTGGTAGTCCCCCTCGTTGAGCGGTTGGCCAAACGTCGACCGCTTCTCCCAGTTGACGCCTTCCACCGGTGTCTCTGTAAACGGATCGAATCTAGCCAGGTTGCGAATACCCTCGTTGTTATCCAGGCCCTGGGGATCGACCACCCCTTCTTCCGCAAAGACGTTGATGATTTCGGGCTGGACGAAAATCTCGAGATCCTTCCCCCAAGCGTTGAGGCGGAACGCGTAGTTGAGCGAAACATCGGACCGATGGATGTCATCGGTATGAAACGCATCGCGGTCGGTGAAGAAGTAGGTCACCGAGGATGGTGGATCGGCAAATCCCTGGTCCGCCACGAAGCTTCGCGGATCGATCGTGGCGTTGGCTGCGTAGGGCTGACCCGAGAAGTAATTCTCCAACCAACTGACGCTCAGACTATGGCGCTCATTGTCGAGTACGTCATAGGTGGCCCAGGCACGCAGCGTATGGCGTTGGTCAACCCGTAAATCACCGGTCGGGTAGTTCCAACGGGCCTCACGATACTGAGCATAACTTTCGGTCGATGCCGTCACCGGGCCACTATTCGAGGTTTCCCCAAGAAAGTTGCCCTCGGTCTTCGCGAGGGTGTAATTGACCGCAACGTTGAGGCGATCCGTTAGTCGGTAGCGGAATTGCGTTTGGATCCCACGATACTCACGTTCGACACCATCAGCAAAGTTACCCAACAGGCTAACGTCCGCCGGACCGGTGGAGGTCTCCACCTGGCCGGTATCAGCATTGGTCCGTTCACCGTAGAAGTCATCCCACTCACGCAGGACCACATCGGCCCGCACCAGACCCCGGGTACCCAGACGCTTGCTGACGCCAAACGTCAGCTCCTCTACTGACGGCGACTGGATCCCCCCGGCCACCTGCAATGTTGCCCCCGGCACGTCGTTCTGGTTCTGAAACTCAGTGATCGGCGCATTGGGATCAAGATTGGCAAGATCAAAAACACCTCCCTGAGATTCGTACCAGCCGAATACCTGACGGAGGACTTCGTCCGCCGTCAAACAGTCGACACCAACCGTACAGCCGACATTGAGTGCCGGGCCCGCATAGTCGTAGCGCAGGGAACCGATGGCGCCACCCGGTGACGCATCGTCTGCCACACCGTTGGCGAGACCCGCAACATAAGTTCCGTAGGAACCTCTCAGCACCAAATCGCCGTCACCTTTGACGTCGTAGCTGACGCCCAATCGCGGGCTCACCTTACTATCGTCGGACACCGTCTGACCGGCGCTGTCGACACCATCGTTCTCGTCGTAACGCGCACCCAGATTGAAGCTCCACTTATCGTTGAGCTGCCAGTTGTCATTGACATAGAACGAGTTCGTTTCAAACGATGTCGGTCGTGCCAGGTCCTCGTTGAAGACCGCAAACCAACGCACCCACGGAGTGCTCGACGCGTCCGGATCAAAGACTGGCACCGCACTGTTCGACGCCGGATCGATCACCGGATCGCCATTGGCGTCACGGATCACGTCGGAACCATAAACCGTGAAGTCACTTCCGGTTTGGTGGTTGACCACGAACCGAATGTCTTCGAAGGTGTCGTAACCAAATACGATGTCATGGGAGCCAGCGCTCTCCGAGGAAAAAAAGTAGGACCCTTTTGCGAGCAGGTTCTTGTTGTTGCGTTCTTCGTTTTCGCACGGACCACAAAAGGTCGGCGACCAGAAACGGAAACCCTCGTCGCGGGTTCTGATCAGTGTGCCATCGATCAAGTCCCTCGGGCCACCCGCGCCTTCGGCAATGATGAAGTCCCGCTCCGACCACTGCGCCTCGATGAATACGCTTTTGCTCAGGATCCCGGTGTAGTTGATCGACTTGATCTCTTGTGGGTCGCTACGATTGGGATTCAAACTGCGCAGATCGAGAATCGTGCCAAAGTCCGTATTGGTACGAGTCTGATCGATCTCGAGGTACGAACCAATAATGCTGTGACTCGCGTTTGGCGAAATCGTCAATTTACCTTCAACCCGGGTTTCTTCTTCGGTCCGCGGATAAGACGTTCGTACGAAGTCGGTTTGGGCAACCTCGTTCGTCGAGAGGTCTCGGCCAGCGGCAAAAAACCACAGATGATCTTTGATAACAAAACCACCAAAGGTGCCCTCATAGGTTTCGCCGATATCGTCAGCCTGAGATTCCGTCAGGGGCGTGGCCGACTCCCAATCTTCGTTCTCGAGATTGACCCGCAACGACCCCTGGAATTCATTACCTCCTGACTTGGTAATCGCATTGACAACCCCGCCAGTAAACCGACCGTATTCGGCAGACACACCGGAAACCGAGGTTGTCGTTTCCTGGATTGCATCTTCGATGAATAGATCGAGTACCGTGGACCGAATATTCTCGTTGATCACGACGCCGTTGATCATGAACAAATTTTCATAGGTCGGCGCTCCAGAGATGGACGGCGCAGTCGACCGGAATCCGGACGCGGCAACTCCCGGTGCCAATTGCACGGCGCTGCTCAAGTTGCGTTGAATCGGCAACCCTTCGAGTTCATCGAAGGTAACGGTGGAGGCGCCAGTTGTCGTTTCGGAAACCACCGACTGCTGACTCGTTACGATAATCTCCTCCGTAACCGCCCCAACCTCCATCGAGATATCAGAGACCGTTGTTTGCGCTGCGGACATCTTCAACGTCCGAACAGACGTATTGAATCCTTCTAATTCATAATTCACTTGATATTCGCCAGGCGGCAGGAAGCCAAGTTTGTAGTCGCCATTGACGCCGGTCACCGTCGTGCGGACACCTTGCAGTTTTGGCGAGGTGGCACTCACGGTGACTCCTGGCAGTACCCCGCCATTAGCATCATTGACGCGGCCAGTCAGCGTCCCAGTCGGATTCTGGGCCCAGGCCGGTGTCATCCAAAACATCATGGCGATCGCTGCGAACACCACCTTGGACGGCGTCCGTTGTCTAGTTTCGGTTGCTAGCATCTTCTCTCCTTTTGATCACGTCGTAGATCCGCAAACCGGATGAAGCTCAACTTGATGTGAGTGAAACAAGACAAAGCAATCCTCGCGCCACCGAGGCTCCCGATCCGCTCTCCCTCAAACAACAACCGACCAGGTCATCAACAACTTCGAGCCAAACTGGGACCAATGTCCTCTCGCAGGGGACCACCTGACCGTCTGACAACACAAGCTCGATCGATCACCTTGCTAAAATAATTGACCTCTCGAGTCGCAATGTGCTCGAGGGCCCGTCGCGATAGGTTCGTTGTTCAAAATAATCATCTATGATCCAAATCCTCGAACGTCACTCCCACTGAGCCTTCCAACCGGCATCATCAGGTCTGCATCATTTACGTCTGCATCATTTACGTCTGCATCACTACGTCAACTTGATCGGATCTCTCATGCAGGTCACTACCTCCAATTTGCGCCATGCCTTGTTGCGACCCGAGGGGTTCTTCTGGGCCCTCATCCAGCCCCGTGGCCGAAGACCGTGGGGCCGGGGACTCCTGATCCTGGTCTTCATCACCGTTGCCGCCTGCAACAGGACCGAAGAAGGCTCGACACCGTCCCTCACACCACCGTCCCTCACACAACCGTCGTCTTTCACGTCAGCACCGGTCCTCACGGCGCTCCCGGCCCTCGACACCACCGGAATGGCAGAAGGGGTGCAACGGCAACTGCAACAACAGCAACAGCTTGTCGAGCGCCGGCAGAAGATAGCCTCGAGTGAGCCGACGGAACTGGCCCAAGCCTTTGGTGATCTAGGTCTGCTTTATGTGATTTACGATCTCCAAGAACACGCCGACATCTGTTTCGAGAACGCCCTTCGACTCGAACCCAGAGACTCCCGCTGGCCCTACCTTCAGGGCTACCTGCGAGGACGATCAGGCCGCCATGACGAGGCGATCAAGCTCCATCGCCAGTCCCTCGACCTCGAACCGGGTTTTGTCCCTGCGCTGCTACGCCTCGGACGTAGTGCGCAGACCTTGGGTCAGACGAACGAGGCAAGGACTGCCTTCGAACGTGTTTTGGCCCTTGATCCAAACGTCGCTGCGGCACACGAAGGTCTCGGCAAAGTGGCCACCGACAACGGCGACGACGCCACCGCCATCTCTCATTACCAACGCGCCTTAGAGCTCGACCGCGATGCCAATAGCCTGCATTATGCGCTCGCGGTGGCTCACCGCAATCTCGGTCACCTCGACCAAGCTCGAAGTCACCTTCAGCACGCCGGAGACATCGCGACGCGGATCGTCGATCCGCTGATCAACCCACTCGCCAGCTTGGCCGAGAGCTCGCAGTTTTATCTTGTCCAAGGCGCCGAGGCATTGGACAATGGCGACTACGAAACCGCCGCCACCGCTTTTCGCAACGCCATCGACCGTGATGACGACAGCTTTGCCGCCTTTCGTGGACTAGCAATCAGTCTCGAGCGATTGGGGGACTCGGACGGTGCCCGAGCTACTTTCGAACAAGCGCTGGCAGAAGCCACCACCGGCAACGCAACGCAAGATGTCCGGGAACGTGCTGGCATCGAGCGATCCCTGGGTTTGCTTGCCGCCACCCAAGCTCGCGACGCGGAAGCATTGGCGCACTACCAGGCCTCCCTCGCTTTGCGAGCCGATCAACCCGATCTTCTGCTGCGATCTGGCAACACCCTCGCCCGAGCACGACGTTTCGAGGAAGCGATCGTCGCCTACGATCGGTTGATCGAGCTCGAGCCGGCATGGACTCCCGCCGTGCTCGAGAAACGTGCCACCGCCCTCGTCAACCTCAGACGCTGGGCTGAAGCGGTGGCGGATTTCGAACGTGCCATCAAGGAAGCACCTGGGGAAGCAGCACTCCGACAGCGTTTCGCCGACGCTCTGGAGTTGATGGGTGATACGGCCGCTGCCAACGAACAACGCCTGGCGGCACAACAACACTCGTCTGACGACTCTACCGTCACGTCCTCTTTGACCACCGCTAAACGTAGCGTGGAACGCGGTGACTTCGCGGCTGCAGTAACCCTCTACCGCGACGTGTTGACCCAAGATCCAGACCATTTAGAGGCGCAATTCGGTCTCGCCAGTGTGCTTGGTCAACTCGGCCAATTCGACCAGGCAGCCGAGGCCTTCGAACAGGTTATCCGGCAAGCGCCACGCCACGTCGAGGGTCGACGCGGCCAGATCATTGCTCTTGTGCTCGCACAACAGTACGGACAAGCCCGCGTCAAGCTGCAAGAGGCTTTGCGAACTTTCCCGCGACACGCCGGCTTCGCACTGACCCAGGTGCATCTGCTAGCAACAGCTCCTGATGCTCGGGTGAGAGACGGTAAGCTGGCGTTCGAGATTGCTCGCCGAGTCTACGGAGGACGACAAGACCCACAAGTGCTCGAGGCACTCGCCCTGGCAGCCGCGGCGACCGGTGACCATGCCGCGGCCAGTGCGTTGCAGCGTGAGTTGGTGACGAAGGTTGGTCAACCCTCCGCGACAAATCGTCAACATATCGACCTCCTTCGAAAGCGCCTCGCAGCCTTCGAGGCTGGCGAACCTTGGCTAGCCACCTCGCCGGACGAGGTGCTTTCGCCACTGTTGCTGTCGCCGCAGTCCCCATCCCGCCCTTAGGTTGCCGATCCGCAACGTCACCCTTTATATTCTGGGGGCATGGCAGAAAATTCAGGGACATTCGTGCCGGCACTGGGCGACCGGGTGCCGCGCCAGGGCAATGCGTTGACTCGTGCTGTCGGCCGGGGGGTTTTGCGCTTGCTGCGGTGGCGGGTCGAAGGCACGATCCCGAACCGAGACAAATTGCTTGTGGTGGTGGCACCCCACACCACCGGCTGGGATTTTCCGATCGCCATGGTCACCCTGTTGGCAATTGGTGTCCGAGCGTCTTGGCTCGGCATCGATTGGGTGGTGCGTTACCCCTTCATGAAGACCATTGGCGGCATCTCGGTTGACCGTGGGGAGCGTCAAGGTCTGGTTCCCCGCGCAATCGCCGAATTCAAAAACCGCTCACAGTACTTCTTGGGGCTTTCTCCGGAGGGCTCGCGGCAGAAGGTTGTACCCTGGAAAACCGGTTTCTACCGCATCGCGGTCGGCGCCCGAGTCCCGATGCTCCTTGTCTCGATCGATCAACACAACAAAGTGATCCGAATCGGGCCGCTGATCTATCCATCAGGCAACTACAACGCTGATATGGACACCTTGATTCGCCCGTTCTACAACGAGTATGTTGACCGTTATTCGGACCGGTTCGGTTTCTGAAGCGACTCGAAGGCATATCCTCGTTCCACCCTGTTGCAGACCTCTCAGCCTTCTGGTAGATACGCGCATCAAATCCCAATCAACGACCCATCGAGGAAGCGAGTATGTCGAGAAAGCCAGTGGTGCTGGTCACCGGAGCAAATGGCGAGATGGGCCACGGGCTCATCCATCGATTGGCGAACCATAATGGCTTCGACATCTTGGCGCTCGATATCCGCGAGCTCGACGCCGATATCGCCCCGTTGTGTGTCGCCACCATTGTCGGCGACATCCTCGACCGCCGTCTACTCGAACGTTTGGTGAGTGAATTTGAAATCCACGCGATCTTCCACCTCGCGGCGTTGCTTTCGACCCGCGCCGAGTTCACCCCTGAAACTGCCCACGAAGTGAATGTCCAGGGAACGCTCAATTTGCTGGGTCTGGCAGTTGAACAGTCAAGGTGGCACGGCCAACAGGTCAAGTTCCTCTTCCCGAGCTCGATAGCCGCCTACGGACTGCCCACTCTGGACGCCAAACATGAGGCAGGCCGAGTCATTGAGAACGATTGGAACATGCCAACCACAATGTATGGGTGCAACAAGCTCTACTGTGAGCACTTGGGGCGTTACTTCACGCACCACTACCGTCAGCTCGCCGCGGAGTCGGATCTCCAGGGTGTCGACTTCCGCAGTATCCGCTTCCCGGGCTTGATTTCGGCTTTCACCCTACCGTCCGGGGGTACCAGCGATTACGCCCCCGAGATGATCCACGCCGCAGCTCAAGGCCAAAGTTACACGTGCTTCGTAAGGGCTGATACCCGCATTCCTTTCATGGCCATGCCAAGCGCCATCGGTGCGTTGCTCGACCTCATGAACGCACCCGCCGAGGCGCTCTCGACCCACGTCTACAACATCGGCAGCTTCAATCCCAGCGCAGGCGAGTTCGCCGAGCTGGTCCGCGGTATCTTCCCCGACGCCGACATCAACTTCGAGTCGGACACCAAACGCCAAGCGATTGTCGACTCCTGGCCCGAAGACGTCGATGACACACTAGCGCGACAGGAATGGGGATTCAGACCACGATACAACCTGACCCAAGCGATCGAGGATTATCTCCTTCCCAATATCCGGCAACGCTACACATGAGCCAAGCCGCTTACCGGCGGCGCTCGAGTACCTTCAGCGGAGACCCAATCATGTACGGTGACGTTCAACAACGCCTGCAAGCGACCCTCGACGAGATCGACGCGGCCGGCCTGCGCAAAGACGAGCGAGTGATCGAGACCGACCAATCGGCCAAAATTTCGGTCGGTGGGCAGGAAGTCCTCAATTTCTGCGCCAACAACTACCTCGGTCTAGCCAATGATCGACGCTTGATCAAGGCAGCCCAAGAGGGCCTCGAGACCTGGGGGCTCGGCTTGTCCAGCGTGCGCTTCATCTGCGGTACGCAGACCATCCACAAGCAGCTCGAAGCAGCAATATCATCGTTCCTCGGCACCGAAGACACGATCTTGTATGCCGCTTGCTTCGACGCCAACGGTGGCCTCTTCGAGACCATACTGGGCGGTGAAGACGCCATCATCTCGGATGCGTTGAACCACGCTTCGATCATCGATGGCATCCGGCTGTCGAAAGCCCAACGCCACCGTTATGCCCACGCCGACATGGATCAGCTCGAGAGCATCCTGAAGCAGACGCAAGACGCCCGCACCCGACTGATCGCCACCGATGGTGTGTTCTCGATGGATGGCGATATTGCGAAGCTGTCCGAGATCTGCGACCTGGCCGATCGCTACGAAGCCTTGGTCATGATCGACGAGTGCCATGCCACCGGGTTTTTCGGAGCCACCGGCCGTGGCACCCCGGAACACTGCGGCGTCGAGGGCCGAGTCGACATCATCACGTCCACCCTCGGCAAGGCTCTCGGTGGTGCCTCCGGCGGCTTCACCACCGGCCGCCAAGAGATCATCGACGTCTTGCGTCAACGTTCACGACCCTACCTATTCTCGAACACCTTGGCGCCAGCCATCACCTGCGCCTCGATCGCCTGCCTCGAGATCCTGAGCGAGACCACCGACTTGCGCAACCAGTTGGTCGCCAATACCGAATACTTCCGCCGCGCCATAACCGACGCTGGGTTCGATATCACTCCTGGTGAGCATCCAATTGTCCCAATCATGCTGGGCGACGCGCGGCTCGCGAAGGATATGGCAGCCGACATGCTCGACGAAGGTATCTACGTGATCGGCTTCTCTTTTCCAGTGGTACCCACAGGTAAGGCACGCATCCGCGTCCAAGTGTCCGCCGGTCACAGCCGTCAACATCTCGAGCAAGCCGTTGAAGCTTTTGTCAAAGTCGGCCGCAAACACGGTGTGATCTCTTAACCGTAGCGCACTATACAAACAAGCACCGCCCTTGGCGGTGCCTGAAGACGGTGCCTGAAGACATCAAGCGCTGAGGATCAGGGACCTGGGATCAGATCGCGGGTCAGATCCTCGGGCCCGGTCTCGCGACAAACGATGTTGTCCTCGATGCGCACCCCACCGTGCAACATCAGCTGTTCTACGAGATCCCAATCCACCCGTTTGCCGTTCTCTTCATGACGCAGGGGATACAGCAAGGTCGGGTTGAAATAGATCCCCGGTTCAATCGTCACCAGGTGACCCGGCTCGAGAATGCGAGTGTTGCGCAGAAAGGGATAATCCTCGGGCGGGGGCACAGAACCACCCTCCGGCCCAGCTTGGTGGCCACCCACATCATGCACCTGCAGGCCCATTTGGTGTCCAACACCGTGGGGCAGAAACGTCCGGGTGACACCGCAGTCGAAGGCTTCCTCTGGACCCACTTTGACGACCCCGGTCTCGGACAGTAAACGTGCGGTGGAGCGATGTGTCTCGATATGAATCTCGAGATAGGGTCGCCCGGAAGTGACCATCGCCACCAGATCCCGTTCGAAAGCGTCGACCCCTCGCACAAGCTCCCGAAACACCGGATGCGCATCGTCGCTCGCCCAGGTGCGGGTGACGTCTGCGGCATAACCTTGGTAGGACGAACCAGCGTCCAGCAGCAGAGACTTCCCTGGCCCGACTTCAGCACCACGCTTGAGCTGATAGTGCAGGATGGCACCCTTCTCGTTGAGGGCAACAATCGTTTCGTAGGGGATCTCCCATTCGAGACGATCCGAAGCCGCAAGGTAGGCAAAGTGGATATCGCGCTCGGATCCACCCGCCGCAAAAACCTCACGTGCCCGTTGGTGACCGATAGCCGCGCTTTCCGCAGCCCGCCGGGTGAGGGCAATCTCATGTTCGGTTTTGTAGGCGCGATACCAATCGAGTGGAGCCATCAGGGCATCGGGCTCGATCTGCTCCGTGCCAAAGCCAGCCCGCCGTGCTGCTTCAGGGTTGCTACCAGCATAGGCGAAACGCTCAACAGAGCCGATCTCCCCGACCACTTGATCGAAACTCTCGACCTCCACCAATTCGACCAACGATTCCCAATAGGACGTCGGCGCGGGCGACGTGTCGTACCAGTAGTCCTGGGGCGTCACCCGAAGGACTTTCGGTTTGCGCCCGGGACGCGCCAGGACAGCATGTTCCGGACCGTCGAGAGCTGGTACCCAACGGCGGAAATGAGCCGTCGGCTGGAAAATGACCACGCGGTCGTCCTGGTGGTAGGTCTCCAGGCTCCCAGCATGGAACAGCACACCCTCGAACCTTGTCCCCTTGCGACCGGCATGGTCGAGGGCCTCTCCTAAATAGCGATCCAGAGTCTCCAGATGGTCACGGTAGTGTTGTCCGTCGCTCAAGACGTCTCCTCGCGATGATGGTGTTCGAAGATACCGGAATGCCGTCCTGTGGCATCAACATGAGGCACGGCATCACAATCAGGCACGGCATCACAATCAGGCACGGCCCAGAATCTACCAGAGAACCATAAGGTCACGACGAAGCTCGCACCCAGGCCGCAAACCGACGGTCAACGTCATCCCATCCCACGCCGAGACTAGCAACCAGGTCTTCTGGCGACGCTGAGGTCTCGCCACCTGCCAAGCGCTTTAGGAACGTCTTGAAGCCGGCGGCCAACTCGGGCTCATCGAGTAAAAAACGGACGAGCAGTGCGCTTTGTTCGTAATCGAACGACACCACGTCGCGATCGAACTCACGACGACTCCGGGCCACCAACGGTTCCAAACTGCCCACGCGATGGCCCTCGTAGGCGTCACGCAAGCGCTTGGCCTGCGGTGCGCTACCCTCTACGCCGCGTAACGGCTGAAAGCCCACTTCGGATGCCGTATCCCCGATGCCATCCGCCAACCCCTCCGCCAGCCACGGTGGCAAGTTGACGCCGAGAGCACGCCGATTGAGCAGGTGGGTCAACTCGTGAGCGAGGGTCGTGAGAAAGGTCTGGAACGGCTGGTCGCCGTGGTAAAAAACCGCCAACCCGCGGGCTGCGATCGCATAACCAGCATAACCGAGGGACACGCCGGTCTCGCGGGCAAACGATCGATAGCTGTCGATCGTGGCAAACAGCACAATCGCCTCCATCGGTTCACCCCGCGGCTCCACGCCATAACGCGCCTTATACACCGCATCGAGCTGACTGGCAAGCAGTGTGCACGCCGTCAGGAGACGGGGTTCATCAACATCAGTGTAAAGCGCATAGGGGCCACAGGCTGCCTTCCGATCTCCTGGACCGAGCAACGCCAGGGCAGCAGCCAACAATTGGGGGTCTGGCGGTTCCGGCAAGCGCCCACGGGCAAGATCAGGCTCAGAGCTGTCCTCCGGTGCCACCACCCGTAACGGGCTGCTCTCCGTCGACGATTCGGCGCGGACGAAAAACCAGATGGCCACTAGGGCCGCAACCGGCATTAGAACGAGGGCAACACATCCGAATCGTCGCATGCTCCATTGTAGTCCGACTGGTTCCTCTCGTCGTATTCACGGTCTGCCGCCGACACCAGCGCTGATACGATCCGCGCCGTGAACACTCAACGACAGGAGATCACCATCGAGGTTGACGACGGCACCCACTTCGGGGCCGGACTCTGGCAACCTCGCCTGATGGCTCCCGATACCCCCGTCATTCTCTGCATCCCGGCTATGGGGGTACGAGCCTCCTATTACCAGCCCTTGGCGGAAGCACTCTGCGCGCAGGGTTTTCCTGTGGTCACCACTGATCTGCGCGGCCTCGGTACCAGCTCGGTACGAGCCAGCCGCCACTGTGACTTTGGTTATCGCGAGATTGTCGAGGTCGACTTTCCCGCCCTCCATGCAGCGATTGCCCAGGCTTTCCCAAAACGTGGCATCGTCGTTCTCGGACACAGCCTCGGTGGTCAGATGGCCTGTCTTTATGCTGCTGCCCAGCCCGAAGCCCTCGCAGGCCTGATGCTGGTAGCCTCGTGCTCCGTGTACTACGGCAGCTGGCCTTTCCCAAAAAGCCTCTTCGTCTTGCTTTTTGAACAGACCACAGCCCTCACCGCCCGCCTCCTGGGGCATTTCCCGGGTCACCTCGTCGGTTTCGGCGACCGGGAGGCACGTCAGCTGACCCTCGACTGGGCTTATCAGGGACGCACCGGCCGCTACCAGGCGTCAGGCTCGACACACCGCTATGAGGAACTGCTGGCAACCTCGACCGTACCGGTACTCGCGGTGTCCCTCACCGACGACACGTATGCTCCCCGCCGGGCTGTCGAGCACCTGCTCGACAAAATGCCGCAAGCGCCCAAGACCCACTTCCATCTTGCGCCCGAGGATCTCGGTAGCACCTCGGTTGGCCACTTCGGTTGGGTCAAGCGCGCTGAGCACCTCATCCCGAAGATCGTTACCTGGATCAGCGAAGCGACGGGGCCAGCCACAAGGTGAGCACGGCCAAGGTAAGCACAGCACCAGGTCCGCCCCTACGCGCTCACAGAGCTGCGAAGGGGCCGACCTTGTGTCGGCCTAGAAGCCAGGGTACAAGACCCTGACCTGATCTACTCTAGGGGGATCGACCTAATGCCGGCCCAACCTAGTGAGCCGCGGGTTCAGCATCGGCACCGTGGCCCTCTGCCATCGCCGCCTCATCACCCGCGAGATGAATCACACCACAGGCAAATCGGGCACCGGCTGCACCCGTCGGCTGTTCCGGACACATGTCTTCGCCTGCGTGAATGATCACTGCTTTGCCGACGATCGAGGTCGGCCCAGGTGACACGGTGATGAGATCGCTCACCACCTCGAGCATGCCGCCACCCTCGCTGATCTCGATGTTGCCAAAGTCGCCAGCATGGCGGTTCGGATCGTCGGGGCAGCCGTGCGGCGTGCCCATCGGGTTGAAGTGTCCGCCCGCGGCTGTGAAATCCGGGGCACATTCGCCAAACTCATGGATGTGGAAACCATGTTTGCCGGTGGGAGCGCCGTTGACAATCGCCTTGAGCGTCACGCCACCCTCGCCCTCGACAAACGTTGCGGTCCCAACCTCTTCGCCCTCAGCGTTGAGCAACGTCACCATCGCTGTCGGGGGCTCAGGAGCAACCTCTTCCGCAACCGGTTCCGGAGCGGGCTCCGTCGTCTCCGACGCCGGCTCCTCGGCCGGCGCACAGGCGAAAGCGAATAAGACAGTAATCAATAGCAGCAATAAGCCTAGCTTTTTCATTATCTCTTCCTCGTGTCATGGGTAGATTCTGAGTCGGAAGCATATCGTATGGCTCTATCGAGACTACCTGATAAAGTCAACCGGGCAATCGAACCCGTGACCGGGCAATCGAACCCGTGGAAGACAACAAGGAGATGAGACCATGACGCAGGGATACGCAAACGGACCGGGTAACACGATCAGAGCGCTTGCAGTCTGCAGCAGCTTGCTGCTGGCACTCATCGCCGGGCCGGTTGTCGCAGGCGAGGCGACATCCTACGGCGAGGGAGTCAGCCTGGAAGACTCAACTCCAATCCTGAAAATCCTAGCCGATCCCGACGCCTTTATTGGGCGCACCGTACGGATCGAAGGTGGTGTGCTCGATGTCTGTCCGCGCAAAGGCTGCTGGATCGAGGTCGGCGAAGAAGGTGAAAGCATCCGAGTCAAGGTGGAAGACGATGTGATCGTTTTCCCTGCTGGGGCTAAAGGCCGAATCGCTGCTGCTCAAGGCACTGTCGAGGCGATCGAAATGACGCGAGAGCAGCATCTCAGTTGGCTGGCCCATCTGGCCGAAGAGAAAGGTGAACCCTTTGACGCCGCGAGCGTCGACATTGGCGAAGGCCCCTTTCGACAGATCCAGATTCGCGGCATCGGTGCCGAAATCGAGTAGCGATCAGCGGTCAGACAGTGCAGGGCGGTCACACAGCACAGGGCGGTCTGATGGTTCTGAGCGGTCACATTTCAAACAACTGAGTTCGACGCCGAGAAAACGCTCACGCCCGGCGCGGGTGAGCACCCACGGACGCAGCGTCCACGGCGGATTGTGTCGCACGTGCTGGTTATGGCCACATTCCAGTTCGGCGACCCAGTCGTCGCGTTCATCCGTATGGAAACCCACGATCGGGCGTTTCACGGTCGGCTCCTGACTTCGACGCTTCAGCTCGAGTGCGCTTCACTCGCGGTGGTTCGTCAGATAGAAGACGTTGGCCCGTGTGGAACGAGCACGCGGCGAGTATGAATGAGCAAGAGAATAGACTCTAGCTCTCCAAACTACTGTAACCGATAGGGTTGGCTGACATTAAGGCGCCGAGGCGAGTTACGCAGCTGCGCCGCGCAGTCCACAAGGGCGACCGGACAACCGGCGTTCTTGGACGAGACTCAGCTAGCAGACCAAGCACGGCGCAATGTCTCCATCACCTGCGGGTGGCGCATCGCAAAGTCGCCGTACTGACGTGATCCCGGCATCCACTTCCACCAGAACATGCCACGAATGAACGGCTCTTCTTCGATCCGACGCAGGGCAACCTCCATCAAACGCTGCTGTAGGGCACGGTTGGCATCCGACTCACGACTGTTGGCAAGCCACGGCTCACTGGCCGCAACCGGGGAAACATCGTAGCCAATCTCGGTGAAAATCACCGGCTTGCCAACCCGCTCGGAGAGCAGTCTTAAACGCTCGAGGGGAGCGCCCCAACCAGCACGAATAGCCTCTACCGACGGGTTACTATCGCGGCTCAGCGGGAAGTACGCTTGGACTCCGATCAAATCGAGCGCATCCCAGAACGGCACCGCTTCGAGGCGATCCCAGTTGGCAGAATACGTGATCTGGCCCGAGTAGACCCGCCGCACATCGGCGATGATGCGCCGCCATTCTGCTTCGCGGGCGGTGGTGTTCTCGTACTCCAACCCGATCGACAACAACGGGATCCCGTGTTGTTCGGCGAATCGAGCGTGATCGAGGATGAAAACACGATACCCGTCGAAAAATCGACGCCAAGCGGCTTCGTCATTCCCGAACTCGATCGTACCTCGCCATTCGAAGCTGCCCCAATACGCCAAATGAGGCTTCCAAAAGAGCTGAATCCCGGCCTGTTTCGCATAGGCCACCGCACGCTCCAGATAACCGGTCTCGGCGGCTGGCTCGGAACGGATCGTCCCATTACGACGCACCCCGGCATAGGGATGAATCGACACCCACTGCACTCCCAAGTCTGCTAGCTCACTCAACGAGCTCTCCATTGAGCGTGAACCCCAAATGCGGCCATAACCGGGACACGAAACTGTCATACCGCGAAGAAACGCGCTGTCATCGAAGACGGCAGGCATCTCGAGCACGTTGGTCGCTGGGTCGATCACCACTGCATCCGGAGCATCGGCTTCGCGGACATCAGCCCCACGAACAACCTCGAGGGTCGAACCTGCGAGCCTCGACGATGGTGAATCGACAGTAGCCGAAGACAAGGCTGCAACCAAACCACCCACAACCATGATGGCCAAACATGTGCTGCCTAGGAGGCGAGTAGCTTGGTGGGGACGTCGAGTAGACATAGTTTAGTTTCTGATTCGACCAACGTTGGAAGATAATACGTCGAGCAGGCGCTCATGGTTTCGCGAGGTGCCAGCTCGATCCCGTCCGACAACACATCGCGAGCGCTCGGTCGGTCTTGCGGGCTGCGCAGCAGCTCCGGGAACCCGCCGGATCTCTTGCAACATACGTAAGCACCCTTGGTGCCATCGGATACGAGATGCCAACAGGTGCGAAGCTCAAACACGCTAGCTGCTCGCTCGCTCCACAAGACCTCCCTTACTGAGCCGAAAAACGGCAAAACGGATCGAGATCTAGCCAGCAGCCCCGCTGGAGGGGGCCACAGTGCGATGGTATACTTCGCTCGCAGCCGTGTGGATCCTCGCGGCCCCCATCCCGATTCTCAAATACAGCCTTAAAAATTAGCAGCGTTCTGATTTCTTCGACGAAGAGGAGACGAGGTTGAGTGTTTTCAATGAAATGCAATGGCGTGGCCTGATTTATGACGCCTCGGAAGGCGTCGCCGAACACCTCGAGCAAGAGGGCCGCTCCTTCTACATCGGCTTCGACCCGACCGCCAGCAGCCTGCATGTTGGCAGCCTTCTCCAGATCTTCAATATGGCCCGCATGCAGCGCTACGGCCACGTGCCGATCGCGCTAGCGGGCGGTGGCACTGGCTTGATCGGCGACCCGACAGGTAAAACCCTGGAACGTCAGCTGTTGACCAAGGAAAAAGTCGCCGAAAACCTCGTTGGCATCAAAGAGCAGCTCAGCCGATTCCTCGACTTCGAAACACCACACAATCCGGCGCGGTTGGTCGACAATGGCGACTGGCTGTGCAGCGTGCATCTCGTCGACTTCCTGAGGGACATTGGCAAACACTTCACCGTCAACTACATGTTGGCCAAGGAAGGTGTGCAACGACGACTGGAAGGCGATGAGGGCATCTCGTTTACCGAATTCAGTTATTTGATGCTCCAATCCTACGACTTCCTGGTGTTGAACGATCGCCACGACTGCACGATTCAGATGGGCGGCAGCGACCAATGGGGCAATATCACCGCCGGTAGCGAGCTGATCCGCAAACTTCGTCGGAAGAAGGCGTATGCCTTGGTCTCACCGTTGGTCATGACCGCGAGCGGTGTCAAGTTCGGCAAAACCGAAGCTGGAGCCGTATGGCTCGATGCTGAACGCACCTCCCCTTACCGTTTCTACCAATACTGGCTCAACACCAACGATCTCGATGTCGTCAAATACCTCAAATACTTCACGTGGCTCGATCAAGAAGAAATCGCCGAGCTCGAAGCTGCTCACGCCACGGCGCCAGAGCAAAGGGAAGCTCACCAGCGACTGGCCAGTGATGTGACCGAACGCGTGCACGGTGCGACCGCTCTCGAACGGGCTCAGTTATCCTCCCGGATTCTCTTCGGTGCCGAAATCAGCGATCTCCAACCCGCTGAGATCCTCGATATCTTCGGTGATGTGCCGTCCACCGAGTTCGAACCCCAAACGGTGGCAGGGGATGGCCTGCCACTGACCGAGCTGATGGTAATGAGTGGTCTCACCAAGTCGAAAGGCGCGGCCAAGCGGCTGATTCGCGATGGTGGCGTCTACCTCAACAACCGCCGCATTGCGGACGAAAGATTGGCAGTGGTTCGCGAAGATTTCCTGGCTGGCGCTGTGCTGGTCCTGCGCAAGGGCCAGAAGCACTACCACTTGGTCAACCTTCTGGGAGAGCCATCATGACCGTTGCCGCACCCACAGCCCCGCTGACGTCACCCGTCCTGAGCTCGCGCTCGACGGAGAACTTTCGGACTTGGGTGCGGGATGCTCTCAGCCAACTGGACTTTCGTCGGCGGAACGTCACGTTCCTACTCGGCACTGATGAATTCATTCATCACGAACGCCGGGCAGCGTTTACACCACGTCACGTGTCGACACTGCGCCACGATCTCGAGTCCCTGGGACTGGAGCCGCGGATCTTTGCAGTTGCAGGCACCGGCGAGCGGGCGACCAACGATGCTGGCGAAATGTTTGCTGACGCAGCCTACGGAGCAGCGGGTGCCGAAGTTGTCACTGTCAGCCAGACCGCAGGCCTCGGTCCGCTCGACGTAGTCCATGCCCTCAAAGAACCGACCGAATACGAGAGCGAGCTCCAAGGCCCAATCTTGCGAATCGGTGCTCTCCACCTTGCCAGCAAGCCATCAGGCCTGTGCCGAATGCTGGCTCGCCGCAACTTCGCCGCTATTCTGGATGGCGGCACGGTGGGCAACTGCTCCTACCTCGCCCATGGCGGCGACCGTACACCGATCGTCGGCAGCATGTCGCGCTTTGCTGGCGCGGTTTCGGGGAGGAAAGTGGTGCAAGGTCTCGAGCAGCGCGGCCATGGCCCCGGCACAATTATTGTCGTGGGCGCGGGTATCGCCGGTATGAGTGCGATTGAGAAGGTTAAACCCAAGGCTGCCAGACTGGTCGTCATCGAGCCCTACGCGCCGGCTGTAGACCGCGCACGCCGGGACATCGCGGCTCTCGGTTACGAAAATTTCGAGATCCTTCCGCACCTGACCAACGAGGTGTTCGACGACGCACTCGGCATCGTTTTTGCCCACCGCTCGGGCGCCAAGGCGGCCGAAAAGGTGTGCAGCCATGAGCAAATCCGCCGCATGCGCCACGGCGCGGTGATCGCCGACATCGCGATCGACCAAGGTGGCAGCATCCGTCACGATGGTTATGACGAGAGCGATGATGCTGCCGCCAGCCGAGACAAGTATCGCACCCTGCTCACCCCCGACTACGTCTACTACGCCGAGACCAATATGCCGCGAGAAGATCCCTGGGAGGCTTCGGAAGTCCACGGCGACTCGTCCCTGCCCTATGTCATGGCACTGCTGGCGCTTGTTGCCCATCACGGTACGACCGAAGCGGTAGGCCAGCGGCTGCTCGCCCGGGCCATTCGCATCTTCAATCCCTCGGAGCCATTGCCCGAGCTCGGCTCCATCGATCACATAGCGCAGGATCTTCGCAACGGCGTACAACTAGCCGTCAACGCCGGAGACCTGCAGATCACCGACCCGGACATCGAACGCAACGTCGGACTGCGCGACTGGATCCGAGCCTGCGCTGGTAGTTGACCTACCGCGCCCGATCTGCCAGATTGGCATAGAAGAGGCTCCCTAAAGAGGATCTTCGTTGCTAAAGTAGGGGTATTCCCTTTTTTCCGTGTGCCTGCCTGATTCTCAGGCAGTTTCCTGCAATCAGACAGTTTCCTGCAATCACAGAGGCTTCTAGTGGATCTTCGTGTTCGAGGAATCGATTGGTGCAACCCTCGCGACAGACAGGAGGGCCAACTATGACGGATGCCGATCACAGTGCCCAGCGTTTGCTGGATACCCTCGATCTGCCCGCTCGAGCTTCGGATGTCCTCGAGGACTCGCGTTATCACAACCTCCCCTTCTGCCTTCAATACCTAGAACGCTGCAAAGAGATTCGACAGCACGATCCGCAGGCCGGCCTGTTGGTGGCTCGGGTTGCGACAGCGCTAGCCCAGAAGATTTCCAAACAAGCGTGTGACAGCTTGCGCAGCTGGTGCTCGCTACAAGTACACGCACTGGCCGTCGCAGCTAACGCTCAACGCGGGGTATCCGACTTCGGGGCGGCGGACGCCACCTGCCAAATTGCACGGTTTCTGTATCTCGAAGACGCTGACGACCTGGCGCGGGCCGACCTACTTCAGTGTTTGGTTTACCTACGACGCGATCAGAGCCGTTTCGAGCAAGCCGACCGTTATGCCTCGATGGCGATCGAGATCTACAAAGAGCTTCGGCAACACCATCTCTGGGGCTGTGCCCTGGTAGATCGCGGGGTGTTGGCGATCCGTTCCAACGAACCCTTCAAGGCAGCAACAGATCTTTTTGAGGCGATGTCACTGATCGACCGCCAGCAAAACCCCGCCTACTATTATCTGGCCGCGCACAATCTGGCGGTCGCCTTGGCTGACGATCGTGAGTCGAATCCGATCGAGGCGCTCTACTGGCTGCGTTACGCGCAGCAAATCAACGAAGAGCCGGAATCTTCGTTCTCACAAATCAAGCTGCTGTGGGCCGAAGGTCGCATTCTCGAAAAGCAAGGCATGCTGTCGGAAGCGGAGCATTTTTTGCAGACCGTGCGACTGCGTTTGCTCGAGCACCGAACCCTCAGTGACTATGCCCTCGCCTCGCTCGACTTGGCGGGGGTGTATCTCAAACAATCGCGCAATAGCGACGTCTGTGCATTGGCCACCGAACTGCTACCGATTTTTCAACAAGTCCAAGAGGACCAGGACGCGCTGGCGGGGTTGCGCCTGTTTCACCGTCGTGCGATTGCAGAAGCCCTGAGCTTGGAAGTTTTGAGCTCGATCAAGAGTGTCCTGCGGGCTCGCGCACGGCCAATGATGCGCCCTTGAGGTTACGGGCTGGCGGCGGATTTCACCATGCCTCTGCCGACAGACTGTATTCGACGACAGACCGTATCTGCCGACAGACTGTATTCGACGACAGACTGTATTCGACGACCTCGACCGGTCGCGCTGTAAACTCGGCGAATCAATCTCTGCCGAACCCTGGAGGCAATCTAGGGTAGGCGAACCCTCGACTCGTGCGTGTTGACGTGCGGGCTGCGCTATCATGGCGCCACGGAGCCCGAGATGGTTGAACCGGTCGCCCCCAGTCTTTCTAACTACCAGGTCATTTCCAAGCTCAGTGCCGGCGGCATGGGCACGGTATTCCTGGCTGAGGACCTCAAGCTACAGCGAAAAGTAGCGATTAAGGCCCTGACTCCGGAATGGGCAGCAGATCCCGATCGATATCGGCGGTTTCGGTGGGAAGCTCAGGTCCTCGCCAAGCTCAACCATCCCAATATCGTCACGATCTTCGCCATCGAAGAGGAAGCAGGCTCGCACTTCCTGATCATGGAGTTGGTCGAAGGCAAAACCCTCGACAAAATCATCCCGTCGGTGGGTATGACACCGGAGCAGATCTTCAAGCTTGCCATCCCGCTTGCTGACGCGCTTGCCGCCGCCCATGCCCAGGGCATTGTCCACCGTGACTTGAAGCCCGCCAACATCATGGTGACCGCCGACGGTCGGGTAAAAATCCTCGACTTTGGTCTCGCCAAGCGCTACGACAGTGCGGTCAGCACGCCAGCATCAGCCATCCAGGTCGGCCAGCCAGAAACCCAAGACGGTCAAATGATGGGCACGGTGCCCTACATGTCGCCGGAACAATTGCAGGGTGACACGGTTGACCGACGGAGTGACCTTTTTTCTCTCGGCATCATCCTCTACGAAATGGCCACGGGTCGCCGGCCGTTCGAAGGCAAAACCTGGGGTGATCTCGCATCGTCGATCTTGCGCGACAAACCACCCCAGGTCACCTCGTTCAACGTGTATCTGCCACGGCACCTCGGCCGGATCATCCGACATTGTCTCGAAAAAGACCCCAAACGCCGATTCCAGACCGCCCTCGATTTGCGCAATGAGCTCGAAGAGCTACAGCGCGAGATGCTGACCGACGAAGCACGTAGCGGCGAGATACCGAGCGGTTCGTTATCGACCACCCGCACTGACATCTCGCGGGTCCTACCTCGCCGCCGCGACAACGAACGATGGATCGCTGGCCTAGCCACTTTTCTTGTCGCGGCGGTGATCGCCGCCTTGGTATGGCTGCGAACTGGGGGCGGCAGCACCGACCCACCGGTCATCACCGAGGGGACGAGTCAGGCCGAGGTGCCGGAGCTCAAGCGGATCGTCATCTTGCCGCTCGAGAATCTGGGCCCGGCAGAACACGCCTACTTCGCCGCTGGCGTCAGTGAAGAAATCACCAGTCGTCTGGCCTCAGTGAGTGCGCTCAAGGTGATCTCACGCACCACCGCCTTGCAATATGACCGTACCAACAAAACCATCCAAGAGATCGGCCAAGATCTGGGGATCGACTACCTGTTGGATGGTGCGGTGCGGTGGAGTACCAGCGAGGACGGTGAAAGTCGCGTCCGGGTGACGCCACAGCTGATCCGGGTCGCCGACGACTCTCAAATCTGGTCAGAAAGCTACGATCGGGTCATCGACGACATCTTTGCAGTGCAGTCGGAAATCGCGTCTGAGGTGATCCATCAACTCGATATCGTCCTGCTAGAACCAGAGGCCGCGGCGCTGACCGCCCGACCGACCCAACATCTCGAGGCCTACCAGGCTTACATGCGCGGCCTCGACTACGCCAGTCGGCGCGAGCCTGATCGCGAGACTTGGACGCTGGCAGTACAGATGTTTCAACGTGCGGTGGAGCTCGACCCGGGCTTCGCCCTCGCCTATGCTGAGCTTTCGGAAGCCCATTCGTTGATGTATCACTGGATCATCGACCGCAGTTCCGAGCGCCGCGAGTCTGCTCGCCTCGCCGCCGAGCGAGCCCTTGCCATCGACCCGAAACTACCTGAAGGCCATCGCGCCCTCGCCTATTACTACTACCGTGGTCATCGCGACTACGAAGCGGCACTCCAGGAATTCGACATCGCCGCTCGTGCGCTGCCCAACGACAGCCAATTGCTCGAAGGAATCGCCTACATTTGGCGTCGTCAAGGGCTGTTCGTGGAAGCCGCTGCCAACCTCGAACGAGCTCTCGAGATCCAACCTCAAAGCGATTGGATCGCCGCTGAGCTCGCTCAGACCTACACCACCATCAGACACTACGAAGAAGCCGACCGTTTCTATCGTCTGGCGATCTCACTGACGCCGGATCAGCCCGCCCCTTATCAAAGCCGCGCTCGCAATTACTTGTTGTGGCGCGGCGATACTGCAGCGGCACGCAGCGTGCTCGACTCGATGCCCCGCCAGAACACCACCAGTTCTTTATTAGCCTGGTTTCGCCTCGAGTTGCTCGACCGAGACTTTGATGCCGCCCTACAAAAACTAGGTCGCAACACGCAGGCCAGGCTGATCGGTGTCGAGGCAGCGTCGTACCCCCGCGAGCTGTTGCAAGCGCTAGCGTATCGCCATCTCGAAGAACATGAAGTTGCCAGGCATTTCTTCGAGAATGCACGCCTGCGGCTCGAGCGCCTGCTACCCGACGACAAGCTCGACTCACGGCTGCGTATCACCCTCGGTTTGACCTACGCCGGGCTCGGCCGCAACGAGGATGCGACCCGCGAAGCGTTGTTGGCTATCGAGCACTATCCGGTCTCGAGCGACGCCTTTATCGGGCCACGTTTCATCGATCATCTAGCGAAGATCTACACCATGATCGGCGAACAAGACGCCGCCCTCGATCAAATCGAATACCTGTTGTCGATCCCCTCCGAGATTTCGGTACCCCTGCTACGGATCGACCCGGCCTGGGACCCCTTGCGAAACAACCCACGTTTCCGAGCCATTGTCGGCAACAACAACTAAGGGCGGCGCTCGGTACATTTGAGGTGTCACGCATCGAGAACTCGGTCGGTCTTGCGGACTGCGCAGCAGCTCCAGAACTCGCCGGATCTCTTGCAGTATGCCTAAGTCCTTTTTGTGCTATCGGATACGAGATGACAACAGATGCGAAGCTCAAACATGCTCGCTGCTTGCTCGCTCCACAAGACCTCTCTCACCGAACCGAAAACGGCAAAACGGGAAGGGATCTAACTAGCTTCGAGGGCACGCTGAAGGTCGCCAAACAGTTGGTGCAGATCGGTTGCCGCTTGCGCATCGAGCGCTTCTAGACGCTGAACGATCTCTTGCTGTCGAACGAGGACGGCCTGGATCGCCGCAGCCCGAGAGCTACCCATTCGGGTCGCCAGGCTCGTCAACTCCTCACCCAATCGAATCAGACGTTCTTGCGCCAAGCCGAAATTGTTGTGATCAACCTCGACGGCAATTGCCGACAACTCGAGCAACAGTCGCTTGCGTTCAACCTCTTCCCGGAGGGAATCAACTTCGTCTCGTAGCGGCCCTTGACGATCTTGTTCGGTTTTGATCGCCTCCGCCACGCGACGCTCCATCTCTCGATCTTTCCATTCGAACGCCAAATAACCGCCAAGGCCAACACCAACGATGAGGCTAATCAACAGCCATATACTAAAGGTCTTACGCGACATGAAATTGGGTCCCTTCTAGACTGGAGTGGATCTCAGGCCAAAAAGTCTAACAGTTCAGAAGCCACCTCCGCAGGCGCTTCCATCGGCAACCAATGACCGCACTCTGGGAAGATTCGGACCCGCTCCGTTCCCCAACGTTTGGCGTACCGCACTGGAATGTAGGGATCCTTCGCCCCCCACATCACACAGCTGGGCACCCTGGAGGTCAAAGCGAGCATCGCTTCTTCCCAACCAGCAAACTTGTCAGAATCCGTCGCCCGATAAAGCTGCAGGACCATCCGCTTCATCTCCGGAGTCAACCCTTGATACGTTTCCAGTATGTGAGTCGACGGCAGCCGCGGACCACCACGCCGCAGCTCCCAGTGGAATATCCAGCGATTCATCAGCCACAGGCTGAGCTCGCCCAACATCGGCGTACGCCAAATACGTGCCCAGGCGTGCCAGCGATAGTCAGCAAAATACAACGAGTCCAGGATCGCGATCCGGCGCACCTTGTGGGGATGACGGATCGCCCAAGACAAACCATACGGTCCACCAAAGTCATGTACCACCAAATCGAACGGCGGCTTGATGCCGAGCGCTACAACCCATTCATCAACCCACTGTGCCATGCTCTCCAGGCTGCAGTCGAAGGTCCCAGTCACGCTGCTGCCGCCGAAGCCTGGCAGGTCCGGCGCCAGGCAACGGTGACGCAGTTCTAGCCCCTTCATGACGTCTCGCCACAGCTCCGCGGTGTCAGGGTTGCCATGCAACAACAGACACGGAGCACCAACACCGGACTCGAGCCACCGGACCCGAGTTTGGGTCAACTGCACCGTCTGCTCTGTCTCTGGCCGAATCTTCGCCTCTGGCCGAACCATCGGCAGAGCTTATGCGACAAAGAGATAATTAGCGCCATGCCGAGCCCTCTCCGCACCGACGATATTCCCCGACGTCTACCGGCCCAACTCGCCCAACTGGCAGACGGCCGCTTGCTGGTGCGCTGCCGTGAAGGTCTCCGTCTGCTGGGCGGCCTCGAGTTCACCACCGTCGAGTCGATCCTCGACCAGATCGACGGCCAGCAAACCGTAGAGCAGATCTGCGACCAGCTTGCACCCCACTTCGCCACCGAAGATCTGCATCGCTGGATGTGCAGCCTCACTGGCATCTTGTTGGATTTCAACGCGACCGCCCCTAGCGCAGAACCCGAGGCGAGAACCAAGACTCCAACCACCGCTGCAGAATCAACCCCAGACACCGGAGCGCTGATCCTAGGAGACGGCGCCCTCGCTCACAGTGTCGCCGACTTAATGACCGCACCACTCCTGGGCCTGGACAACCACCTGTGGCTCGACCAGATCAACGCCCTGGAGACAGACTCAGCCGGGTTGGTGATCTGCGCCCTCGAAGAAGCTTCTTACGCCACCCTGTTCGATATCCAACGCGCGTGTGTTCGGGCCAGACGCGCCAGTCTCTTCGTCACCGCCGATCCCGATGGGGTGAGAATCGGCCCCTTGACCGTGCCCGGCGAGGGCCCTTGTTTCGCTTGCGCCCAAGTAGCCTCACTGCGGAGCTCAAAAACCAAGCCGGACGAGTTGCTGACAGCAATCTCCACTTTTCGAACCGGTCGAGCCCCCCACGCTGCCATCGAATTGCTCGCTCGCGAGGTTGCAGCGGAAGCTCGGGCTGGCTTTGCACTTGCCGACTCGAGACCTGGTCCCAAACCTAGGCTGCTGACCGCCGTCGACTTGTTCGGCGTCAACTTTTTAGGCATCAACGGCCGACGGACCCACTACGGCGTCACTCCGGTCGCCGGTTGCAGAGTATGCCAACCCGTCGAGTTGGAAGCACCCAGCGACGCCGGTTCGGAGCACCCCTTGGCGGCCAACGTCCGTCGCGAGCTTTTCGAGACCTACCGTCGAACGCCACGCCTTGCCACACCTCCAGCCGATGCATCTCTGTGCACTCGGATCGGCATTGTTGGTGGAGGGACCGCCGGCTATCTCACCGCCATGGCCTTGCGCCGCAAGCTGCCCCACCTCGACATCACCCTCATCGAGTCGAGCAGCCTGCCGATCATCGGCGTCGGCGAAGCCACCACTCCGCTGATGCCACAGTTCCTCCACGTCGACCTCGGACTCGACATCGTCGAGTTCTTCCATCAGGTGGAACCGACCCTAAAGCTCGGGATTCGTTTCGAATGGGGCACGCCGGAGGGCTGCTTCAACTATCCCTTCGGTCCGGTCCACGTCCTTGAGCCGACGATTTATGACGGGGATTTACTGCAGTGCTCACCTCAGTCGATGCTCATGACTGCTGGCACAATCGGCATCAACGAGCGCTCACATGCTCCCTCACACCTCGATGTTGACGTCGCCTACCACCTCGACAACCAACCCTTCGTCCAGTTCCTGAGGCGCAAGGCAGCTGACTTCGGCATCACCACCCTCGACGCCCGAATCGTCGACGTCGCACTGGACGCAGACGGCGAGTCCGTCGCCCATCTGGTGACGGACGACGGTCGCCATCTGGACTTCGATCTCTACATCGATTGCTCGGGCTTCCGCTCGCTGTTGATCGAGAAAGCGCTCCGCTCCCCTTTCCGGGGCTACGACAAAAGCCTGTTCGCCGATTGTGCCTTGGCTGCTAGCGTTCCCAACCAGGGTATCGCCCAACCCTACACGAGGGCACAAACCCTGAACGCAGGCTGGTGTTGGTCAACCCCGCAACGCCACGAGGACCACCGCGGGTACGTTTTCAGCTCCAACTTCCTCAGTCCTGAGGACGCCGAGCGCGAAATGCGGCGCATGAACCCTGACATGGGTGATGCTCGACTGATTCCCTTCCGCACCGGCCGCCACGAACATTTCTGGAAAGGTAACGTCGTCGCCATGGGCAACGCCTATGGCTTCGTCGAGCCCCTCGAATCCACCGCCCTGCACATGTTGATCCGGCAGATCGGTCTGCTGTTGAGTGCCTTCCCCCTGCGTCGTAACGAACGTGGACTCGCCACCCTGCTGAACCGCAAAGTAGGCGCCTTCTGGGATTACCTCGGCTGGTTCCTCGCCCTCCACTACCGCTTCAACCGGCGCCTCGACACCCCCTTCTGGCGTCACTGCCATCAAGCCGTCGACGTCTCGCACCACGGCGAATTGCTCACCGCCTTTCAAGAACGCGGCCCGCTCTCCTACAACCCATCTCTGCTCCGCAACTTCGACGTCCCTGATCCGCTTTGGGGAGCCGAAGGTATCGACCTGCTACTGATGGGTCAACACGTCCCGACCACCCTACCCCAGCCCCGCCTAAACCGCGCCGAATGGCAGCAAAGAACCCGCCTCTACCGCGACGTCACGCGGCGTATGTTGCCACAAGCCCAAGCGCTCGAGTTCATCGATCAGAGGCCCGAGCTGTTGCGGCAGTGGGTTGCTGCCTTCCAACGTGTCGGCCCCGCCTTCGAGTATCACTGAGCGGTTCGGCGGAGTGTGAGGCATGCAGCTCCGCTGCATCACACAGGCCACTTTCAAGCGCTAATCCGCGCCTTGAGCTTCGCCAAGCCGCCGTCGACTCCCCACACTTGACCGGTCACCCAGTTGTTCTCCGCAGCGAGGAGCCAATCGATCAGCGATGCAATATCCTCCGGGCGCCCGACCCGCCCCAGCGGATGAAACGCCAACGAGGTTGCGAGGGCCTGGGGATTGTCGACGATCCGCCGACTCATGCCGGAGTCAACCAGTCCCGGCGCAACCGCGTTGAACCGGATCCGCGCTTGAGCATAGGTTGCCGCCGCCGACCGTACCAGCCCCTCGACGCCGGCCTTGGCAGCAGCAATCACCTCGTGGTTGGCGAGGCCAATCGACGCCGCAGCCGATGAAACCAGCACCACCGAGCCACCGCCACGGCGCATCGCTCGAGCAGCCGATCGGACGGTAGCAAAGGCCGAGGCCAGATTGGTCGCAATCGTGTCGTCGAACTCGGCGGCGGTCGTGAGATGCGCTGGCTTGAGGAGAATCGAGCCGACGCAGTTGACCGCACCGTCCAGAGTGCCAGTCAGCCCCTTGGCCTCGGTGAAAGCCTCCTCGACTTGTTCGAAATCACGAGCATCGAGCTCGAGCGGCACGCCCGCAATCTCGTCAGCCAATGCCTCCAAGGCCTCGACCCGTCGCCCTGCAACAATGACTCGTGCGCCGCGTTCAGAGAGCCGACGCGCCAACGCGGAGCCGACGGCCCCGGACGCTCCCAGGACAAGGTAAACCGGAGGTTTGTTGTCTTTTTCCATCGGTATCTCCCAGCCGCTCAAGCCAGCCTTGTGATGTGCAGCAACTGCAGAGCAATCAGCGCCCGCACCGTCCAAGCGACGGTCCGCCACCAGTTGGTCGTCACCAAACGCCGAGCCGTTCGAGCATCGAAGCCGACGGACAGGCGGCGGTGCAGTGGAACCTGGACCAGAGCGGTCGAGAGCCAGATCGAAACCAGCACCAGCCAGCCGATCCACGCCGTTGTACCAGCCAGCGGTGACAGCAGCAGCAGCGACGCAGTGGCAGCTTCAACCACCATCAGTGGTCCAACTACCCACCCCGTCCGTCGCTGATGCTGATCAGCAAAGCGTTGAAAGTCACCGTTCGCGGCATAAAAAAACAGTGGGTAGTGGACGACCTGGACAAACCAGATCAAACCGGTCATTGCCAGAGTACTGGCAGTGTGCAGTAGCAGAATTGTTGTCATGGGTATGTTCAGACGGCTCGAAGCCTGTCGTTTCAGCAGGTATACCCGTGATTCGACATCACCAAGACATTGGATGAATCGTGATGCGGTTGGCGAGAAACGGAGCCTGACGCCGATGGGTCTTGCCAGGCATCGGGTGGGACTCCAACCTCGCGGGCGTGGTCCGTTCAGCCAAGTGACTGTTCTGTCCAAGACCGGGCATCCCGCGGTCCGAAGCACATTCCTGACGCGTTTGGTCGCCCCGACCACGAACCAGACGGCGTCCTTGCTCCGACAGAGCGTGTGGGCCACGGTCAACCCGTCGAACCGGCACAGTCAGACCGTCGGTACCACCTCGGTCGTCGCGTCCAATCTAAGTCAGGACGCGATGGAGCACAGTGGAAGTGCGCTCAACTCTTTCAGAACGCGTTGGACGACGCGGTACCCACACCTTGAATGACTCAGAACACAATCGACGACGCGGTAATCGTGGTCTGAAAGAGCCCTCTTCGCCGGAAATTCGGCCTGGGGTCAACTGGATCCACCTCTAACCGGACCAAATTTCTCCTCTCAGTCTCCTAAAAACGCCCCCGAGGCAGCGTTTTTCGCCCATAGACGATTGCGGATGCACACGCGCGCGCAAAGGCTCGATTCGCTGAGGAGGGGTCGTGCGCGCGCAGGGCCCCGCACAAGCAGGGACCCGCACACTCCCCCTGCAAAGACTCACAGCTCGCCTACGCTGCCGACCCACCGTGATTTGCTTGGGTTGGTGGGCCATCGCTGGCTCACCAGCCCAAGCGGCGGCTTCTTTGGGTTCGAGGCTTCCGCACGCAATTTGGGACCGAGTTGCCCCAAGCGGTATATTTGTTCTTGGAGCGACCCCCAGCACAAAATCATGGCACTCAGCACTGCCGAGTGGGTCGAGATCACTGAAACCGACACCGCATAACTGGCTCTCGTCGAGCTCCGATGGTTGAAGTCAGCTAGCGCCTAGCCACGCCTCGGCAGGCCGTAAACCTGGCGCCTACGTCGCTCTGCCGCATCCCTGATCAGGCGCTAAACTGGACCGAAAAAAAGAGGCCCTGGAGACACTCTCGGAGAAGCGAGCTCTGAGGAGGAGCCGACTTGCCATTGAGAGAGCATCTCCAGGTGCCTGTGCGACCTATCCCACTCGCAGCCCGAAGTCGCAATACACCGTCAGCAGATCGGGAACGGCCGCATTGCGGATTGTTTCGAGCCGTTCGATTTCGTCTTGATGCTTCCTCCGCTCTTCTTCGGCCGCTTGGAAGAGCCGCACCCGAATATCGCGATACCGTCTAAATCTCGCCGTATCGTCATGGCGGTTGACGATCCTCTCAGCACAGAGATGCAACAGACCTTGGCAACGAGGACTTTCAACAACCTTCTGTGGATGACGCCAATGACGCGCTGCACAGAGTTGGTCGAGTTGCGCAGCTGTTCGCAGGGCGTCTTGGCAGGTCTGAGTAACCTCTGCCAGCGGATCTTCAGCCTGTCCAGCGATCAGCGTCACTACCTTCGCCGTCTGCCGTTCTTCTGATCGCCACAGTACATCTAGAAGTGTTGGCAGCTCTGTCGGGATATAGGCCGTCACTCCATCAATCAGGCGAGCGATTTTCCCAAAGTCGAGGTAGAGATCTACTGTGGCGGATGCCTTCATTGCCAGTCACCCTCGTATGGCTGGATCTGATCCAGCAAGAAAACTCTTTTCGAAACCTGGAAACCGATCACCGAGGAGAGCGTCAACCTGTGTTCGGAGTCGATCAACACTTTCCAACCAGCTCGCTCCGTACTCCATCCACTGCGCGACTTGGAACAGGGCAAGCGCCAGAATCGGCACGGCTTGCCGACCACAACACTTCTGCGTTTCCTCGCTGAGCAGCAAGCCGAGTTCCAGCCGCTTGGGGAGCTGCCCCATCTCATGGAGTTCTCGACGAGCATCGGCGACGAAGGATTCGGGCAATGGGTACTTCTGAGTCCGCGCTAGCGTCACCATGTCATCGAGGAAACTGCCCATCTCGCGGCGCAAGTCGTCGACGATGCGCAAGTCTTCTGCCAGCACGGTCGCGGCGACGAGGTACGGCGCGTGGCACTTCCCGAGCAACCGGATGAGTTCGAGAAACTGGTCTCGGTTGGGCAGAGCTGCGGAAGGTGTTGGTTCGTTCAGAATCACAGGGGCAACGCCCTCCCAAAGGGGCCGACAGCGGCGTCGACATGCAGACAATACGCTTCGCTCCTGGAGATGCCTCAGAGAGTTCGCTAACATCCTCGTTTGTGAGTACACCTTCAAAACCGTTGATGCTGATGATCGGCGAGTCGCAATCACACAAGATTCAGCTGGCACTCCAGCCCCTGATGCGTGCTGTCGGCATACCTGCCATCGAGAAGCAGCTCGGCAAACCAGGTCGGTTTTTCCAGAATGCCCGCCAGCGCGGATCACTCCGACTCAAGGACTTTCTAGGTGCCTGCGCCGTTCTCGAGATTGATCCTGTCGAGTTCATGGACAAGGCGTTGCATGGCGACATCTCTTCCGAGATCCGTCCACCACGGATCGTGACCACGGCATGGAATCAGTTCGATCACGCTGGTCCTGGACTGGGTTCCGACCGACTTAGTGAGATTGAAGCATCACTTCAAACCAAGCCCCAGGCAACACGTGCCCTGATTGCCAAAGAGCTTCACCAGGCGTCCCGCGAGGAAGTTCCGCTGCTACTGGGCATCTGTGCATCGACCCTTCGTGTTGAGTCTGACCTTGATCATGCCGAAATCGTCCTGCGCCAGGCGATCGAGATGTCCCAAGAACTGAAGCCCTCTACCACTGAAGCAGATCTCTTGATTCGCCGATCCTATGTCGCCCTGGAACGCCAGAGTCCGTCCAGAGCCCTGTTGCATGCCCAGAGAGCAACGCTGATGTATGCCCGCTTTGATGATCAAGAAGGCGAGGGCAGAGGATTCCTGACATCAGCCATGTTCCACTACTACCTTGATGATCACCGCGAAGCTCTCCTAGATGTGCAGGCGACGTTGAATCGAACTGTGATGCCCCGACGACTAATCGCTGCCCATCAGACCCGTGCGCTTTGCTATTTAGCATTGGGAAACGCCAACCAAGCTGGTGAGGAAGCTGCTATCGCCCGGCAGATTGCCTCGAACGTTGATCAATGGGTTCTCGGCAAGCTCTCCTGGCTTGAGGCGCGTTGTTCCCAGGACCCCTCACAACGACTTGAGTTCCTGAGAACGGCACAAGCGGAACTCTGTCCGGGACGCCCAGCTGACTGTTTTCTCCTGACCCTCGAGGTGCTGGAGGAGTTGGTTGCCGGTGGTCGCATCAGCGAGGCGGAGAAAGAAGTGCCACGACTGTGCCTCGTCGTAGAGCAAGCTGCCGAAAGTCGTCACGTTCTGCGAGCAGTTTCCCGTCTGGTTCGCCATCGCAGCAAGCTGACTCCAGAGCTGATCGCTGCCGTCCGCCAAGCCGTCTCCAAGGCACGGGACCGCAAGCTCTCAAAGCTCGCTTCACCTGAGCTGTAATAGGAGGGATGAAGCCCTCGCGGAGCGAGGGCTTCGCTGACGTTCGTGCGATCAGCCTTCGGGATCGATGACTGGACCCGAACCAGCGCGCACATACGTGCTTACACGCATAGCAGCAGCCTCCATTCAAAAGCCGCGACACTCCAGTGTGCCTGGCGGCTTACGAATGGTGGCTGATGAGCGCTGGACGTCTAGAGCTTCCTGTGGAAAACCCGCCGAAATACGTCGCAAGGTCTCTGACCGTTGTGCGTTTCCTCCGTGACAGGAAGATCGTCTTTCTCTGCTGACGAACCGGCAGACCTTAGAGCGCTTGATAACGCTCTGGGAATGAGCCGGAAGCTGTTACGGCCGCCGAATAGGGTGCTGGAAGACTCGCGGCCGGTCGTTACGGCCGCCGAGCGAGTCAGAAAACGTTCCCGGACAACCCGCGCGGCCGCCGAGCGAGTCAGAAACCTTTCTTGCCTAACCCACGCGCCCGCCGAGCGAGGAGAGGGGCGAGACCATAGTCGACTCAGCATCGATACAATTGACGCTGTCAACGGCGAGCGGATAGACTTCTATGTCGTTTGTAATCAACAGATCAAGTGCATCAAGAGGGAGGGTTCCTGGCCGTTTTGAGGCCTTCCTAGAGGACCTCGACAAAAGGCTCAGGAACGCCGCCGACCGGCTCCGGGCCTCTCTCGACGCGGCCGTCTACAAGCACGCCGTGCTCGGACTCATCTTTCTAAAGTACGTCTCCGATTCCTTCCGGAGCACAGCCCAACACGAGCGCTCAAACATTTGCTACCGCATCATTGGTTTTCCCCAAACGACATCTCACAGATGCGCTTTTTGGCGTCAACGATCCGATGGATAGGATGAGGGCTCGCAATGAGAGGGAATCCCGTATCCTCGCCCAACTTCGCGACACCCTTCTCCCAAAACTCCTCTCCGGCGAACTGACCGTCCCCGAGGGTGAATCCCAAACCGAGGAGGCACTACCATGAACGACGCCCTCCAGCCCATCGGCGAGTTCCTCCTCTATACCACCGAGGATGGACAGAGTCGGGTCGAGTGTCGTTTCGAGAAAGAGACCATCTGGCTTTCTCAGGCCCTAATGGCGGAGCTGTTCGATCGTGATGTGCGCACCATCAACGAGCACCTGCAAAACCTCTACGAGGAAGCAGAATTGGCCCCTGAGGCAACTATCCGGAAATTCCGGATAGTTCGGCAGGAGGGCCAACGGCAGGTTGCCCGGGTCATTGAACACTACAATCTGGAAGCGATCCTGGCGGTTGGCTTTCGGGTCAAGTCTCCGCGTGGAACCCAGTTTCGCAAGTGGGCGAACACGCGCCTTCAGGAGTTTCTCGTCAAGGGATTCACCATGGACGATGAGCGGCTAAAAAATCCGCCAATCGATGGGAAAGGTATCCCCGACTACTTCGACGAGCTCCTCGAGCGCATCCGCGACATCCGGACAAGCGAACGCCGAATCTACCTCCGGGTACGGGAGATTTTCGCCCTCGCCGCGCATCGACCCGACCAGCCCTCGCGAGACCGTTTCGGCACTTGACGAATCGACTCGACCACTCCCCACCACGCCGTTTCGACACTTGACGAAACGACTCGACGAGCCACATCAGACCATTTCGACACTTGACGAATCGACTCGACGAGCCACGTCAGACCGTTTCGACACTTGACGAATCGACTCGGCGAGCCACGTCAGACCGTTTCGACACTTGACGAATCAACTCGACGGGCCATGTCAAACGGCTTCGGCATTGGTAAATCCAGCGGCCGAGGCAGTGCACACTGTCTCGGCACTTGACGGATCGACCACGCGCTCCTGTCTGATCGGTTCGGCATCTGCAAACTCGGCGAACGAGCCTCGCCACAGCGATTCGGCATCCGCAAATTCAGGCGATGTGATGCTTCTCCGAATTGCCGACACCTCGACACTCTGCAAGAGGGATTTGCGCAGTCGATACCCGGCTCTTCAGCACTCAGTACAACCTGCCCGGCTTTGATGGGCAACTCGCCAAGGCCAGAAACCGGGGCTCAGCGCGACACGAGAATGTGGTAGTCACCCGTTTTCCTCTCATCGAAATGTTGCACTTGGACATAGTACCTGCCCGGCGTGAGATCGGCCGTGATCAAGGCATTACGTCCCGAGCCGCTGTCATCGTCATCGCCTACCTTGGCGGTTTTGCTGTCGGGACCGAAGAGGTTCATGAACACGTCAGTTCCTCCCAGAGTCTGGATGACGTGGCGACCCGCACTATCGGTATCGAAGGAATAAAGGTCGACCTCACCGGGTGCGCCGATCGATGCCGCATGAGCCGTGTGGACCCCCAACTCGATGGCACCATTGCCGGCAGAGCCGGTTTGTGGATACATCTTGGCACTGGCGACAAATTCCTTGTCGGTGGCGGAGAGCTTCTCGTTCTCTTTCGTCGAGACACCGTTCTCTGTCCACGAGGCGGGGAAAGCATAAAGCATGATCGACGCCGGATCGAACTCGGTACCATGGAGTTGATCAGCCGAGTACTTGTGTAGGACGTTGCGGCGAGTCGTCTCTTCGTCCCAGAAGTTGGGCGGCCCAGCGAGATCTGAGATGACCTGCTTTTCGTTCCACAGGATGCCACCTCTGGGGTTCGAATGTTCGTGACTGAGGCCGATCATGTGGCCAAACTCATGCAGGATCACGCCTTCGTCTTGCCAGCCCAAATTGAGCGTCGCGGCGTGTAGCGGGATGTCGAGGTTATCCGTTCCGACATAGGACCAGGCACCATCGTTGGAATCGAAGGAAACCCGGATCTCTGCTGTGGGGTCCTCGGTAAAATCGAACTCGAGGTTGGCGTGCTCGGTCCACCGCGGAGCGATATCGCGCACCATGTCCTTTTGCCTGCTGGTGCCCTCGAGGAAGCGAATGCGGATCGTGCTGCGGTTGGGCCACGGCTTGCCAATCAGTGCGATGGCCTCCAACCGACCTAGCGCCCTTTCACGCTGGCGTTGCAAGATCTGGCGATCGCGACGCAGGATTCGATCGAAACACATTTTTGGCGCTCTTGACATATTGTCTCCTTCTTCCAAAGTCGAGGATCATCTATCTCCTTTCTTGTTACAGCGTCATCGGAGTGAGAGATCTCCCACGATCGAAGAAAAAGTGAGAAGTCCGGGACACGCGGCCGCCGAGCGAGTCAGAAAACTTTCCTGGCCAGCCCACGCGGCCACCAAGCGGGCTGTTCAAGGCACTGCTCGACTTGCTGAACATCCAGATCGCAATCCCACAAGAAGTAGGGGCGCCCTTGACAGTCCAGCATTTGCTCGCGGGGTGTCGGGTTCAGCATAACCCTGAACCTCCGCGGCTTTGCCCGGGTCGAATCCTTCCAGGGCCGTGGCCAGTCCGATCAGCATTCACGGAGGGCCTAAAATGGTGCCCAGGGGCGGATTTGAACCACCGACACCCTGATTTTCAGTTTGGGTTTCGCCAACTGCACCAACATTCACTACCTACGCCAACAAGGCATAAGTCCCTTTTTGACTGGCTTTATGGTGAGATACTCAATGCACAAGCTACGGCATTGAGCGGCTAGTTTCGATGCCTGCTGGTTACTCAATGGTTACTCGGTTACTTCAAACTAGAGGATTGATCTACGAGGTGACGAGGGGAACGGTCGACTCGGCAGAGTACGTAGGAAGAACTGACTACCGCTGGGACGACTCCCTTCCCGGCTTCGGCTTACGGATATTGATTAGCGACAGTTAGATTTGCCAGCGCATTCCCTCGGCGGTTCTGCTAATCGCAGCGGAGTCGTTGCCTCATCAGAGTGCTACCCAATCAATGGACTGTGGGAGGCACTCCCGGGGAGATGCATCAACATGTCGACACGCAAGGAGCTCGTGAGCGCCATCAGAGAACGTTACGCGGGCAAGGGTTGGGTTGAGAAGAGTCGGATTGTCGCGGCGACGGGCTACCATCGCAAACACGCCTTACGGCTTCTGAATCAGAGTAGGCCTGAGCGCTGTCCGGAGAGTTTGGCCGACGGATCTATAACGAGGCAATTCGAGCAGCGTTGATCGTGTGCGGGAGACCGCCGATCGGATTTACGGGAAGCGCCTGAAGGCGGCGTTGTCGAGCTTCGTGGAATCGATGGAGCCGCAAGGGCACCTCGACCTCGACGAGAAGGTACGGCGTCATCTGTTGGCGGCAAGTGCGTCGACACGACCGACTGCCAGCGCCGACTCGGGACAAAGCCAGCAAACGCCGCCGTCGTCGAGTCGCTGTTAGCAGTCGTTATAAACGGCCGTATGTTGGTCGTTTAACCGCCATTTTTAGGTCAGGGAAAGCCCTTTGGTATTTCCATCTGATGTAGTCGACGAAACCCGGATCGAGAGCAAGGGGATCGAGTTGCTCGATGGCCCTTCGGTAGTAGGCGAGGGAATGAATAGGCTCGAGAGGTCCGAGCTGCTGATCCCGAAAGCATCGCCTGAGAGCCGTCAGTCGAATGGTGTGAGCGACGGTCTCCAGAGGGACGCCCCGCTGGTAGAGGTGCCCTGCAATCGCCCAGTCCCGGCGGCTGGGTTTCTCAGGGGTGTCTGGGGCGAGGGTGTAGAGCCTGAGGACTTCTTTGAGAAAGTCGTGCCGTCTCACGAGCGCGGCTTCGAGCGCTTGGCTCTGCTGGCGCGCTTGCGAGCCCGGGACCGCGCCGCCTCCTTCGACTCCTTCAGGCGATAGGAGTCGCCTTCGAGAGTGACGACGTCACATCGGTGGACGAGTCGGTCGACGATGGTGACGACGCAGGTGGCGTTGGGAAAGACTTCGCCCCATTCGGCGAAGGGTTTGTTGGTGGTGATGAGAGTGGATCGCTTCTCGTAACGACGGGAGATGACTTCGAAGAGCAAATCAGCATGACGGGTGTCGTAGGAGAGATAGCCAAGCTCGTCGAGGACGAGGAGCTGGGGTCGGGCAAAGAGGTTGAGCCGGCGCTGGAGCGATGAGGAGGAATCGAGCTCAGCGAGAGAGTTGAGCATGTCCGATGCGGTGAGGAAGCGCGCGGTAGCCCCGGCGAGGATCGCCTGGTGGGTAAGGTTCTTGGCAAGGAGTGTCTTGCCGACACCGTTGGGCCCGACGAGGACGATGTTGGTGGCACTGTTGAGCCATTCGAGCCGGAAGAGATCTTCGATCTGGGAACGATCGATCTTCTTGGGCCAGTTCCAGTCAAAGTCTGCCAGGGGTTTGAAGTTGCCGAGCCGAGCGCGCCGCACGCGTCGCTCGAGACTGCGGCGTGAGCGCTCGCTCTCTTCCCATTCGAGCAGTTGGGGGGACCCATGACTGCTCGGCCAATTCGTCGAGATGGGCGAGCAAGCCATAGAGCTTGAGGGCTCGAGCGCGAGAGGGTAGATCGTTCATGTCGGCTCCTGGGGACGCTCGGCGGCATCGAAGGAACTCGTCGCGCACAAACGGCTCGCAGCCATGGCCGCAAAACCGGCAGACGATGGGCGACGAGGCGTTGCGGCAACGACTGCCGTGTCCAACAGGGGAAAGGTCGCTTCGCTCGGGTGTCCTCTCGCGTGAGGTGACGCTCGCAGAGCCCGAGGTCGGCCGGCAACGGTGATGCGTCACTTTCTGGCGCGAACGGGCCCTGAGGCGCTGGCGATAGGTGGCCTGTCGCTGAGCGTGCAAACGCCGGCCGCGTCGGCTTTGCTGGTAGCGCTGGCCTGCCTCGCTCAAACTGCGACGACGAGCTGCTTGACGACAATGAGACGAGCAGTAGCGGTGACCATGATCACACCACGAGCAGATGTAGACCGCGGTGCGACATCGGTCACAGACGAAACGGCGGCAATCGGGGCGAAGAGGGGGCGTGGCCATGGCCTTGTAGCCTGGACTTCCCCGCCGAATCGCTGGATACTGAATCTCCAGCCAGGGGATTCCCCAGGCCTGGTGTGAGGGGGCGCACGAGTGGCAACTGTGTGGTCGCCCCCTCGTCTTTTTCGGGCATTCTCTCACCCCCAAACATCCAACAGTCGACCCAGCCGCTCGCGCGCGCGACGATGATTCCGCTCAGAACGAGCGGTCACAACCAGAATACGGCCTTTTCAAACGACCGCCCACAGTGCCAATAGTGCGATTCGAAAGCAAGTACAAGTGCGCACGTTCGATGACTGGGACGACCTGATCCCGAGTTACTTTGAGGGCGACCTGGTCACCCACTCCAGCAGCGTGATGGCCGGCAGCTTCGTGCACAGTTTCGTGCCGACTGGCATCGCCAACGGTTGGACCAATGGCTTGCCTCTGTTGGTTTGCGAGCAGGGGCTCGTCACCGAGGCTCTCGACATCTTCCACTCCACTCTACCGGTACCGACAGATAGCCTCGACACGGACAACGACAGCGCGTTCATCAACGAGCCGCTGGTGCGGACTGCGGGAAGAACGACATCGAGCAGACCCGGTCGCGGGCCTAAGGCATCGTCGGCACAACCGCCTTGTCGGCGTGGCGGCTCCTCGAGCGTCGACTCCGCTTTTCGATGTCGTGCTCCTTCCTCCACGTGAACTTCTTCCAGCCTCCTTCAGGCTGCGAGAGAAGATTCATGACCATTTGGGCAGAACTTCCTCGCCGGAATCCCTGGATATTGGATATCTAACCAGGTTTTCCCAGTCTGGCACCCAGTCAGCCCAAGGCAACTCGGCGGTACGTTCCGCAGGCCACACCGTACGAGTCCTCCTCGCCCATTGCGAAGTCAGCCACACAGCGGGGCACTCTTGACCAGTCGTTGGCCGAAGTAGGTCCCGAGGAAGACACGAGTGACTACATTGCGATCGTTCCTCATCCCATTCTGGAACTCTCTCGCCCGACACAGCTGCCACTCCCGAAACGACGGAGCACGCGACGATAGTTCTATTGAGAAAGAGCGCTCACGCCCCGAAGGCGGCCGCTGCCGAACAAACGCCCAAGCCCTTGGCTTGTCAACTCCACGGCTCATAGCAACGAATCGGACCGGAGCCCAACAAGTCGTTGTCGATGGTGTCTATCTGTGTAGCTAGTGCCTGTTTGCTATTCCTTCCCACTATTTCCGGTCGTTCTCACGCCTGATGTTGTTCCGACACCTCCAAAAACGCAGCTATTGATGGGCCGCCAAGTCTAGTCAGCCACAAGAACTCCGCGGAATTAACAGAAAGGTTCTAATCGAACAGCACAATAGCACCACTACGTCAAGCCCCGTCTGAATCTGGCCAATCTACGCAGGCTACAACGTCGACGCAGACCCAGCGCCCGTGTTTCGAATAGCCAACGCCCACCAGGTCTTCCCGTTCAACCTGAGTAAGAGAGCACGTTTTTTGATCTATTATTTGTGACAAGACCACACTCTCCGAGAACCACTGGCGTTGAACCCACCTCTCCGATCGAGACTGACTCGAAGCTGGTGAATGGCCATTCAATCTTGACCCTGCGTGACCAATTGCCCAAGCCTCCACAGTAAACGCAAAGTGCCCTAATTCAAACTCAGCTGAAAGACATTCTCAAGCGCATCAGGTTCATGACTAAGACGAGTCTGCAGCAAAATCAATCCTGATAGGAGGATTCCCTAAATGAAACGAGAAGTCGCTATGGTGTTTGTTGCTACTTGCCTATTACCGATGGGACTTGTGGCACAAGTCCGCGTCGACGAGGCCCGAAAGATCTGTCACGACCTGCCCCCCGACCAGCGGCCGACTGTCGCGGTTATGGATTTCAAGATCAAGGTAGACGTCACCGGTGAAGTCGGCGGTGGAATGGCATCGATGTTGTCAAACGCTTTGCTCAACAGCGGTTGTTTTAATGTCGTCGAACGCGCTCGTCTCGATGATGTGATGAACGAGCAGGCTTTTGGACAGAGCGGGGCGGTGACGGAAGAGAGTGCGGCTAACCTCGGTCAGATTCGAGGCGCACGCTATCAGATCCTAGGAGAGCTCACCGAATTCTCACAGAACGAGGCCGCCGTTTCCGGCGCGGCCCGACGACTGGGAAGAGTCTTCAGTCGCGGTCGCGTCGCTGAAGCAGCGGGTAATTTTGGTTTGAGGCGCGCTCATATCGGCTTCATTATTAGGATCGTCGATACGAGCTCGGCATTGGTACTCAGCTCGCAAAGTTTCGAAAAAAAGCGTAACTCAGTAGGTCTCGCCGGTTCGGCCTGGGGCCGCGGAGCATTCGCAGGTGCTGGTCAGATCAGCAAAGCGATGGCCGATGCGATCGAGGAGGGTATTATTGGAGCGGTACAGTATCTTGCACCCTTTCGGACTCAAATGGCAGATGCCACTCCCGCTGTTCAGAGCGCGAAAGCCAATATTTCCGAGATTCCCAAGGTCTGTGAGTTGCTTGAATCTGCAGCAAGGCCGCCACGGGTTCTCGTAGCGATTCCGGAAGAACACCTACTGGGACACTTTGGCTCATATGGTGACGGCCGTGCCTTTGAATTCGACGAGTATGAAGGCAACCGGCACGCGCAGCCGCAAAGCACAATCGACATCAACGCGATGCAGGCTTCAGTTCAACGAGCCATCAGGCCACCCGATCCGGCGGGAGAGACTGAGATTGTAAAACGCTTTATCGAACGTGGCTTTCTCTTGGTAGATGAGCGGCAAATGCAATCCCTGCGACAAGAATCACGATTCCTCTTGGTCGACAACGACCCCGCGGTAGCAGCCGCCTTGGGTCGCGAATTCGAAGCCGACATCGTGATCACCGGCGAGGCGTTCAGCGAGTTTTCGAAACAGATCAATGGAATGACATCTTGCCGCGCACGGGTCGAGGCGAAGGCAATAGAGGTAAGCACCGGCCGTATTGTCGCGGCAGATGGCTTGCATGCTTCTGCAGCAGACGTGTCCGAAGTTATTGCCGGAAAAACCGCTCTGCGAAAGGCCGGGGGAAAGGTGGCGGACTATTTCTACACCGAGATATGTGCTGACAAGAAGTTCTCGTACGTCGATGGAACATCCGCCCCGTTTGCCGTAAGCGATCGCAGCCCGGGCGTGGGTAGTACTGAACTCGTCATCAGCCAGATCGACTTCGCTAGCAGCTCCAGACTGCAGAAGGCACTTGTGGATATCGAACTGATATCCAACGTCCGGAAAGAGTCTTTTCAGAACGGAACGGTAAAATTTCGGGTGGAGCACCGCGGCCCCACTGACCAGTTGGCGGAGACTCTACTTGGCCAAGCTAAAATTTTCCCGCTGGAGATCTTAGCCCTCGAAGACCGCAAGATCCTGGCAAATCTCCAGGACTAACGTGCCTTTCGACGGCACCTGTCGTCTGTTGTTTTGTAGCTAATTTTTTGTGGATTTACCCGATGTAAGGTTCACCTCGCGATACTCGTGAATAGCCTACTAGAGGTCGACGCTGTCTGGCGCTTTTGGCAGCGAAACACCCCTCTAAACCTTCTAGATGGAGGCTGCACAAGTGTTGTGTTTCTAGACTGGTCATCGCCATACCTAATAACCCAACAATCGTCAAATAGTGGAAACCAGGGAGGACAGCACATGCAGCTGCGACGCAACACAATCCTATGCTGGTTGGTGATCCTCGGCTGTGCAGCAACTGCCACCTCTGGGCCGACAATTGCACTGGCTCAGGACGATCAGCAACAACGTCTGAAGGAGCTCAAGACCCTCTACGACCAAAAGCTCATCCCCAAGAGCATCTATGAAGAAAGAGTCCGACAAATCTTGAACGGTACCCCCCAAAAGAAGGCCCCAAAGCCCACGGTATCGACAGGCCATGGCTCACGCGCCGGCTCAGCCCAGCAGCCGGCAAAGAGAGATCTAGCCGGTATCTGGTCGGTAAGAGTCGAAGGTCTGAGTATCTGGGCTCCCCATTACACCCTCGACAAAACTGTAGGATTTCTCCGATGGAAATTGTCCCTGGTCGGTAATCGACTGATCCTGAGGCAGTCGGCCCCAAACAGCGAATTCATTCCCATTTCAGGCTCCAAGGGAAGTCCGTTCGAAGAAGTTGCCATCGAAAACATCAGCGTCACCCCAGACAAGATCGCATTCACGATCCGGGGCATCATGGGCGCCTATGAATCCATCCGACTGGAACGCTTTACCGAACACGAGATCCGAGGAACCTACACCGTGTTCGACGGTCATGGCGGCGGAACTGGGTCCGGGCCCGAGTATCGCGGCAAGTTGATCCTGGAGAAGCAAGATTGAGGCTAGGATTCCTGGTCCTACTCATGGCCTTCGCCATGGGACCCGTCGCGACACAAGCCCAGAGCAAGAACTCTCGAGGACCCTTCGCCACCAGCCGCGCCCTTGTGATTGGCATCGATGAGTATCCGTCAACTCAGTGGCAGTCGCTGGCCTTTGCCGTCAAAGACGCCCAAGACTTCGCCAAGTATCTCCGAGGTCACGGCTTCGAGGTCGAGTCGCTTTACAATGCGGCCGCTACCAAACAAGAGATCCTGACGCACATCCATCGGCTCGCTCGACGCCTAGGCCCTGATGATCGAGTCCTATTCTTCTTTGCCGGCCACGGCCACACCGAGACACTGGGAGGTGAAGACTGGGGGTACATCGTTCCTGCAGACGCCAGCGATGAGAGCGCTAGCCACATCTCGATGGAGGAGATCCGTACCCTATCCAGCAAGATGGGCAAAGCGCGGCACCAACTCTTCATCATGGATGCCTGCTACGGCGGCATGCTGGGCCTCAATCGCCGCGGAGTGATGAGGGTCGACAACCAGAGGCCCGATTACATCGACGTCATAACAAAGCGGCGTGCGCGCGACATCCTGACTGCCGGCGGTAAGAACGACCGGGTTCGCGATACCGGCCCGTTTGGTCACAGCTTGTTTACGGGCTATTTGCTCAAGGGCCTACGCGACAGTGAAGCCGATCTCAATGCAGACGGATTCATTACCTTCTCAGAGCTCGCGAGCTACGTGATTCCTGCTGCCACCGACGACGCTCAAACCCCGGTTGCTGATCATCTCCCTCAGCACGAAGGCGGCGAGTTCGTGTTTCGCTCGCAGTTCCCGGCAAAATCTCCCCCACCTCCCCAACCGTCAACATCGGGCCCCAAGAGTCCCCAACTCCCAAGAATAGTTCCTAGGCAACCACCCCGCTCCTCGGTACCAAAAATCAACTGGGGAGATCTAGCTGAGTATTTTGACGCGTCCCCGGCACATTGGGGCGAATGCCATGGGCTGACGGGGCTCGTCTTCGAACTTCAGGCTCGCTCTAGTTTTGGTCAATTCGATATCGACTTCGAGGCGGTCCGCTACGATGCCGGAGACCAAGAGATCCAGCGCATCCGCTTCGACGATCGCAACTTCAGAAAGTCTCGCACCACGTGGTCCGTGGGCGACGACAGCCAGGCTTGTCTGCCGGTAGATCCGGCACCCGGCGATGAGACTCTCTTGTTCCTGAAGAAGCAATAGCCTCTAGGCCACATTCCAAGGATCACACAGCGCGCCTACTTTCCAGTATCGCTCGTGTCTCTCCCTATGGAAAGGCAGACCCGTCTTTCCGCCAAACCAGGAGGTGTCACGATGTTCGATGGAAAGCCCTGGAAACCCGTCATGCTCTGTGTGCTCGCCACGCTCGCTATCAGTGGAGTGACGCTGGCATCACCAGCCGGTCCCCACACCCAGAGCACGGCCATCGAGCTGGATCAGGACAACGAACGGCAGGTACGACCTTATCTGCCCGAGATGGATTGCCGACTCGCACCCGATCTCGCTCAGGTCCAAACCACCTGCCAGGCTGGCAGCGCTGAAACAGGATCTACAACCTGCGAACTCTTGGAGGCCCTCGCGTCAGCGGTTGCTGGTGATCTCGTACAGTCGCAGCAGATTCTGCAGCGCGACCTGGGCCTGAAGGAGACGGTTGCCGCGAAGCTCACACCCTTGCTGCAGATGCTTGCGATGATGGCCACCGACGACGAGCCGGTAGCTTGTTTCGAACATCAGCTGCGTCAGATCTTGGCACTCTTTTCTCGATCTGAAACCTTCATGGCCCTCCAAAGCTTCGAGGCCCTTCTCTTCTTTAATCACATTGTTCCGCTAGCCCCGGAAAATCTGATCTCCAGAGTGGAGGAGCAGCTCGATCCATCAACAGCTGGCTTGCTCAACACCTTGGGTGAAGCTCTCGCAGAGCTCTTCACGACAGCCTCCGCCGAGGAAGAGTTGAGGGGAGCCCTCGACAACAATCCGATACTCCAGCTCGCAAACCCGATATGGCTCGCTGGCCAACACGATATACCCCGGGCGAGTCTTCCCGAAGACACTGCTGAGTCTCGAGTCGACGATCTGGGCACGCTCCATGAGATCTTGAACCTGGTCGGTCGCAATCGGCTGGAAGACGCACGAGAAGAGCTCGCAGAAGCTCGTGAGCTCACCAGCAAAGACCCTGCACGCGAAGGGCAATTAGCATTGAGCGCAGGCGTAGCGTTCGCGCTTCTGGGTCTCCTGGAAGATGCCGCCGTCTTGCTACAGCAAGCCGATGCACTTTTGGCGAGCGTTCCCGAAAACGAGGAGGCGCAACGAGCGCGAAGCTTGGGCTCTTGGTTTCGGGCTCTCGCCCTGGAAGAAATTGGCCTTCCCGCCGAGAGTAATCGAGTCGCGACAGAAGCCAGCAACCGCAACGACTTCTTCGCCATGTTGTTGACGGGCATGGACCCCTCATTCGTCAATTCGACCTCAAAGGGACTGGATTTCGATCAATTGTCCGGCATGTTCAGTGCAGTATCGTCGCTTCTATTTGCCCCAGACCGCGATATGGAAGGTCTCGAGACGACGATGGCTGCTCTCGAACAGGTCCTGCCCTGGTTGGCTTCGACCGGCGAAACGCGCCCAACACCAGCTCCCCCTGCTTACTTCGAACTACTCTTGCAAGTCTTCGGGCACATCGCGGAAAACGAGCTCGAGAAGGCCGAGCGTACGACTCGGGTGCTTCTAGAGCACTATCCTCGGTACCAGAACGCCTGGGTACTCGCGCTAGTTGCGGTGCAGCACTGGAAGCTCGGGCAACTCCCTGAAGCCCTGGAAATCAGTCGACGAGCGATCGAATTCATCGAATCCCACGTCGATGTTTTTCGCGTCGACGAGACCTTGACCAACTTTTTCGGTGGCAAGGGATTCGCTCTTCACCAGCTCGCTGTCGAGTTGGCCGGAAGACTGGGCCGGCACCAAGAAGCATTCGACCTTGCCGAGCGAGGACGAGCCTGGACGCTGCGCCGCCTTCTCGGAAGCCCGCAGCGTCTCGACGATGGGTCAGTCTGGCCGGCAAACGACCCAAGAGCCCAGCGTCTGCTGACCCAGTTGTTCGACCTCGAACAGCTGGGACGCCCTACCGAAGCCGAGAAAGAGCTCCTGAGTCGCTACCGCAACGAATACGAAGCACTACGGCTACAAAGCAAACTCGACGCGCCTGGAAAAGAAAGGCTGGCTCGAGTCAGCCCAGTGAAACTCGAGCGGCTACAGCACGAGCTCTTACAGGAGGGCGAAGCCATCCTCGCTTACTTTCCTGGCCTCGCCGACCAAGGCGAGGCCGCTGGGCGTTTGTGGGTGTGGGTCGTAGATCGTCAGAATGTTGCTTCGCAGGTACTGACGATGGATCAGAAAGCTCGAGAAGAGGCAGAGTGCGAGGTCCAACAGCTTCGCTGGCGTCTGGCGCCGCCGAGCAAACGACATGCAGCAATGGCCAGGGGAGCTGTGCCGATAAGCGATTGTGGGGCCGACACCCTCGTCCCAGCTACATCTTTGCATGGAAGATTCATTCAACCCATCGCCGAGGAGCTCCGCGGCTATCGTCATGTAACCGTGGTGCCTTACGGGCTCTTGAACTACCTGCCGTTCGCCGCCCTGAGAGATCCGGAAAAAGACAGCTACATGATTGAGCAGTACACCCTCAGCTTAGCCCCGAGCGTCACTGCATTGGCCACCCTCGCTAGAAGGATTGACTCGATAGGCCGAGCAGCGTTGATCCTCGGTGACCCGGATACTCAGCTGGGAGATCTAAAGGGAGCCCGCGGCGAAGCGCGGGCGATCGCTCGATTCCTCGACACTCAGCCACTTCTCGGGCCAAAGGCTACGGAAACCGCAGTCCGTGCGCGCGCCGGGAACCTTGGGCTTCTCCACCTTGCCGCCCATGGTGAATACGTCCCTGCAAATCCGACCTTCAGTCGTATCGCTCTCAGCTCCGACCAGCACAACGACGGGACGCTGACAGTGCATGAAGTCTGGGACCAGCTGAATCTCGAAGGCACCCAACTCGTGACCCTATCGGGCTGCTTGACAGCAGTCGGTGCGTCGACCGCAGGCGATGAAGTCATCGGCCTCACTCAGGCCTTTCTGGTAGCAGGCAGTCGGTCGGTCTTAGCCACCCTCTGGCCAGTGTCAGACCAGGCCTCGAAGGAACTGATGATCGCCTTTTACCGCCACTGGCGCAACAACGCGCCGGCGGCCGAGGCGCTGCGCTCTGCCCAACTCGAGCTGATGCAGGACGAGAGCTATTCGGCCCCCTACTTCTGGGCAGGCTTTACTTTGACTGGCGATCACCGAGCCCGTTGGTGGCGATCGGTCCGAGCTGACAGCTCGACTGATTCCAAAAGAGCGGCAGCAGACCGCTGAAGAATTAGAGCTACTTCACTCGGCCAGTACCAGCCGAAACGAAGTATCTTTCTGAAGCACGGACTCCGGGGCTGCACTTCGGTACTCGGGCACGCACTCGAGTGAATTCGTCGAATCCGCCGTGCCCCCTTTACGAATGTACGAGCGTTCTGGACATGATGCTACGGAGTCTTCAGCAAAAGCCTGGCATTTGGATTTCGTCAGCTGCCAGAAGTTACCCAGCAACTCCGTCAACTGCAGGTCGGCTCCGATTCGAGTCAGCGCCGAGCACGGTTTGAGACCATTGACTACAGGGTTGTAGAGCATCTGCGCCGCAACTACGAACTGCGCTTCGGTGGGCAAGGCGAAACGAGCGATGCCAGAGCACGCCCGGTTCAGGTCCTCAACAAAACTCCGAGCTTCACGATACGACACGCGATGTGCATCGCCGTCGGTGACTCGATGGTAGAGCTCGTCGTCGATGAGTCGATCTTGAAGGTAGAACTCTCGCACGTCTCGCGTTTCTGCCGGCACCGAAAGAAAGATCCGTGGCAGAATCGCCTCCTGTGTAGCGTTCTGAACTTGCTGCATCATCTCGGTGGCTTGGTCTTCACTAAGACCGATCACAACCGAGCCCGTAGATGGGCGAACTTCGAGAAATCGCAGCACTGTTCCGTCGACGCTCACCATCACCTCTGGGCGACCACCAAAACTTCCATCTCGCCGCAGACAGGACATTTTCTCAGCCTTCTGCTCCCGCTTGCTCTTTCTATGGGTTTTCTCTAGGTTCGACTGCTGCAAGAAGTCTTGTCGCAGGTCATCGATCTTTTGTTCGAGCGTCGTATGAGCTCTAGCGAGCGTTTCAAGGGTCGACAATGTAGCCAGCCGTTGGTCGATCGCCATCAAACGCTCGTCGATCTGCGTCAGATCTGGCCCAGTTGAGCCCACAAGCGTCGGACTCGAGGCGTCGACAACATCCACCTTCTTCGACGTCACGTCGACGACCTCGAAGGCCAGATTCTGTTGGCAATCGACTCGAAACAGCGGCTCCGCGCGCTGCCCCTTGTATGAGACGATCCACTGTCGATCGCTAGAGGTCTGTGTGCCGTACCGAACGGCGAAATCACAGATTGCAGAGGCCCACACCGGGACCTCGTTCGGTGGATTCTCTTCGACGAAGAACCAACCTGAAGTCTGACACTTGTCCGCTGGCGGCCACAGCTCTCGTGGTGTCAAGCAAAGCAAGAATGCCGGGGTTTTGTTCGGCGATTCGCCAACCAAGTGCAAAGGCAAGCTCCAATGAGGTTCTCCTTGCCCCGCGAGTGCCGATGTTGCAGAAGCGACCAGGAACAGGGTGAGGATCCAACACTTGCTCATCGCCAACCTCTCTCTTAGTCCAGCAGGTTCAATGGATCGGTACTAGCAGCCTTGCGAGCCGACAGTAGCGCAACAAACCAGGTACAAACTGCCACCACGAAGAAGACTTGAAGAAACGCTTTGGTGTCAACATTCATCGACTGCACGATGACCCTGAAACCTCGCTCGGCGTTGTTGGCGCTACTACCAAGAATGCAACGAGCCACGGCACAGAAAAAAGCTGTCAAACCGAGTGCGGCAACGGAAGAGAGCGTCGTGAGGAACAGGTACTCGGCAACAATGAGAAAACGGACGAATCGCCGGGAAAATCCAAGGAGGAGCATCTGAGCCATCTGCCGGCTGCGACGTTCAATGTTTATCCTAGCCAAAGCTCCGATAGCCAAGACAATGAACAACGCCGATAAGACGATGGTGATATTGAAGAGAGTCGAAAGGCGAGAATTCTGACGCTGCAGCTTGTCCAAGGCTGCAATGTTGTACTGAACGTTAGTGCCGGGATAGAGAGAACGTAGCTCCTTGCTTACGGCCTCAACCTCTTCGACTCTCGGAACGTAGACCAGCACCTCATCAAACTCGTCGTTCAGGTTTGCCGGGATATAGGTCAGTGGATCACGTGAAATTAGCTCAATTGTGCCAGCCTGAAGATTCTGCAGGCGAAACGAGGCCTTTGGATCCGCGAATGCTGGACAGTTGTCGGTTTCCGGACAACGGTAAAATCCTTCAACCCTGGCTCCCAACCACTTGGCGCCCACCCGCAGGCTGACTTCTTCCGCGAGCTCCAGCTTGGAACTCGCGGCCACGGTCAAGCCTAGAGAACCCTGTCTCGGCGGCGCGACACCTCGCTGGTCGGCGAGCTCTCGGCGACCCGGGAGCATTGCCCGCACTGCTGCCGGAGCTGCCATGATCTCGGCTGAAGACAGCAGACCACCTGAGCGTTCCAGTTGGAGTCGAACATTTATCTCGGACCATGCAAAAGCGGAACTGCAGCTCTCTACCAGGTGCAGCGCCAGAGCCTCTTCACAGTCACCCAGAATCTCGCGCCGGACCACGCGATCCCCCTCGTCTAGCAGCTCGGTGAGCGGGACTCTGAGCGGTTGATAGCCCTCGATGGAGGGAAGATCGAGGGACGGTTCCAGATCGACCTCGAGCTGCAGTTCGCGAAATCTTCGCAGCAGCCGATCGCGCCCCACATCATCGCAGGTTGGATCTGCCTCATCGAGCAAAACGATGCAGCTAGTCGCTGCCAACCGCGGTAGAGCATGCGCAACCAGTCCGGGATCAACCGGAAGCCCTAGCTCGGCAGAGCCGAAGCCACGGGTGAAGCGCCGCAGCGCGACTCCGAGATCTTGACTACCATAGAGCCCCCGACCAGGAAGGGTACGGCGCGCGACCGCTTGCAGTGGCTTAGTCACGGAGAGCTCGTTGATCCGCAACTCCAGCGGTGGTCCCTGAAATCCTTCGTCGGTCCAGAGAGAATCCCAGGATCCGCCATAGAGCAAGCGCCCAAGAGCATCAGAGACCACCAGGTCCGTCAGCCCGAAATCTTCAGGCAAAGCAGGAATTATTCCCAGAGGATCTTGGCGAGGGTCATCCGAGACCAGGGTCTGGAGGGTTAGAAAGTCAGCTCCCTCGGGACCCTCGACACTGACCACCAACTTGTGGTTCCCCACCGCCTGCAGATCCGGGAAGCGAGCCTGCAGGCCACTGATCAGCTGCTGGTCGAGAGGCGGAGCGTCGTCTCGAGCCAGCTGGATACTGACTTCACGAGCATTGTTCTCTTTCTCGATCTGCTCTTTGACGGCAGCGTAGACGCGATTGCGGATCGAGCCCAGTGCCAAGGGCGTCGAAAACATGCCAGTAATCACTAAAACAATCACCAGACTGTACTTCCAGTCTACCTGCTGCCCCTTCAAGAGCAGCTCGACGAAAATCCGGACGCTAGCGTTTAACCGTCGCTTCTTCATGAGCCCCCCGCTCGTCAAGGAAATAGATCTCGTGGAACATACACATGTGGCCGACTTCCAAACAGATGTTGATTCCCGGGCTTTTGTGCATGTGCGCGCAGAAGCTCGGTCTTTTCGCTCAAGATCTTGTTGAGCCGTTCGAAGTCGGCAGGCTTCCATTGATTAACTTCCTCCGCCGAGAAACGCAGCACCGTGGTTCGGAACGGCAGTATGTTTGCCTTTCGCATCATGCTCTCCAACGACTCACCGGAGCGAAACAACTGGTCCGGCTGGACATTCAGCATCTGAGCCAGCGAGCTTCTCAGGCTGTTGATAAATACATCGCTGCCCTCGGCGATCCCGTCCTGCGCACGGAGCGCTATCGTCTCGATGACGTTGGCGAACAGCTGCACCTGACGGCGATCTATGAAAATGAACTCGCCGACTGCCAGTTTCTGCTGAATCTTCTTTGATACCCAACCTTCGACAAATTCAGGAGGCGCCTTTCCCGACGAGCTCGGAGGCAGGTTAGCGACAATGATCGGTAGCTCATAGGCATCGAGCTGGATGCCAGCGGCTTGCGCTACACCCGGATTCTTCTGAAGTTGGGACCGATCGATACCCGCCTGAACTATCTTGTTAGCTTTGGTCAGGAGCCCCCACTCTTCGCGCAACGCCTTGAGCAGCGCCTCTTCGTAGGCCAGAGGATTGGGTTCTAGAGCCCGAAACCTCCCTTGAACTTCTTCGCTGCCACCATGAGCCAGGTTCTCGAACTCGTCCGCGTCGTCGAGACCGATCTTGAACGTCAAAAGTCGAACATTGGACGCGCCCGCCATCTCAGTGATTGCCTCGGCAGTGAAGCCCAGAGGATTCTTGCTGTGGCTGCCTGGTGGATGCGGCGGCGCATCGCCAACAAGCAAAACAACCTTAAAGTGGCCATCATTCCACTTGGGGTCTTGCAAGGAACGGTTCAATGCATCGTAGACCGCTTCGGCGATCTCGTCGCTCCCGCAATCCGCCTCGCGCTCTTGCTCCAGGGCGTCGCCAACGCTTTCGATATTGCTGGTCAGATCGACGGCCCAGCGGGTCAGATAGCCGATGCTGCAATCCTGCTCCGATTTTCGATCGCGGTAGAAGAGAAGACCAACGTTGAATGGCGCTTCGAGCTCACCAGAGCCGATCTCACTCTTCAAGGTGCGGATGAATGAGCGCAACGCCCGCATAGTAGGGCGGAACCACTTTTCCATACTGGCAGTCGCGTCGACCACAAGAATGAGATCGTAGCCCAGTTTGCCGCCGCCGGTTGCAGTTCGTTGTGCAGCATCGGCGTCCTCCTGGGGACGCACCGTGGGGCCGTCGGCGGTGACCCTGACAAAGCCACCTTTGTAATTCTCACCCTCGCGCGCAAAGACCGGTACCAGCAAGGCATAGTCGTCTCGGACTTTGCCGGATCGCCGGGGCTCGCTGCCCAGTTCGACACAACCGTCAGTATTGCCAGTCAAGCCGAAAACCTCCGCACAACCAGCGTTGTCGAATATCTTGGCAAGCTCTCGGCCTGACTGCGTCACAAAGTTGATCATCTGGAGAGTGTTCCACTCCGCGAAGGTCCCTCGAGCAAGCCAACCGTCCGGCTCAGTTTGATTCGGTTCCAAGGAAACTGGCACTCGACCTGCGACCGCTCCCTCCAAGAGGAAGTAAACCTGCATGAAATGAGCCTCGGCACTGTCATCGCCGTGGGATTTGTTATAAAGCTTGCCGTCATGAGCCACGACGACCGCTTTTCTCTGAACATTCTCCTGGGTGCGAGAGGGGGTAAGGGCGGAGACAGAATCCGCGGACAGCCAGAAAGCAACGGACAATAAGCCGCCGCAGAGGTGTAGCAGGGCTCGCAACTTCATACCTGGTTCTCCATGCCGACTCGTCTACAGTTGGGCACTATGGGCTCGACGGCGTCTTGTTGACTTTTTGGATTGATCGGGCTCCGTTTCTTCGGCGGACGCTCAGCAACCAGAGACCTATGTATCGATCCGTCGCCGGACATTTGCTGTTCGATATTGAATACACAGTCAATTTCGAGCGTCTCGATAAACTCCTCGTCGTGAGAAACCACGACCAACGCCCGATCGCAGCGTTGGTCACGGACGAAGCTCGCTACTGCATCCCGATTGGTACAGTCGAGGTTATTGGTCGGCTCGTCGAGAAAAACCAGGTCTTGTTGTTCGCCGAAGGCACGCAGCAGCCCCAAACGTTGGACCTGACCGCCAGATACCTTCCAGACCCTGGAATCGGCGATGCTTTGCCACTCCTGATCATCAAAGAGAGCAGCGGCGTGCCGCGCACTGTTGTCGAGCACCAAACTCAGGTTGTCACGAACGTTGAGCGAACGGATCAGCTCAGGCCGCTGAAAGGCGAATCCAATGCGACGCCACAGATCTGGCCCCACCGCTTGCTGCCATATTTTCGCCGACACATAGCGCGGTAACCCATCTCTGAAGCTGTAACAGATCAGCCCCTGGCAAAAGCGCCGCAAGGCCGCCAGTAGCGTCATCAGGGTCGATTTGCCCGAACCACTCACTCCTCGGATGCACCAAGTCTCTCCTCGGTGCAAGACAAGGCCTGCAGGAACAGCATAGGTCACGCGGTCGTCCTCAGAGTAGCGGAACTCGATGGACTCTACGACCTCTAAAACTTTCGGCTCATTCATAGTATCTCCCTGGTCGAGCTTCGCGGCGTCAGGTACCTATCGGAGAGGCCCTACCGACCGCTCGCACTTGTAGACACAACCCGACTGGCTTTGTGTTCTCGCAGAAATCCGGAAATTCGAGCCACAACCGCGGAGAGGTGGTGTCTTTGGATTATGAGCGCGGTCGAGGCCGGCCGCGACAGCCGGGGACCATAGGGTCCCTTCTATGCCAACAAGGGAATGAAGGGAGGAGCAGCAATGAATATGGGTACTCGAAACCGGACAGCACTCATGATCCTGGCGTTAGTAGTCGTCTCTGCAAGCGGAGCTCACGCTCAGTCTGACGACGACTCCAACGGCGCCGTTCAGTTCAATTTCTCGACCCCTGGAGCTCGGAGCCTCGGTCTCGGCGGAGCTTTCCTCGGCTCAGTCGATGACGCCACCGCAGCCTACTCGAACCCTGCTGGATTGCTTCAGTTATCCGAGCCGGAAGCCATGGTTGAATTTCGTCAGTGGAGCTACTCGACTCCGTTCGCGAGCCGCGGGCGATTCTCCGGAACGGCAACCGGATTCGGGGCCGATGATCTATCCACTATCGAATTCGACACCTCGGACGAAGACTTAGAAGATATTTCCTACGCTTCCTTCGTCTATCCCCGTCAAAACTGGGCAATAGCTTTCTATTACCATCAAGCGGCCAAGTTTCGGTCTCAATTTCAGACCGCTGGTATCTTCACAAGGACCTCGAGACTGTTTCCGGTCCAGTCCAGCTACGACCTCGACATTTCTCAGGTCGGTGTTTCTTTCGCTCACAAATGGGGTGGATTCGCGGTCGGCTACGGGGCTTCGATCTACTCTCTCGAGCTGGATTCGCTCACCCAGCGCTTTCGCACCAGCTCCAGTTTCGCCGCAGTCGACTTCGACAACGATTTGCGTATCAACTATCAGACCCAGACCGGCGAATCCGAGGAACTCGGATACCTCGTCGGGTTGCGTTGGGACTCGAGTGTCAACAGCAAGACCAGTATCGGGCTCGTCTACCGATTCGGACCCGAGTTCGACATCGATGTCGCCTCGGCCGCCGGCATGCCGTCGTCACAGTCGCCCATGGGAGAACCGGCGGTCTTCAACCTCCCCGACGTCCTGGGGCTCGGCTTCACGTTTCGCCCCAGCCCGGCACTTACGGTCAGTTTCGATATCGATCAGGTCAGGTACTCCCAGATGGTTGAAGACTTCTTCATCATTTTCAGGGGTGACAGTACCGACCCAGAAGATTTCGTCATCGACGATGTCACCGAGTATCACTTCGGCGTCGAATATGTTTTCGCCAACAACGTCATACCCGTCGCCCTACGCGTCGGTGGGTGGTGGGATCCGGATCACCGCCTACGCTTCGAAGGCAGCTCGGATGCCAACCAAGCTCGTCTGTTCAAAGGCGAGGACGAGCTCCACTATTCGGCGGGGCTCGGGCTGGTGATCACCTCGAAGTTCCAGATCGACCTTGCTGCGGACTTCTCCGAGAACGCCGACACGGCAGCTGTTTCTGCAATCTATCGTTTCTGATGTCCCAAGCGTCTTTCCTTCGGAACGCCCCCGAGAATATGCGCCAAAGAATTCTTGCCGGTTCGATCGTGCTCGTCTTGGCGTTCACATCGAACGTCCAGCCCGTCCTGGCGCAAACCTGGCAAGAATGCTTCGCGGAAGGAATCAAAGCACGCGATCAGGGACGTTGGAAAGACGCTGAGGATTGGCTGCGGCGTGCCATCAACAAGAACCCGCAAGCCACCGGAGAGAAGGTTCGAGTTTATGGCATGAAGTTCGAGCGCTATATCCCGTACTTCTACCTTGGACTGGCGCTCTTTCACCAAGGAGACTGCCGCAATGCCTTGACGAACTTCGACAGATCCCGCAACGAGGGGGCGGTCGGTATTGGCGGGCGCAGCACGATGAAGGGTCCTGAGAAGAAGTGCCGTGAGAAACTGGGCATCACGCCCTCGCCACCGCCACCTCCGCCACCACCATCGGGCCCTACTCGCCGTAGCGGAGGCATCCGAGGCAACCCACCCCCGCCTCCTCCTCCTCCTAACCGCCGCAATATCAGACCTCGAGTCAAACCGTCCTTACCTCCGCCGCCAGCACCTGGCGGCCAAAATCCAACGACGACGTTCAAACCGACTCCACAACCCACACGCTCCAATCGTAGAACGCGGGTCCAGCCACCACCTCCGTCACCGCCGACAACCCCTCAGCGCGGCAGAGGAACACCGCGAGCCCAGCCGCCACCACCCAGCCCACCCGTCAAGGTGATCGACGCAAGGCGAGAAATTCTGGGCAAGAAAGCGCAGGAAGTGCAGGAGGCGTTGCGCCGAGCAGGTGAGTGGGCCGGCCGTTTGGATCGGCACCTGGATCGCACCCGCCACGCAGCGTTTCGGCAAGATCCAGAGCTCCAGAAACGCTATGAAGCAGCCTACCGCAAGCTCAACAGCGCTCGTACCCGGCTTCATGCCGGTGAACGCGAGGGCGACCTTCAAGCGGTCGTAAAAGCGGGCAGCCAGGCTGAAGAAGCTCGCAGGGAGCTCGAAAAGCTGGCCCAAGAGTTAGGGCTTGGAAGCTAGTAGCCCCTCCAATCCCAGATCCATTGCAACGTGAAAGAAACGCTTATGGTATCAAGACGGCCGCACAAACCCTGGTCTTTACTCCGGTTTGTATATACCTTGATATTCCTGTGCCCAGCCGCCCTCAATGGACAATCCGATCTATTTGGCGATGTCGAACAAGATCTCTCACTCGAGGCAGCTGCCGAGGCGTGTGAGGTATCGCGCTCCTCTGGAACCTCGCATGGTTGGGGCAAAGAGCTTCTGACCCCAAACGTATCGAGCGAGCTCGCAGCTTGCCAGGAATCAGCAATAGAGGGCGAGCGGGCAAAGTGTCAAGTTTTGCGGGGCGTCAAATTTCTCTCCGAAAACGACACGGGCAGAGCGGAACTCCAGCTCCGTGAAGCGTTGGCGTTCTACAGGGAGGCCGGCGACCCCTGGGGTATCTGGTCGGTCCAGGCCTTGAGAGGAATGACCGCTTTTCTCGATGAAGACTACTCTGACAGTCAACTCTATGCTGACAACGGCCTGAGACTCTTGGAACTACATCTCGAGGCAGTCTTCATTGCTCCGATGTCAAGCCGTACCCGCGAGCTTCTTGTAGTCCTCGATTCGTATGAAGAAGATGAAGAGATCGAGGAGTGGCTCCAGAATCCGTTCTCAGGGATGCTATTTCGCAAAGCTCTTCTGCATAGTATGACAGCAAGCCTTCGAATGCTTGTCGGATTCAATCTCTTGTGCCAGGGCCATCCGCAGAAGGCCGATCAACAACTGGCTTTAGGCAGGGAAGGGCTTGCCCAGGCAGAGTTAATCGTTGAGTCGATGGCTCAGTCTTGGAGCTGGTCGGTCGAGGGCAGTAGAGAATTCTGCCCGCCTAGAGTCGGATCTCTGCCGCTTTCTCCAGAATCACGAGCCGTCGCCCCCCAGTGCAACGCCAGGGTACAGAGCGAAGACCTCCCGATCTGCCAACTACTTGAGGGTCTGGAGTCTTTGCGCTCCGATGACCTAAACTCTGCTTCAGACCATTTCGAGGGAGCCCTCGAGGGTTTCGAAACCAGCTCCGACTCTCCCTCGAAGTGGTTGCTTCATCTCATGTCGGCAATGATCACTGACACACGGGGCGATCCTCACCTCGCAGAGACCCATTTTCTGAAGGCCATTGACTATGCAGAGGGAATCGAGAGACAACCTGAATCGCAAACGCTTCGTCTTCTCACGGCTATCATGCGCTCTTTTGACGAAGAGATGTCCGAGACCCACGCCGAGCTCGAAGAAACAGAGCCCAAGCTTATCGCCCGAATCTACAGTACGTTTGCTTCCTCAATGAGTCATCGTTTCTTCGCGCGGAGCTTAGCGTGTCGAAATCAGACGAGTCGCGCCGCAAGTCACTCGGGAATCGCCCTGCAGAAATCGCGCGAGCTCCAAGGAGTCAGCGAAGCCTTGAACCACTATTCTGACATCTATGACCTCGAGGTCGCGCACTCCTCGAAATCGGCTCGACTTCGGGCTGGCAAAGCTCGCCTTTTCTTGCGAGCCGGGCTCATAGATGAAGCCCTGGCGGCAATGGACGTCGCACAAGCCACCGCTCGCTCTTCCAGTGAGCCCTTTCTTGAAGCGCGCCTGCTCTTCGAGCTGGGCCTAGAACTCTTCGAGATGGGCCTTTTCGAGCAAGCTATCGGCCTGCTTGAACGTAGACTTACCGCAGTAGGTGACCGGCGATTAGATAAAACAGAAGACTATGAAGTAGACCTCGCACATACACTGCTTATTTGGTCATATGGAAAACTCAACAACAAGCACGAGCAACAACAGCATCTAGAAGCTCTCGAGAGGAGGGTCGAACGGACTGGCAATCGAGATCTGTTCGTGTCGTCTAAGCTGTTCACAACTTCAGAAGTCCTACGAAAATCAAACGAGAGTAGAGTTCTTTTAGAGCTAGAAAGCCAGGATCACACAGAAAAGGAAGTTACAGAGTACCTCGAAGCTTTCAGGCAACTAGCCGAAGACTTCGAAGAGGACGAAAGAGCGGAAATGCTCGAATATCTCAAGCTAGCAGACCTGCTCATTGAGTATATGAATGCACGAGAAAGGCACGAAGGAAAATCAGTGTCTGACACACACCTGTTTCTAGACAAGATGAAGCGCTCTAACTCACTATTGATCCAGATATTTGCTCAAGTCATCGAGGAAGCCATTGACGGCAGATCAAAATTATTCACGCAAATAATCCAAGACGTTTCTAGCTACTCTCACCTCTCGATCAGCCAACTTCAGGAGGCTCAGTTATTGATGTCATCAGTTGTCTTGAGAAATGCGGAACAGGAACACGTCGACGAAAATGCTGCCGAAACCAGCAAGCGAGCGATCGGTATTCTCGAGACTTTCCTCGCCACGATCGAAGATCCGGATGCCGTTACCGGGTTGATCGAGGACTCGGGCCATCATCTCTACCGGATGGCTGTCGACATCCTAGCTCGGTCAAATCCAGAAGAGGCATTCGCCTATGCCGAGAAGGGCCGCGCCTGGGCGCTTCGGCGGGTCCTTGGCCCTGCGAGCCCGTTAGGTGAAGGCCCTTCGACGGACATGCCGGGGGAAGGGACTAGATGGCATCCGAAGGAGCCGGTGACTCTGAAGCACTTACAGCGGACGGTTCTAAAGCAAGATGCCGCGATAGTCTCCTATTTTCTTGGCTATAGGAAGCCGGAAACCTCCTATCTGTGGATTTGGGTCGTGGATCGAGATGGCATCGACCTGACCTCGATCCCACTGACTGAGAAAGATATTGAAGAATTGATCTGTTCGGCGCAAGAACTGCACCTTCAGGGAAATCATGACAATGCAAAGCGATTGGCTGCCGAACGCGGAGCGTCGCTTCTGAGCACGTGCACAAAATCGGTGGGCGATCCCTCCACTGTCTTGTATCGCAGATTGATCGATCCGGTCGCACCTTGGCTCGATCGCCGACAACTCATCTTGATACCTCATGGCTTCCTACACCACTTACCCTTTGCGGCTCTTCGCAACCCGGAAACCGGGCGTTACCTCGTTGAAAGTTTCTCGCTTTCTCTAGCCCCCAGCGCGACAATCCTCGAGTTCTTGTCCCAAGCCAACAAAGCGGAGGTAAGCGAAGCTCTGGTGCTGGGAGATCCAGCCAATGCTCTCGAACCGCTGGTCGGCGCACGAAAAGAAGCGATGGCGGTCTCCGATCTCCTGGGAGGCCACCCCTTGTTAGGCGGCAAGGCGACCGAGGAAGAGATCTACAAGCACAGCGGGAGGCTCCGTCTTCTTCACCTGGCAGCACATGGGCAGTATCTATCGGAGGATCCTGCTCGGAGCAGACTCTTGCTGAGTGCCGGTCCAGTTGAAGATGGTCTGTTGGAGATGCGTGAAGTAAGAGACCGGCTAGACTTAACCGGAACCGACCTCGTTGTACTTTCGGCATGTCAGACAGCCTTGGGAGAAGTCACGCGAGGAGAAGATATCCATGGCCTGACCCAGGCTTTCCTGGCAGCGGGAAGTCGTACCGTAGTGTCGACTCTCTGGCCGATCGACGACGAGGCTTCGGCTCAGTTAATGGCAGCTTTCTATACGGCATACCTGAAAGGCAGCATTAGCGTAGCCGACGCTCTTCGGGAGGCACAGTTGGAACTGATCGGTAAGTACCCAGAAGCGACTTACTACTGGGCGGCCTTCATAGCGACAGGAGACCCTTTCGCTACCTGGAGCTTGCCTTCCTTCGGATCTCGGCCGTAGTGTTTCCTAATCGGCATCACGTGACGGTTCGTCAATCAGGTGCTCCAAACGCCTCACCAGCGTCGGCCAACGGACCTGTTTTGCCGGCCAGGATGAAGCTGGCCCAGTAGTAGGGGTGGCGAGAATCAGCAGGAAGCGCCCCATTGTTCAGTGGTCGGCTTCCTCTCCCGCGCAGCCGCACACCTGTCTCAGGAAGAGGTTTACCCTTCAAAACAGCGAGTTGCACTCGACGGAGAGCTTTCGAACGGGCAACGCCCTGGTCGAGCTGCCGGTACCACGAGACCATGAGCTCCTTGGTGGGTTCGTCAGCAACCTTCCACAAGGTCATGACCTGACTCTCGGAGCCTGCCAAGACCAATGCTCGCCGAAGTCCCAACACACCCTGAGTATGACGAATGGTGCCCATGCCGGTTTCGCAAGCAGAGAGTACGACGACTTCCGTACCATGCAGGTCCAGGTCGCGAAGCTCCAGAGCCGTCAACAATCCGTCATCTCTCAATCCTGAAAACGTGCCGCTGTCGGCCTGATGCTTACGATTCCAGCTATTCGCTCCTCCCAAAGCCAGACCCGACCGAAGCATCGCCGGTTCTGGTTGCCTGGTTAGAGCGCGATTGTCGGCGGGTGCAGCAGTGTCTTTCACGAAGAAGCCGTGCGTCGCGAGGTGAAGGATCTTTGGCCCCTGGACATTCTTGATCGCTGCTTCGGTGGCATGTTCGCCGGACAGTATGCGCTCATCAGGCAGTCCCAAGATTCCGCCGATCTCGACGACCTCATCCAAAGTGTGATCCAGACGACCAAAGCAAAGTGGGCCGAGATCGACCCAGCGTGAATCCTCACTCCGAGCCTTTGCGCCCCGTTCCGAGCACTCCCCAAAGTCTGGAGCTCCGACCAACAACGGCGGCTGACGACTGCCTTCAGCCGCTCTCTGCTGAAGTAGATCTCGACCACTCGACAGGTAGCTCAAAGAGTGACGTTCGACAAGGTAGTTTCCTGTCGCATCGACAAGAGCTGCGAACGGCACAGCTTGCAGCAGACCATCCGGCGAAATAATCAATTCCGCTGCTGGCTCGAGGATGTGTTCGACAGGGCCAATGGTTCTACGGAACAGCTCCTTGGCTGGCGGCCCGACATCGCCTCCTGATGTGATCGCCTCGAGAAACTCTCGGACCACCCCTTCGATGACCTCCACTGGCCCGAGGTCCACCCACTGAGGATCGCCCGTCGAGCTCAGCACAGAGGCCGCGTAGTGTAGTTTGGCCCCTTGATCACGGACACGGCGTGATGGATTCTTCAGAAGAAAAAAGCTTGAAAGCTCTACCAGAGTTGCCTTCGGTTTCAATTTCGCCTGTATGTTCTCGACCGTGATCGAAGGCACCGCGCTGCGACCATTTTCAAAAGAGCTTGCAAGATCTCTTTCGAGCGAGGCGATCTCCTGATCGAGTTTTTCCAGATACGTACGACGTGCCGCGGGCCCAACAAACGCGGATTGCATCAAGAGATAGCCCCTCGAGCTCCGAAGACGTCTCAGCTCCTCGAATCGAGGATCGCTCACGGCAACCTGGCTCTGAGCATCCAAGGCCGCCTCCAAACTTCTGCCCTTGAAGCGCCAGACCGTCTCGAGAGCCAAGCGTGCGGCGCGCGGATCCCCGGGCGCATGGGCTAGATGGAGGGATATTGCGTGGCTCGACCCGAACCGCTCTAGAAAAAGGCGCTGTTGCTTCTCAGACAGCCCATAGGCGTTCAGCTGGATCATTGCCTCGAACCCTTCCAGCGCCTCCTCTGCCAGCACAATGGCTTGTTCTAGGTGATAGGCATGCTTAGCGTCGGCACCCTGTTGATCATCGAGAGAGTCGGCGAGAACGAGGTGAAGGCCACTGAGATCAAACGCAAGGCTGGCGGTTAACACGTGCCTAGCCCCAACGACTCGGCGCGCTTCCTGCCACCCTCGTTCGAAGTGCTGCCGCGCTTCCAGGGGACGCCTCAGATCCCAGAACAGGAAGCGAGCGAAATCGCCTCGAAGCAGCAAGGCCAAGGGATGGGATGGACCAAAGAGCTGCTCGGACTGGTGCAGTGCCCTTCTGAAATCGGCCCGCGCCGAGTCCAGGTCTCCCGACTCGGCCGAAGCTCGCGCCAGATCGCTGAGGCAGAACGGTCTGACCGGATTGAAGTTTTCCTCTGTGGCGGCCCGACACTGCTTCAAGTGGCCGACTGCTTTCCGCGCCTCGCCCCTTTCTAGCAGTAGAGCCCCAAGGTTCCACCGCACCTCCAGAGTCTTGTGATGATTTCGCCCAAGCATCTTTGCGAGAACCGGCCAGGCACTCGCAAAGCATTCTTCAGCCTGCTCGAGATCACCGAGATTCGCTGCGATCGCGCCCAGCTGTGCTCTAGTCGATGCGGTACGCCAATGATCGGCTCCGAGCCTACGCTCGTGCATGGCCAACGCTTGTTCGGTATGACGATGTGCAGTCCCGAGGTCGCCGGTAACCGAGATCATCGTGGCGAGATTGGCCAAGCCGGTCGCCAAGTCTGAATGGTTTTCAGGAAGATGCTTGCGCGCGATCTCCAGCGCCTGCTGAAGGTGATTCTGAGCTTCTGAGAAATTTCCTTCGGCAGCTAGAAGCAACGCGACCGCATTGAGGGATTCCGCAGTGTCCAGGTGATCCGAGCCCAGTTTCTCACGCCGGATCTCCAGAGCAGTCCCCAGCTTGTCTCGTGCTTCGACGTATCGCCCCAACTCCAGCAGCGTAGAACCAACCTCGTAGAGACTGCCCGCGGCCTCGGGACTCCGCTCGCCAAAGAGAGTTGTCCGGATATCCAAAGCCTTCTCATGAGTCGCTTTGGCTGCCCAGAGCTCACCACTCTTGTATTGGATTCGGGCTACGGTATCGTAGCCTGCGGCGGTTTCTCGGTGGTCGATACCGAACCGACTCTTTTGCAGTTCGAGCAATCTCTCAGCAAACTGCATTGCAGGTTCCAGGTCCCCAGTAATCTCCAGTAGACCCGAAAGCCGATCGAGGGTCCGAGCTAGCTCTTCGGGTTCCTGGGTTGGATCCTGTTCCCGAATGCTGACGACTCGTTGGAGGATACTCTTGGCATCTTCGATGTAGCGCGCCTTGAAGAAGACTCCAGCCAGCGACTCGAGCAGCGCGAGAGTTTCTCTCCCAGCATCACTCAGGGCGTCTTGATGGACAATGGGTTCGCTCAGCATCTGAGCGCGTCTCGGGTCACCCTGTTGGCCAGACCAAATAGCCAGCAACAGCCGACCTTTGACCGTACTCTCAGCATTGGGCCCCAGCACCGCAGTGTTGATGTCAACAAAGCTCTCCATGCGCTCGGTAGCTTTGTTCAGCTCGCCTTGACGGTGTAGTTCTAGTGCCGTGGTGAACTCGCGGTGGGCCTGCTCGAGAATGGAGCTGGCACTCCCTTGATCCTCAGCCAGCGCACAGATCGGTAGCCCCAAAGCGATAAGACAGAGCACCAGGTACTTACCCATAGACACCCCCTCCTTATTAGAAGACCTCCGGACGGCTCGGCCAAAACCATGGCTGGATCCAGAGGTTCTTGGCAACATCGCGCCCCCGAACAGGGTCAACCGACTCTAGTCAAGCCACCGAGTCCGCGGGTCTCCCGTCAAGGTATATCCAGCCCAATAGTACGGCTCGAAATAGACCTGGTCATTCAGTAGCTCCAGTTGCGCGGCTTGCAGCGCTTCCGAAACGGACTTTCCGCCACGAAGTTGGCGATAAAAAGCCACCATCAATGCTGCTGAAGCTTTGTCATGCACCTTCCACAGTGTCGATAACACCGCGCGACTCCCAGCGACCAGAAAGGCCTGAGTCAGGCCGACTACCTCGTCACCACGAGTCGTTTCACCGATCGCCGTCTGACACCCTGAGAGGGTTACCAGTCGAGTGCCGTTCAGATTCAGCTCATCCCAGACCTCGTGCATTTCGAGACGCCCATCGTGAACGGTGTCAGCGCCTAGGAGGATGCCGCTGAAGATCGGGTTCTCCGCCGTATATTCACCATGGGCTGCCAAATGGAGTATGTTCAAGTTTCCAGCATGTTCATGAACGGCATGCTCGGTCGCCTGTTCTCCGATTCGAGGCTCGATCCCGAAAAGCTTCGCTACTTCCTTCGCCTCATGCTCCGCACCGGCAAGACGTCTCCATTCCGTAGTCGGGTCACCGAGGATCAGCGTGTTGCCCTGGCGTTCGACCCGCGCGGATGCCAACAACTGCGTTAAAGCTGTGGCACTGGGAGCCAGGCTCAGTGCAAAGTCTTGAATCAAGTATCGTTGGGTTCGCGGGTTCTGGAGTGCAGCAAAGGAGATGTGGTTTAGCAAACCAGTAGGCACGATGATCAGGTTTTTCTTGCGAATATAGTCCGCCAAGGGCTCTATGAGTTGAGTGTATAGTGCTGTCGAAGTTGGGCCGGGCAGACCTTGACATAAACTCAGCGAGCTAACGCCCCGTGTCCCGGGACGTCTCTGCTCTGCTGCCAGGCAGGCGAGGCGATCGAGCTCCTCTTCTGAGATAGGAAGATAAAACATCTCCTTGGATTCCCTATCGATGACCCAAGCCCACAAGCCGTCGAGCCCCGCAGCATAAGCGAGGAGCGTCGTCTCGGGATCCAGCACTTCGCTCTTCTGTAGTTCTTCTAAAGTGATGGTCTCAACCTGCGCAAGAGCACTCGATCCTGCGGCGTCGAGCTTCTTCTCGAGGCGCCGGGTCGCAAACTCGGCGCGTTTGCGTGACAACTTCCTTCGTGCCTCGTGAGCTTGACCAGACTGAAGCACGATTCCCTCGAGCTCCCGAATCTCGGGCAAGAGCTTGTGGTCTTCGGCTCCACGACTTCCTTCGACCGGATCTCCTATCGTCCTCGTGCCGCCCAACAGGCGCCGCAATGTCCAACTTCGCAACCGCTCAGCATAGTCGAAAGCCTCGTCAACTCGCCCTTCTTGCGCAGACATTTCCAAAGCGAGACGGAAGGCCAGGACAACCTTGTCGTCGACGAAAGCGGTTTGCAATTCGTCGACACGGAAGGCCTCCACCAACTTCTCGAGCGCGACAACGGCTTCGCGATTGTTGGCTATAGCGGCAGCACGATCGCCAGCCAGCCACTGCTTGACCGCCACCAGCGTCAACATGTAAATGTTGTTGTATTTGGGATAGTGAGTGATGAACTCTTTGGCTTCAGCAGCTGCGTCCTCATAACGTCCGAGGACCATGAGCTCGGTGATCTTCAACATGAAGTCGGGATACGATTTCAAACCCTGAGAAGCTGCCGTCCGGATATTCCAGTTCGAGGTCGCATACCTAGCGGTTCCCGCCCCCGTATCCAGTCCTGGAAGAACCTGCTCGATGACACTCATCAAGGGCTCTAGCTCTTCGGCGCTAACTTCTTCCGAAGCCAAAATTCGAGCGATATCCGATATTGCAGCAGAAGTAGATTCGTCCCGTGCGAGGATGCCCCGGCCAAACGCGTCGATGATGTCCCCGAGCTCGCCCTCGAGAAGCCTGACCTCCTCGCTGCCTACGGGGCGCTCCAGGTTAAGCTCATCATGGCTCAGGGCGACGAACCACTTCGCCACGGATCGGATGGCCCGGATTTCCTCTGTGCTAGGCGAACTGCTGGTGGCGTTCTCGACCTGTTGTAAGAAGTAGAGCCCTTCTTCGAGGTGCCCGATCGCTGCGAGCCGCACTCCAGCTCGTAGCAATAGTAGGGCTTTTTCTTGGTCTGATTCGGCGAGAGTCACAGCCCTCGAGACCGCTCCCCTCGCTTCCGGCAAGCTACCCGCCTGCGCCAGCTCAATGGCTAGATCGACTTGAAGTCTCGCCTCTTGAGTCGCGAGCTCTTTGACCGTGGGATCGCTCGGGATAAAACGCCCCGCAATCATCTCGACCATCGGATTAGACGTCAACCCTTGTTGGATCAAGTCGCCGAGCTGAGCCCTCGCCACTAACTCGCTGACGGCTCGCGTGAAGACGCGAAGCGCTGGGCGAGCCTCTGGACTCAAGCGTTCCTCGAGCTTTCCCATAAGTACCTCGGACCATTGCACGACCCGTCCCAAGAGCAATAAGGTTTCCGGATGCTGTATGTCTTCTAAGAATCCCGAAGCGGCAAGCCCAATCAATCTTAATCCTTGGGCTTGAGTACACTTAGCCGGGCTATCGTCGAGGTCGATCACGCTCATCCCTAGGAAGTTGAGCCAAGACATCATCTTTTCAACCGAAGAAGCTGGTACCGCGAGCTCGCTCGTGAGAATAGACCCGGCAGCTTCTGCTTCATCTCGCGCCAGGTGCTCAAGGGCGCGAAGGGCAGAACACGTCGTGGGTTTCAGAGCTGGGCTTCCCTCTTTGCACGCTTCGTTGACTTCTCTGAGACCTGGATCCAATGGACAGGTTGCAAGAGCCGAGTGCTGGCTATGGGCTTCTGTGGCTAGCAAACCCACAAGTGCCGCCATAGCTAAGATTCGTTTCATGGAGTTTCTCCCGCCATGTCAAAGTGCAGATCAATCATTGCGTCAGGATTGAAATCTCTACGATGGCTTCCACTCTCTTCAGACACCCACAGGCTCGTCTTGTGGGTCCTGAAGGCCCCTCAATTCACGCCTTCTAGTGTCTTAACACTACGAGTCTCTTGCCGACTGGGCTGTTCCAGGTCGGGACTCTGGCTAATCCATTGGGCATATTGAGGTCTTCACCATGAACTTCTCTCTCGGCGCCGGCAGGCGCACAGCTCTCTTCGTTGTCTTCTCGAGCGCTTTGATCGTGTCGGGTTGTACCCAAGCGCTGGCTGGTTCCGTTGCAATGGCCGAGCACCCCGTACAGAAACGCGCAAAACGTCAAATTGTGAAGCGGGCAGTCGTCATCGGCATCAACGACTATGCAGCGACAGATCGGACCACGGCCCGAATGTCCCAATCGAGGCCTGACCGGCAGTTGCGTAACCTTGCCGGCGCCGTCAACGACGCCACAGACTTTGCCGATGTCCTGAAAGAAACCTACGGATTCGATCAAGTCGAGCTGCTCCTGGACCAACAAGCAACCCGGAGAGCCATCCTCGAAGCGATCGAAGAAGTCTTGATCGCCCCGTCACGTGCGGGTGACCAAGCGGTTTTCTTCTACGCAGGCCACGGTTCTCAAAGAGTCAACTCGGGTTCCGATGAGCCCGACAAGAGAGACGAGACCCTCGTACCGGCAGATTCCTGGATGGGTGCAGACGACATCCGCGACAAGGAACTGCGTCGAGCGTTCAACGAAGTGCTCGAGCAAGAGGCCAACTTGACTGTAGTGCTCGATAGCTGCTTCAGCGGCTCGGGTGTACGGGACCCAGCGATCGTCCCGCGTGCTGCCAAGCTTGATCCTCGTGATCTGAAGGACAGCAAGGATCCTGGTCCACCCATTGAAGATCAGGGAGCCATAGTGCTCTCGGCAGCTCAGGACTTCCAACTGGCCTACGAAACTTGGGACGAAAGTCAGACGCCTCGCGGGGCCTTCTCCCTGGCGCTCCTCCAGGCGCTCCGCTCCGCCGGTGATGACGAGTCAGCAGCAGATGTCTTCGCCCGTACCCGAGCCTGGCTAACGACCCTGCAACCGTTCCAAGAACCCGTGTTGGCCGGTACTCGGATAGCGCGGCAACGCTCACTCTTCGGAGACACCGTTCACCCCAAGACCAACCGATTGAGGGTAGCTGTGGAAGGGATCGACAGCGAAGGCAACGTAATCCTCCAGGCAGGCTGGGTCGATGGCCTCTCCAAAGGTAGCGAACTCGTAGCGGCGCAGACTTCCAATAGAGCGCCTTTGGCTCGGCTGCGAGTCACCAAGAGCGACCGGCTGACACGTTCCCTGGCCACAGTCGTCGAGCCAGCCGGTCAGCCGGCAGAAAGAGTCGTGACCGTAGGCCAGTTCTTCGAGCTCGACGGTTGGACCGTGCCACCAGGCCCCAAGCTGCCTATAGCGATTCCTCCTGGTGGCAGAAGAAGTCACTCATGGGCGGTTTCGCTAGTTCGCGCAGCCGCAGCGACCGGCCTTGCGCTGTCTTCGGATCCGACCGAGGGCCCGTCTCCAACTCATTTCATCAGCTGGCGAGATGATGGCTGGCATCTTTTCGGCCCGGACCACACCAACCGATTCCTGGGCGAGGCGCCACAACCTACCGAGGTAGTCCGTGAGCTCTTGAAAATGCCGAATCCAATCCGCCTCTTCGTCGAGATTCCTGCCTCGACCGAGCTCATTGAACACTTGGAGATAGGTCCTGGCACACGCCGCGATCGGATGGAACCTGTCGATCTAGAACACGCCCGCTATGTGCTGACCACGAGATGGCACAAGGACACCCTTCAGGTCGCATGGCGCCTGCGAGGGGCCACTCGAGAAGATCGCGGACGCTCGCATTTACCGGTGCGAAGCCGCTGGATCGATATTGACCCTACCGATCAACAAAGCCTCGGCCAAGCGGTTGACCGGCTGGAACACGACGTTTCTGGACTAGCCCGTGTCGACTCGTGGCTCCGCCTGGAATCGCCGCCCGATTCTCCGTTCCCATATCAACTGGAGCTCCTGGTGGACGAAGTCCCTAGAACTGACGGTCCGCTTGTCGAGGGCGGACGCCATGGCCTGTCCCTGCGCCTCACTGACCCGTCGCACAAGGTCATCCGGTCGCGCTACATCTACGCGTTTACGATCGACAGTCATGGTCGCTGCACCTTGCTTTACCCGATCTTTGGCCAAGGGAATGTAGAGAACCATTTCCCGATAGAACAATCTGCGCCCTACCCGGCTGAAATACCTCTCGGCTCGAATCCGCTCTTCGAGGTCACAGCCCCACTGGGCATTGACACTTACTTCCTTCTGACGACAGTGGATCCCGTTCCCAATCCCTGGGTCTTCAGCTGCTCTGGAGTCCGCAGCCCGAACAAGCCGACTCCTCTGGAGAAGCTGATACTTCAAACTGGGGCAGAAACCCGTGGAGCCAAGTCGGTCTTCATCCCGGAGGTTTGGTCAATCTCTCGCCTTCACTTCAGATCCGTCTCCAGGTAGAAGTCGATGTATCGAGCCCTCGAACACTCTATATAGCCCCTGGTATGGGATTGCCGACCAAAGCCAGCCAGGTCAAAGCAACGCCAAATACTCCCTCTTGAGCTCACCCCTTCCCAAAGTCTAGTCCACCACAATAGCCAATTCGTCTGAGAGGCACCACAAGGTTTGTATGGCTGTGTCTTTGACTGTGAATCGAGTACATCCAAAATCACCTTGGGTTTCGAGACGGCGTCGCCGGCATGATGAAGCAACTCTTGTTTAGCCGTGGAACATTCTTAGTTATCCTGGCCGGATTGCTATCTGGCTGCCTCCATGGAGAAAGGACTTCTCCTGGCAATTCCTTACCGCGTAGTACCCAGCCCTTGCCAGCTGCGCTTCTCGGAGAGAAGCCCTTCTCCTGGCAGCAATCTGTAGGTATCTTTATTGGCATCGAGACATTTGTCGTCGATACAAAGCTGGTCCCAGTCAGGTATGCAGTCGATGACGCGATCGATCTCGCATACCTGTTCTCGGTAGAGTTGAACCTCATCGCTCCACAAAAAGTGACTCTGCTCCTCTCAGGCGAACCCGAAAAAGTAGCTTCGCGCCGAAGACTCGAAGAGTTGGAGAACAGCGACGCAACGGTCTCCGACGCAAGCCGCTCGCGGATCTTCAAGGTCTTGGCCCGCGAGGTCTTGCAGGCTACCGAAGACGGATTTCTCGTTGTCAGCTTCGCGACTCACGGATTCAATCAGCAAAACAACCACTACTTGATGGCTGAGGATTCTCTGCTTTCGTTTGTCAACGATACAAGTCTCAACCTAACTTCATTCATGACTGCACTCCGGAGCTCACCACTCCGTCGTCGCCTGATTCTCTTGGACGCGTGCCGAGAGGATCTCATCGCCGATCCCCATTCCAAACGTGGACAACCAACCGACACCCCTGATCCCCGTTCTGCTATATCCGAACCCTTCCTGGAATCCATCAAGGAGTCGGAAGGAACGGCAATCCTCTCAGCCTCTCGTGTGGGAGGATACGCATATGGCGATCCAGCACGTCGAAATGGTGTTTTCACCGCCGCCATTCTCGACGGTCTACGCTGCCAAGCCCAGGCTGACCATCGAGGCTTCATAACACCTAGAACTCTCGCAAGTTTCGTCTCTGCGAGAACCACAGAATGGATAGCAAGGCAGCCTCGGCTCTCCGGCCCTCCAGGTATTGCCTATTCGCTGGGTGGAAGTATCGCAGCAATGCCTCTTGGAAGCTGCGAGCGGGAAGGCCTCCAGGAAAACAACCGTCTGGCGCTGCCAGATCGTCCAGCCGTCCGTATCAGCGATCTACCCTTCATCGACGTCCAGTCAAACGCTCCAATGCTTTCTGAAGAAGGAAGGTTACTCACGGAGGCCACACGGAGGGCGATCGGAGTAGTAGCTCACACAAATAACCAACTCATCTTCGATGGTGGATACAACAGTCATCGATCAACTTCTGAGAAAGCGGCTCGCCGCCTTGCCGACATTTGGCTTGATCTCGAGCTCACGAGCACGGCCAAGTACGAAGCATCCGTCGATGAAATACTCGGCCCGGTCGACGTAATGATCACCGGAATGTTTGTGAAGGTCGACGACACCATTCAAGTCAGCCCGATGGTTATTTCCAGGATAGAAAGTAGGATAAAGACAAAACACTTGAATTTCTCCAACTACAAAGAGCTGTTCGACCGTTCGAATCAAGACCTCGATCTGACTCAGACGGCCGGAAATCGCATTCAAGACGCCGCCAAGACCGTTCTCGGGATCCGTCCACTTCGCCTAAGCTTCTTGCCCTTCATAGATCTGCAAACAAAGAGGCAGCTCGACCCTATCAAACAGGAGTCAATCGAGCTTGCTCTTATCGACGGCGTACGCAACCTCCAACCCCGGGGCCGCAGTACCGTTGTCGAACAAAGTGCTCCAACTCGAACGAGCAATTTGATTGACATACTCTTTGATCCCAACTTGACCAATGACGAGAAATCACTAGGGATTGTGACAAAGATAATGACCCCGAGCGGGCTAGATATCTTAGTTACTGGCTTACTCATCGAGACCGACCTTGCAACCCAAGTCATTCCCATAGCAATATGGGCTACCGAAAGAAAAATTCGCATGCAATCATTGACATTCCTGTTTCGATCTAGACTCTTCGCACCCGGAGGCGAGAATGACACACTTCAGCCGGAAGCCCATCAAAAGATCATGAACGCTGCCCGAAGCCTGCTCGTGGACCGCCCCGTCTCGTGAATATGCCTTGGAGATCAATCCATATAACGGAGGCTGCGCCAAGAAGAAGAAACAACGGGCTTGCCGGCCGAGTCTTGACACTTACCTTCCTGTGGTGGATCTCAGCGAGCGCCGCCCATGCGGACAGAAAAATAGCAATCGAAAGATTCTCCCACGCCCATTCCGATACGGTCTACGAACTTGGGGCTTGTTATGAGCAGCGGATGGACTCTCCATGTCTTATCCAGCGACTCTACATAGAAGAATTCGCCTTTCCTATTCCTCGCACGGCAAAAGTCCAAGCAGAGTGGATAAAGAAATTTAGGATCAACGACCTCGAAAGTTTCAGCCAACTGAATGATCACACGCTATGCCCCGGCGACATCATTTACTTCCGGCACGACATCAGCAGATCAGAAGCCCTCTCTCGAGGTGTCGTTTATGCTGGAGAGGATCAGGTGCTTCACTTCCCTGCAGGTGGGGCGCGGCTTCGCACCAATCTCCTGTCGCATTTCAAGTCCTCGCCACTCGAAGGGGTCTACCGCCTGCTGAACTGCAAAACGCCTCAGCTGAAACACGCCTTCAGGCAAGTACCCAACACTCCAGCGCCCGACGACTCGCCAGATAGGAAGGCAGCCCGTCGCGTTCTCACCTCGTTCTATCGGTCCTTGGAGAGGCAAGATCTCGACCAATACCAACACCTCTGGAGCAAGAAAGCCACTCGATGGCACCGTGGCCGGAAATCAACCCTTCCAGAGATTATTCAACAGAGAAGGCGTCAACTGCAAGATCTCGAGGGCGCGCAAGTCCGGTTCACTATCAAATCATTGGAGCTGTTCAAAGATCTTGCGATTAGCAACATCGAAGTCAGCTCGAGCCTGAGCTACGCGAATCATACTCTGGTTGAAGAGGGGATCAACGAGGCCTTTGTGCTCGGCCGATTCGGCAAGCAATGGCTAATCATCTACAACGAAATCATCCTGGGTGATTGAGTCTATGTATCGGCCGCCTTGCTAGGGAACGCTACCAACCCTGTGCGTTCGCCGGCACGACCTGCCATGAGCCTCTTCGACCCCAGAGTAGTCGAATAGAAGGTCCGAACACCACGGTGGCTTAGCTAGTCGAAGCCACAAAATGCTTGGAGCCGTGTCTTTATTAGAGGGTATCAGCGTCACTGCTCAGTGACCGTCTTCACCAATATCGGGAGTCTCAGTAGCGTGCTGGAAACGCACATGCGTTGCTTTCAAAGCCGTGGTCGCAAATGCAGGCGGGCGCTCGTGTGCCTCTTTGCGCTGTTCCTTTCAGCCGCCCGGCCTCTCGACCGAGAGCGTATTCTCTCGGAATTCCATCGCGATCACTCCAAAGTCCGGTACCAGTTCGGCGCCTGTAGCAACGTGAAGATGGACTGCTCGTGTTTCATCCAACGTCTCTATGCAGAAAGGTTCAGCAAACCGATCCCCCGCACGACCCTGACGCAGACCAACTGGATGAAGGAGAGC
>JAJCXO010000207.1 GCA_029263395.1 Acidobacteriota bacterium | reverse complement strand
CATCCTCCTGCCATCCAAACCCCATAGCCTTCGGCCCGCGGTCTAGTCCAACCGAGTTTATCGGTGACGCTCACTACGCTGTGGTGATCCGAACCGCTTCATGCGCACGGTCTCCGATAAACTACTCTGGATTCTACGAAGCGGTTGGTGTCAGAGGCCCGGTGGGCGGTCATGGCACCGAGGGTAGGAGGCACCACGGCACTTTCCGTAGATGGTGTATCAGTGAAATCGGTATAACTTGCCCGTATTCAGTCGTTGTCCGGGGTTCCTGCGGAGCGTGAAACACGTTCTCGACCACGATTCCCAGCAGAAGCCCCCTGCGGTCAACCAATGGCGCACCGCTAAGTCCGGGACCCTGCACGAAACTCACTTGGATGAACTGAATACTCTCTGGGTAGTTCAGGGCTATTGCAGAGACAGATCCGATGTGTAGTATCGGTGTCGCGTGACGCCGCGGGACGGTTGGGAACCCAACAGCTGCCACAGGTTCGCCGACTTCTGGGATACGCTCCTGGCTCCAGATCGGCCCGGGCCATGATCCCTTAGTAGTCGTGTTGATTCTTATGAGTCCACAGTCGATTTCGTCATCTTTATATTGCGCCTTGTAAGAGTAGAGGGAAGCTTGCTCATTGCGCTTTAAATTTGCGATGACTTCGAATTCTCCGCAAGTCAAATTGTGTCCTGCCGTAGCTAGGAGGTTGTGTCTGAATTGGAATGCCGTACCAAACCCTTCGGTAGTCTGGACGACAAACACGCGGTCCTTCAGTCGGTCAAACACCGACTGCCAGGATTGGCGATTCGTCAGGCCGCGCAGGGGTGCGGAGCCTCTGTCTCGAAGCGGCCGAGGCTTGAAGTCGGTATAACGCCAGGAAAGTCTCATGGCGAGACCTTGGTAGACTGGGTCGTGCTCGCCGCGAACCATCTTGATGAATCCCATTCTCCCACGCACAAACTGTAAGAACGCGTTTACCTCGTCACGTTCCGGGTCTGGATGGTGCTTCTCCGCATAGACCCGGGCTGCTTCTTGTAGCGAGGATCTGTCCCAGTTATGAAGGATCGCTCGCATCTCTCGAATGAGAGATCGGGAGACGTTGGGAAACTCGTTGACGACAAGTCCGGTTACGCTTTGCCTTTCGTGGGCTGCTCGGAGCCAGACCTTTCGTGGGTTAACAGCAAATTTCTGTTTGGCAATCGCTGACTCCAGGACTGTACCGACGCGCACACCACTCTCATCCTGAAATGCGAGTTCACGAGGGAACTTCGAGCGATTAGTTGAGAAAGAGAGATCATCGGCATAGCGGGTGTAGAAGCACCCGTGTGCTTGCGCGATTCGCTGTAGAGCCGTGTCCACTGGTCGGCACACCAGGTTTGCGATAATCGGCGATGTCGGTGCTCCTTGCGGAAGCCTCCCTAGATCGTCGCAGGCGATCTGGCTTAGGACTGTCGCTACCGGTAGCGGCAGTTCGTATGGCTTGCCCAGAAACACGCCCTGAACTCTGCCAAAGTTGATTGTGGGGAAAAAGTCCAGCAAATCAACATTTAAGACGAACCGCTTCCTGCAATGTGGCAACGCATTTGTTACGATGCTGTGGCTTTTCTTAAATCCGTGTACGCAGTCTCGTGGCGTAAATACGAGTGCGAGGACGTTGTTGAGTCGCTGTTGTAGCCGCTTTAGCGGCTCTGTTGGAGCTGAAATCGTTCGCGAGCCACCGCCCTTCTTCGGGATTTCGAAAGTGCGATAGTGGCATCGTGCTTTATTCTGGTAGAGGACTATGCAAAGATGCTTGTCCGACACTCCGAGGAGCCGTGCCACATCCTTTCGCGAGACTAAGGCGTAGAAGCCCTCGCGAATCGAGCTTGCGTCATCACTCGTCATTGGATGTTAAAGGCCGGAACTCCCGGCGCGGGATTTTCCTTCCGCCGAGGGCGAACCTTGAGCCCAGCTCAAGCACTGATATCTGGCAAATGCCGAACCATTGGGTTCCTACGCAGTCGCTGTAACGGACGACCGATTATTAATCCACGGCCTGGAGCTACCGGCCGGCTGAATGGTACAGGATCAAGAGCGATAGTCGCAAACTGCAAGGGTCTTCACCGGAATCAACGACACCGACACCGGCTCCCATGTCACCCCTGCCGCCCGCCGAAGATCACGCCCCACAGGCCCGCCCACGCCCTGTGAGTTGGCTGTAGATCGCTGACCGCCGTCACGATACAGCGGGCAGGATGCGTTGCTGCCAACCCGCCAGCCTTGCCCTCATCACTCGCGGTCCCTCGCCGTCCATGAACCCGGGTCTCAGGGCCTACGCGGTGACCAAGACCGAGGGGGCACGCCCATTGCCGGTTGACGGCAAACACCCACCACAGGGCCTGCCACGGCCTCACAGACGGCCATAGACCCTCGGCGGCTACCGGCGGACCAACACTCGGGCCAATCCTCGGCCCTGAGCCCTTGGTCTCACCCAATTCCACGTCTACGAATGGGTAACCGCCCTCGCAAACTCCCCAGGGTACATGTGGTTCTAAGAAGAGAAGATATATATTCTTCTTAGAGACACTTAGTATTCCTCGTATGCCAGTGGAATACGAAACCGCGATCTGTATGCCAATGGAATACGAAACCGCGATCTGTATGCCAGTGGAATACAACTTGCTGATCCGTATGCCGGAGCACAATCCTGCAATCGAATGCCCGTGTCGGGTCTCAGTGAACTGCGTGTAAGTGGGCCGGACCTCTGGCCTTCTGAGAGGTGACGAAAGCCTCGATGAAACATCGATAGTCGCCGACAGTCTTAAAAAACCGCCTCACGGTCTCTTGCGCAAGCTCCACGTGCTTTCGGTTCGGGGCGTCTTGGTCTTCCACGGCCATGGCTACCGCGACAATAGCCAAGGTTTGAATGGGGACACCGAGTTTCGCCTTCGCTCCTGCCAGGCTCATGTAGGCTTCCTCGGGTATCCTGGCCTTCAGTTGCTCCGCGCCTGATGACGTAGTGGGAGGGGCGAAACAGAACTTGTCCACGAACGCCTGCATCATTTCGGCCAGCTCGACGTTCTCCATTTCACGCATGAGCCGGGTGAGCTCTACCCGGGCAGACGCTAGCTGCTTACATTCCTCCCTTTTAAAGAAGTCGCCAACAGTGGATTCGATGCAGATGGCCACAGCATCGTGTTGACTCTCTTCCTTTGCTGCCCAAGTGACCTCTTCCTTTTGTTGATCATTCGCCTCTTGCCGACACGCCTTGAGCGCAAACTTCAAGTACCTGGGGAAGCCGCGGCAGCTCAGTGTTTTCGACTCTCTAGTAACTCTATGATCGTGTGCTTTGAGCTTGCCGATCAGATCAATCGCAGGTCCGAAGGTCGTCGGGTCAAAATGTGAGTACCGGCGAGCAGGTGCTTTGTAGAAAGTGACATTCGCAAGCGTGTCCGTGTTTGCTGGATTCAATTGGGATGGCTTTACGCCGCCTGCGTCTTCCGTTATAGTTGACATAACAAATTCCTTTCTTCGGTCTGTTGTAGAGCCTCCCGATTGCTCCTCGGGAGGTGTTTTCGTTTCTACGCTGCTGTGATGCCATCTCGCGATCCCTCACCTGTCGCTTCCTCAAGTAGTTGTAACAGTCTCACCGCCTGATCGCCCCGTGGCACTCGATTGCCCGCCTCCCACTGACTGACCGCGGCATGAGTGACGCCAAGTGCAGCGCCCACTTCGGCTTGAGTGAGTAGAGCCCTTTTTCGAAGGTTGCGGACAGCGCTGGGAGTGGACGTCAGGGTGCGACGTGCGCGGGAAAGTGCAAGGACATTGCGGGCTTGGTGCATGGTGTTGATACCTTTTTGTAAGCGACGTTATATTGTCGTTATTGTATCATCGTTGCCACGGAAGTTGAGCCTGTCATGTGGCGTTTATTTAACATTCGATACGTGCGTATTCGGTAACCAATAACTGGTATCACAATCGACGCCCGTCAAGACTCGCCGATCTCGTCTCCCGCCCGCTCTCGAATCGCCACAAGCGCCACCTGAGTCAACTTTCCCTGAGCCGCTAATGCCAACTCCGCGGGCGTCATACATGCGGTTTCGTTCGGTGAACAAACCACCGGCAAGCGAACGAATCGCCCCCACTCATGGCAGACGAGTTGCGCATTCTCACCCATCGCGATTCTCTCAAGGGCAATGCGCGCTGACTCCTCACCGGAGCCCGCCGCTCGCATGAGGTCCTGAATTCGCTGTTCCTCTACCTCGCTGTAAACCACTTTCGTCGGGGCATCGAGGCCAAGCAACTTCGCCCGCCTGTTCATGATGCGGATACCACGGTCGACCGCGCCGAGGGCGTTGCCGGACCGCATTTCCTTGACTATCTTGAGCAACCAATCATCAAGGCGTTCGAGTTCTAACCGGCGAACTTCTGCCGCAGTCTCAGCACCCTGTTCGTTCAGCTCGCGTAATGCATTGGTCACCGACTTGTGAGCGGCGGCTTCGGTAAAACCTAGCTGTTCGCCAATCTTGCGATACGTGAAGCCGAGCTTGCGTAATTCCAACGCCTTGACCCGTCGCTCAGCGGCGAGAACCAGGTCTGGTGCGGCTTTGGACTTTCCCACGGCTAAACTCTCAGTGGCTGTCTTGACCAGGTTTGTAGAAAGAAGGGGTTTTCACGATGCTTGTGAAAGTTGGAGCGTCGAGGTCGTATTGCAACGCCCTTTCCCACCTGGAGTGGTGGGCACATCGCTATCTATGCTTCCGACGCATGATTTTTTGATATATGGCTGAGCCAGTGGTTCGAGCTGTCGCCGCAGTTCGGCGTCTAGCGGCATGACATATTTAAGCTTCTGCGCCATCGGCACCCGTTGTGCATTGGGGTCGACGTTCGCCCGCAGCCATGGCAAGCTTTGACCGCCCGGCCCGTAGCGGTCGTAAAGTGTTCGCGGGTGAACGATTTTCCCTTTGACCTTGAGATACGGCTGTGTCGCCGCGCCGAGGAAAATCCAGTTGGTCGCTTGATAAATTGTACCAACATGGCCCTGCCCGGAGTCGGCATAGCTGACGACGAGCCGCAGCCCAGGCGACTGTTTCTTTAACATTCGCAAACTGATCGCTACGCATTTCGAGGTCGGATGATTGCGGGTCGATGCTGGTGCCAAGGCCACTCGCACGAGTTCGCAGACTTTCGTATCTTTCAATTTGAAGGGTCGCGCGATGTGCCGATTAGCGCCGACGCCATAAAGGATTGCCCCGACGAATCGGCCCGAATCCCACACGCCCACGCGACAAATTTTAAATGCGGGGAGGGCGCGAGAATAATGATACCTCATGACGGCGTGCCTTGCCGCGGCATGCGAGCAGAAGTCGAGCCGGAGGTCACTCACTGGCATGCTCTCCCGGCAGGAACCGATGGCCGCATTCCGGGCAGGTGACTGTTTTTTTCTCATCGAGCCGTGATTGATCATCGGCGCCAACGGGATCGAAGTCTGGACCACTCAGCAGCGACGCAACGTCCTCGGTGTCGAGACTGGCCAACAGGTCACCGGCGTCGGGCACGTCTGCCAATACCTTTTGCAGACCTTCCTCGTCCCAGACCGCCAAGAGATCAGTGAAACCAAGCTTTCCGCCAAGCATATTCGTCATGTTGTGGTCAATGGCAAATGCGACAGCCGCCGCCTTCGACTCCGCATCCACACCGAAGATAACCGGCACTGCCCATTGGCCATCGTCGAGCTTCGCAATCCCTCGCGGCGGGTCCATGCCCTGCTCACGCATTCGCTCAAGTGCGTATTCCGGCGATTCCGACCACCCATTCCGACGCAAAGCGACCAGTAGGCTGAGCGAGTCGATGCGGGGGCCCTCCTCGGGTTAAAAGTGGTCGGCTTGCGCCGCCGTTTGGGTCATCATCTTAGTGTACGGGGTCG
>JAJCXO010000206.1 GCA_029263395.1 Acidobacteriota bacterium | reverse complement strand
GGTACCGGGCTGACCGGTAGGCATCAAGCTTGGGTTCAACCGTCGCTCAATGCCAACAGTCTCTTCAGTGCCAACTTCAACGGCACCCCGGTAGGCTTTCTCTGCGCCACAACACCGCCCGACGCGACCAGTGGTACCGAAAAGAAGGGCCGTGCGGAGATTGGGCGCTAGCTGTTTCCTGCGGTATCCAGGTCACGACGTGTCATGACCTGGATCCGTTCGCCCTTGTCGCGGCAGCCGAATCCGAGCAAATGAAAGAGCTCGAGAGCGAGCCATCGGGCGTAGCGACGATCGACGATGAAACTGCCCAGGCGGTCCGGATGCCGTCGGACACCCGGCAGCAGATGGAGAATGCGCTCCCAGTGCCACCGTCGGACTACCGCCGATGCGGCCAGCCATATCCTGTGCAGCGGCCGCACTACGAAGAAGCCGTCGGCCCCCTGAGCCTGATAAAGCGGCATCAGCATCAAACCGCCGATCGGTGTCGACACCGGACCTTGTCGATCACTGCCGACTTTCTGTCCCTTCGTGACCGGGTGGAAGTTGCGATAACCAGGGTCCATGCAGTATTGATCCTCGGGGCGGATCGCGTGTCGATAGTGGATTTCCACCACATGGGGCAGGTTGCTGTTTTCGGCAGACAACAGCTGCCGAGCTGCGGTGACTTCTGGGCGCCCAGGTTGTAGCACGCCGCTAATTTCGAGTGCGATCCAAATTGCTGCCTCAGCACGTTCGATCGCCGAATCCGCATCGTGTTGGCCTGACTCGAAGCCGGCGTTGATGATGCCTAGAGACGCTACATAAGAGTTGAGGGTACCGGCCAACTCCTCCTCGAGTCCGAGGACAACCGGCACCGGAAACGCAAATGCGAACGGCCGATTACTGAGGGCGTCATCGAGGGTAGCAAACGGCAGATCAGGGCCAGAGGTTGTATGGAGATCGAGTAGATAGATGCCATCGGTCGCGTCGGCGAGTTGGCGTTCTATCTCGCGATTCAGTTCCCGCAGTTCCTCGTCTTCGTCGTCGAGAGGGGCCGAGGTGGCGCGCAGCCGATCGATCCTCTCGGGGAGCCAATGGCGGTTGAGGTCATGGGACAGGTACCGTTGCTTTCGGCGCAGCGCTTTGCGGTTGCCCGCCAGTCCGACGATACGGCCACGAGCCAGGCAGCTAGGGGCGGCCGCCAGTTGCGGTAAGACTCGCTGTAGGCCCTTGACCCCTGCCGGCTCATTACCGTGGAGGCCGCCGATAACGATCAGAATGGGGCCGGGCTCGGTCCCTTCGACACACCCCAGGACTCGCGGCACGTCGAGGCCAACAGTGGGGGCTGCTGGGGCTGGTTCAACAGCAAGCGGAGGAGCGATGGCCGACTCGTTCATCTTTGCAGGTTCAGCTGAGGTCGAATAAGCGTTCGAGTAGTAGTTGTAAAGGAAATTGCTGCAAAGCGCCAGCCGCTGCTGCCGTTTCGTCGTAGCTCATCACCGAGTCGGGTTCGATACCTGGACCCCACACCAACACCGGCAGCGGATCGGCGGCGTGTTGCCCACTCTCAGACAAGGTTGCGTGATCCGCTGCTACCGCGACCCGGAAATCGTCGGTATGGCGTTCGAGAAAGGCTCCTAGCGCACGATCGACCTTCTCCAAGAAGGCGGCTTTGAGATCGGGCCGTTGATCGTGGGCCGCGATATCAGCTCCCTTGACGTGGACAATCACCAGATCGTCGCGTTTCAGTGCGCGCAAGGCAGCATCGAACTTGGCATCCAAGTTGGTGTCGAGATTCGCCGTCATGCCGTCGCGACTCACCGTTCTGGCGCCGAGGAGCTTGGCCAGGCCAAGTACTGTTCGGTCACCACCGATACATGCCAATTTGAGCGGAATCCCAGCTTCTTCGAGCGGTACAAGATGATGGATCCTGCCAGCGCCTCGGGTCAGTACGATATTGGCGAGCGGCAGCCCTTCGGCCTTGCGGGCTAGGTTGATCGGGTGCTTGGCCAGCACCTTGCGCGCCTTCTGTTCGAAAAGCGCCAGGATCCGTGCGGTCTCGACCGCCCGTTCGTCGTTGGGCTCGTTCGGTCGCGGTGTTAGAGCCGGCCCGGCCGCGGCGCCATCACCAGGGTCCGAACCTTGAATATTCGACGATAGGCCGTCGCCTCGCATCACGATCGCCAGGCGATGCTCGGTCGCCGCCCTGACTCGTATCTCCACCTCACGACCAAGACTGCCAGGCAGCGGTAGGCGGTCGATTGCTTTTGCTAGCTTGTCGGTTTGTCCGCGGATCCGTCCGGCCCGACGGTCGATGATTTGATTGTTGTCGCCCAACGTGGCGAAGTTGCCACGCAACGCGATATCGCCAACATTGAGCTCGAAATCCGCACCTAGCGCTTCTACCGGACCGCGTTTGAGAGCGAGGGGTGACTGACCGAAGAGCGCCAGCGTACCCGCCGCGGTGTCGGGTACCACCCCCGGAGCTATCGGATCCGCCAAACCGCTTTGGCCCTCCGCCGCCAGTCGATCGAGATGGGGCGTTTCGGCAGCCTGTAGGGGTGTTCGCCCACCGAGAGCGCGCACCGGCCGATCCGCTAGACCATCAATTACCAGCAGCAGTGTCGGGGTGATTGGTTTAGCTGTATGCCAGCCAGCCTGCGCCAGCGCCGGCAGCCGCTCTTGTAGCAAGCTTGTGACTAAACGCAAGCTTTGGACGACGGGCGGATCATCGAAGGACGTATCGAGGAGCGGGACATCATGCGTTTCGGCTTGTTGCAGCACAAAGTCGTGCACCATGCGGATCGCTTCGAAATTCTCGACATAACGTTCGGCTCGACGGCCGCCGAGTCGAGCGCGATTGAGGAAGCGCGAGCGATGGACCTCGACGTCAGGAATCGTCATCATCATCGGAACTTGATAGGCGGCGCCTTCGAGATCGCTGAACGGCACCAACGGCGGACACAGGTGGACACCCTCCACCAAGATGCTCATGTTCTCGGCAATGGCACGTTCGACCACCGCCCGGACTCCGACACACACCCGGGTCGACTGCTCCTCGAAAGTTGATGTCAGGCGCTGAATAAACTCAGGATCTTGGGCCGACACGTGGTAGTCGTCCGGGATCGAACCATCGCCGAAGGCCGGCGCAACTTCGAAGCTGGAACTATAAAGTGCAGGCAGAATAGTGGGCGAGAAAACCATCCGCATCATCTGGCGGATGGTGTCAGTGGAGGTGACACGGTAGATGCGCAATAGGGGAGCCAGCTCGAGAGCTACCGTAGACTTACCTGTTCCACTGGCCCCGCCGACGTAGATCACTAGGGGTCTGGGGAGTCGGTGGATGCGACGTACCAAACGGTACCTCTGCGCGATCTCGTCACCTTCCAGGCGTTCCAAGATCTCCGCGGTTTGACGAGCGATGTCTGAACTGGTGGATACGGTGGAGTCGGTCTTTTGCAACTCTTTCTCAAGCTCTGCTACCAGTCGATAAGCACGCTCGAGGTCGAGGCCTGCAGCGTACATACTGCGAGCCAATAGGCCACGAGAGAAAGGCTGCTTCTTGCCGTCCTTGAGCACGAAATGTTGCGGCTCCCTCCGCATCGGTCGGCGCAGCCGTGCTGGCAGGTCGGAACCAAGAGTGCTCTCCAAATGCTCTTGGATCATGTCTCGAATCTCAGAGGTCGTCACTTCCTCACGCTCAGCAAGGCGGTCACGAATAGCATGGGCTGCGGCATAGCCGTCGTCGAAGCTCAATCCACGCTGTACAAGATCGTGCGTGATCATGCCGCGCAAGAACCGCTGGCGGGCACCCTTGGAACAGATGACGGTCAAGGTCTTGCGTCGTTTGGAGCTATCGCGGGTAGTCTTTTTCATGATCACAAGAGTCTAGTGGGCGGCGACAAATCGACAGCCGGAGCAGCACTGCGCGAAAGCTGTCGAGTCGCCTCGTGGAACTACGCACAATTGGTCACCAGAGATCCACGGCAGCAGGCACTGCGCCATCGAGATGCAATTCCAGCGGACCCGATTTACCAAGCGGACCCTAGTTTACTGCGGCGGGAAGCTCAGCGGTGCTTCGAACCGAGCAGCCGATGCCGAACCCTGCCCAAAAAGCGGTTGACCGGGTGCCGCCGCGCCAACCACGAGATCACGGGCTTACGGCGTCGACCGAGCTTTGATTTGAGCTCGAGCAAGTCGGCATGGGTCGAGTCGATCCGCAGTCCGCGCTCGACAACCTTAAAGGCGGCCCTCCGATCGCCGTCCAGAAAATGGGTCCGAGCCAAGAAGTAATAACTCTCAGGCTGGTAGAGCTCGAGCTCCACGGCTCGTTTGCAGAGCCTGAGCCCGTGGGCCACCTGGTCTTGCTTCTTGGCGATTGCGTAGCCGAAGTACGAGTAGAAGAGAGCCGGCAACTCGTGCCCTTTGCCTTCACCCGCCGCTGCTTGGCTCAGCCAATAAAGGCCCTCGTTCCAGTCGCCTTGGCGACAGAGCTCGATACCCTTCAAGGCGACCTCTAGCGGCTCACTCGTGTTGGCTGTCATGGCGTTTTCGACAATGAGATCAGGAGGAACCGACGGTGGGGACCGCGCTACGGTGTTGCCCAGCGCCTGTGTTTGATCGAACTCGACTACCAAGCCGGGTCAGAATATGGCAATCATAGTGGAATAGCCATAGAAAGCTAAGTACCACCATTGTCAGAGATCCGACGGATTGCTCAGCTGGCCAGCTGCGGAGTGAATCTTGCGGAGGGTCGGAGGGCTCATGCTAAACTATAAGGTCCGATGTCCATTTCGAAGAAGCCTCCGGTGGATCTGGAGCTCCTCACGTCGCTTGCCAAGCGTTTCGCTGATGGCGACATGTACGACGAAGCGGACGAGCTGTTTCAGCTTGCCCAGCGTTTTGCGCCCAACAATATGGGCATCCAGCTCAATTTAGCTGAGGTGCGCAAACACCGACGCCAGAGCCTGGGCGACTCGACGCGTGATGCGGAGCAGGCGCTGCGAGAGCGTCTGCGGCGTAACGCGATCGACTCGGCCCATTTCTTCGGCTTGGCCGCTCTCTACGAAGAGCGCGGCAAGCCAGATCTTGCTGCTGAATGTCTGCAAATCGCCAGCAGTAAGGAAATGGCCAATCCTTACGTTCACAAGCTCAACGGCAAGTTGATGTTTCGCGACAAGCGGTATGACGAAGCAGGTCGCGAGCTACGCCGCGCTCAGCGCTACAATCCGTTCGATCGCGAGATCGCCGATCTGCTAGGGCGCGTCGAGTACGAGCGCGAGCATTACCGGGAGGCAATCGAAGCGACGATCGATGCCTTCTTGTTGTTACAGGACGACGATCGCGAAAAGGGCAAACATCTAAAGAAGCGGATCCGGACTCTGAAAACGATTCGCAAGATCTCCAGTGCGGATCTGGTGCAGTTGTTTCGGGAGCGTCGAGAAAAGCTGCAGACCGCCTTCGACCGCCTGGAGCTGCAGCGTGAGCGGTTCCTGCGCGACGAGGACGCTACCCGAAAGATCCCTGTCAAGGCGCCAGCCAGGCCGCAGAGTGGCCGTCTGGAGCTCGCCCGGCGGATGCGCAAGATCGAAGCCTGGTCTCATCTAGACGACGAGCAGGTTTTTCATCTCACCTTGGCGGCCCACGAGGAGCATTTCGAAAAGGGCGCGGAGATTTTCTCCTTCGGCAGCTCCGATGCCGATATCTACATTGTCGAGAAGGGTACCGTGGTGATCCGGCGACAGACGTCCTACGGTAGCTATCCGCTCGGCAGTCTGGGCCCGGGTGACGTCTTCGGTGAGATCAACTTCATCCTACCCGGTGAGCGGACCGGCGATGCCGTGGCGGGCCAAGGCTGCGAGTTGGTCCGTCTCGACCCCACCCAGCTCGAAACAGTGCTCGATCAGCATCCCGATTTGGGCGTCCAGGTTTTCTGGGGCTTCTGGCACGGTCTGGCGCAAAAGCTACGGAGCGCCAACGAACAGCTGCGGACTTTTTTCGTAGAGGAGAACTCGACCGAAGACCTTCAGGAATTGCGCCAAAGTCAAGCCGAGACCGGTGCGGTGGACGTCGGAGCCGACGATAAGATCGAGCTCTTTCGCGAGCAAGGTCTCAGCGGAGCGGAGCTCGAGACCCTGGCCAACTTCTCCAACGTCAAACGTTATCCGAGCGGTACATTCTTGTTCCGTGAGGGAGACGAGGGCCACGAGATGTATGTGGTGCTCGAAGGCCAGGTGATGATCAGCAAGTTCATCCCCGGCGGTGGTGAAGAAGCACTGGCGATCCTCGACCGTGGAGATTTCTTCGGCGAGATGTCGTTGATCGACGGAGAGCCGCGTTCAGCCGATGCCAAGGCGTTTCAGGGGCCGGTCACTGTTGTGACCTTTGACGACCAGACCCTGAACGAGATCATGGCGATGGATCCGCGGGCTGCGCGCAGCTTCATGATGCTGCTTTGTCGGTTGATCTGTAAACGCATGCGTGAGATCGACGAGAAGGTGACCAGTTGGCGCATCATGTCGGGTGCACATCCCGATACGGCGTTGCCCGACGCCGCTGCTTAGCAGCTAGCCTACAAAATACTTGGCGTAGCCTTTCGCTTTGTTTGGCCTAGCCTTTCGTTTTGTTTGGCGTAGCCTTTCGCTCTAGAGTGTGCTAGTTTGCCCGCGCGCGGACCGCCGCGTTGTCGCTCACTCCGGCTTTCCTTGCCGATCCTTCCGAGCGACGTCATTCCCGCACAGCTCGGGCAGTACCGAAACAAACGAATCGCAGGCAGTTCGCCGCTATGGCAGTGCTACTGAAGCAGTGCCATAGCTGACGATCAGACTTGCTGAATGCAAATCACAGATCTGCTCTGGGCTCTTTGCAACACACACTAGAGGAGAACCTCATGCTCAAGAAAAACTACTCCAAGACTGGCACCTCGTGCCGAGTCACGTTCAAAGTCCCGGCGGAGCTCGAAGCCGAGCGCGTCGCCTTGCTCGGCGAGTTCAACGAATGGGATGCTGACAGCCATCCCTTGAAGAAGCTCAAAGACGGCAGCCGCAGCGTCACTGTTTCGCTCGATGCCGGCAACGACTATCGCTTCCGTTACTTGCTCGATGGCGAGCGGTGGGCGAACGACGAGACTCCCGATCGCCTGGTGCCCAACCAGTACGGCAGCCGCGACTGTTTGATCACGGTCTAGCTCTCGCGATGAGTAGCCGTCCGCAACGGATGGCCGCTAGCTCGTCGATCGGCGATAACATGAGAGGGTTCGTCCGAACCCTCTCATCCCCGACCCACGAGGAGCCCTAGATATGGCAGATCCGCGATACGAGAAGCTGGCCGACGTACTGGTCAACTACTCCTGCGCGTTGCAAGCCGGTGAAGTAGTCCTGATCGAGGCTTTCGACCTGCCTGATGACTTCACCCGCAGTTTGATTCGAGCGGTTTCGGCGGTGGGTGGCTTACCGTTGGTCAGCCTGCGTTCCAACGCGGTGATGCGTGATTTGATGTTGTCAGGCACCGAAGATCAGATGCGTCTGATCGGTGAGATCGACGCCTACCGGATGTCGAAGGTGCAGGCGTACATCGGTGTCCGCGGCAACCCCAACATCTCCGAGTGGTCCGACGTACCGCCAGAGAAGATGAAGCTCTATCAGAGCCTGTGGTGGCAGCCCGCACACCGCGATCTGCGCGTCGAGCAGACCCGCTGGGTTGTTCTGCGCTGGCCGAGCCCTTCGATGGCCCAACAAGCCGAGATGTCGACGGAGGAGTTCGAGGACTTCTACTTTCGCGTCTGCACGATGGACTACGCACGGATGTCGCGGGCCATGCAGCCCCTCAAGGAGTTGATGGACCGGACCGATCGAGTCCGTCTGGTGGCGCCAGGAACCGATCTCCGCTTCAGTATCAAAGATATCCCCTCAGTGACCTGTGACGGCGGCCGCAACATTCCCGACGGTGAGGTCTTCACCGCCCCAGTGCGCGATTCGGTCCAGGGCACCATCCAATTCAATGCCGAGACGATTTACCAGGGTGCAACCCATCGTGATATCCGCTTGGTCTTTCGCGATGGCAAAGTGGTCGAGGCGACGAGTAGCGACACGAAGCACCTCAACACTGTCCTCGACAGCGACGAAGGCGCCCGTTACGTCGGCGAGTTTGCTATCGGCTTCAATCCCCATATCACCAAGCCGATGAAGGATATCCTGTTCGACGAGAAGATCGCCGGCAGCATCCACTTCACCCCCGGTAATGCCTACAAGAGCGCCGACAACGGTAATGAGAGTGACGTCCATTGGGACATGGTGTTGTTGATGACGCCAGAAGTCGGTGGTGGCGAGATTTACTTCGACGATCGGCTGATCCGCAAAGATGGTCGGTTCGTGATTCCCGAACTCGAAGATCTCAATCCCGAGCGGTTGGTCGACTGACGTGGCCGCGAGCAAACAGCCGAGCGAGGGACAACGTCCCGCTCGCTTGGGTATTTTGTCGATCTCCGACCGTGCCAGCCGGGGCGAGTATGAAGATCGCTCTGGGCCCGCCATGCGAGCCTACCTCGACGAGGTTGTGACCTCGCCGAGCGAACACCACTTTCGCTTGATCTCCGACGACCGAGACCTGATCGAGGCCACCTTGATCGAGCTGATCGACGATGTTGGCTGCGATTTGGTGTTGACGGCCGGCGGCACCGGTCCGGCGCCGCGGGATGTTACCCCGGAAGCGACCGAGGCGGTGGCGACTCGTTTACTGCCAGGCTTTGGTGAGCTGATGCGGCGAGTCTCGTTGAACGAAGTACCCACCGCCATTCTTTCCCGTCAACACGGTGCGGTCCGTGGCACTTGCTTGATCATCAACGTGCCCGGCAGTCCACGGGCTGTCAAGACTTGCCTCGATGCAGTCTTCGCTGCTGTGCCCGATTGTGTCGACCTGATCGGTGGTGCTCGGATCGAGACCGATCCCGAGCGGATCCGCGCCTACCGACCCCATCAGTGAACGCTGTTGACAACTCTCGGCGATCGATTTTTCATCACCGGCTGTGCCAGTGGTATCGGCCGTCATCTGGCTGACGAGCTGCTAGCGCGCGGCCATCGCGTCGTCGCCACCGACATCGATCTCGATGCTCTGCGGCAACATGCTGACACTGCCGGTTGGCCGGCCGATCGGGTGCACATTGAGCTGCTGGACGTGTGCGACCCTGTCGCATGGACCGCTGCGATGGAGGCCGTCGTCGAAGGGTGGGGTGGTATCGACGTTATGCTCAATGTCGCCGGTTATATTCGTCCCGGTCGCTGCTTCGAAGTCGACGACATTGATGTCGATCGTCACTTCGACATCAACGTCAAGGGTCTCGTTTTCGGAACCCGTGCTGCGGCGCGGGTCATGATGGAGCATGGCGCGGCTCCTCGAGATCGAGGGCATATCATCAACATCGCCTCCCTCGCGTCACTGGCACCGATCCCTGGCATCTCGCTCTACTCGGCCTCCAAATACGCTGTCCGTGCCTTTTCCCTCGTCGCCGCCGAAGAGCTTCGCCCCGAAGGTATTGCCGTCACCGTCGTCTGCCCCGATGCAGTCGCCACCCCGATGCTCGACAAACAGCTCGACTATCCCGAAGCGGCCCTCACCTTCACCGCGCCTCGGGTGCTGACCGTCGAAGATATTTCGCGGGTCATCCTCGGTCGTGTCCTGCGTCGACGCCCGCTTTTCGTCGCCATCCCCCGCTGGCGTGGCTGGCTCGCCCGCCTCGGTGACCTGTCACCACGTTGCGCTGGATTCCTTGCCAAAGTGATGGCGCGTCAAGGGTTACGCAAGCAGCAGGCGCTCAAGCGGTCTTTGTAGCGTTGGCTGGCCAAGGCGGTCGTACCAATCCAAGGACGGCGCCTTTACCTGAGATGGATAGTGCTCCTGCCCCCAGAATCGTTCGCGATTCCAGTTCATGCGACAACTACCCAGACACAGGGGGCAGCGCTAGGTCCAGCACCCACCTCTGGATCTGAGTCTTGAGATCCTGCCAGCTCACATCCCAAAGCATCTTTGGCATCCGCTCTCGCTCGGCGTCGTCAAAGTAGGCTAAGGACACTAGAACATGTCCGATATCTGTCGTGTCGTATTTCTTTTGGTACAGCTTCAGAAGCTCATCCAGCGGTCGGTGCCGTTGGACGAGTGCGTAGAGGTCGACGAAGTCTTTCCTGGCTCCGCGTTGACTGATCGCAGACAGCTTCATGCAAGCGATATCGTCGAGCGAGACGAGTGCACATTGATGCTCGCTCCATACGATGACGGGAGCTAGCAATGGATAGCGATATTCGAGCAGACTGACCCGCACATCGTCGATATGGCCATGCAGAGTGCCGCGTTCCACCCGTGTTGTCTTTAGCTGGATTCCGTCATCTCGCAGCTCGGCGGCTAAACGCATCGGATCTGCAAATCGTTTACGGGTGAACCAGTCGAGGTCAACCGACAGGCGGTGCCCGAGGATGATGGCCAGGGCGGTGCCTCCAGCAAGATAAAAGTGACCGGTTGTCATGGCCGGTCCCATCGCGTGAAGAGCGTGGATCTGAGGTGTCGTTAGGACCTCGGAGTGAAACGTCATGAGGCCTGTCGGTGATGCCAGGGATCGGTTTGCCGGTCAGCCAGCCACCCATCAACCTGCTCGGTCGGTAGATCGAGGATCAATTGCCAAAAACGAAGTTGCTGTGGACTCAACCCGCGGCCCTGGTGGTCGATGATCCAGCGTCCCAGCGTGTCATCATTCACTCTGGAACGCAGCCATTGCACGCTGTCCCAAGGGCCCGAGGTCAAAACTCGACGGATGATCAGGGCTCGATCATCGTCCCAGCACAGATCTTGAAAATCGTAGTCCCAAAAGAGGGGCCGCAGATCACCAGGTAGTGTGGGATGTATCGATTGGGCGTCACTAGGCATAGGCACGACCTTGTCGAGACCATTGTGCTGCTAGCCTATTCTACATTGGATGATCAAGACGAAGGCGGCCCAGTTGGCGGGATGACGGGTGGTTATGTTGGCCAGCGTGTCAAGCTTGGCGAGGCGCAACCAGCATCAACGCCAAAGCTAGGCAGGTGGCCGGGCGAGTCAAGGATGCGAGGGGCTCTCGGCTGCGAGCTGAAAGCGAAACAGCGCCGACTCCCGGCGTTCGAGCTCAGCCCGCTCGACGATTCGCCAGTAGATCGTCGATCCTGGGATCAGGCGCTGTTGAAGCTCATCTGGCAACGGGGCCCCTTGTGGCGACCGTAGAGGTGCTGAGTCGGCCCTGCTGGATGGACTGCATCCATGGTTTGCCGCTTCTAAACGTTGCTCGAGAGTCGGATCATATCCGGTGGTTGGCGGCCGGAAGATTCGTGCAGACATCCAGCCCCCAGACGATAACGACGAAAAAAGATCAACGTGGGTGGGACAATTCGGACGGTTGCAGAGTCTTCCTAGGTGAAGACCGTCTTCCTAGGTGAGTGGTCCACGATCGTTTCATAGTGGACCGGCTAAGTCCGAACTGTCCCTCCCTTAACTATTAATCGAATGGTTGCGATGAATCCCTCACTTTTGCTTCGGCGTCCCTGGTCCTCAGCCGGCGGTTTGGTGCTGATGGCAGGGTGTGCTGTGCTCGGTTGTCATCCTGGCCAGCGCTCGTGTGAGGCCTTGTTGCAGGCCGGAGACCCTTCCAAAGCGGCCGAGGTTTGTGCTGCTGCGTTTGCTGCTGAGGGTGATGCCAAGGCCGGGTTGGGGGCGGCCCGCTCTCAGCTCGAGCTGGGCCACCTCGACGAAGTTCTGGCTTGGTCCGGACGTTTGGCGGGTACCCGACAGCATGCTGAAGTGTTACGCCTGGCGTCCAGCATCTGGCGTGATCGAAAGGAGATCACGGCTGCTCGCACGGCCCTCGAACGAGCGCTTGAACTCGAGCGCTTGACGGTCGAAACCTCTGGCAGCCTGCAACCAGTTTCAGCCGAGGCATCCAAAGAGGCTTGGACGCTGTACCTCTTGGCCTACCTCGAATGGAGCCAGACGCAGTATCGGTCAGCACTCGCCTATGCCTTGGACTCCGCGGTGGTGGCACGTCGCGAAGGCGACGCACGGGTAGAGAAGTTGGCCGTCGAGATGCAGCAGGGGGTGTTGTCCGCAGTTGGTGACCTGGACAGTGCCCGCGCGGTGCAGCAGCTGCGTGAGGGGTTGGCCGCCGACAGTCCGCAGGATGATGCCTTCTTGTTGGCGCACGAAGGCGACTTGTGGCTCGACAGTGGGCGGTTGTCGCTCGCCCGCGATGCTACCTTGCGGGCGCTCGAGGTTGCGGCTGAGAGCTCCGATCAAAGCAGCGTGGAGCTCGGCAGCCAGCTTTTCCGCTCGACCCACCTGAACCTGGTCGAGATCGCTTTACGACGTGGAGCGTTGGAGCGGGCTCACTTCCATTTGGATGCCGCCTTCGAACACGCGGCGGATCATAGTCTCGGTGATCAGGGCCGTGGTGATCAGGGTCTTCATGATCAGAGCCCCGGCCAAGATCGGCGTCTGCCGACCTCGCTACTTTATTATCGTGCTCGGTTGGCTCATCAGGAAGGGCGCTGGGACGCAGCCGCCCGGGATCTGGCAACGGCGCTCGTCGCCTCGCCAGTGACAGACTGGATCTGGACCTTGCAACAGCTGCTGGGGAGAGTGGAGGAGGCCCGGGGTAACCTTGTTGCCGCTGAGGCTGCATATCGGGCCGCTATCGTCGAGGTCGAAGCGATGCGTCGTGCGCTCGCCCTCGACACCCTCAAGCCGTGGTTGCTCGAGAAGAAGAGACAGACCTTCGAAGCGCTTTTTCTGTTACTGTTGCATCAAGGGCGCTCCGACGAGGCACTGGCGATCGTCGAGCGAGCGCGGGCGCGCACCTTTCTCGACGCCTTTGTCCGAGGTCTCGATGCGACGGTAGACCATGGCAAGACGGTGGCCGATAGCAAGACGGTGGCCGATAGCGAGACGGTACCGAAGTTCTCCGATCCGGAGCGAGTCGATGTTGGCGCCGCCGCGCTGGAACGCTTGCGGGTGCTCGAAGGGTTGTTGCCAGCGGTTGCTGCCGCGCCGTCACCCGAACCGCGGCCGGTGGGCGAGTTGCGCCACAACCTGCGGCATAGGTCGGTGTTGAGCTATTTCGAAGCTGATGGCGCACTATGGGTTTTGAGTGGCGTCGCGGGATCCTGGCGTCGACTCGGTGACTCGGCGGATATCGAGGCCACTGTGGATACATTTCTCGCCAACTTGGACGACCACCAACTGGCGGCACAATTGGGTGCCCAAGTCTTGCCGACGAGCGGGCTTCCGGGAGCTGACGAGCCTTTGATGATCGTGACCGATGGTGCCCTCGGTCGTTTACCGTTTGCCGCGTTGCGAATCGACGGGCGATATCTGGTCGAGCGCCATCCGGTGACGTACGTGCCGAGCCTGGAGGCGCTGGCCGCGTTGCTGGAGCGGCCCAGGGGCGAGGTCGGCCCGCCGTTGGTGCTTGGCGATCCGCTGGGTGATCTACCGCGGGCGCGTTCCGAGGCGATTGCGGTTGCCGAGCTCGTCGGGTCGACACCTTGGCTCGGCGATGCTGCAGAGCAGGGCCTTTGGCACGAGTCGACTCGGCCCGCCGTGTTGCATCTCGCAACCCACACCGGCCTCGGCCCTGGTGGACCATGGATCGCACTCGCTGACGGGCCGTTGGCGGCAGATGTCCTGCTGGCCAAGACTCGTGCCCCGCGCCTCACTGTGTTGGCAACCTGCGCCTCGGCAGCGCGCCCAGGGCGTGAGCTGTGGGGCTCCCTCGGTGCGGTATTTCTCGCCGCTGGCAGCGAAGCCGTGGTGGCGTCGTTGGTGTCGGTTCCCGATGCTGATGCTGAAGCCGTTGCGCTTGCGTTCTATCGCCACGGCGGGCTCGAGGACCCGGTCTTTGCCCTGGCCAGCGCCCAACGTGAGCTCATCGCTGTCGGGCAGCCGGTTGCCACCTGGGCGCCATTTGTGGTCCTGGGGTTGTTCGCCGATCGGCCAAGACCGACAAGCCTCAACCAGTCGACACCGTTGGCTCCGTGAAACTTCGATGCAGTGAACACTACCTGTTGCCAAAACCTCAACTCAACCTAGGAGTACCTCATGAAACACTGGTTTGGTCTATCCCTCATAGTTTGTGCCGCGCTGACGATTTTCGGCGCTGGTTTGACTCTCGGTCAGCTCGGCTGGTCGCCCCAGGTCGCCATCGCAGCACCGTCCGATGATCCCACCGACAGTTCGGGTGGCGAAGGTGGATTCTTCACCTGGCAGCAAACCGACCAGCAATTGAAGATTTCGGTCGGCGGCCCCGATGCGGCCTACATCGGCTTTGCTTCTTTGACCGATCCCAATGCATGGTTAGAGCTCGGCGACAGTGAACTCCTACAAACCCCCGAAACCGTCGAGTTGGATCTCACCTCAGTCGAAGCCATGACCTTCTATCGCATGGTACCGATTGCCCAGTTCGAAGACGGTGTCTTCCTGCCCTGTGCGGAGCTCCCAGCAGGCTGTTTCCCGATTCGCCCGCCGCTGCCGAACCCCTATATCCAGGCGATCTTGCCGGGGGTTGATCCAGTCGACCCAATCCCTTGAGGCTCGACCTGTTCGTTTTGAGCGGCCAGCGTCGCCTCATGAAGTAACGACGTTCCTAAGGGGCTGGCGGTCCAAATCTCCAGCAGTGAACGGTTCAAGGGATACCACGTGAGAACATTTGAGCCAGTGCTGCCTAGCAGCGGTCCGATGCCTAGCACGGTCTCCACGCCTAACGCAGTCTCCACGCCCAAGACGGTCTCGAAGTCGAGCAGTGGGTTGGAACCCGACTCGAGGCCATCGCCAGCTGTGGTCCGGTATCCCAGCCGGGTGCTCTCACCCGGCACCAGCGATCGGCTGGACGAGCCTGAGCCTGACCGCGCACTCGACAGGCCTGAAACCCTCGTTCGCCAGGCCATCGCCCGAGGCGATCTCGACTGCGCTCTGGAGGTGTTGATGGACACCTTCGGGACCGCCGTCTACCGCTACTGTCGACACTTGGTAGGTGATGCTGAATTGGCGGAAGAGGTCCATCAGACCACGTTCATCCAGGCCTATGATGGTCTCGAGGGGTTTCGTGGGCACTCTTCCCTGCGGACTTGGTTGTTTGGCATCGCTCGCCATCGTAGTCTCGACGCCGTCAAGATTCGCCGTCGTCGGGATCGACGTTTCCAGCTCACCGATCGGTTGCCCGAGCGGCCGTCTCCATTGCCACCCCAAGACGATCAGCTTTCCGCCCGCAGCCATTTGGCAGCGTTGGCCGACTGTCTAGCCGCACTCGGGCCAAGAGTGCGCGATGCGATCCTGCTGCGATTCCAGCAAGGCTTGTCCTATGTCGAGATGGCGCGGGTGGCAGATGAACGCCCACCGGCCCTGCGGGCTCGCGTGGTGCGAGCCCTGCCGGCGCTCCGCCACTGCCTGGAGTCCAAAGGAGCCACACCATGAGCGTGAGCCCTTGTCGACGGTTCGAGAGCGAAGGCCTTGAACGATTGGAATCCGGACTGTCGCTGACCGGCCACTTTGTCTCCTGTCCTGACTGTGTGGAGCAGCGGGCAGCCTACGAAACGCTCATGCGAGACCTTGCCGAATTGGGGAAGGCTGAAGAGCCCGCTGCCGATTGGCAGCAGCAAGTGCGACGACGGATCCGGGATCGAAGACTGGACGCGCCGCAGGTATCACCCCTGACGTCCAGTCGTGGTTGGTGGCCGGTCGCCTCGTTGGCTGCCGCTGCTGGGTTGGCAATGGCTATTTTCAGTCCCCGGTGGAGCGAACCGCCGGAGCTCAGTCTCGCCACTCGCGTCGAGCACAGTACAGTCGCCTTCCGTGGGCAGACTGCACGCCCCGGTGATGTCCTGGTCCTCGACGCCGAAGGTGATCCCGATCAACATCTCGAACTGCGTCTCTATCTTAACGACCGGCAGCTGGTGGCTCGTTGTCTACCCGCGGAGACGGGTGTGAGCGAGGAGACCAGCTCCTCGGACTGTGTCTCCATTGAGGGACGACTGAGCCTGCGAGCGGCTACCGAGGGGATCGGACGTTACCAGCCGGTTGTTTTACAATCGCCGAACCGGTTGCCAGCACCGGCCGGTGATCTCGACGCCGATTGTGGCGCCGTGCTCGAGGCGGGTGGTCGCGTCGAACTCGGCGAGGAGATCATCGTCCGGTAGAGGAGCCGTACCGGTGCCGTCAGATCAGTGGAGATCCGAGGCTACCCACAGCTTGGTGTACTTCTCACAGTGAACGAGGACGCTGTTGTAATCACTGAGGTTGGTGCCCGCGGGCAAGGTGACCTCGAAGCTGCCCGAAACCTTGGGCAGTTCAGCAACTAAAAGCGACTCGTTGACGGCGTTGTTATTCTGAGCTTCGCTGGCGGTCAGTGGAGAGAGAAAAATCTTCAGATCGGGCGCTTTGCGAGTCTTGAAGTCGCTACTGACCTCGAACTTCAATTGGTCGCCGGCTTCGGTGATCTTCCAGGTACCGCTCGCAGACTGCGTCTTCTTGGTCCAAGATCCGCTGGCTACAGTGGCGCCGGCTGCAGTGGCGCCGGCTGCAGTGGCGCCTTGGGCAGCTACCTGGGTGCTAGCGGCAAAAAACAGCAGCAACAACACGATGAGATCGGGGAGGGAGCGAGTCTTTTGAGTGAGGTGGGTCATATCCATATCCTTTGAGGAATGTCGAGTGAGTGGATCGCTAGGCCAACGCCCGCGTAGCTGACACCGTACGTTTCGCTCGTCACCGCCAACAAGTAACATCAAGGGCCTAACTTTCACAGGGCGTCTTGCCTCTCGGTCGAGATTGTGGCGTCTTGATGGCCGAGGATGTCCTGAAACACCGTACTTCCCTCAAAGATCCCCACCCGGCACCGGGTCGCCTGCGTCTAGTTCAGCAGTTCCTCAACACTCGCCAGATCGAGACCAACACGGACGAGCTTGCCAGCCCGCAAGCGGTGGCGGATTGGTTGTCCCACCGGCGGCTATTAGAGGCGAACGCAACTTTGGACGAACCCGCTTGGCAGCAGTGCCTGGCTGCACGGAAGGCCCTACGATCCCTGGCGCGGCATCATAGCGGCCGGCCCATGACGGCGGGAGAAGTCGAGGCTTTCCAGCACACCTTTGGCGGTGTCCAACCGTTCCTGCGTCTAGCCAACAATGGCCAGCTGGGTCTGGTGGTGGCCGATGGGAATATCTAACTGTGGCTTTGAATCTGGCCACTCGGATCCTACGAAGATTCCTGTATAGGATGGCCATGACACTGGTGACAGTCTCGCCAAGTGAGCCTTTCAGGGCAAAAGTGTGTCCAATTTTCTTCAGGAGAACCCCATGAGTCGCTGTTTGATCCTCTTCACCGCTATCGCTTTGATCTTCTCTGGTTGCGGTTCTGAACCCACCGAGACCGCCGAAACCGCCGCGGTGCAACCTGAGCCGGAAGCGGTTGTCGAAACGCCTGCTCTGTGTGTCGATGCCGGTCCACAGACACCACGGGATATCTCTAACCCCCATGGACTCAACACCACTCCGATCGATCGGGCGCCAGCGCCCAGTGAGATGAATCTGTGTAACCTCCACACCCACACCAACGCCGAGCACAAAGGCCCTGGGTTCAGCGTCTTCGTCGACGACAGCGATTACGGCGGTTATGCCTGTAACGAGACGGCGGACCTGACCGAGGCCGAGCTCGAGCCGCTCGAGGGTGCGTACGGGAAAGTCAAACCAGGTGACACGATCGAAGTGCATTGGGTTCACACCAGTTGCCCCATCGAGACGCCGGGACCCACCCTCAATGCTTGCGTGACGGATACCTGCGGCGAGCCGCTCCTTCGCGTCGAGGCCCAGACGTTCCTAGTCGTAAATGATAGCAACGCCTTGGATTTTGCTGAATTTGCCTACAACGGTACGGTGCGTAATGACTTTCATCAGGCGGCCTCGCTGCCGAGCGGAACCGGCGACCCGGTGGAATTCTTCGGGTCCAGCACCGGACCGGACTTCACTCAGTCTGAGTGTTCGCCGTTCAAGGTGACCTGGAGCGTCCGACCGACGTGTGCGAAGCTCGATATCGCATCGCTGCACCGTTGGGCTGAAAGTGACAATATTTTCGGTGAGACCGAGTCCCACGGTGTGCGCCAGTTGGTGACCGCGCCTGAGTTGTTGGCGCCGATTCAGTAAACCTGCCGTAACCTTGGCAAGCTGGCCGGGACCGGTCCCGGCCAGCGGATTCAACGATCCAAATCTAGTACCCTGTTGACTATTCCCTCCCGCCATTCTCGGTCTTTCTTGCGCCTGACGGCGTTACGCCTCCTCAAAAGAGCCCCACTATTCTTGCGTCGGCAAGCCTTGTCAGCCACAAGAAATCCTCGAGAATATTCGGAAGGTTCTAGTCCAACAGGGCACTAGAAGCAGGACGTGCCGTCGAAATTCGGGAGTTCGGGGCTGCTGCACGGATCGAGATCGAAGCCGACGTCGTAGCCGATGAGGATGGCGTCAGGATCGAAGATCAACTCGTCGAGGATGATGGCGACCTCAATGTAGTAGGTGTAGGTCGCCTCGAAGATAGCGATGGGGCCAATTACCACCGGTCCAACATTGCCCGAAGCATCGGTGGCCTTGACCACATCCATCACCACTTGATGCCCATTGTCTTGGGTGGAGACCAAGCCCAGCAGTTCCGGTGGGCCACCGAGTAGGTTCTGGCGATAGAAGGCGGCCCGCACGTAGCCTCCTGAGGCGGTGTCGTTGGCCCGCAGCCAGATGGTTTCGAATTGGGTTCCTCGTGGCTCGGTGACAGGCACGAAGAGGCGTCCCGTGCTGCGACAGTTGATCCGGCCATCGCACTCCCAGGGCGCCTCGGAGACAACGCCGTGGCCATCAGGGGTACCGTAGACGGTGACGATGTCTGAGTCGTCCTTTGGGTTGAACTGCGGTGTGCCGGTGACCAGAGAGGTCCCCCAATAGTCGGCATAAGCGCCGGTGACGGGGAGGCAGACGAAGGCGATCAGGATGAGGCAACGGATAACAAATTGATGCACGATTCAGTCCTTTTCTGAGATGTGAGGCGTCAGCAAACGTCGCAGACCCACACGATCAGCGACGAAGGAGAACGCGCGTTTCCTGGTGAGGCGACGCGCTCGGTAGGAAATGAACAGACCGTTCAATGTGAACAGACCGTTCAACGAAGCCGGTCAACGTGAACTGGCGGTGTCCACTCGTGGTTGCCCCTTGGTGGCACGGATTGGTACCGAAGGAGCCGGATCGGTCCCGTTCGCGAACCGGACCGATCCCAGCTGAATTTCAGGTGATCGCTCGACCGGACTTATTCGACGGTGATCGCGACCGACATCGTGCTTTCGCCGCCCGCCGTGTCGGAGGCAGTAGCGGTGAGTTGGTGGCTGCCGGAGGACAGCTTCAGGGTCAGCTCATCGCCAGTGCCTAGGAAGCCGTCGTGGTCCGAGGTCCAGGTCACGTCGACGGCCTCGTCCTCGAGGTCTTGGGTGGTTGCCACGAGAGCAACCGCTGCACCCGTCTCGAAGGTTTCGCCTGCCACTGGAGCCAGGATGGTGATCTGCGGGGCGCGATTCGGCAGACTGAGGCCGGACAGTTCGTCGACTGAGACGCGGAAGCCGTCGGTGGCACGTACCCGCACGGCGACGTCGTCGCCGCCCGGGACTCGGTTGGCCGGGATCTTTGTTTGTTGAGCGTCGACTTCAGCGGCGGCGAGGACTTCCCGACCGTCAGGGTAAACGAAGCTGACATCGTACGTGGGGGTGTTTTTGTCCGGATCGTAGCCCTTCCAGTCGACGACGATTGGATCGCTCTCGGTGTCGACATCGAGCACGGTGACGACCGGCGCGGTTGATGAGATGTCGAGTCGGGTCAACTCTTGGCCCGACTCGTCGAATACCGCCAAGGCAACAGCTTCTTCAACCCATTCGACCTCACCGCGTAGATCGAGATTGAGCGGTGGCGGCAGCTCCTTGGGCCAGTCGGCACCGCCGGCCTCGGATACTTCCACCGGGCCGGAGGTGAGGACGTTGTCGCCGTCGTCCAACAGCGCCACGGTCATGTCCGCGTTCAGGCTCTCGAGCTCAGTGGCCGCGGGGAGGGTCCGGGTGCGCAATATACTCAGGGTGCCTTGGCTGTCGATAGTGCCGGTCATGCGCACGGTCGGTGGCCCGATCGGCGGCGGCTGCGTTTGCCCTGAGGCGGTCGGGATCGTGGCCAGCAGGGCGTTCCAGTCGGTGTCGCTCATGAACGAATTAAAGAAGTTCTGGTTAGGGTCGAAGGAACCCGCCATCAGATCGAAGGGATTGGGTACTCGCCGTTTGCGTTTCAGGTCATAGCCTGGCCCAGGCAGGGAGGTTGTGGGGGAGTGGTTGCGGCCGAGTTCGTGGACAAGCTCGTGAGGTAGGGCTGGGAACGGGTTGCCGGCCATGCTGACCGCAGCCCAGCCAGAGGTTGGCCCGGCATAACCTAGCCAATTGAGACGGTGATGCCGCGTCGGCCCATTGGGCACCAGTTGCAGGCCATAGTTTGGAAACTCGCGTCCGCTCGCCATGGTCGACGCTTTGCGCTGTGCGATATCGGTCCAGATGCGGCTGCCGAAGTTGCTGATCCGTGTTCTGAGTGGGCTGTCGGTGCCTCCAGCTCCCGGCCTGCATTGAGCAAGCTCAGCGGCGTCGAGGACGTTGTTGCCGTCGAGGTCTTCGGGAAAGGTGAAGTTGTAGGCGAAGAAGGGGCCGGCATTGAATGCTCGCGGGATGTTGGAGGCACAGTTTTGACCCGCCGCATTGTTTCCGGTGCCAACGGTCGTGTCGTTTTGTACAAAGTCTTGAACAAATTGGCCGAGGCGACCGGGAGAAGCCAGGGGCAGGTTCATGACGTACTCGTAACGTAAACCTCTGGCTCCGGTGGTCGGGGTGCCGTACGGCAGCAAGCCATCGTTGGTATCTTTGATCGGCAGGATGCGACTGGTGTGGATGACCGCGTCGATGAAACGTAAGAGGTCACCGAGGGAGGCGAACAGCCCTTCGTTGTAGTCGGTGAAGAGAACCGGTAGGCCAGCGTTTTCGCGGGTTGCGATGCCGGTAAATACCGTGGTGGTATGGCTCTGTCCACCGGACACCAACCGCACCCGGAAGCGGTAAGTCGTTTCATCGCGCAGTCGCCTGCCGGGAATGAAAAAATGGACGTCTTCGCCTTCCGCGATTGTGGTGCGCAGCGAACGGTTGTCACTGGCGATGGCGTGGCCGCGTATCGTGCCGGTGACTGCGCCGGTATCTTCGCGAATCACGTCGACGAAGGCTTCGTCGGCGGTCGTTGGGCCGCCAGCAACGCGGATCACCGTTGCTCGCAGCAGAGTTGTCTTACCGGCGACCAGGGGCTGCGAGGGGACGGCAGTGGTGACCATGCCACTCTGGGTGAGGCGGAAGTTGGTGGTTTCCAACACGGCGCGTGCGTCGAGCTCAACCTCATGCAGGTAGTCGTAGTTGCCGTCCCAGTGAAAGCGCACATAACGAGCGCGGATCTTCTGATCGGGTACCAACCACCGTGACAGGCCGTATTCGACCGAGTGCCAAGCCCGCGGATGGTAAGCGACATAACTTTCCCAACCACTGCTGGCGGCAGGAGTGATGTAGTGGAAGGTCTGGCCGTCGAGGGAGTACGACACCTGCTCGCCTTGCCAGCCACGATGACCGTTGGTCGAGGAGCCGTTCGGCGTCATAAAACGGCGCAATGCGGTGAGCTCGATCTCGCAGTCGAAACGCAACTGGAGGAATTGCCAGTTGTTGTTGCTCGAACGGAATGCTGTGGCGTTGGTGCCGTCGAAGGCCATCGGCGGCGTTGTGCCGTAGAGGCCGCTAGCAGAGGTGCTGACGGTGCTGTCGCAAAGTTGAGTGCCTGCGGTTGCGGTGGTGGGGAATAGGCTGGTGACAATCAGGATGGTGAGTGCAATGAGAGTGTGCCTGGGCACCGGCGTGGACATCATGAGAACTCCTTGGATGAACAGCCACAATCGGACGTTGTGGCCGTTGGGTTTCCCAGTGAGGCGACGCAATGGCGGGAAAGTGAACAGAAAACCGAACGGGACTGAAGTCCCCCTAGGTTGCCTTTTTTACCAAGGGGGAGGTCTGAAGCGGAAACTCGGTGTTCCTGCGTCGGACACCATGGAGTCGAAGACATGGATCCGGACTTCCTCGAAGTTGACCGACGAGTTTTGCCAATTGCCGGTAAATTCGTCCGGATTGGCGTGCACCCTCTGCATGATTTTGAAGGCGGTGTCGGTCATGTCCTGATGGACTCGCTTCTCGTGAGCGTAGGTCGGCGTGACGTGGGCCAACGTGATACACGCCACGGCCAACCACACCGTCGCTCGTTGTCTAGGCCTGTGAAGCCTGGTCATCAATGGACTCCTTTCCGTGCTGACGACGGCGAGTCTGCCGTCGACAGGGATTCACCGGTGTGGCGACACAGCGAGTGGAATCCGAACAAAGTCCTTTGCGGTGGCGGTTGGTCGCGTGTTCAAAGTTCGCATAAAATATTAGCGTTTCGACTTGTTCCATCGAAGTTTGTCGATATAATGGTGGTTCCTCAACGGAAGACGAGCAGCTTCCCTGCCTTTGATGGCTCCAAGAGCCGGCGGCGCCCAGCCGCCGGCTTTTGCATTGGGTGTGGACCTGATCCTGGTCAATCCGGCTCCTTGGCTTTACGATGCTCTTTTGATGCTTGACCAAGGAGATCCCATGGACCGCGACACACTCCGCCACATGCTGGCAACCTTTGCCTACCGTACTCGCCAGATAGTCCGCCGAGTGCCGGCTGGCTATCCCGATTTCGACGCTGGTTATGGCGTGCGGACACCACTCAAGATTCTGGGCCATATGTCCGGGGTGATCGCCTACGCCGTCCACTGTTTTAGCGGCGAACCCTGGGGACGGCTCGAGTCCCTGTCTTGGGACGACGAGCTACGACGACTCGAGAGTGGTCTGGAACAGCTCGACGGGTTCTTGGAGAACGGTGAGGAGCCGCAGTCCATGACTTTGTCTGCCATCCTGCAAGGACCACTCAGCGACTGTATGACCCATGTTGGGCAGCTAGCGACTTTGCGCCGTATGGCCGGCCAAGCGGTCCCGGGGGAGAATTTCATGAAGGCGCCAATTGTTGTCGGTGAGTTGAAGCTCACTTGACGCTCGCGGTTGGCAGCCGCTTTGCGCCGCCCAAGTCGTAACCAGAGTCGACTTGCCCAGCAAGTGTAAGATGCCGATCAGGCCGTACCGTCCAGACCGTAAACGTCAAACCCGTGACTCAGTTGAACGGAGCGCGATCCCCTTGCTCGAACGCCTGAGATCGATTGTCGAACGTAACGACACGCCGGGTGGACGTCGCTTCGATCTGTTCATCCAGCTGTTGATTGTGGTCTCGGTGGTGTCGTTCTCGATCGAGACCCTGCCCGATATTGGTGATGCAACCCGTGGCTGGCTCCGGGCGCTGGACACTGTGATTCTGGTGACCTTCACGGTCGAGTATTTGTTGCGGGTCAGTCTGGCCAAAAACAAGCTCGGTTTCATCTTCAGCTTCTTCGGCTTGATCGATCTGATTGCGATCGTGCCGTTTCTCCTGTTCACCGGCGTCGACATGAGATCGGCGCGAGCGTGTCGACTGCTTCGGCTGTTCAAGTTGGTGCGCTACAGCTCAGCGCTCAGGCGCTACCATCTTGCGCTCAAGTTGGCCAAGGATGAGCTCGTCATTTTTATCTCGTCCACGCTACTTGTCCTTTACCTGGCCGCTACCGGCATTTACTACTTCGAGCACCAAGCGCAGCCGGACACGTTTTCCTCGGTGTTTCACAGCCTGTGGTGGGCGGTGGTGACGGTGACCACGGTGGGTTATGGCGACAGTGTGCCGGTGACGACGGGTGGTCGGGTGTTCACCTTTGTTGTGCTCATGGTCGGCTTGGGGGTGGTTGCGATGCCAGCCGGGTTGGTCGCCTCGGCGTTGGGTGAAGCGCGACGACTGGAACGTGAGGAGCGCGAAGCGGGCAATGAGAGCTGAAGTGTGCCGACACAGTTGAAGCAAGGCAGGGGTAGGTAGCCTGACAGCCGCGTTGAGCTACCGGCGAAGTGATCTCGGCGACCGCTAGACTAACGAGTATGCGGCGATCGATTTGGGCCTATATTCTCGTTCTCGGACTGCTCGGGGTCTTCGGTTCGCTTACCTGGCTGACCCGCAACCCGGATGCTGAGATTCTGCGTCGAGCCGAAAACTGGCCAGTGGTTGGGAAGTTGGCGGTGCGTTTCCAGCAGGCCTACCGCGCCTCCTACAAGACGGAGAGGGAAGATTCGGAGGCGTTCGACGCCAGTTCTGAAATGACCGACCTGGATCGAATAGCCGAGGCCATACCCTCGCCGCCGTCACCGGTCTTCGCTCAGCACGTTTGGGTGCTTCCAGGAATGGAGCTCAAAAGCCGAGCTTCGGCGGATGCCCCCACGGTTTTTCAATTCGAGAAGCTGAGCCGTGCCGGCAAGGTCGAAAACCGTGGCGACTGGTACAGCGTCGACTACCATGGCCGCGAAGGCTGGGTGCACCTCCGGAACTATGACGAGGACGCGGAGATTCCCTACGGTGAGGAGCCCGAGCCGGTGGGACCGGTAGCGCCACAGGTCCCTGAAGAGACGTTGTTGGCGGCGACGCGCAAATACTTGAGGGGCGGCGAGCGGGTGTCTCGGCTGGGGCCGTATGCGCTCTACACCGACAGCTCCGATGACGAGCTGATCGCATTTCTCGACGCAGTGGTTGAGAATGTCGAGGCTGCCTACATCAAGCATTATGACCGGCAGCCGATCGGCGAGCCTAGCGAAGCGGTGGTGTTGTTCCAGAGTGACATTGCCTATCGTCTGCTGCAACGCAAATCGCAGCGGATCGCCGGGTTGGCGGCTGCCGGCCACAGCACCAAGGGGGTAGCGGCGCTTTATATAGGTAGCCGATCTCGGAGCGAAGTTGCCTCGACCGTGGTGCACGAGTTGGTGCATTTCATCAATCGGCGTGCGGTCGGCCCGCAGCTGCCACCCTGGCTCGATGAAGGCTTGGCGGATGCGTTGGCGCAAGGACGCATTGACGATACCGGTGCTTTGTTTCCACAAGACTTGGGGGGCCGGCGTCTCGTGCGGCGCAACGAGTATCGGTTCGAAGGTGGGTTCGCCAACCTGTGGCGTTTGCGGGAGTCGTTACAGACCGGTGAGCTACCGGCGGTGCCAGCACTGATGAGCACCGACTGGCAAGACTTCGTGCGTACTCCGAAGGTCAAGATCCACTATGCTGCTGCGTCGTTTTGGATTCGCTACTTGATGGGTGGCGAGAATGGACGATACGCTGCCGCCTTCCGCTCTTTTCTGGATGAAGTGGCCGGCGGTGCGCCGCCGACGACCACCACCTTGCGAACCCAACTGGGCGAAGATTGGAGCGTGATCAACGCCCGGTTCCGAGCCTGGATCGAACATCGCGCCGAGGTCGAACGGTTGCCAGCGAGCACCAACTGAGGTTGCTCCAAGTCGATACCTGACGACGGCGGAGTTTTGGTACCATCGGCGTGGTGGGCTGAACTAGCCCGTCCCCTTCCACAATACGTCGGCGTCACTCGAGGCCGTCACGCCGCTTCGATCCGCTCGCAACAAGGAGACGAGATGTCTAATACCGCAGCGCTCCAGAAGGTCTGTGACCTTCTCGCTGACCGCTACGACGAGCTCGGCCGCAGTGCCGCCGAGCGTTTGCGCCAGTGGCTGTCCGGCGATGTCCCATATTCTTATCCGGAGATTCTCGAGCAACACCTGGCTGAAGAGCACGTCGATCTATTGTTCGACGCCTTCTGGCAAGTGTTGCCGTTCGGTACCGGCGGTCGCCGTGGCCCGGTGGGTTATGGCTCCAACCGGATGAATCCGACCACCGTCGGCATGACCGTTCAGGGCCACTGTCAGTACCTGCGGGAGGCCTTCCCCGACCGCGACGAATTGACCGTGGTGGTGGCCAACGACGTGCGGGTTTTCCTCGACAACGCCGGACGGTATGGCTTCTTGGACAAGGATCACCCGCTGGTTGGCGTCTCAGCGCGCTCCCTCGGTCGCCTGGCCTGTGAGATTTACGCTGGCAACGGCATCGTCGCCTACTTCGCCGAGCCGGAAGCGGAGCACGCGGTGTTGACCACTCCCGAGCTGTCCTACTTGATCAGCGAGCTGGGAGCCGTCGGCGGCATGAATCTGTCGGCGTCCCACAATCCACCGGACGACAACGGCATCAAGGTTTACGATCGCTTCGGCTCGCAACCGATCGCCCCTGACGACCAGCACCTGGTCGACGCCATGGAGCGGGCGACCGATATCCGTTCGACACCCTTCGACGAGGCGCTCGCCGCCGGCAAAATTCGAGCGGTGCCGACCGCCCTGCATGACGACTACGTTCAAGCCTACATCGAGCTTTATGATGGCGTTTTCACTCCGACGGCGGATTACCCGGTGACCTACACGCCGCTCTGTGGCTGTGGCCTGTCGACCGTCGGTGACGTGCTCGAGAAGCTTGGCTTCCCACTGGTTGTGCCACCCGCCGAAGGGCCCGACGGTAGCTTCTCGGTGATCCCGTTCAAGGCCCCCAACCCGGAGGTCCCCCAGGCCACTGAGCCGGCTCGTCGCTACGCCGACGAACAGGGGTCCGGCGTCGTGCTGTCGAGTGATCCCGACGCTGACCGTGTGGGTCTCGAGATGGCGATGCCGGATGGCTCCTGGTACCACTTCGACGGCAATCAGATCGCTGCTGTGCTGTGTTATTACCTGATGCTCGATCCCCACGGACCGCGGCGTAAGGGGTTGGTGGTCGAAACCTTGGTGACCACCAAAATTCTCGGCAAAATCGTCGAAAAGGCGGGGGACTCCTGGTTGGTCGACGACTTGCTGGTCGGCTTCAAATACGTTGCGGCGGTACTCAAGACGCTGCAAGCTGGCAAACCCTGGGGAGACGTCACCTGCTCCGATCAGGACCTGGTCTTGGCGGCCGAGGAGAGTCACGGTGTTGTGATGTTGCCGTCGATCCGCGACAAAGATGCCACTCCGGCTTGCATGTACCTGGCGGCGCTTTACCAACGCCTGCGGCAAGAAGGTAAGACGCTACTCGACTATTACACCGGCATCCTGGAAGAGCTCGGCGGCTTCGATACCGTCAACCGTTCGATCATGATGGCGGGTGCTGCCGGCATGCTGAAAAAAGATCGCATCATGGCGTCGTTGCGGGAAAACCGGCCGGCAGTCCTGGGTGGCCAGACGGTCCACAAGATGGTGGACTATTGGGATCAAGAGGCCTTCGGCCCCTTCGTCAGCGATACCGACAAAACCCCGCGCAACGTGCTGCAGCTGTTCACCGATTCGTTCATCATCACCATCCGGCCGTCGGGTACCGAGCCCAAGCTCAAGCTCTACTGCCAATTGTTGCCCCACGGCGAGCCTTCCGGGGCCCGTGGCGAAGAGCTATTGCGCGAGGTCCGGGTCAAGGCCGACACCATCGCCCGTCGGATCTACAATGAGCTCTTGGCGCGCATTGAGCTGTCGCTCACCGAAGCGTCCCTGCTACTGCCGGACATCGTCGATCTCGACCGCAAACAAAACTTCGAAACCCACACCGTGCCGAGTCTGCGTCAGGCCTTGGCTGACGGGTCGTTCGAGTCACTCGAATCCTTACTCGAGTGGCTGCGTGGCGAAGTGGCGGCGATGACCCCGGGTAGCAATCCGCTACCGGCACTCAAAGCGCCGGTTGGCCATCTTTGTGCCGAATGGAGCACGGAAGGGGTTTCAGGAGCGCTGCTCGACGAGCTGCGGTCCTGGGCGGACGGCTAGCTTGAATCTCGAGCCCAGGAAAGTGCTATGTCAGTTTCGACGTGAGGCAGCGTCTCGAAGATTCTGTTGGACGGATGAGACATCCCATGAACTTCGAGACCCTTCTCTTTGACCTAGGTGCCATCACCGATTCGTTGCAGGAGGCGGCCGGGCGATCGGTCGCACGACTGCTCTCGGTGCGTAATTGGCTCATTGGTGCCTATCTTGTCGAGTACGAACAAACGGGTGAAGATCGTGCTGCATACGGTGATCGCCTCTTCCCAAGGCTCGCCGCCGAGCTAGACGTGCGAGGGTACAAAGGACTGGGTGTGAGCAGTTTGAAGAACTGCCGCCAGGTGACCTTGACATGGCCTGGCCTCGAGATTCGGCATGCACTTCCCGCCAGGTTCGGTTCTGATTTCCCAAAACGCCAGGCGTCTGGCGTTTTTGGTCTCGGTCTCTTGAGGCGACCGGTGTCGGCGTCCTCCAGGCCAGAAGAGTCGAAACGCCAGACGCCTGGCGTTTCTATTCTTGATAGCGGATCGTCAGCGACCGAGGCAGTATTGTTCCCCTCTGTGGCCCAGCGCGCCAAGAAAGCCAAGAAGCTTGAGTGGCAGGATTCGGAATGGGTCGAACGACTTTTCTCTACACTCTCATTTTCTCATCTCTTGGAGCTCTCCCGTATTGACGATCTCCTGAAACGATCTTTCTACGAACTTCATTGCTTAAAGGAAGGTTGGGCCGTCCGTGAGTTCCAGCGCCAACGTAACAGTCTCCTCTATGAACGAGTTGGTCTATCGAAAGACCGTGATGCGGTCTTAGCTCTCGTCCGAAACGGTGGACTGGTCACAACACCGAGTACTGAGGTCCGTGATCCTTACGTGCTCGAATTCTTGGGTTTGAAGCCATCCGCCGGCTTCGGTGAGGCGGATCTGGAACAGGCTCTCCTAGATCACCTTCAGGAGTTTCTTTTAGAGCTTGGGCGCGATTTCTGTTTTGTGGATCGGCAATTCCGCGTCACGGTCGGCAATGTCCACCACCACCTCGATTTGCTTTTCTTCCATCGTGGGCTGCGCTCGCTTGTCGCCATTGACCTCAAGGTTGGGGACTTCGAGCCCGCTCACGCCGGGCAGATGAGTTTCTACCTCAACTACTTGGCTGAACACGCCACCCGGTCCGACGAGAACCCGCCGGTTGGTATCTTGCTGTGTGCAGGCAAAGATAGCGAAGTTGTCCGCTATGCCACCGCGGGGTTGGCCGATTCTCTTTTTGTCTCGCGATACATGTTGGAACTGCCGACCGAGGAGGAGCTTGTGAAGTGGTTGCAAGCTGAGCGAGCTCTGTTGGAACAAAACCTGGATGAAAGAGGTTGAATCGGCCGGCGGCTGTGCGTTTGACGGAAGTAGGTGTTCCAATACTTAGGCTTGGACCATGAATCTCGACCTCGCAGACGCAACGCATTTCGTTCGTTCGTTGGTGGAAGCGCAAGGAGCCTTGGTGATCGACCGTTGGCGGTCGGCTGTCCCCGCCCAAGCCAAGGATCGTCGCGATTTTGCGACCAGTGTTGATGTCGAGGTCGAGCAGCATCTGAAGGCGGCCCTGGCGGACCGCTTTCCTGGCCATGGCCTGAGCGGTGAGGAGACCGGCGCCGACCAGGCTGATGCCGAATATCAGTGGTTGATCGATCCGATCGATGGCACGAAGTATTATGCCGCCCAGGCAAGCTTGTTCTCGCTGTCGGTGGGTTTGCTGTATCGCGATCGTCCAGTGTTGGGGGTGGTCTACGATGCGGCGGCGAACCGTTGTTTCCACGCCTTTGATGGTGGCGGTGCTTTTGTCGACGACGAACGGCTGACGGGTTCGGCGGTTGTTGAGATGTCACGGGTGATCATCAATGTCGACACGCCGCAGACCCATGCGTTGTCGGCGGCGGAGCGTGCATGGTTCGAGGGTCGGTTGCTCGAGCTGACGCGCCGCGTCTACCGGATCCGCGCCCTCGGGCTCGGTTCCCTGGCAGCTTGTTGGTTGGCTAGCGGTGCGTTCGACGCTTACGTCGACCTCACCGGTTATACCAAGCCGCAAGATTTGGCGGCTGGACGCGTGATCATGCGAGAGGCTGGCGCGCGGGTCGAGGCTCTCGAACCGTCGGTGGGACCCCCTCGTTTGCTCGCGGCACCGCCGGCCTTGTGGGAACCCTTGCGGGACTTGCTGACGGGCGGCATCCAGCTCCCGACTACAATCCGCGGATGAAGCTACAAGACCGGCAGCGGCGTCGCTTGACCGGCGCCCTCTTCATCGGCAACGCGTTGGCGTCCACCGCTTTCTTGGCGGCAATTTCGGTGGTGTCTATCGCTGCTGAGGGGCTGACGGGGTCAACTCAGTGGGCCGGATTACCCAGTGCCTTGGGTACCGTGGGCTCGGCATTAGGGGCGTCCGTGCTCACTGCTTTGAGCCGGCGCTCGGGGCGCCGTACCGCATTCTGTCTCGGTTTTACTATTTCTGCGGCGGGTGGTGCGATCGGCGTGAGCTCGTTGTGGATGGCGAGCTACGGAGTGTTGCTTGCTGCCATGCTGATCATGGGATTCGGCCGCAGCGTGAGTCAGCTGGCGCGGTTCGCGGCAGGGGATCTATGGTCCGACGATCGGCGGGCATCGGCTATTGGGTTTGTGGTCTGGGCGGCGACCATCGGCTCGGTTGCCGGGCCGTTACTCATCGTGCCGGCCAGCCGGCTCGGAGCTGCCTACCTCGGTGCCGAGTTGGCGGGACCCTTCGCCATCAGCGGAGCGGGGTTCGCTCTGGCTGCCCTGTGGTACTTCGTCATGCTTCGGCCCGAGCCCTTGACACTGGCGAACGTTCCGGAAGTGGTGCCGATCGCCGATGGCGTTGAGACCTCCGGCGTCGCCCGGCAGTCCTCGCTGTGGCAATTGGTGCGACATCCCACCGCTCAGTTGTCCTTGCTGGTGCTGATGATTTCGCAGTTCGTGATGATTTTGGTCATGACCATGACACCGCTGCATATCAGCGGCCACCATCACGGCCTTGGCTTGGTCAGCGGTGTGATGATGTCCCATACGTTGGGCATGTTTGCCATTGCGCCGCTCACCGGCTACCTGGTGGATCGCTTTGGTCCACATCGCATGATCGCCGCCGGTAGCCTGCTCCTGGCGCTGTCGTCGCTGCTGAGTGCGGTTGCTGGCGAGGCACAGGCTTTGCCGTTGACCGTCTCGTTATTCCTGCTCGGGGTGGGTTGGAACTTCGGTTTCGTCTCAGCGAGTTCGGCGCTGCAGGAAGGGTTGGCGCTGGGTGACCGGCTACGCCTGCAAGGTTTGGCCGACTCGATGACCTGGGCGAGCGGTGGGCTTGCTGCGCTCGCTTCTGGATTCATGATGTCAGCCTGGTCGTTCGACGGGTTGGCGCTGGTCGGAGCTGGCATCTCGTTGGTCCCCTTCGTGGGACTGATTCGACACCACAGACGGTAGGCCGTCTGGCCGTCAACTTGCGGCCAACGACTCTTCTTCTCGCCAGACAGTTTCGCCGTCAGCGTAGTGCTCCCGTTTCCAGATCGGCACTTCGCGTTTGAGCCGTTCGAGGGCTTCGCGACTGGTCTGGTAGGCGGCGTCGCGATGGGGTGAAGACACGGCGATGACGACGCTTGCTTCGCCGACCGGGACTTCACCCAGGCGATGAACGATCGCGACGTTCATCCGCACGCCCCGCTCGGCACTTTCAGCCTCGAGCTCGGCAGCGATCCGTGCCAGGGTCTTGGCGGCCATCAGCCGGTAGGCGCTGTAAGCCAGGCGTGCCACCTGGCGACCGGCATGGTGATCACGGACGTTGCCCAGGAACAGCAGCACGGCACCGCAGCTTGGATCGGTGACTGAGTGTTCAACCGCAGCAATGTCGATCACATCGTCTGTCAAGCCGGTGCGGCCGCCGGTTCCACCGGACCCGCCTGAGACCGGGGGCAGCAACGCAATCTCGCAACCGTCGGGGAGCTCCCGGTCGTCGCGCACCAGCTCACCGTCGACCGCTACCGCTAGCCGCGGCCACAATTTGTCGAGCTCAGGGTACCGCGTCACCAACTCACGCTGCAGATCATTCAAGCGGCTGGCGTCGGGTATCACAATCTCGACGGGCTCTTTGCCCAGAATGTCGCTCGCCGTCGCAAACGCAATGATTCGGATGTTCATGAGCAGGATGCTAGCATCCACTTGGCACAGGCACCATGTCATCCAGGACTCACAGACAAGCCCGTCCGCGAGGATCGAGGTTATCTCAGCTTGGTGCGGTTCTCGAAGACGCCTTGGGAAGCTCGCTCCAAGGGCTCGCCCTGCCATCCCCCGGCGACTCTTTCGAAGAAACCAGTCGGCCAGCCGAGCTTGTCAGGGGCGGCTGTCGGTCTCTGAGTCAGCGGCTGAAAGACGACGAGGACATCAAGATCTGTCTCCGTGACTTCTACGGGGACCTCCAGTTTGAGGACCCCGTCTGCCCCGACTCTGGTCTTCAACTGAATACTGTTCATAGTGCTCCTCGGCGAATCATCCTAGCGAGTATAGCTAAATCGGTCCACTAGTCGCACCCAGCTGCAGTCATCAGGGATCGACCCTTGCCCAGAAAAGCGCTCACCGTTGCGAAGGCAATGATTCGGATCTTCAGGGAGCAGGATGCTAGCATCCGCTCGACGCAAGCACTATGCACCTCGGAGCCTGTCGCAGGTACCGACTACTGGTAGCACGAAGATCGTTTCAGAAGGAGTGAGGTATGACGATTCAGTCTCCCTACTTGCTCGACACGAATGCATGTATCGCTGTCTTGAACGACAGCATCTCTGGGGTGGCTCGCAAACTTTCGACCCAGCCAAGACAGAGGGTGGCCCTTTGCCAGATTGTCAAGGCAGAACTCCTTTATGGGGCATATCGGAGTGCAAGGGTGGAAAGTAACCTCGCACTTCTTGGCTCCTTCTTCGAACAATTCCTTGTTCTACCATTTGACGACGAGGCCGTTGATACTTATGGGCAGGTACGGGCCAATTTGGCCGCAGCGGGAGAGCCAATCGGGCCGAATGACTTGATCATTGCCGCGATTGCTGTGCGGCATAAGGCTACTCTGGTCACACACAATACCCGAGAATTCAGCCGTATCGTTGACCTCGCTCTCGAGGACTGGCAGGAACCGTAGATGAGGCTGGCGCAGGCAAAACCTCTGTAACCTTGTAATTGGAGGGATCGGCAGGAAGCGTCGAGCCGTATCCAAGAAGAGATGCCCCAGAAGGAGTGAGACGTGACCATTCTCGAAGATCAGCTGCGACGCAACGAGAGCTTTGATCGCCGGCTAGAACATTGGCGAGGCGAGCTCGAGCACCTGGCAGAGGCGGAACAAACAATCCGTGCCGGTGGCGGTCCGAAACGCCAAGAAAAGCAACGCAATAAGGGCAAGATGTTGGCCCGTGAACGGGTCGAAACACTGTGCGATCCCGGCAGCTTCTTAGAGTGGGGATTGTGGGTCGGCCACGGGATGTATGCCGAGCATGGTGGCGCACCGGCCGGCGGAGTGGTGACCGGTACCGGCAAGATTCATGGCCGCGAGGTTTTGGTGGTTGCCAACGATGCGACGGTCAAAGCCGGGGCATGGTTTCCGATCACTTGTAAGAAGATCCTGCGAGCGCAAGAGATGGCACTCGAGAATCGCTTGCCGATCGTCTACCTGGTGGATTCGGCCGGCGTCTTCTTGCCCATGCAAGAGGAGATCTTTGCCGACCGGGATCATTTTGGGCGCGTGTTCTACAACAACGCTCGGCTATCCGCCGAGGGGGTCTTTCAGATGGCGGCGATCATGGGCTCGTGTGTTGCCGGCGGTGCCTACTTGCCGATCATGAGCGACGAGTCGCACATCGTGGAAGGCACAGGCTCCATTTTCCTTGCCGGTTCCCATCTGGTGAAAGCGGCGATTGGTGAACAGATCGACAACCAGGAACTCGGCGGCGCCGTGGTGCAAGCCGATATCTCGGGTGTGGTGGATCATCGCCATCCAGACGATGCAACCTGCCTGGCCAAGATCCGTTCTCAGTTTGCTCAGTTGGCGGCGGCCGAACAGGCGCCGTTCGCCCGCCGGGAGCCGGCCCCACCGCGCTACCCAGAAGACGAGCTCCATGGCGTGATGCCGGTGGATCGTGCCAAGCCGTACGACGTTCGCAACGTCTTGGCCCGCCTGCTCGACAACAGTGAGTTCGACGAGTTCAAGGAGACCTACGGCCAATCGTTGATCTGCGGTACCGGCTGGCTCGACGGCTGGGCGGTCGGTATTGTTGCCAATCAACGGTCGGTTGTGCGACGCAGGACCGGCACAGAGCCCCGCGATCAAGAGATGCAAATCGGCGGTGTGATCTACCCGGACTCGGCAGACAAAGGGGCACGATTCGTCGAGTTGTGCAATCAGAAGAAGATCCCGTTGATCTTCTTGCAGGACGTGACGGGTTTCATGGTCGGCAGCCGAGCCGAGCGCCGAGGCATCATCAAAAACGGCGCCAAAATGGTCAACGCGGTATCCAACTCGGTGGTGCCCAAGATCACCGTCTTCACCGGCAATTCTTATGGGGCCGGCAACTACGCGATGTGCGGCAAAGCCTACGGCGCCCGGTTCGTCTACGCCTGGCCGTCGGCTGCGATCTCGGTCATGGGTGGCGCCCAGGCGTCCAAGACATTGCTTTCGATCCAGCTCAAGAACCGTGGCGACGCGGTGTCCGAGGAAGAGAAGGCCGAGTTGCTCGAGCGTATTCAAGCGCGCTACGCGGCGGCCATGGATCCAAGGTTTGCTGCCGCTCGGCTGTGGGTTGATGCCATCATCGATCCCGCCAAAACGCGCAGTGTGCTGTCCAGGTCCTTGGCCTGCGCTGCGACCAATCCTGACATCCCGCCGTTTCGGACCGGGGTGATGCAAACCTGAGGTCCTCCCAATCAGACTGAAAGGTTCTCAGCGTGAAGGAGCGTAAACACAGAGACCAGCCCGGGCCGGTGCGCCGAGACGGGGCGCTGTGTATCTACTTCGTCAACACCCTCACAACGCAGCGGCGCTCGTTTGAGACCTATCGTGAGTTGGTGTCCTGGGGTGTGGCTAGCGGGGTGCTCGTGGGCAGTGACCGCGAGCGCTTGGAGCGGATGGCGGTTGAACGTGCCGACACCGCTGCTGAGGTCCTGCAACGAGGCCTCGATCTGCGGCATAACCTGCGGCGCATGCTCTTGGCCGTTGCCGGTCGCCAAAGTCTTCCCGTCGCCGACCTCGAGGCGCTCAACCTCGAGCTGACGATCGCATTCTCTGCCCGCCGCTTGACCGAAGCCAGCGGTCCTTCGACAAAAACCGGTAGCCGTTGCCTGTGGGTGTGGGGCAACCGCGATGGCCACGACTTGGATCGCATGTTGTGGCCGGTGGTGAGCTGCGCGGCCGACCTGCTATCGAAAACGGCTAGTCACAAAGTCCGCGTATGCGCCGCGGAAGGTTGCGATGTGATGTTTGTCGACCGCACTTCGGGTAGCCCTCGCAAGTGGTGCGGCCCAAAGTGTGGCAATCGTGTCAGGGCTCTCCGTGACTACCACCGCAGGGTCAAGCCCATGAACGAGCGTATGGAGAAAGAGCGGAAGCGTTTGGGGGAGGAAGGGCTGGCGCGGAGACTCGCAGGCAAAACCTGAAGGGCCCTTGCGGAGAACGGCCGGTTCTGGTGCCACGAACTTGCCGTCTTGATGTGTTCAAGATAGCAAGGTGAGATTGGAGCTGTAGGCTTGAAAGTTTCAAGTCAGCAAAGTCTTCGTCACCTTGTTGGCTTGTAAATACTAAGTCAACAATGTGATTTCAGACTTGCCAACTTGGGAATCCCATGTCAGCAAGTTGGCGGTGACCTTGTTGGCCTGTGAATCTCAAGTTGACAAGGTGGCCGTGACCGTGTTGACTTGTAGAAATCAAGCCGTGAAGTTGATGGCGGCAGTCAACTCCCGTTGGTCCTCGAAAGGCCGGAGAAAGCTCTCTCAACCGCTAAACGCTTGGCCGCTAAGCAGCGAGGGGTTCATCGTCTTCTCTGGGCAACTCGGCGCATTCGCCGGGGGGCCACTTTGCTGGCTTGATGGCGGGTAGGCCGCAAGTGCGGTCGGGATAGGGGTTTTCAACCAGGGTTGCACAGGGACAACTGCGCCCAGGTCTGAGTGAGCCCAACCAGTCGGAGCCCGATGGGCGCTAGCTGGCTGCGGGGGCCGTTTAGGGTTACCATATATGTGGAGGTTGCTATGCGTTGGTTTCTTCGAGGGTCTTGGATGTTGCTGGGAACGTGGATGCTCACCGCGTCCCCTCTACAAGCGCAGGTTTGTGTCGGCAGCCCGGCGATCGGGTTCGCGGCCGGTGGTGCGACGATCAACGCGTCCCGTAACTGTCAGAATCTGTTTTGGTGCCACCCGCCGACGGTGTCCGCCGTCGACTACCGTATCCTGCCACCAGGCTGCGATCCGACGGAGGCAACGTGCACGGTGCGGGCGGTGGTGCCGATGGAGTTCCCGGGCAACCACAACAATAGTACCGGGATCGGCTTCATCGACAGCCCGGCGAAGCTGCTGTGGGAAGATGCCGATAACAACTTTGTCGGCGCGTGTGGCAACTTTGGAGCACGTATCCAAGTGGATGAGGGTGAGACCTGGATCGAGCGATCCTTCACTTGTGGCGACAGCGGTGGTGGCCAAGTTTACGAGCTCCACATCACGGTTTGCGACGGGGTCGGGGGTTGCGAACAGAATCGTTCGATGTTTGTGGATCTGACCGATGGTGCCATTGACCCGGCAGTGTGCCCGAGGCCACCTGAGGACGACTGTGACGAGAACTGCCTGGCCTGTCGTACCACCGGCAGCGGCGCTGGCGGCGGTGGTGCCTCGGCGGCTGGTGGCGGAGGCCATGGCGGCGGCATCGGCACCGGTCCTGGTGCGTTCTTGCGCTACAAAGCTGGCAGCGTGGGTCGCGATGACCTACCAGGCAGTCCCGCTCCAGGGTTGGGGCGCTTCTGGTCCCACAGTTATGCCATGCGTCTATTCGAAGACGACGATCCCGCCCCTCATGCCAGTCGCGTGTATCTGGTGACCGACACCGCTGTCTACCGCACCTTCATTGACGATGACGGGGACGACATCTATGAGCTGGTCTTTCCGGGTGACGAATACCGTAGCCTAGCGCCCACCGCCAGTGGCTGGACGTTGACGGATCTAGACGGCACCGTTGACACGTTCGACACCATGGGTTTCTGGCTGCAACGAGCTGATCGCACCGGCAATACCACCGTCGCTTCGTACACCGGCCAGCTACTCACTTCGGTGAGCTTCCCCGATGGTCGTCGCGAGGACTTCGGCTACGACGTCGGCGGCATGCTCGCGTCGATCACCGAGGTTGGCGTCGATGACACCACCACTCGCGTTTGGTCCTACACCTGGACCAGCGGCGATTTGACCCGCCTCGACCGCCCCGATGGCACTGCCATCGAGTATCTATATGACGACCCCGCCAACGCTGGCTACATGACCCGAGCCACCCTCATCGGCACCGATGGCACGAGTGAACGCATCACCGCCGCCTGGGAGTACGACGCCGAGGGGAATGTCGTCAAACTGTGGCGCGGCGCGGCGACGTTCGAAGACGGCGTTGACCAGTGGTCCTTCGTCTTCGACAACCCGGTGTTACCTACCGTCACCACCATCACCGATCCTCTCGGTACCGTTTCGACGACGATCTGGGACGGCCGTGATGTGGTGGAGCGCAAACCGAGAGTTGTGCAAGTCAACGGCGACTGTCCGGCGTGCGGTGTCGGTCCCAACAGTCAGCTTGCCTACGAAGATTCGGTCAACCCCTATCGCGTGACGCAAGAGACCGATGGTCGTGGCCACGTCACCAAGTTTGCCTACGATGGCAACGGTCGATTGACGAGTCGCATCGAAGCCTTCGGCTCAACGCTCGAACGGGAAACTATCTGGACCTACAACCCCACCTTTCCAGCCTTCGTCGCCACCATAGAACAGCCGTCGACGGCCGGCTTCCCCAACGTCAAAACCACCACCCATGGTTACGATGCTTTTGGCAACCGAACCAGCCAGATGTTCGACGGATTCGAAGCCGGGGCCGCGTTCAGCTATGAGACGGTGTCCGTTTACAACACCGGTGGCCAGATAACCTCAGTCGACCCGCCAGGCTACGGCACGAATGATCAAACGACGTTTGCCTACGACGTCACTCGCGGCAACGGTTTCCTGGTGCCGTTGTCTCGAACAGACCCGTTGATCGGTGCCACCCTCTTCGGCAACGATCCGTTCAACCGTCGAACCTCCGTGACCGATCCCAACGGTGTCGTCACGGAGACCCAATTCGACGCGCTCGATCGTATTCGTTTCATTATTCAGCGTGGGTCGACCCCGGCCGATGATCTCGTCACCGAGCGGCGCTACAACGTCTTCGGTGACCTCTTCCAGACTGTGCTGCCGGAAGGCAACGTCATCGAGTACGGCTACGATGCCGTGGGTCGTTTGGTGTCGATCGAGCGCAAGGCCGACGATCAGGCAACGAACCACACCGAGCGTGTCGTCTACACCCTGGATGGAGCCGGCAACCGGGTGCTCGAGGCGCAAGAACGCTGGACGGGCACGGAGTGGGAGAAGCGATCTCAAACCGCGTTCCAATTCGACAATCGTTGCCAGCTTGCCAAGCTCACCCAAGGGTTCAACAGCGACGAGGCGATCACGGAGTATGCTCACGATTGCGAGGGCAACATCGAACGTATCTGGGACGCAAATCACCCGAGCAATGGTCAGATCAACCCAGCGTCTACGGTATACACCTATGATGCGCTCGATCGGCTCAGCGCAGTGAGTCAGCCGTGGGGCGGTGAGGGTGGCGGCACCACCACGGTGAGCTACGGGTACGATATCCAAGACCATCTCGCCCAGGTCACCGACGGCGAAGGTGGCGTCACTACCTACGTCACCAGCGATCGTGACCTGATGACGATGGAAGCGTCCGAGGTCTCCGGCATCACCACCCAGACCTACAATGAACACGGCGAGGCAACCTCCCGCACAGACGCTCGCGGCATCGTCATGACGCGTACCATCGACGCGCTCGATCGGGTAACGCTACAGGACTATCCTGGCACGGCGCTCGACGTGATCTATACCTACGACGATGCCGCCGTTGCGTTCTCTCTCGGCCGCCTGACCCGCATCCATCGGGATGGTCACAGCGTCGACTATGGCTATGATCGGTTCGGCCGTATGCTGCAAGATGGCGATCTGAGTTACGGCTATGACAAGAACAGTAACCGCACCACCATCGGGTATCCTGGTGGTGTGAGTACCACGGCCACCTATGATGAGGTCGACCGCCAAGCCACGATGGCGTTACAACGTCCAGGGCTGCCGGAGCTGGGAATTGTTACCGCGTCGAGCTACGAGCCGGCTGGGCCGCTGGCTTCACTGGCCCTCGGTAACGGGGTCATCGAAACCAGAAATTATGACACCCGGTATTTCCCCGCGTCCATTCAGGCTGGCGCACTGTTCGACTGGCAGTACGCCACCGATGCCGTCGGCAATATCACCGGCATTAGCGACGCTCTCAACATGGCGAACGATCGAGCATACGCCTACCAAGACGTCCAGTACTACCTGACCCAGGGAGATGGCCCATGGGGAGATCTGGCTTGGACCTACGATCAAATCGGCAACCGACTCACCGAAACCCGCGACACCGTGGTCGACACCTACACCTACGTCGCCAACGCCGCGATGGGCAACTCCGCTCGCCTCGGTTCGATCACACTGGGTGCCGGTGGCACGCACACCTTCAGCTACGATGCCGCCGGCAACCAGACCCAACTCGATGTTGCGGGCAACATCATTGATCGCGACTACGACGCCGCCAGCCGCATGGAGCGTCAAGAGCGTACCGTCGCCAGTGCCAGCAGCGACCTGCTTTACGATGGCCGCGGTTTCCTGCGTCGGTCGACCGGCATCGTCCCCGATGCCGCCAGCGGCATCTTCTGCGACGGCTTCGAGAGTGGTGACACCAGCATCTGGGGTAGTGCCGGCCCGTGTCCGCCGACCACCAGCCTAGACTTCAGCGAGCCAACCTACGACTCGGACGGCCGACTGCATCGTATCTTCCGTCCCGGCGAGGCGAGTTACGTGCTGTACTTCGCGGGCCGTCCGGTTGCCCAATTCGACACCGGTGGCACTTTGCTCTACCTGACAACCGATCACCTCGGGACACCAGCATTGGCGATGGATACGTCGGGGACAGTCGTCTGGGAAGGCGGTTTCGAACCGTTCGGTGCCGACTACGCTGGTGCGTCGGCGGCCGGGGTATTTTTACGATTCCCAGGTCAATGGAATGATGCCACTTGGGCAGAGTCGGGAGCGGGCGGGGAGGTCGTCTATAACGTCCATCGGTGGTATCAGCCTTCCAATGGAAGATTCTCGAGACCGGACCCTATTTATAACCCACTTCGGGAAGCTCACTACTCATATGTCTTCAACAGGCCGTTGAACGGAACGGATCCACTTGGGCTTGTCGCGCTGTTCGTAAAGCCCGCAATAGATCACCCAGTATCCTTCGACGATATGAGGAACAACTTCTGCAAGGCTGGCGGGACCTTCGTCCTAGGCTGCACCAAAGTCCTTTTCTCAGTTGATTGCAAATGCGAGTGCTCAGGCGAGAGATATCGGGCCAGGGTGACAATCAAAGCAGGGTTTGATGTCTACTACCCAGTGGGCACTGGTTACTCTCCAGAAAAAATCCGAAATGAAGAGTATAAGCATGTGAATACTTCCACGAGGTATCTTCAAAATCTAGCTGGCTCCGCAGCTGGCCTTGAGCGAGCAAGATACCGAAGAAAATCTGTCTGTGAAAAAGACTGCAAGGCACTATACCAAATCGGTCTTTCGGGACTTCGGTTCAGATCTTTTCTTGTCGATCTTACACATCCCAGTCCTTTATTCATGGGTCGCTCCGGTGATGGCTAACTTAGCCGCTAGATGGCGAGCTGTTGGTTGCGCGATCTTTTTCTCTCTGGGAGTGCTAATTTTTATGTTTCGTTCTTTTCTCTATTCTCAGGACGAGAAGAAGTTAGACAGTATACGTGTAGGGATGAGTGCTCGCGAGGTAGAGGCCATCCTCGGTCCAGCGACTCTCGTAGAAACTGACCGATCGAGCCTAGCTTCGCCTGTTCATCGTTGTCGCAGCCCAGACTATGAAACAGCCCACGTCTACTACCGAAAGTCACGTGCCTCGCTATTCGTCTACTTCGACAGCCAGTCTCACGTAGATTGTGTGGAGCGGATCGGCTACCTTGTGATTTACGAATATTAGGAAGATCCGACCCGAAGTGCCGCGTCCATCATCGGGTAGCTGCGGCTAGTTTGGCGCCTAGGTTTCCGCGGTGACGCGCGTTTCGACATCGTGATACGTGCTTCTATGTGTGACAGGTAGTCATGCCAAAATCGACAAAATATAACCTCTCCCGTTGAGATCAATTTAGCCAACCGCATCGAGCGTCAAAGAGCGCATCGCGGCCAGTGCCAGCAGCGATCTGCTCTGCGACGGCCGCGGCTTCCTGCGTCGGTCGGTCGGCATCGTCCCCGATGCCGCAAGCGGCGCAAAGCCGTGCAGCGTGACTGCACGGCTGAGAGGGTTTCGAGCAGGACTCTCCGAAAGGGAATCAAAGAGTGCTGTTATGGCGTCACCTCGCAGTATCCAGACGTGGTCTGGACACCACAGCAGGTAATGCTCTTCAACCGGCATACTGAACCCCGGACCAGGTCACTGCATTTGTATCGTTTGCGTTTGGCGCAAGCAACACCCTGCTTGCAAGTGGTTCCGGCGATATTTTCACTCAGATCATCGCCACCATCTCCGCCGGGGTAACACTCGTCGACGCTGCGTCCCTCGATAATAGAACAGGCACGATCTTCGTAGCAGCAGACACAGCCTGGCACGAAGGGGTCATCCCCAGCGTCCATCGTCTCTTTGAATGATCGCGGCAGCCCAAATTCCGTTTCGGAACGGTAGACGGTGATGCCAGCATCGGTGGCTACTTTGTCCGCCTCTGCATGGCGCCCCAGCGAGCGGAGCTCTGTGATTTGCTCCTCGGCTGTCGTAGGCGTAGTGTCTCCTGCCGAGCCGTCGGTTGTTCCATTGGCGTGACTGGATCCGGCCAACAAAGCCGCTGCGAATGTAAAGCAAAGTGCTGTTCTAAACATTTTCCAAGTCTCCTTGTTGCTGTTTTTTGACAGGTGTGGCCTCGATTCGGGTTCTGATCAATCGAGAGACACGTCTTCCTGCTGCTATCGAGTCGACACGACAGCACGAATCTCTGAAGGGAATCAGCGACAATATATCTAGTAAGTTAAATTACAGAATGACTATGTCACTGTCAAGTGTCCAGGCAAAGAGTGTCCAGGCAAGGAGTCCCAGTCGTCGACATCCAAGCGCTCAGGGCAAGGGGCGACGAAGAGAGCGTACGGCTCTCTGTTTGTCGGGACGCTCCCGCAGGCGGTCAGCTCAGACCATTGCGACGCGTTGCGGGCTCTCGTTGAAGTTCAGACGGTCGGCGAGGATGCGGCTTGGTGGCGCGGGGTCGCCAACATATTGCGCCATGTCGACGACGATCCGTCCGGCACGGAGCAGGTACCGGAAGTCGATGCCGGTTTCGACGCCCATGCCACGGAACATGTTGACCAGCTCTTCGGTGGCGACGTTGCCGACCGAGTTCTCGACGATCTTGTTGCCGCCGAGCCCGCCGATCGAGCAATCGAAGGTGCGGATGCCGAGTTGGTAGGCAATCAGCGAGTTGACGAGTCCGAGACCGTGGAGGTCATGGAGGTGAACCCCCATGTGATCTAGCCCCATGGTCGAGCCGACATGACGAAGGATGCGCTCGACGTCCTGAGGGGTAGACCGGCCATCGGTGTCAGACAACGCGACGCTCTCACAGCCCATTTCGAGCAAGGCTTCGCAGAGCTCTTCGACGGTATCCGATGGCATCGCGCCTGGAGAGGTGATCATTTCGCGGAAGGCGTAGGACAAGTAGGCCCGCACGCGGTAACCGTCTTGCTTGGCGGCCAGGGCGACCTCACGGGCGTTCTTGACCGCTTCGGAACGGGTCATACGAGTGTTGGCAATGGAGTAGCTCTCGGACGCGGAGATGAAGAGCGCAACGGTGTCCACGCCCGGAGTTTGCTTGAGCTGCTCGTAGTACTTGAGCTTTGGCACCAGCGCCGCCAGCTGTTGATCGCTGGCAGGGTGGAGGTTGGCGAAGAGCTCCGGCGTGTCTTGCATCGCCGAGACCATGCGAGGGTTCACGAACGATCCGACCTCGATGTAGGGGAGCCGGGCTCGGAGCAAGGACTCGGCCAACCTCAGCCGCATCTTGAGTGGGATCAGCGCATTACGGTTGAGTACCTGCATGCCGTCCCGTAGGGTGACGTCGCAAATTTTGACGTCGGGTTTTAGGGCTGGCTCGCTCGTCGCGTCTGACCCATTGATGGTCTTTGATTCCATGGTATTTCCTCGTTCGTCGAGTCCGGCGGTAGGCAGTCAAGAATCATATACCCCTCAAGTTGAGTGATGTAGGATAGCCATCGTCTCGGCCCCACCTACCGCTCTAGTTTGCCACCTGATTTGCCGCCGAACGGAACCCAGATGTCCAGCGATCCGCCCGTCAAAGCTCTTGGTCTGCGTCGCGAAGAAGATCTGCTTTGGGTGACCCTCGACAACCCTCGCAAGGCCAATGCTCTCTCGCCAGCGATGATTGCGGAGTTGACGGACCTGTACAGCCGTCCTCTGCGAGCCGAGGGTGTCCGAGCGGTACTGTTGCGCGGCGCCGGCAAACACTTTTCGGCCGGAGCAGATCTTGATCACCTCAAGAGTCTGAAGGATGCGGGGGAAGCAGAAAATCGGCGAGATTCCGAAGCGCTACGTAGGCTCTTTGCTTCCATCCTGAAACAGGAAGCGCTGACCGTCGCGATGGTGCATGGCTCGTGCGTTGCGGGTGGTTGCGGGTTGGCAACCGCGCATGACTATGTGGTCGCCACGGACAGTGCGCGATTCATGTATAGCGAAGTCCGGATCGGTTTTGTAGCGGCTTTGGTCGCGACGTACTTACCCTTGCGGGTCAAGGGACGCGACCTGCGTGAATTGCTGTTGGATCCGCAGTTCATGGACGCCGAACGGGCTCTCGAGATCGGTTTGGTCAACCGAGTAGTGGCGGAGGAGATGTTGGTCGAAGCATCCACTGAACTAGTCACGGGGATCCTGAAGCGCTCGAGCTCGGAATCGATCGCTCGAACCAAAGCCTTGTTGCTCGAGTCCATGGGGCGCCCATTGGAGGACGCGATGGCCCTTGCTGCTGAAGTCAACGCCGCGTCTCGCGCTACCGCCGACTGTAAACACGGCATCGCCACGTTTCTCGACACCAAGAAACCTCCGAGCTGGCGTTGAATCACCTCATTCTTTTCGATATCGACGGAACGCTGTTGCGCTGTGGCCCTCAGGTTGGGCCACTTTTCGTCGATGCGATGGCGCAAGTTTTCGGTAACTATCGAAAGCTGGATGGTTACAGTTTCTCGGGTAAGACCGATCCACGGATTGTGATCGATTTGGTTGGTGCTACCGGGCGGGAGGAATCCGAGATCGTACCCAAGCTGGCGGCGATGCGAAGCATCTACTTGGGCAATCTCGAGCGTGGGTTGCGGCGTGAGCAGATGCGTCTGCTGCCCGGTGTCAAGGATCTTCTGGGGCGACTGTCCGCACGCGACGATGTGTTGGTTGGGTTGCTGACTGGCAACTGGCAGGGCGGCGCCAAGATCAAGCTTGGACGCTTCAGCCTCAACCGTTACTTCGCTGTTGGAGCTTTCGGCGACGACGGGATCAACCGTCGCGATTTGGTACCTGTGGCGCAAGCGCGAGCCGCCAAGCTGTGTGGTCGCGAGTTCGAGCCTCAACGGACCCTGATCGTGGGTGACACCGAACTCGACGTCGACTGTGCCTTGGCGGCAGGGGTACGGTCGATGGCGGTCACCACCGGGTTTACGGATGCGGAGCGTTTGCACGCGGCCGGAGCCGAATGGGTGTTTCCTGATCTGGCACAGGCTGCAAGCGAGATCGAAGACTTCGTTAGCTGAAGGTTGGCCTCTTCTCGGTTGTCAGGGAATTCCTACCAGTGTGGGTAGAAATCCCAGGATTGAATGACGCCTGTCAGGCGAGAAACGGCCTGGCGGTGCCGAGATTGCGTTGGCACCCGACTTGCTTCTCTGTTAGCGTCTGAGAGAATTGCGGATCGCATCAATCGCTGTCAGAGCTGCGGGCTCGAGTGCCGGGGCGGCTGCTTTTGCGCGATTCGTCAGTTTTTTGGGGTGGCAACCTCCGTTGTCGCCAAGTCATAAATTTTTGAAAGGAGCCAATCATGGCTGTAGCCAAAGTTACTGAGATCACTGCCGGTTCGAAGAAGAGCTTCCACGACGCAATGGAGAAGGGTATTGCCCGTGCGAGTAAGACGCTCAAGGGCATCACTGGCGCTTGGGTGCAAGAAGAGAGTGTTGTGGTCGAGGGTGGCAAGATCGTCGAGTGGCGGGTCAACATGAAGGTGACCTTCATCCTCAAGTAGGTCTCTCCAACACAGCCGCGAGAGAATCGACCCTTGGGCGATTCTCTCGGCGCGCTGGTTTGTGACAGCGCCGCCCCTCGGCGGTGCTACTCGAGATGTCGCCGCAACCAGCTCTGGGTGGCATTCATCGCCGCGATGAGATCTGGTGTTGGCCCGGCAAACGGGTGTCGAGCTCCGAACGTGTGGTCTGCACCCTCGACAACCAGTAGCTCTCGAGGTGCCCTGGCGGCACGATCCAGCTGTTGAGCCTCGGTCACTGGCACAGTCGCGTCACCGGAGCCGTGCACGATCAGCCAGGGCGCCTGACGCTCGGCTGCGGCAGGCTTTAGGTCCAACGCAGCGCTGTTCTGTTCGAGGTCTGTCAAGAGTTCGATACCGAGCTCGAGTTCTTGGCCGGTGCGAGCATTGCTGATCGGTATCGCTCCATTGTGTCGCCAAGGGTCTTTTGCGGTTTCGTCGAAACGCTCAAAGGTGCCGACGCCGGCCCAGGTGACCAGTGCCCGCAGTTGATCTCGCCATTCGGGATGGGCCGCTGCCAGCAGTGAAGCGCCGCCGCCTCGGCTATGCCCGATGAGGGCGATACGCTCGCGATCGACTTGCCCGGGTGCTATCTCATGGCCCGCGGCGCGCAGTACCTGCAGTGTCTCCTCAAGCTCTTGGCTGAAGGTGTTGGAACGAAAAGCGTCCGGGTCAGTGACGAGCTCGTCGCCGGGCATCATGCCGCTGCCCGAATAATTGAACCGGATGACGGTGAAGCCACGTTCCGCCAACAGCTCGGCGAGCGGTGGGAAGAAGCCCCATTCCATGAAGCCTTTGAAGCCGTGACAGATCACGGCTGTGGGTCGGCCCGAGCCAGACATCGAGGGCGCCTTGGATGTCGACCACTGAGCGATGCCGTAGATTTTGCGTGTGCTGCCGCCAGCGTTCGGGCCGCCAGCGTTTGGGTTACTGTCGAGAACAAATGAGTGTTGACCTTCCATCATCCAATCTTATCGTTCCTAGCTTGTTAGGATGACGTGATGAGCACCAATCAAGAGTCACCCGATATGGATGTTGTGGATGGACCTTCCGACCAAACCGTCACTCCGTTGGCTGATGTACACGTGGATCTCGGAGCTCGCCTCGCTCCCTATCTAGGTGTCGACGTGCCGGCTGAGTATGGTGATGTCGATGCGGAGGCTAGCGCGATGCGTGAAGGCTGCGCAGTGGTCGATCGGTCGTGGATATCGCGGATTGAGATGACCGGCGAGGATCGAGGACGGTTTCTCAACGGCCTGGTGACGTGCGATGTCAAAAGCCTCGAGTCTGGGCAAGGTGTCTACGGATTCGTGACGACGGTCAAGGGGCGGGTGATGGCAGATCTGACGGTCCTGGCGCTCGAGGATCGTCTGTGGATCGAGCTACCTTCGGGCCTCGGTGCTGAGATCTCGGCCCACTTGAGAAAGTATGTGATCGTCGACCGGGTGGAGATCCAGCCCCTCGAAGATCGTGTGCCCTTGACCTTGATCGGGCCCGAGACCAAGTCGGTGTTGGGTCTCGACGGGTTGCCGTCAGGCGATTACGAGCACCTCGAAACCACCTTCAGTGGCTGCGGTGTCCGCTTGGTGCGCCAGCCATTGCATGGACCTGGAGCACGGTCCGAAGCGTGGACCCTGTGGACAGACTCGGCGGACGCCCCCGCGGTGTTCGACGCGTTGATACAAGCTGGTGCGACACCGGCTGGCTATCGAGCATACGAACGGTTGCGGGTCGAAGCCGGTCGCCCGTTGTTCGGCGTCGATTTTGGCCCAGAGAACTTTCCGCAGGAGACTGGCCTCGAAGACCAGGGAGTGAGCTATACCAAAGGCTGTTACCTCGGGCAGGAGGTTGTGGCGCGGATCCACTACCGTGGTGGCGTCAACCGTCATTTAAGAGGGCTCGTATTCGATGATGAAGCGTCGATGGCAGCAACCGATCTGGTCGGGAAGCCGCTGCTGAGCGAAGGCCGTCAATCCGGCGTGGTGACGAGCGTCGTCGAAACCTCGAACGGCCAGTGTATTGGCCTGTCTATCCTTCACCAAAGGGCAGCGGTGGGTGCCGATATCGAGGTCGAAGGTGGTGGTAGCGCCCGGATCGTAGAGTTACCCTTCGACGCCTAGATTCCGGGGCCGGTCTCAACCCAGCACGCCCGCCGGCCAAGAATCACAATAGGCCAAAAAGGGAAACCCTCTTCGACCTATCGATGATGCGTTGGTGGGAGCCTTGTTTAGGCTGGCCCGTTTTAGTCGAGTGCTGTCTAGACAGTGAACGACGAGCCGCAGCCGCAGGTGCCGATAGCGTTGGGGTTGTTGAACTTGAACCCAGCACCGCTCATCCCGAGCGAGTAGTCGATTTCGGTACCCGCCAAGTAGCGGGCGCTGACCGGGTCGACGATAACCTTGAGGCCCGCCTGCTCGTAGACCAGATCGTTGTCTCTCACGTCTTCTTCAAAGTCGAGGGCGTACTCGAACCCGCTACAGCCGCCGCCGCGTACGGCGATGCGCAGCCCGTAGGACGGGTCGATACCTTCCTGTTCTTTGGTGATTCTGACCATATCGGCCGCCTTCTTGGTGACCGTGACCGGAACCTCAGTGGAACCCGTCAAAACTTCGGGTGTGTTTTCGGATGTGTTGGCTACTGATTCGGTGGTTGCCATGGATCCTCGCTCCTTTCAGATGCTGTCATTTCCACGGACGAGGCATGTGCGCTAATGGAAGATACCGGGATGTCTTGGCCAATGTCAATGAAAGCACTCTCTTAGATGCGGTTCCGAAGCGCTGGTTTCGATATCATCGGACGATGTTGCGGGCCATTCTGTTCGACTTCAACGGTGTCTTGGTGGACGATGAACCGATCCATCTCGAGCTCTTCCAGAAAGTACTGGCTGAGGAAGAGATCGAGCTGAGTTCGGAGAGCTACTACGCCGACTATTTAGGGTTCGACGATCGCGGTTGTTTTCAGGCAGTTTTAGAGGCCGCTGGGAGTCCGGTCAGCCCAGATCGAGTCTCGCGATTGATCGCCCGCAAGTCGGCGTATTACCACGCTCGGATTCGGCAGCAGGGCTTCCCGACCTTCCCTGGGGCGGCGGAGTTGATCACCGCAACGTCAGATGGCGGTATGACTCTCGGTGTGGTGAGCGGAGCGCTGCGTGATGAGGTGGAAGGTGCTCTCGAGCAACTCGGTCTACGCAATCGTTTCAAGACGCTAGTCACCGCCGAGGATGTGGAGGTCGGTAAGCCCGATCCAGAGGGGTACCGCCGCGGGCTCGAGAATCTGAATGCGCTGCCGCCTTTGCCGACGCGCCTCATTCACCCCCACGAGGTGGTCGCGATCGAAGACTCGCCTGCAGGATTGGCGGCGGCAGCCGCTTGTGGCATGAGCACCTTGGGCGTAGCGCAGACTTATCCGGCAACCGAGTTGGAGGCTGCCGATCGGGTTGTTGATTCGATTGCCGAATTGGATCTGAGCAAGTTGCACACCTTTTTTGCCGGTAGTGTCTGACCCGCCGTCTATTGATTGACCCCTCGGGTGCCGAGCCCGTGGGCAAAGCTCGGTGAGTGCGATACGATGTCGCGCCGCGCCGGTGTGGCAATCGGCGTCGTGGCGAGTTGTCAGGCAGGAGAATCCCATGGACGAGCGATCAAACGGTCATATCGAGGTTATTGCTGGCGGCATGTTCTCCGGCAAGAGCGAAGAACTGGTGCGGCGGATGCGACGTGCCGTTATTGCTCGCCAGCGAGTGCAGGTTTTCACCCCTGGCGTGGACACTCGCCATGAAGGCGAACGGGTGGTGACCAGGGACAATCGGGAACTCGATGCCGAAGCTGTCGTGGATAGCCGAGAGCTCAGAAAGAAGCTGCATTGGGGTGTGCAGGTGGTTGGCATCGACGAGGCTCAGTTCTTCGACAAAGGGCTCGCCGATCTACTCAACGATTTAGCCGACCACGGCGTTCGGGTCATCGTGGCCGGGCTCGATCAAGACTTCCGGCGGCAGCCTTTTGGTCCGATGCCAGCAATCCTTGCGACCGCTGAGTACGTCGACAAGGTCCATGCGATTTGCGTGCGTTGTGGGGCGCCAGCCCACTACAGCCAACGGACCGCTGGTGGCGGCGAGCAAGTGCAAGTTGGCGACACTGAATCCTATGAGGCACGTTGTCGACGTTGCTTCGATGAGTTCAAACCTCGCGACATCTTATCGGCTCTGACACCTAAGCCCGCCGACGCTAGTTGATGGTTCGAGGAGAAGGTAGCAAGGAGGTTGCGCTCGGACAGCTGCATGCTATAATCACATTGTGATGAATGGCTATATCCCTAATCAAGACGTTTACGTTGATGGGACTCCGCAGACTTGGGAGCTTGATCTAGCTGCGATGTTGAATGGGAGACGGATGATGCCGAATGGATCTACGAGGTCGGGACTGCCCAAAGGACTGAGTGCTCCTACCGCTTGGCTTGGGGCCCTGGGGTTGTCGTGCTTGAGTCTGGCCTGTGCCCGGACTTCCGAAGAACGCGTGTTGGCAATTGCCCGGTTGTTGGACGAGGCGCGGTCCTATCACGCCGAACAATATGTACCGGATGCGTTCGCACGTGCGGAGGAGTTGTTGGCTAGGACCCGAGCTGAGCAGGAGGCGCAGCGTGGCAGGCCCTGGTTTTTGGGCACCCACCGGCGAGCGCGACAGCTTTTGATGAAGGCAGAAACGGCGGCCAGCATGGTGCGGGCTGAAGCAGCGGCGGCGGTAGTGCGGGCTCGGAGCGATGCAAGCCAGGCCGTCACCGGTGCCCACGAGGCGCTCGACCGTGCCTCCGAAGCCTATTGGCGTTCACCGCGGGGAAAGGATACTTGGATCGAAATCCTGAAGATGCGATCCGATCTCGACGCATTACTCGAGTCGTTGACGGAGGCTGAGCTAGCCCTCGAGAAAGGTGAGTTCTTGTTGTCTCTGCAACTCGCTTCCGAGGTTCGAAGCGAGGCGGGAAAAGTTGCGACCGCGATCAATCGGGCAACTGCTTACCGGATCGACGATCCAGCGAGGGTCAACAAACCAGGCGAAGACCTGTCAGGCGAAGACCTGTCAGGCGAAGACCAGTTGGGTGACAACCTGGTGGGTAGAGAGACCTGCTCAGTTGTCGAGGGAGCTGAGAAAATGCCGGAGGCGTTTGACGAACTCGTCAGGCGCTTCGGTGTGCGGCAAGATTCCGCAGTGCTCTAAGATTTCGAGCTCGGCGCCGTCGAGTTGTCGAAGCCAGAGGTCGGCCGACTCCACCTCCGGCGCTGCTGCCTGCCGTCCCCAGCCCAACCACACCGGAATGTCGACGCTATCCAGGATCTCGCGCACACTGTGATTGAGGTAGCCACTGAGATAAGCGGCCAGCGCTCCGTGTGCTCCTGGCTGGTGACTGTTGCGGTAGTGGCGATCTACTAAAGTGTCGTCAACCCGCGCTGGTACCGCATAAACCTCTCGTCGCAAGTAGTTGATGATCGCGGTTCGGCTGGTGTAGACGTTGAGCGCAGAAGTGCCCAGGACCGGTAGGCGGAGAAGCCAGTGGACGATGGCGTCTTTGAAATCGGGTTCATCACTTTGCAGCTCGATCCCCACCGGCACGACCAGCGCCAGGGCACGGAATAGCTCCGGCTGATCGATCGCCAGTTGAGTCACATAGGCAGCGGGCAGGCCGGCTGCAACCGCGATCGGCCGGTCGCCGACAACCCGTTTGGTGAAGTCGCCGATCAGGTCGATGTAGAGCTCACTGTCATATGTCAAGGTGGGTTTGTCCGATTGTCCCCAACCCAATAAATCCGGTGCAAAGACCTCGTAATGTTCGGCCAGCAACTCGCCGGCTCGACGCCATTCCGTAGAACTGTGTCCAGGACCGAGGGAGTGCAGTAGCAACAGCGGTCGGCCCGTTCCTAGCCGCTGAAAGCACACGTCCCCTTGTTTCCAACGGAATGTCTCGCCCTCGCCCCAAGCTGGAGCGGTCAATTGTTTTGCCCGCTTGGAGACCAAGGCGTTGAACAACGCCGGAACGCCAATCGCCGCACCACCCATCAGCAAGCCGCGGACTAAGCGCTTGCGTCGTTTCTGTCGGAGCTCCTGGTCGCGAGAAGGTGCCATGTCGACAGGATACCATGGCCAACTCGGTGATCCATCGGTGACGGTCATAGTGATTGTTCGACATTCGAGTGGCAGGCCGACGTGAAGCACAGGTTAGAATGCGGAGGAGGAGGTTCGAATGCCGGTTCGCTCGATTGTTCGCCTTGGTCACCCAGCACTCCGTACCCCGGCGCAGCCGGTGGTTGCCGAGCGTCTGTCCGATCCTGAAATGCAGGCCCTGGTCGACGATATGTTCGAGACCATGTTGGCGGCGGGTGGTGTTGGCTTGGCGGCGCCACAGATCGGTCTCTCGCTGCAGCTTTTTGTCTATGCCGTGGTTGATCCGGATGCCGAGCCTGCGGCCGAGGGTGAAGAGGCCGACGATCCTGAGCTTGTGGCTTTGATCAATCCGGCTCTCGAGCCGATTGCGGGCGAGCTTGTCTACGACTGGGAAGGTTGCTTGTCGATTCCGGATCTTAGAGGTCTGGTACCGCGCCACTTTGGCGTTCGAGTCCACGCTCTCGATCGCCATGGCAAAATACTCGACTATCGAGCTGAGGGATACGCAGCGCGAATCGTCCAGCACGAGTACGATCATCTGAACGGTGTTGTCTTCCTCGACCGGATGCGCGATATGCGCTCACTGGCTTTCGGTGCCGAATGGGAAGAGTTTCTCACCGAGTCCGACGACGAAGACGCTCAGGTCGGTTAGATGCGGCGCTTCGCCAAGAGCTGAAGGAGTGGCTCGCGAGCTGCGGATCGTGTGGGCGGGGCGGCATCAGCGCAAGCCTTGGGAGACCTTGTGCGAGGATTACCGGTCGCGGATCCGGCGTTATGCATCGATTCGAGATCAGTGGATCAAAGTCAGGTCGAAGGGTGGGGACCCAGCTCGTCGTAAGGCTGAAGGTGAGGCTATGCTGGCTGGACTACCCGACCCCAGTTGGACAATCGTTCTCGATCCGAGAGGCAAGGCATCGAGCTCCGAACAATTTGCCAGCGAGCTTCGCCGGCTGGCTGACGAGTGGCCTCACCCGATTGTATTTCTGATCGGATCGGATCTCGGATTAGACGAGGAGGTCGTGCGGCAAGCTCGGCGGCGCTTGTCTTTCGGGCCGATGATCTTTGGGCACGAGTTGGCTCGGTTGGTGCTCTATGAGCAGATATATCGAGCTATCTGCATCGATCGAGGAATAAAGTACCACCGCTCGGCGTTCTGAACGTTAACCGGAGCGATCCGGATTTCGGCTGGGGGAGTGTAGAGCTCTGAAGTCGATCGAAGAAGCGAAACGGAGTTCATGTCTCCTCCTCTTGTAGCCCTGGCCGAGATGCGTCTCGGACGGGTCAACCGGGTTCCTGCACTAGGCATGCATCATCCCGTATGAAGGTGTCGCAGGAGCGTGAAGGCTAGACTTCCAATACGCCAGCTTAGGGAGCAGAAACGTGCCGATGACCAGCAAGGTAGAGGAGCTCCACAGTACGACTGCTATCGCGAGCTTACGCGAATGTCTCGACGCCAAGCGACGGGAGATGCTCGATCTCTATGAGCATGACGTCGAGGCCGGCAAACAGTCGACCGACGACAATTCTGACGATTTTGCCGATCGCGCCAACAACTCTTTTCACCGCGAATTGATGTTTTCTTTGTCCGATAACGAGCGGCAGATGCTGATCTACATCGAAGATGCCTACCAGCGAATCGACAAGGGTAGCTACGGTCGCTGTGAAAATTGCAGCGAGCCGATTGGCCTACCACGCTTGAAAGCCCTGCCCTGGGCGCGGTACTGTATAGCCTGCCAAGAGTTGGAGGAAAAAGGAATCTTGAATGGTTGAGGCGAGCCACAGCAGGCGCCCTGGCATTAGGGCCTGACACGCAGTATGCAGATCCGAACGTATGTTGGCATTTTGCTTGGCGTTCTGATCGTCGTCTATGTGTCTTTTCTGACTCCGCTCAACATTGATTTGCTGGTGCTGCCATTCCAATTGGGATCGCAGCTCAGCATGCCGCTTTACGCTGTATTGCTGGCAGTTTTCTTGGCCGGCCTGTTGCCGCCAGTGACCGCCCTCCTGGTCTCTTCGCTGAAGCAAGATCTGTCGCAGCGTCGCCAGCGTCGGCGAAGCCGCGAGGCCGACAGTTTTGATCATCGTTTCCGCCGTGCGGTCGATTTCCACGTGGACGGGCAATTCGGGAAAGCATCCGCAGCGCTCAGTAGCCTGCTCACCGAACGGCCCGAGCATTTTGCCACGATGTTACGAGCGGGTCAGGTGCAGCGGCACCAAGGTAAGACGGAAGAAGCGCTCGAAATTCATCGTCGGGCCTCGGTACTCTACCCTCGAAGTGTGGCGCTGCTTTACCAATTGGCGGAAGACTATGATGCGACGGGTGATGTCCAGGTTGCTGACGAGATCCGCAACCGGATTCTGCGAGACTTCCCGACCCATGGCTTGGACGTTATGCGTCTGCGCCGCGACCAATGTATGGCCTCCGGAAAGTGGGACGAGGCTGTACGTTGGCACGACAAGGTCAGTACTTTGCTCGGGGATGCTGGTGACACCTCTGCTGTAGAGCGCGAGCGAACGATTTCGCAAGGACTGACCTATCAGAGTGGTGTCGAGTTGCTGGAAAAAGATCGCCCGGATGAAGCCGCGGCAGTTTTTCAGGGCCTGCTGGATCAAGAGCCCCGCTTTATTCCCGCAGGGATCATGCTGGGGGAGGCTGAGCTCTTACAAGACAATGAAGACGCAGCTCTGGATGAGTGGCGCCGCGGCTTCAAACGGACCGGCAGTCCGGTGTATTTGCAGCGGATGGAAGACCATTACATCGAGGCTGAGCAACCCGCACGTGCAATCGAGACGCTACGTTCCCTCTTAGGCCAGGCCGAGGACGACTTGTTGGTCCGTTTTTTCCTCGGGCGGCTCTACTATCGACTCGAGATGCACGATGAAGCATTGAAGGTTCTCGAGGCGATCGGCGAGCGTCTCGACGTGTCACCGACCTATCATTTCTTGCTCGGTCGCATCCGGCAGCGCCGTAACGATCAACTTGGAGCGGTAGCGCGCTACCTGACCTGTCTTAAACGACTCGGTGTCTCGGTTGCGAGCTACGTTTGCCAAGCCTGCGGCGCTGAGTCTGCGGAATGGCAGGATCGTTGTGAGGCCTGTGGTTCATGGAATTCTGTCGAATTGGCATTTCAGGAAGAGCAACTGAAGGCCGAAGAGATCGGTGTGGTTACGGCGCCAGTCTGGGGCGGCTACAGTCTTCGGGAAGACGGTGTTCCAGAAGACGGTGCCCGGGAGCAAGGTAGGTCGGAGGCTACTTCGCCGGAGGCTTCTTCGCCGGATGGTAGCTGACAAGGGCTGATTCGGCACTCGTCATCAGATTTTCAGAACGGATAGTTACAATCACCTGTCGACACGAGCCTTAAAGTCTGGTGGGATAGGTCGATGGCCAAGCCAAGCGTCGACAGATTGTTGCAAGCCGCCGCCGAGGGGGACGGTAGTCCGGTCTATTTGGTGAGCGGTGATCTGGTAGTCGCCACGCCACAGGCCCAGAAGCTAGCCGATGGTCTGGCCAAAGCAGCCGGCTGTGATGTCGAAAGTAGGCGGCGCCCAGGCAGCCTCGGGGATGTCTTTCAAAATCTGAAGACATTTTCGCTGTTCGCTTCAGCCAAGATCATGTTGGTGGTCGACACCGCGATTTTCGCCGACAGAAGCTCCGCGGCTGGGTTGATCGATCAAGCAGAGAATGCCCTGCCAGTGTCTGGCGAGCTCGATACCGCCGGGCTCGAAGGTGCGTCCCGTTTGCTCCAGGCGTTAAGGGTTTTCGGGCTGGATGCGACGGCTGGGGAGCCGGCTGACGTGATCAGCTCGTTGCCGAAGTGGGCGGTGGAAGGTGGTGCCGCCTTCCGCAAGAAGCGCTCCGGACGTGGCCGAACAGCGAAGCAGGCAACGAATTTGCGCGATGGTTTGGCGGGGCTGCTGGAAGCGGCGCGACAAGCTGGTCTCGAAGGTTATGCCGAGGGAGACTTGGCGGAGCTCGGCGATATCGTCGCCAACGGATTGCCGGAAGGCCACGTTCTGGTTTTGGCGGAACACGCAGTCGCCAAGGATCATCCGGTCGTCGTAGCTCTGAACCAACGCGGTGCTTTCCTCGATGTCGGACAGGTTTCGGCCGGTCGAGGTGGTGATTGGCAAGGCTTGAAAGCTCTTACGGATCAGCTGACGGCAGAAACCTCGGTGTCCATTGCGAGCTCAGCCGTGAGCGAACTCGCTCGCCGCACCCTGCGCCAAGAGAGTGGTTGGCAGAGTCGCGGTGTCGACTCCGAGTCGACAGCACGTTTTGCAGGCGAGTTTCGCAAACTGGCTGCTCAAGCAGGAAGTGGGCAAATCACCCGTCAGATGGTGGTCTCATCAATTGAGGATCGTGGCGAGCAGGATGTGTGGCAGATTCTTGATGCAATCGGCAAGGGCAGCGCCCGGGAGGCCTTGGAGCGATACCAGCGCTACCTGACGTCATCAGGTGATCTGATCTCGGCACGACTGTCGTTTTTCGGTTTGCTTGCAGGGTTCTGTCGCCATTTGACGGCGGTGGCGGGTGTTGCCCGGTTGCGTCGGATACCGGCCGGGGTCAGCAACTACAACCAATTCAAGACTCGATGGGCAGCACAATTACAAGGTGATCTAGAGATCGGCAAGAATCCTCTCGCAGGACTCCACCCGTTTCGCCTTCACCGCGCTTATATGACCGCGTCACAGATGGATCGAGACCTGCTGGCTCGTCTACCGTGGTTGGTGCTCGAAACCGAACTGCGGATCAAGGGTGAAAGTTCCGAGCCCGACGTCGCTATCGCCGCGTTGATGACTCAATTGGTCACGGCGATCAATGTTTCCCCGCCGCGGGCAGATAGGCGTTCTCGGCGTAGTCCCTGACCATACGGCTAGCAGAGAAGCTAGAGGTCAGCGATGCGATCGAAGCTTTCATCATTCGGATCCAACGCCGGGGTAGTCCGGTGTCATCGCGCTCGTAGTAGGTTGGCACGATCAGAGTTTCTAGGATTTCGTAGAGCGATCCTGCGTCAGCCGCATCTTGGTGGTCGTCATCGAGTTCGGCCTGAGAAGAACCGATCACCCAGCCGTTGTCGCCATTCCAGCCTTCGGGCCACCAGCCATCAGCGATCGAAAAATTCAGGCCACCGTTCATCGCAACCTTCTGGCCGCTGGTGCCGCTGGCTTCGAGGGGCCGTCGTGGTGTGTTGAGCCAGACGTCGACACCTTGCACCAGCATGCGGCCCATGCGCATGTCGTAATTCTCCAAGAAGAAGACCTTGCCGGAGAATCCTGCGTTTCGACTGAGTTCGAAAATATGCTGAATGAGTTCCTGCCCCGGGCGATCAGCGGGATGAGCTTTACCGGCGAAAATCATCTGCACCGGCCGTTCTTCGTCAGTCAGGAGAGCCCTTAATCGATGTTCGTCGGAGAAAACTAGCTTGGCCCGCTTGTAAGTCGCGAATCGGCGGGCGAAACCAATAGTCAGAGCGCGAGGGTCGAACAGTGCGGGAACTGCACGTAGCTCGTCAGGAGACGCACCATGGCGAGCGTATTGTTCTTGCAGTCGCGAAGATGTGAATCGGCCGAGGCGGTCCTTCTGGGCCTGGTGACTGGCCCATAACTCGTGATCCGGAATTTGGGTTATGCGATCCCAGCCGTCGTCGGATAGGAGCATGGCCTCCCAGTGGGGGTCGAGTCGCGATCTCAGTAGCGTTTGCGTTTCCTGGCCGAGCCAAGTTCGGGCGTGGACGCCGTTGGTGATGGCATGAATCGGCGGTTCAGCGCTGCCTTCGGGGAAGAGATGACGCCACATCCGGCCTGCAACCTCAGCGTTGAGTTTGCTGACGCCGTTCGCCCAGCGAGTGGTACGGATTGCCAGGGCGGTGAGGTTGAAGGAGTCGTCGCCGTGATGCGCCCGGCCGAGGTCCAGGAGCTCGTCGAGGGGAGTTCCGGTGGTGTCACACCATGAACGGAAGTATTTGTCGATTAGCCCGAAATCAAATTGCTCGTTGCCCGCCGGGACCGGAGTGTGGGTCGTGAAGACGGCATTGGAACGAATCCGCTGTCTTGCCTGGCCGAGATCGAGGCCGTTGGCTTGATACTCCCGTAGCCGCTCGAGTTGCAGAAAAACGCTGTGGCCCTCGTTGAGGTGCCACACCGATGGTTCAATGCCGACAGCTCGCAGCGCCTTGACGCCGCCGATACCGAGCATGATCTCTTGTAGAAGCCGCATCTCACGGCCGCTGACATAAAGCTGGTTGGCGATGGGCCGATCTGCGGGATCATTCTCGGGGATGTCGGTATCGAGCAGGATGAGTGGGACACGCCCAACCTGGGCTAGCCACAGCTTGGCTTTGACGTCCCGGCCCGGTAACGGTACCGGGATGGTGACCTCGCGGCCAGTTGCGGAAGCGATTGGACGTAACGGCAGCCGGGTGAAATCGTATTCTGGATAGGTGTGCTGCTGGAGACCATCAGCGTCGATAGTCTGTTGGAAATAACCCTGGCGGTAGAGTAGGCCGATGGCGACCAGGGGCAGGCCAAGATCGCTCGCCGCCTTGCAGTGATCGCCCGACAGGACGCCGAGGCCTCCCGAGTAGAGCGCCAGCGATTGATGGAGCCCATACTCCATCGAGAAGTAGGCGATAGTGTCGCTGGCGGCCTCGGGATGGTTGTTCTGGAACCAAGTGCCGTTTTCGGGCTGCATGTAGTCGTCAAAGGCACGCATGACCTTGTGGTACTTCGATAGGAACGCTTCGTTCTCGAGCAGCGGATACCATCGTTTGGGGTCGACGTTGATCAGCAGCTGGACGGGGTTCCGATACAGACCCCACTTGGCACTGTCGATTGCCGAAAACAGCTCGCGGGCTTCGGGCGTCCACACCCACCATAGGTTGTAGGCCAGGGAGTAGAGCTGCTCGAACTCGCGCGGCATTTCGATTTCCGTCACGTGGTGTGTCGGAATCTGAGGCTGGATAGGGCTGTGCATCTGGACCGGTCCTCTCAGGTGTTCTTCGCTGCCTTGGATTGGCGTCAGCGAGTTCTACCACACCTGAGGCCGTGTAGTGATAAATCGATTAACCCGGTCTGGTCGTAAAGGACCGGTCCGTGGGTTTCTAGCGTGGCCTGTCAGGCGATCACTCTAGGCGGATAACATCGCCTTCGATGTTGATCACCGCAGCTCTGCCGAGCGCCGCCACTTCGGCAAGCTTGGGGTGGGCAGCCAACAGCTCACTGCCAGCACTAGAGTCGATCTCGAGGCTGTGGCTGACCGCTCCCACATCAATGCCCTCTTCGAGCCAATAACCCTCGGCACTCCAGACCAATGAACGGTCAGCGACCACTAGTCGGGTGCCAGCAGCGATGTCGGCGATGGCGGCCGGGGGATCTTGAAAAATTACCGGAATGGTGCTGTTCTGATTCTCGTGCAGTTTCAGGTTGTAGGAAAACAAGTAGATGAAAAGCACCAGGGCGATCACCACCCCGAACATGGCAAGAATCGGATTCTGCCGATTGAGGAGTGATAGCCCTTGCTCGAAGCGGTCGAGCAATCCGGGCGGTTCGTCGGTCAAGGCGATCCGCCGCACCACGGCCTGTTGCAGCGTCGAGGGTGGAGACAGCTCATGGATACTGCGCAGGTTGTCGATAACCTTACGAAGGCCTTCGAGGCGAACGTGGCATTGCGAACATGTCTCGAGATGTTCCTCGAGTTCGCGAGCCTCTCGCGCCACGAGTTGTTGGTCGAGATAGGCGGAGAGCATTTCTGCCGATGCGTGGGAGGTCATGAGGATTTCTCCAGAACGACCCGGAGGCGGTCACGGCCGCGGGCGATACGGGATCGTACCGTACCAACCCGCACTTCTAGGATCTCGGCGATTTCATCGTAGCTCAACCCTTGGAGATCACGCAGGACGACTGCCTCGCGAAAAACCGGTTTGACCTGTCGCAACGCCAAACTGATCTGGCGGCTGGCGTCCCGAGCGAGGGCGAGGTCTTCGGGGTCTCGACTCTCGTCAACCAGATTGACGCCTTCACCGTCATTCTCATCAGCGAGGGGTTGGGTTGGATAGTGACGTCGCCCTAGCTTGCTACGGCAGTGATTCAGGGTGACTCGGTAGACCCATGTCTTTAGGGCGGAACGGCCGTTGAATCGGGCCAAATGGCGGTGGATGCGAAGGAAGATCTCCTGGGTCAAGTCCTCTGCCTCTTCGGGTTTTCCCGACATTCGATAGGCGAGATTGAAGATCATCTGTGCGTAGCGGCTGTAGACTTCCTCAAAAGCCTTTGGATCGCCGTAACGATGCCGCGTGGCCAGGTCGAGGTCGGGATTTGAACTCAATGATGTTGCCGCTGAGGTTGCCGCCATAATCGCCGCCAAAAGATCCTCCGGATCGGTGGTTTTTGGTTGTCGCCACCCCGGCTAGTAAGTGGCTCGAATCAATTAGACCCTTTGCAACATGTTTCGGTTCCAACTCTATCCAAATTTGAGACTCTGCCCAATCCTCAAGACTCTACCCTTGATTGAGACGGTAGGGTTCGGAGGGTACAGAAAGCTCCGACCCTACTTGGATTGTGTAAGGTGCCTAGCGGGCAACCTTCTGCGTCGAGCTGTTGCTTTGTCCGTAGTAGGAGAGGATACCGTCGACAATGGCTTCGGCCATTCGCTGACGAAATCTGCGTGTCCGAATCAAGCGTCGATCTTCGGGGTTGTTGAGGTTGCAAACCTCCAACAAAAGCTTGGGCGGCACGGCGTTATAGCGAACGACTGCGGGCACCCAGGGTCGGCATCCTCGGCAGCGAATGATCCGGTCACGAATCGGCTTTTCTCGATGTATCGCGAGATTGTGTTTTTGCAAGCTCTGTAAAAGGTTCTGAGCCAGTTGACGTGACAAACCTTCCGATCGAGTCCGTTCCTGCCAGCTATACTCGACAGTGGGTTTTTGTTTGACTTCGCGCCGTGATGAGTAAACCGTGCCGGTTTTGCCGTAGCGGCCGCGGGTCAGGCTGGCAGCAGGAATGTAGATCATCGCGCCGCGATGTGATCGCGGCAGTGAGTCGGCGTGTATCGACAGGAAGACCGTCTTGGCGGCATTGCGGGATTGTGCCACCGCGGATCGATGCTGGCTATTGGCGAGGTACCAGCGAAGATTGGCGGCGACTTTGGCGTCTGCAATAGCGTAAGGTGGTGTGGTCAGGACCGAGTGGCTGCGCGAACGCGGTAGGATGTCGGCGTCATGGATGTCGAAGTTCGAGCCGTCCTGGGTCGTAGTGAAGACCTTGGCCGCCGTCGTATCTTGGAGCAGCTTCTTGACCCGTAGCGTGATGTCGTAGACGTAAACGCTCTCCCAGGTACCGTTGACGATCGTCCCCGGGTCTTGTCCTCCATGGCCAGCATCCAATAAGACGGTAATGCCCTCGAGGCTCTTGGCTTGGACCGTGTTGGAGTACTTTTCACGCTCTGAGCGATCTTTTTCGTATTCCACTCGTCGCGGATGGGTGGTGGGCAGGAACTCGGGAAGCAACAGATCGAAGGGGATCCGAACCCGCTGACCAACCGGCATGTTGGTGACATCGCGGATACCGTTGAGGTCAGCCAACTCGGCTGCCAGGGCGTTGACATCGTCGGCGAAGGTGCCGCCGGTGAATTGCACCACGACCGCCGAATACAAGGCCTCACCCCTTTTTAGCCGATACACCGCGAAACTTCCGGCCTCATCTTCGATATAGCCTAGATTGTGTGCAGTCGAAGCCTCGGGCAACGCGGCGCGGAATGGCGACAAGAGCAGGTCTCTCGGAATGATCAAGATCTTTCCAGAGGAGAGCACTTCGTCGCTGAGGTTGTTGTGTTCGCGGATTGCAACGAAGTTTGCTCCGTCTCCGGTCAGCCACTCGGCGAGCTGCCATAAGCTCACGGGTCTTTTCACGGTGTGCTGCCAGCCGACAGTGAGTTTCCGGTCTTCAGGAAAGAGTGCCTGAACAGCGGCGAGCTGGTATCGACTACTCAAAGCTTCGTAGGGGACGCGATATCGAATACCAGCCAGCAGCCTCCGCGGCCGCTTGCCATCGAGACGGGTGACGTTTGAGGCGTCGCCGCTGTTGGTCAGCCGTCGGGCATAGGCGTGTAATCCTTCGCCTCGTAGCGGTGGTGCTTCGAGAAAGATCTGTTGATCATCAGTCAAAGCAGCAACGATACCGTTGCCAACCGATGCTCGTGAAGTGGCTGCCCGCAAAGGTAAGCTGTGACCGAAGGCCAGGGCCAAACCCATCAGGACAACCAGCAGTCGAGATGAGAGTCCAGTTGGTTGGAGGATTCTCATGCGGTCAATTCCAGCGTTCTGCCGCCGTCAAGTCGAGCCAAGCCAAGGCGGCGATCCACTGCACATCTTCACGGCTTAAAGTCATGGAGTCGCTGCGAGGAGGCACGCTAGCCAATTGCAGACTAACGGAAGATTCCTGATTTCTTGGGGTCCGCACCGCCGCCGGCCAAGCGCTGATTGAGCTCACGGATTCGATTGGTGAGTTTCTCGATCTTTTGCTGCGCTTCATCGCGGAGACGGGAGTATTCGCCTCGCATGCGCTCGACCTCTTGCTTCATTTCATCGGTGCGGTCGTGGAACTCGCGGAGCTCGCGGTCGCGATCATCGATCGTCCCTTGCAGATGGGACATTTGTTCGTCCTTTTCCGCCAGGCGCTCCTGGATCTTGATCTCCTGCTCCTCGTAGAGCTTCCGGAACTGTTGCAGTTCCTGGATCTCGGCAAAGTCCGAAGTCGACATCTCGCCTCCTTGGGTTTCCAGATTGGGGAACATCTTCCGTAGCTTGAGGGATAGATCTTCCGGATCCGGCGATTGTTCCATCGCCTCTTTGTAGTTGATTTCGTTGTGCACCAAAAGCGCCAACAGCGAGTGATTCATGCTTTGCATGCGGTAATAACCCACCGATGACTCGAGCTCTTCGTGTAGCTCGGACGTCTGCCCCTTCTCGATGAGCTTGGCGATCTTGGGCGAGTTCCGCATGATCTCGAGTGCCGCGACACGACCCTTGCCATCTCGCCGAGCCACGAGTTTCATCGATACCACCGCCTTGAGTACTTGAGCGAGCTGAGCGCGGACCTGCCCTTGCTGATCAACCGGGAAGGAATCGAGAATCCGGTCGATGGTTTGGGTGGCACTATTGGTGTGCAGGGTCGAGAAAACCAGGTGCCCGGTCTCGGCCGCTGTGATTACCGTACCAATGGTGTCCGGGTCGCGCATCTCTCCAACCATGATGACGTCAGGATCCTGGCGCATCGCATTGGTCAATGCGGCGCCGAAGCCGATTGTATCGGTGCCGAGTTCGCGTTGAGAGATCGAGGCCATGTTGTCGGAGAACAGGAATTCCATCGGATCTTCGATGGTGATGACGTGCACCGGTCGGGTGGCCGCTATGTATTTGATGATCGCTGCCAGCGTCGTCGACTTACCACTGCCGGTGGGTCCCGTTACGAGGACCAGTCCCATCGGCATTTTGCAGAAGTCGAGCAGCACGGGCGGCAGGTCGAGTTCTTCGATCGCTTGAATCTGAAACGGAATGCGACGAAAACAAGCTGCAAGATTGCCACGCTGCATAAAGATGTTGCCACGGAACCGGGCAACACCAGGCACGCCATAACCGAGGTCGACCGACATCTGCTCTTCCAGCTTGCGCTTCTGCGGCGGCGTGAGGATCTTGTCGACCATCTCGCCGATTTCTTCGAGCCTCAGAGGGTCGGTCTTGAGCGGCAAAAGTTTGCCGTTCAAGCGTAGCAGTGGGGGGCGGGTCGGCTTGATATGGAGATCCGACGCCCCCTGCTTCGTCATGATGGTCAGTAACTGATCGAGATCCATGCGCGCTTTTTCTCCGAACCATGCTTGAACGACCCGAATCCAGGTCGTTCATCGTCAAGGCTGGAGAGTTTAGCAGAGGGGCGAAGGGAGATAGAGGGGGTTCATCTCATCTCGCATCGCCGAGCTCGCTCAGAACTAGATACTGCTGAATTACTTCAGGCCCTAGTATTTCCGCATCAAACCCACAACGACGCCTTGGACTTGGACTTCCGTCGCCGGTACGCGAATCGGCTCCATGTCTGGATTGGCCGGTTGCAACCGTATCATTTCACCCTCTGGGTAATAACGCTTGAGGGTCGCTTCGACTCCGACCAGCGCTACAACCATTTCACCGGGCATGGCACGTTCGCGTCTCAGGACGACGACGAAGTCACCGTCATAGATCCCTTCCTGGATCATCGACTCGCCGGAAACGCGCAGCACATAATGGTCAGCCGACTGCCCTCCGAAAAGATGGTGTGGTACTGCTAGCTGCTCCCGCCCCGGCAATGCCTCGATCGGTTGACCGGCGGCGATCATGCCGAGAAATGGCACCTCGGCGCCCGTCGAAGCCTGGACTCCAGGGACCGCCCGTACCAGCTCGAGACCACGCTTCTGGTTCCAATCGCGGTGTAGATAACCCTTCTCTTGCAGCAGCTTCAGATGCTTATACACCGTGCCGAAGGATGAGTAACCGAATTCATCACGGATCTCGCGATGGGTTGGCGAGATGCCATGGCGTTGCTGGTACTCGGCGATGAACTCCAGAATCGTCTTCTGTCGTTCGGTGAGGTAGGTGGGCTGGCGTCGACCGCCTGTACTGTTGATCATGACAAGCGTATCTTAGGCGGCAATTGAGCGTAAGTCAAGCGCTCTCTGCTTGACACTCCCGGCGTAGACTCCTACACTCGCCGATCTCTCCGTTCGTTCGGCGGGCCAGCTCCCTTCGGCACTCCCAAGAGATCCCACCTTCGCCATTTAGCCATCTTGAGACAGGGCCCTAGCGCCAGATGACATCGTTACCTACTCCGCGAGATGCCGCCGAGCGTCTTACTGCGTCGCACGTCCGAGAGGCGTCGCACGGCAGCTTCGATCTCCAGAGAACCAGCCTTGCCAACGGCTTGAAGGTCGTGTTGCATCGCGATCCGAGCTTGCCGTTGGTTGCGGTCAATCTCTGGTACCACGTCGGCTCGAAGAATGAAGGCCCTGGGCGCACTGGATTCGCCCATCTCTTCGAGCATCTGCTGTTTCAGGGCAGCGAGAATGTCGGCACCAATGACCACTTTCGGTATATCCAACAAGCTGGCGGGGTCGCCAACGGTTCTACCTGGTATGACCGTACCAATTACTTCGAGGTGTTGCCGAGTCATCATCTCGATCTCGGCTTGTGGTTGGAGTCTGATCGGATGGGCTTTTTCCTCCCGGCGATCACCCAGGAGAAAATGGACAACCAACGTGAGGTGGTGATCAACGAGCGTCGGCAGAAGATGGACAATCAGCCCTACGGCCGTGCCTTCGAACGCCTTCACGAGCTGTTGTACGAGGAGGGCCATCCCTACCGTTGGCCGGTGATTGGGTATGTCGAGGATCTCACCGCGGCAACGCTCACCGACGTGCGGGATTTTTTTGGCACATTTTATGTGCCGTCGAACGCTGTACTGACTCTGGCAGGTGATATCGACTACGACCACGCGCTGTCCAGAGTTGAGCACTTCTTTGGCGATATCCCCGCGGGCAAGCCGATTCCGACCCTCGAGGTGCCGGTGGCCCGATTGCGGGAAGAGCGGCGGGAAGTTCAAGGTGACGATGTCCAGTTGCCACGTATTTATATGGGTTACAACGCTCCTGCCTATGGCGAAGAGGGTTGGTATGCGGCGGATTTACTGTCAGCGGCCTTGGCCGAGGGCAAGTCGAGCGTCCTATACGAAGACCTCGTCTATCGCCGGCAGCTGGCGCAAGATGTCGGTTGTTACGTGTTTCCGACTGAGGTGACAGCAACCTTCGCCGTGATTTCGACCGCTCGACCGGGAGTTGACCCCAAGGAGCTCGAAGCGGCTTTGTCGGAGCACTTCGAAAGGGTAGCCGCGGAACCGTTGGCCGAAGCACATTTCGAACGGGCTCTCAATCAGCGTCTCACCGACTACTACAGCCAACTCCAGACCCTTGATCGACGGGCTGATTTGTTATCGATGTTCACTACCTACTTCGATGATCCGAACGGCATGATCAGGGAGGTAGAGCGGTATCGCTCCCTCACCCCAGAAGATATTCAGGCTTTTGCCGCTCGACACTTGAAGAACAATCAGCGTGCGGTGGTGACCGTGGTACCGAGGAGTGAAGTGAGTGCCGGTACGGGAGTTCGGTCGTGAATTCCGCGGCGTCGAAATTAGACCGTTCTCAGGCTCCATCGCCGGGGGG